>CAVEPA010000026.1:0-2033 GCA_963617485.1 bacterium | reverse complement strand
GGTGTTTGCCTGACTTGTCGAGGTCAAACATGATGTTTCGTATCTCGTCGAAGCATATCTTTGCCTGGTCGTAGCTGTTGGCTCCCACGTAGGCCTGGGCGTTGGAGTCGCCGAAAAGCATATCGTAGACGGCGAGGGCTGCACTTGATGTCGTCTTGCTGAACTTGCGGGGAACGAACAGATAGGCCGTGCGTATCAGCCGCCGTCCGTCAGGCAGGGCGAAACCGAAGATATTGGCGAACTGAAAGCATTGGATAGGGGTCAGAAGGTAGTGGGTGCGGCCGTTGATGCCGCTGAACTTGCATACCTTCTCATAGAACTTGTAAAACTTTCTTACTTTCTTCGCCTTCCAGTCGTATCTGTCGAGCATCAAGAAGAAACGTTTGACCGCGAGGATTTCGTAGAGGTTGTGGTCGTCGGGATTGTCGATGACCGCCATTGTGTATTCCTCAAGTCTCGGGTCGGTCTCGCTCAGAGCATAGGCATACAGGGACGGAAGGTCTGCCCTCCTGCCCTGCAGCTCTCTGACCGCATCGGCCTTGACCTTACGGAAATATTCCTTTTCCTCGTTCTGCATATTATTTTTTCATCGCCTCTATCAAATCCTCAAGCGGCGACTTGGCTTCTTGCTCACTCAACTTACTTGCATCCATTCCAAGAGACTTGAGGGCATCCTGCTCGAGTTTAGTCAGCTCTTTATACAAGTTCTGCCTTGGGTCAATAATCAGTCTGTCATTACCTTCGCGACTTGACTCGACCATGACACTCTTTTTCGTATCCGTCCGTATTTCCTCATCAAGCATCTTGCGTTTAACGATGAGTGCCGCAGCAATATCCAGCTGTGGGTCGAGCAATTCGCTGTACTTGCCGGCGGCTTTCAATTTCTTGACAAGAGCCGATTTTTCGCCGGCGGTCCGTGTATTAATACGTTTCTGTTCTTTAATTGAAAAGCCCTGTTTCTCCGCATCTGGTCTCGGCATAGCCTTGTCAGTATAGCCTCTCGCCTTACCGACGGTCTTGAGGTAGAAAATGATGCTTGTGACATCGCCGTTGTTGATATTGGTCATCAACTTTCCTTCAACGAAATCAATCTGCATATCCTTCACTTCGTCTACGGCCTTAGCAAATTCTTCATCCGTGTTTCGCCAAGTGTAATACAAAGTCCGACTGATATTCACCTGTTGACAGGCCGACGTGACTATGCCGAGACAATTCTTCATCGCCTCGATAAACTGTTCTTTCTTTTTCTTCTCGTCAACCATCTTTTTCCTCCTTCGTAAAACTATTTATACCATCGAAAAATTCTTTGTAAAACTCAAAAAGCGGCTTCTCTGTAACAATAGACGCCTGCTCTATACGCGGATTTGTGTTCGCATTCGCTGATGTCTGAATTCCAAAATAAAAGTCGTCGGCTTCGCAATATCCGGCATAAACCTTGCAATGGTTTCGAAAGTTGGCCACACGACCGGCTTCGGGGTGGTCGCGATAAAAATCCTGAACAATACCCCATTCAATCTTGTACTGATTCGGGAAGATTTCGCCAAGATACATATCGAGTTTCTTAACGCGGCCTTCTTCGTACCAGTACCGCAGCTGCAACATATCCTCTGCGCTTATCACCCATGTCGAGCAGAGCAGATAGTCAAGGGTCTTCTGCTGGTTTATGATGACCTTTAGGAACGAGAGGCTGTCGACATCTCCTCCGGTAATGAAGTGATAGGCCAGACCCTTGTCAAGAGGCTTGTATCGCATGGCCTCAAGCAGCTGCACCTCACTCCATGCTCTTCTGTATTCGTACTTGAGAGACAGCCCGACACACTCTTTCGTCCGTCGATGAGAACGTTTCTTTTTCTCTGGAACGCTATCTTCGACAGGCGGTGTATCCTGCTGCTTATTTCCGAAATTAAAGTCGAATTCGAAGTCCATAGCCCTTTTATTTTGTTATTTCCGCAAAGATACAAACTTTTCTTGCATTGTGCAAGAAAAACCGACAAAAAATTCGGTAGGCCCCACAGCCTTTCAAAAATCACCCT
>CAVEPA010000025.1:0-2953 GCA_963617485.1 bacterium | reverse complement strand
AAGAACCGACTGTTCGACCGCGACACCCTTCTGTTGTTCCACTACGATGTTAATTTCTTGTTTGTGCTGTCGCTCTATGCCCGCAATAACGAACCGGCTCGGGCGGCATGGAAGGAAAAAATTCGTGGTAAGTTCCGTGCAACTATTCAGGATTGGTTGCAGGAGAGTTTCAACTTCTACGCTTTGAAAGCCCACCCCGGCGTTAACACCAAGGAGTACATCCACAGCCACTTCAAGGATGTCATCGGCAAGATGTATTCTCCGTTCGAAGATGCGGGCATCCTTTCGCTGGCTCTCGATAGCGCTGAGGGGATGAAGGCCGAAAACGACCGTCTGCTTGCGGAGCTCAGCAAGAGTTTCTATGTGCAGCCGTGCAGACTGGGCGAGAACCCCGAACCTATCATCGCCAAAGCCATAAGTGAGGAAAAAGGTATTGTCTACAATCCCGAGAAGAATGGTGTCTTGATGGTGATGTTGGAGCAATATGCCACCAAGAGCCAGCAGTTCCTGCAGAACGGCAAACTTGCCATTGGCATCAAGTACACCAAGGACTCTATGGAGATTGTGCAGCACCTGCCGACCCTCGGTTTCGTGTTGTTCCATCATCGAAACGACAACGACCAACACTTGTTCCGCATAAGAGGTGAGTGCAAGGTTATCGGTGCGGGCGAAGTGGATAAAGACCGCTACAAGAATGTGAACACCACCGCGATGTATCTACGCGTCGACATTGATGCAAGCAACGAACTTGACTCCTCGCAACTGCGTTGCTCCCGTAAAGCCTATAATGGAAAGGGAGAGCGCTACGATGCGCAATACGCGAGCATCGAAGAATTGGGATAACCCACAACCGCATAGAAGAATGGAAACTTTATACCAGATAGTAAACAGCAATGGCGAGTACGCCTGTGGTGATATAGGCATCACAGTGGAAGTTAACAATTGGCAGAATTGACGATTAACCTATGTCCGTTCAATGTTCAGCTATTTCGGATGGTTTTGACATTGCGGTTCATCAGGTGACGGCCTAGATGGCGATACAAGCAAGCTTTGAAAGCCGACATCTGCTGATGATGCTCGCGGAGCAAATCATCAGGACAGTCGTAAACACCGAAATTTTGTGTGATGCCCTCGCTCTGAATATAAGTATTGTTGCGCTCGAAATCGACGATGGGATGCTGAAAATCGGCCACCGCCACTCCATAGCCGCAAAACGCGCCGGGGCAATGGTTGAACTTGGCCTGTAATTTGCGAAGATACGTCATATCGAGAATAAAAGCCTCCAGCTCGAACCAGTTGCTCTCGAAATACACCTCTACCCAACTGTGAAAAATATCGCGCGGTGCCGAACGGTAAACCAAGCCCGTCATAGCCCCTTGCTGCAACTTCTTGTCGATGGTAAAGCCGTGGATACGGCAAGGAATGCCACAAGCGCGAAGCAGTGCCATAAAGAGCGTACCCTTGGTGTTGCACTGCCCGTAGCCGTCTTGCAGCACCCGCGAAGCGGGAATGCCATCGTCCGTATTGTAACCGAAGAGAATTTCATCGCGAACAAAATTGTAGATAGCTTGCAGTTGGGCAAAAGCGTCCATCCGGCGCCAGCCACGTTCATCGACCAGGCCTTGGATACTTTCGTGCCAAAAATCGAGCATGGGCGTTGCCCGCAAATATTGTTCCATAGCAATCCGTCCTTAGCGATTTGTCCTTAGCGATCCAGCTCGATGCAGCCCAAGATGAAGGGACCGGTAGCCTTGCCGTCGTTGTCGCGGATGCGCTCATGAATGTAGTAGTCGAAGCTGCCGTCGCGATAAGGATTGCCGCCCAAACCGGCCACGGCGCAGCATTGCGTCAGGCTGATGCTACCATCGGCATTCTCCACGATACGGTGAGCAATCAGGCCGTCAAGCACGGCATTGGCCACGGGCCAGTAAGTTTCGCGCGGCAGATAGCCCTTATTGCAGGCCTTGGCATAAAAATACATCATCATAGACGAAACGGACGATTCCAGATAATTGCCCTCCAGTTGGCCCTTGTCCACCACCTGATACCACAGGCCGGTTTCTTTATCCTGCCAGCGCAGCATACCCTCGGCCACTTTGCGTACCAGTTCCAGCACTTCGCCACGGCGGGGATGATCTTGGGGAATAAAGTCGAGGTCGTCCACCAGGGCCATGGCATACCAGCCGATGCTGCGTCCCCAGAAGTTTGGCGAACAACCGGTTTCGGGATTGGCCCAAGCCTGCTGGTGCGAAGCGTCCCAAGCATGGTAGAACAGGCCCGTGTTGGCATCGTAAGTGTGCTCGCCCACCAACGTCAGCTGATGAATCACATCGTCTATCCAAGCCGGCTCGTCGAAGGTGACGGCATATTGTGCCAAGAAAGGCGAAGCCATGTACAGCCCGTCGAGCCACATTTGCTGCGTATAACGCTTCTTGTGCCAAAAGCCGCCCTGGGGCGTGCGCAGCTGACGGCGCATCTGCAGGTCCATCAAACTGTCGATGGCCATGCGGAAACGTTCCTCGCCGCTTTGGGCGTAGAGTTCGAACAGAGCCTTGCCCGAATTGATGAAATCGAGATTGTAGTCCTCGGGCTTATACAAGTGAATCTGTCCCTGCGGGCCGATAATGGTATCGCCCCATTGATAGACGTAATCGTAGTATTTCTGCTGGCCGGTATAATGCCACATCTTGAGCATGGCTGTAGCGCCAAGTCCCTGAGTATAACCAAAATACAGGCGTTTACCGTGGTCGAACTGATAAAGCTGGGGGAAACGTTGCATTTCGGAATCGGCCATGCGCTGCGACCATTTCGTTTCTTGTTTGCAAGAAGTTGCCAGGGCGAAAAGGCTCAGCGCCAGGCCCAAAGTGAGGATACTGCGGTTCATTGTCGTTATATTTATATTCCAGTGGGCAAAGGTAATATAAATTGCCATTTCGACCTTAACTAAAGTTCC
>CAVEPA010000024.1:0-3820 GCA_963617485.1 bacterium | reverse complement strand
ATCATCAAGATTTTCATGTACGGCAAGCTCGACCTGATGAACGGCGAAATCTTTGTCTGCGGCCTGCTGATAGGCTTGGCCATGATGCTGGCCAATTTCATCGCCATCAAACTGATACACAATATCAACAAGAAACTTTATCAGAAAATTGTGGCCGGTGTGATGATTGCCGCTTCCATCTGGCTGTTTCTTTCGGTTTAAAATAATGGCGATACGCGTTTACGCGACGATAAACATAACGATATGAAAAGATTTGGAAAGAAGGCTTGGCTTCTGCCGCAGCCGGTGCTGGTGATAGGCACCTACGACAAGAACGGGAATCCCAATGCGATGAACGCTTCCTCGCCGCCGATGGCAAGCTGGACGTGGAGAAGATGGAACTCCTTACGTTCGACCCCGTCCACAATGGTTACATCCGGCTGGGCGAGAGGGTAGGAGCGGCTTTCTCCGACGGAAAGAAACTCAAATAACACAATCCGTTTATAGACCACGCACATCTCAGTTTTCGTCAGAATTCATATACATTTGCCATTGATATTCGTCGGAATTTTCTGGTTGAAAAGAAATGGAGCAGTGACCCCTTGTTCGACGAGGCCTGTCATATAGCCCGGGAATGGCAAGTGTCCAGCGTCTCTTTGCTGCAGATGAAACTTGGCATAGGTTTCAATCGGGCAAGCAGGCTGAAGGAAGCTCTGGACAACGCCGGAATCGTCAAATCCGGAAAGCGATGCTCTTAGCGCAGGGCGCGCATGGCGTTGAGCACCGCGAGCACTGTCACGCCCACATCGGCGAAAACGGCCATCCACATCCCCGCAAGGCCCAGTCCGGCCAAAGCAAGCACGAGAACCTTGATTCCGATGGCAAACCAGGTGTTCTCCCGGGCTATCTTCAGCGTGCGCCGCGCCACCGCGATGACGGCGGCAATCTTGGAAGGCTTGTCGTCCATCAGTACCACATCCGCGGCTTCGATGGCGGCATCGGAGCCCAGACCGCCCATCGCAATGCCGATGTCGGCCCTGGCAAGCACCGGCGCGTCGTTGATGCCGTCGCCGACAAACGCCGTCTTGAGCCCCTGAGGGGTCGTGGCAAGGATTGCTTCCATCCTGGAAACTTTGTCGGCAGGCAGCAGTTCGGCGTGGTATTCATCCAGCCTCAGTTCAGCGGCCACTGACTTGGCCACCTGCTCGCGGTCGCCGGTAAGCATCACGGTTCTGCGCACGCCGGCTTCCTTGAGGCTTGAAATCGCCTCGGCGGCATCGTCCTTGACCTTGTCGGAAATCACGATGTGACCCGCATATTCTCCGTCTATCGAGACGTGTATCGTCGTACCGTTTTTCTCGCAGGGATGCCACTTGGCACCCACGGTGTCCATTAATTTGGAATTGCCTACGCATACCGTCTGTCCGTTGACCAGCGCGCTGACGCCCTGACCTGCAATCTCTTTGATGTCGGTGATGGAGCAGTCGTCAGCCTCATTGGGGTAGGCAGCCCGCAGCGAGGCCGCAATCGGGTGGGTGGAGTAGCGTTCCACGTGGGCGGCTAGGTGCAGGAGCGAGGTTTCGTCAATCTTCTCGGGATGAACCACGGCCACCTCAAACACGCCTTTGGTAAGGGTGCCGGTCTTGTCGAACACTACCGTGCCCGTGTTAGCCAGGGCCTCAAGATAATTGGAACCCTTGACCAACACACCCCTGCGGGAAGCGGCACCGATGCCTCCGAAGAATGTCAGCGGCACAGAAATCACGAGCGCGCAAGGGCAGGAGACCACAAGGAAGGTGAGGGCCCGGTAGAGCCAGGTGGGGAAGGCGGCACCGAAGTTTCCGGAAAACAGCGGCGGCAGTACGGCCACGACCGCGGCACAGCCCACCACTATCGGAGTATATACCCGTGCAAATCGGGTGATGAAGTTTTCGCTCTGAGATTTGCTTTCGGCGGCATTCTCCACCAAGTCGAGTACGCGGGAAGCGGTGGATTCGCCGAACGCCTTGGTAACCTTGACGGTAAGCAGGCCGCTGATGTTGACGCAGCCGGAGAAGATTTCGTCGCCCTTGTGCACGCCGCGAGGTACGCTCTCGCCGGTCAGCGCCACGGTGTCGAGGCTCGAATCGCCCTCGATGACCACGCCGTCCATCGGCACTCTCTCGCCCGGCTTGACGACTACGCTTTCACCCACCTGTACTTCTTCTGGGCTGACAGTCAGCGTCTTGCCATCGCGGAGCACATTGGCGGTGTCGGGGCGGATGTCCATCAGATGCGAGATGGATTTGCGGCTCCGGCCTTCGGCCACACCTTCGAAAAGTTCGCCTACCTTGAAGAAGAGCATCACAAATACTGCCTCCGGGAACTGGCTTTCAGCGCCCGGCAGAAAGCCGATTGCGAGTGCGCCGAGGGTGGCGATGCTCATCAGAAAGTCCTCGTCGAGGGCCTCCAGCTTGAGCAGGCTCTCGCCCGCCTCCTTGAGCACATCGGCACCGGCTACAAGGTACGGCACCAGGTATATGAGCAGCAGCTGCCAGGTCTGCAGCGTGCAGGTCTTCTCCACAATCACGGCTGCGGCAAGCAGCACTGCGGATACTATAATCCGCGCGAGGTCGGTCTTCTGTTCTTTTTCCATTTTCGGCTTGATGATGATAAAAAGAAGTCACTTTGTTTCTGCGGCAAAATTAGAACGCCAAGCCATACGACGGCAATAACCATTATTAGGGATTTTGATGCTCCTATTTTTACATCGTGCAGGTGCCCAGCAGCGTTCCATTCGCCGGTCATTTTGCCATCGCGGGCGGCTTGAATGTATTTGTCGGCCTTGATGGCTTCGATGACCACGGCTCGGCCTTGAAGGAGTCCTTTGCAAGGGACGGCAGCACTTTCTTTCCTGCAGGAGTCATCAGGCCGAGTTTTATAAGCCGTCGGCAACGCTCCTTTGTCTTTCTTTTAGGTCAATAGGGCAGAGCGAACCCACCTTCTTGCCCTGCGAGAGGGCGTAGGCAATCTCCCTCGCCGTGCTTTCGCCGACGTACCCGCCAGGGTTCACAACGAAGATTTCGTCTGCCATGTCAATCTTGCTGAGGTGCATCTCGTCGAGCATCTCCTTTGTGCCGGGTGTCCACACTTCATCATCGCCGCTGTGGCCGAACAGGCCCACGGAGATAACAATGTTGCCTTCGAGCGTCAGCCGCTTTTGCGCCTCCATGTACTCGTCCTTGAAACGCGTACTCCCGCACAGGGTTATCACTTTGAATTTGCCTTGCATCCTCATAAAGATTTAAGTTCCCAAACGACTGTTACATCATCACTTACCACCAGGTCCTCGGGCGAGATGTCAAGGCTCTCCGGGTTGCAGGACATAGCTTCCTCGTTCGAGTGGATATTGCGGGCCTGGGAGTAAACATGGACATCCTGCCTGGAGTAATTGATGTTCGCCACATCGCCGAGCTTGCAATGCGCAGCTTCCGCCATAATTTTGGCTTTCTCGGTAGCATCCTTGATGGCCCGTTCAAGCATCTTCAACTGAGAAGGACGAGGATCCTTCACGGTATAGCCGATATTAATCTGCGCACCCTCTATGTACTTGCCGACTCCGCGAATCACCTTGTTCAGCAGCACATTGTCCATCTCCAGATCGACCTTAATCTCCTGACGCAACACATAGCCATCCTTCTCGCTGCCGACACTATGGCCATACTTGTCATATTTCGTGGTATAGTGCTCGGAAATATCCAACTCCTTTGTCTTGGCGAGTTTGCCATTCAATTTGTTGTATTCCAGTGTGAACTTCCCCTTTTTAGGACAGCCTGCAATTAGACTGCGAATATAGTATTTT
>CAVEPA010000023.1:0-4270 GCA_963617485.1 bacterium | reverse complement strand
GGTATACAGTCGGGTTCGGATACCAGCAACGGTATACATCGTTGGGCTCGTCAGGATTCCCGTCTGATGGATAATATTCTGAGTTACGCCAACCAATGGGGCAATCACCGTATGTCGTTGACAGGTGTCTATTCGTGGCAAGATTATGCTTACAACTACTCTCAGATGTCTGGCAATTTCCATAATGATGCCTTGGGTGCCTACGATTTTTCAGGAGCAGACCAAGCTTCGGTAAAGGTGGCCAGCGATATCTATAGCAACCGCCTGATTTCGTGGACGGCTCGTGGTACCTATGCCTACAAAGACCGCTATTTGTTTACGGGAACCATTCGTTTTGACGGGTCTTCGCGTTTCGGCTCCGATAGCAAATGGGGCACTTTCCCATCAATGGGTCTGGCGTGGCGCGTTTCTGAGGAAGATTTCCTGCGCGACAATGTGGTTATATCTGAATTAAAACTGCGTGGAAGTTATGGTGTTACTGGCAACCAGGAAATTGGCAATTATCAGTCCTTGGCCCGTTTGGCGACCTCAACATCCAATGCCAACTATTCCGACGGCACCAATTCTCTTATCGGTTTCTACGAAGAAGTTGGCAACTCCAAGCTTAAATGGGAAAGTACTTACCAGACCGACCTCGGTTTTGATATGACACTTTTCGACCGTGTACAGATGAGTTTCGACTACTACGACCGGCAGACCAAAGACCTGCTATACACGGTACCCATTCCCTCAACTTCCGGTTATTCTTCGGTGTTGAGCAATGTGGGCGAAGTAGAAAACCATGGTATCGAAGCTACGCTTAGTGTTGATGTTATCAAGACGCAAGATTGGAAACTGACGCTCGGAGGAAACTTTACCTATAACACCAACCGCATCAAGAAATTGTATGAAGGAGCCGACCGCATTACCATTTATGACGGTACCGCATCTACTGGTTTGGCCCGCGTTCTTGAAGTTGGACAGCCTGTAAATGGTGTCTATGCATATCATAGCGAAGGTATTATCAAATCGCAGGAAATGCTCGACCAATACTTGGCAGCTATGCCCAGTCTTGTCGGTTTGGTGGGTATCGGTTCTGAAATGTATCGTGATGTTAACGAAGATGGCAAACTCAGTATCGATGATGCCCAATGTATAGGCAGTGTCGAACCCAAGTATTTCTATGGTCTTAATCTTGGTTTGCAATGGAAGGAACTCAAGCTGCAAGTTTATGGTTATGGTGCATTCAAGTATGCTTCCATGGCTGGTAGTGAAGACTATTACAACAACAATACCAAATGGGCGGTGGCTTACCAGAATACGGGCAACTATGCCATGTGGGTGGACAACAGCGTGAAAGACCAGCTGGGTGTTCCTTCCAAGCAGGGCTATGCCAGCATGTGGAGTACTTCCAATCCTAACGGAACGGCTCCAGCCATTGGTGCCAAGGGTGTTGTCCTTTCCGACCGCACCAATGCCGATTGGTCTTATTTCGTCTTGAAGAACATCTGCCTAAGTTACGATTTTAGCAAGGCCATCCACGGAAAATATGTCAAGGGTTTACTCTTGAATGTCAACTTGCAAAATTTCTTTACGGCAGCCAATCACTTGGGATACAATCCTGAAAATGGTGATGTATCCAACCCCTATGCCAAGACTGTGTTGTTTGGTGTGAATATCAAGTTCTAACCTAAAAAAGAATAAGCAATGAAAGCATTAAAATACATAATGGCAAGTTTTGCCGTCTTTTCTTTGGCAACCATAGCTCTTACCACGAGCAGTTGCAGCGATCTTACAGAGCAACCCTATACCTTTATATCCCCCGATTCTTATTATAAGACCGAGGCTGAGGTGCAGACAGCGTTGAATGCCACCTATAACCGGTTTCGCCGTATTTATTCAGGCAATAACTCTTTGTACATTGCACACCTTGAAATGCTTACCGAACAAGGATGGCCCACTTATAACAAGGACAATATGCATGAGCTTTCGCAGTGGAGTTATGCCAATAGTGCTTCTGTAGGCGGAGTTATGAAAGTTTGGGCTAATGCCTACGAATGTATCAACCGTGCCAATGTGGTGCTGGGGCGCGTAGAAGCCGTCAGTATGACCGATGAGGCTAGAAACCGTATCAAAGGTCAGGCTTACTTTTTGCGTGGCTACACCTTCTTCCACTTGCTTCGACTTTATGGGGGCGTGCCGCTGCCTACCACCTATACCAATGGGGTAGAAGGGTTGGAGATTCCCCGCGCGTCGGTAGACGAGACCTATCAGCGTGTTATCGATGATTTGACCACTGCCGAAAGTCTTTTGCCACAGCGTGGGGCCAATGGCTACGATGTTTGGCGTGCTTCCAAAGGAGCTGCACAGACGGCGCTTGGCGAAGTATATCTCTATCGAGCTTCTATGAACGACAACAACAGAGATTATCTTACCAAGGCCCGCGATTACAGCAAGCTGGTGATAGATTCGCATATCTACGACCTGATGCCTGAATTTACCGACAACTTCTATTGGTTCAATGAAAATGCCAAGAACTGCGTGGAGTCTGTATTCGAATTGCAATATTCTCCGCAGGCCGGACAAAGCAACAATATGCACATCCGTTTTGGCTTAGGTCGAACTAACAATGCCTATATGGGTTGTTACCAATATGCACGTTTTGGTGTGTCGGGATATCTTTATCGCGAAATGCTGAACAACGGCGACAAACGTGCCACGGCCTTGCTATCGTATTTCGAAGGACTATGTGGCGATGACCCGAAAGACCAGGTTGCGCAGCCCTGTACCTACAACGCTACTACGCTTTCGTGGGAACCCAGGGCTTGGAACGACCGTCCGGCCGAGATGAGGGCTGTATTCAACTGCAAGTATTTTGACAACCGTACCGACTTTTCGCTGATGATGCCTTCGGCCAATTTCCCCATCTTCCGATATTCGGAAGTGCTGTTGAACTATGCTGAGTCCTCCAATTTGCTCAGTGCTGGAGAAGGCTTGGAAGAACTCAACAAGGTACGCCAACGTGCTGGCTTGGCTGCTCTTCCTGCTGGTACTTCACAAAGCGAAATTGATGAGGACATCCTAAATCAGCGCCGTTACGAGTTTGTGGGCGAAGCCAAGGTGTTCTACGATGAACTTCGCAAAGATAAATTGGCCGACTTCGCCGCTGAAAAGTGCCGTCAGGCCACGCTGGATGGCATAACCTACATCTCGAGCGAGGTGGTGTTCAAGCCGCAGAAGACTTATCTTTTCAAAATTCCTCAAGGCGACCTTGAGAGCAATGCTAAGCTTGAGCAGAATCCCGATAATATATCGAAATAATCATAACCTGATAATGCGCGGAATCGCAGTTTATTTGATCGGTTCCGCGCGTTATGGTTGTATTCTCATCCTCTTGCGTTGAAAACATGGTCTATGATACGATACAACATAAGTGATGACGTTGAGGCTTTTACCGTAGGCAGGGGAGAGGAGCTGCCTTGTCGGGTGGTGCAGGCCCATCAGGTGCACGGCTGCCAAGTGTCTGTTATCGACCGTCCTGGACTTGCCCGAGAGGAACTCGAGGGCTACGACGCGCTGGTGACCCATGTTCCGGGTGTGGCCATCGGCGTGAGGACGGCCGACTGCATTCCCGTCTTGCTGTACGACCCTGTTCACAAAGCCGTGGCTGCCGTTCACGCGGGATGGAAAGGAACGCTCGCGAGCATCACCCGCAGGGTCATATTTACGATGCGCAGCGAGTACGGCACGGCAGCAGAAGATTTGCTGGCAGTTGTCGGGCCGGGCATCTGCAGTGAATGCTTTCAGGTAGGGGAGGATGTCGTCAAACTCTTTAAGGAGACGGGCTTCCCAATGGACGGCATCTACCGTTGGAACGGTGCCAAGACCGAGGGCGACAGAAAGACCGGTCACCACCTCGACCTTCCCGAAATCAACCGCAGAATGCTGGTCGAAGCGGGGGTTAAGCCTGAAAATATTCAGCTTGTCGGCATTTGCACTTACGAAACCGCAAGCCTCTATTCGGCCAGAAGAGAAGGCCCGCAATGCGGCCGCAACATCAATGCCATAAGGCTACTGTAGCCTATTTCCGATGGCATTGCTTTTGCTGTTTAAGTTGCGCAAATGTATGAATTTTTAGATAAAAAGACATAGAAACCAGCCTATATTTTGCTAAAATCAATCAGCTGCTTGAGGATCTTGACCTTGCCTGAAAAAGGTTGACACTTTTGGGGGGAGGGAACTTTAGTTAAGGTCGAAATGGCAATTTATATTACCTTTGCCCACTGGAATA
>CAVEPA010000022.1:0-6458 GCA_963617485.1 bacterium | reverse complement strand
TCTATAAACGACAAACAGATGCAGAAAGGTATTTCCTTTATTTGGCAGGCTTTTTTGAAGACAGAAGGATAGTTTCCCTTTTCTCTTTTATTTTAAGGTTGAACTGAGAGGACAAGGCGCAAGCCGAGGTTGATGCTCCTGCAGTCCGGAAAGTTGAAGTTCCGGCGAGACACACGGCAGTACCTGGCATTGCTGTACCAGCTGCCGCCACGGATCACGCGGTCGGAGCCCGAAGAAGCACCCATCGGGTTGGTCTGCGAGGCGCTGCTATAGCTGCCATTCCAGTCACCGCACCATTCCCATACGTTGCCGCTCATGTCGTATAGTCCCAGTTCATTCGGCTGCTTAGTGCCGACTGCGTGGGTTGTTTTACTTCCGTTATTGCCTTGATACCAAGCCACATCGGCTATATTATTGCTTCCAGCATATTTGAAACCTCGGCTCTTGTTTCCACCTCGTGCGGCATACTCCCACTCCGCCTCGGTGGGCAGGCGAAACTTCAAGCCCGTCTTGGCATTGAGCTTTTTGATAAACTCCTGACAGTCATTCCATGACACGCATTCCACGGGCAGATTGTCGTCACCTGTGAAATTTGACGGATTGCTGCCCATGACGGCCTTCCACTCCGCTTGCGTGACCTCGTACTTGCCTATATAATAGCTACTGAGCGTGACGCTATGCGCAGGCTTCTCATCACTATCGGCATCACTCCCTTGCTCGGAGGTGGCTCCCATCGTGAAGGTGCCGCCCTCCACATAAACCATATTGCTGACAAGTCGGTCGAGGACGGCATTGCCCGTATTGACCCGAAGCGTGCCACTTTGGCCGGAGACGGCAGCGGCGGGTTTGGGCTTTTCTTCTGCCGAAAGTGTCGCACTGAGGTCGCTGACCTTGCCCTCGGTGATGGTTACTTGTTCGGTGTGGGTAGCGAAGCCTGGCTTGCGGAGCTCGATGCTGTGCGTACCTTCCAGCACATTGCGAAATATATCGGGGGTCGTGCCAAGTTTGGTACCGTCCAGATACACTTCGGCACCGACGGGCTTGCTCGACACATTGAGCGAGCCGTAGATGGGTGTCGGGGCGGCGAGTTCTATGCGCTGTTCCTCGCCACGGACCACGTCGACGCGCTGGCTGGTGCTGCGGTGCGAGGCCCGGCGCGCCTCCACCACATAAGGCCCGGCCGAAAGTCGGCCCGACCAAAAGTCAGCACCCTTATCTTCGTTGTTCACATAAATGTGGCAACCTTGTGGAGCCTTAATGTTGAGTATGCCATAGGTCGGTGTCAGGGCTACGGACAACGGCTGAGTAGAGCCATCGCTGGGCAAAGTTACCTGCATCGTCCTGCTCTCGTACTGCGCCAGTTGCAGCCGCAAAGTGTGTTCACCGCTGGGCAGTCGGTCGGTGGTGAAGGGCGTAGTACCTGCCGGTGTCTCGCTGCCGTCGATATAGACGCGGGCACCGTTCTCGGGCATGGTGCTAATCTCCAACTGTCCATAGTCGGGCTTAAGGCTGATATCGAGCGTCTTTTTCTCCAATCCTATCTCGATATTGCCAGCCTCCGATTGATAAAGCGGAGACGATACACGATAGCTATGCCGTCCGTAGGTCAGAAACATCGACACGACACCTTCTTCTACCACTTGTTCAGCATCATCCACCACCACAATGGCATTGGCCGGCGCAACGTTCATCACGAAATAGGAACCGCCCAAATCTTGTTGCACGATGGTCTGCACCTGCCCTGCGGAAAGCACCATTTCGTAGGTGCGAGCTTTTTGGATGTTGATGGGAAAATCGTATCTCAGCGAGCCCAGCTGCGGATGACGGATGCTGATATGACGCACGCCAAACGGCACGTACACCCAGACTTCGGCCACATGATTATCTTCCACTTTCTGCACACCTGCCGAGCCCACATCGAAGGAGAATCCTTTTTGGGTGGTCTGGATACGGATAAGCGCGCATTTGTCGCCGTTCTGGTCTAGCACCATGGTGGTTCGGTTCTGCGCCGTGAGGTCGGACTCGAGCAAGGTGAAGGACCTCACACTCATGGTGGAAGGCGAGGTTAAAGTTGAGGTCTGAGCTTGCGCTGCCACAGGCAGTGCCATCAACAGCAAAAGCTGGGTTAGCAAACGTCGGCTCAAGCGGCCGAAATACATTCTCATATCGTTATCAAAATTCTATCTTGGGAGTCACTTTCTCGTAGCGCGGCATACAACGTCCGATGCCTGCGCCGATGTAGGTGGGGTCGCAAATGAGGTAGCGGCGGCCGCGGTACATATAGCCGTCGCCCTGCAGCGTCTGGTCGGTAAAGCACACGGCCGTGGCCATGTGCTCGGGATAGTGGAGCAGGTGTACGTCCAGGCCCAGGAGGTTGCGCACAAAAAAGGCGAAAAGCACGGCGCGGTCTTCGCAATCGTTGTAGGGATAATAGAAGTTGTCCTCCACAAAGAAAGGCTTCTCGTAGCCGAACTGCTCGTTATCGGTGGCGTACTTGAAGGCGAACTGTACAAAGTGCATCAGGCGGCTCACGGCTTCCTTTTCCGTCAAGCCTTGCAGCTGCTCGCGCACTTGCGCGAGCAGGTCGTTGCGGAACGAGGCCGACAGACAACTCTGGTCATACACGGGAATATCGGTCTGAACAAAACCATCGGCCAGGGCCACCGGCAGCTCGGGTACCGTTCCGCGCAGGGTGATAACCCCATCGCTGAGTTCATATTGTTTCTCGCCACGGGCGGGCATTATGGGCCGGTCCAGCACCAGGTTGAAAGCTTGGCCCAAATCGGCATCGGCAGGCAGACGGCAGGTGGATAGCGTGGTGATGTTACGGCTCACGTCGCGTCCGTTTTCGTACATAAAAATGGTGTACTGCTCACCGTCTATGTTAAGGTAGGGGCGCACATACACCATCTGACGGAAAGGCATCAGCAGCAGCAAGCGGCCTGCGCCCGTCCGGCCCAAGCGGACGTTGTAGCCCATGTGGGCCAAAAGGTAATGCGTCAGTATGGTACCGGCGTTGTCGTTGCCGGGATAAAGCGCAACGGCATAGGCATGCACCAATTCGTAGCTGAGCCAGTCGTTGAGGTTGCAGCCCAGGCGGTATTGTTCGAGTGCAGATGACACCCGGCCGTACACGTCCTGATTTTGCAGCTGCTGCCAGAGCGCACTTACCGCATGACTGTCGTCGCCATTGAGTGCGGGCAGTTCCAAGGCCGGAGCTTGGACTTTAAGCGAATAAAAACCGAAGGACAGATTCTTTTGCGTGGGCGCAGCGGGTTTGGCCGGGACGGTGGGCGTTGCAGGCTTGGCCGGGACGGCCGGCGCAGCGGGCTGCGCCGGCCGCTCCGGTGTCGGAATCGTCGCCGCAGGTGTTGCATCGGTGGGAGTCGCTTGGGGGACGGTTTGCGGCTTGGGTGCCTCATAGGCTGGCTTACCCTTGAAGCTTTCGTAATCGTCCCAAACGGTATCTAAGAACTTGGCATAATCGTCGAGTATTTTGCCACGATAGCCTTGATAATCGGCAAGCATCTGCTGGCGGAAGGCCTTATAATCGCTCATCTTCTCGTTCTGCGCCATCGCCCCAAGGGAGGCACACAGGCCGAGTACTGCCATAATATATCTGCGCATATCCATAATTTTTGTCAACTACTGTCCTCAGAAGGTGCCGAGGCCAAAGAGACCAATTTCCGGGTCGGGTTCGGGCTGCCAGGTGCGCACCTTGATAACGGGCCGGTCGGGGTCTTCCAAATCCACTTGCAGATAGAGGTAGCCCTGGTCGCCGTAGTTGGTTGAATAATAGTCTTGCTTTATCTGTATGCCATATTCCTCGCCGTTCATGGTCTTGCGCACATCGTTGTTGGCAAATCGGATGTTCACGAACTCATTGCTGCGGAAACAGGCTTCGAGATTCTTCATATATTGTTCCTTGCTGTATTGTACACGCTTCACAACTTTTTCGTTGCGATACGAAACAGGCATATCGCCGCTACCCTGCTGCGCCACCAGTTTTTCAGCCACATGACCCACAATGATAACGGCATCGTCATCGAAGATGGTCTTCAGGTAGTCCAAACGCTTCAAGGCATAGGCCGTCTTGTAATTCTCGAGAAACTGCATGATGGTCTGGCGGGCCACAGGCGTCCAGGCACCACGGTTCATAATATCTTCCCGGGCCTTGTTGTCGAGACCGAAGGCCACACAGTCTATTTTGCGGTCTGAGTTGAAAGTGAAAACCACATCTTCCACAAAGTCCTTGCGTATGCCGCGCTCGAAAGAGAACGACATCAGTATGCTGCGGGCAATCACATCGTCTCTGAACTGGCTGAAGCTGCAACTGTCGGTGTTAAGCACGCGGGCCTTGCCATACTTGACCAGACGGGTGAACATATCCCAACCATCGGGCGTGAAGCAGGTCTGCACCGCATCGTACTTGCGCTGACGTATGGCTTTCACCACCTTGTCGAGCGTATCGCGATATGCGTTGACGTTGTCTATGGGCAAAAGAGCATCGCTCTTGAGCGTCTCGGTCTGAGAGTCGGCTGCCACCTCGGGTTGTTCTTGCTGGGCCACCACTGCCGCCGTACGGATATTCACACGAGCCACACGAAACGACTGGCCTTTAACCACACCCAGCACACTCTTGATTTCCTGATTGATATGCGCTTGGCTGCGATAGGCGTACTCGTAGTTTATCTGCACATTTTCGGGTATCATACCTGGCGTGAACTCCATCGCGCCACGGCCGTTCTTCACGCTGCAGATATTGCTCCAGTTGCGTCCGTCGAAATAGGTAAAATCGAGCGAATTCACCGGCCGTCCTTCGTAGGTGAACATCAAATCGACATAGGTGCCATCGTTGGCTATTACCTTGGCCTCCAAGCCTTTCAGAATATCGGTGAGGTGCTGCGGCAGCCAGGTGAGCGGATAAATCGTCTCGCCCGTTTCCTCATCGTTATAGGTTACTTCCGAAGGATGCTGCACCGATTTCAACAACGAAAAGGCCCAATAATAATTGCGCAGGGCATCGTCTATCTTGCAGGAGCCTTCGGCCATTTTGCCCAGACGGATGTACTCCTTGATGCTGCGCAGACGGCCTTCGAAAATGCGGTTCAGTTCCGTACGCTTGATATAGCGGCCGATATGCACTTCGTCGGGATTGTTGTCGACAACAATGCGGTCGGTATTGGTCAGCGTGGCCGTGGAATAGGTCTGCAGCTTGGAGTTGGTATAGGAGTTGGCATCGAGCTGGCCATTGACCATGCGCTCGTCTTCGGTGATGCTGAAGTCGCTGCTTACCACCACCGAAATCTTGCTTATCAGCGCTGCGAGCGCCTGCTGGTCGGCCTCTTCGACGGTGGCACCCCAACCGTCGCCCGAAAGATAGGTCTCGGTATCGGCCGTTACCTCAGCCCAGCTTTGCGGGAAAGCAGGGCTGAGGCACATAACCAATATCGCAAAAACGTAGAACCGTTTGGTCATTCTTTACTTATTCTGCGTTGGGGTTGAAGCCTTCGTTTACAAACTCGCTTATCTGTTTGGCATACTTCTGGGCCACGGCGCTTTCTTTAGCCGCATTTTCAAAGGCACGGATGCGGGCGCGGGTGGCGGCCGACTCGTTCACGATAAAGAAGGTCTGCATTTCGAAGGTGCCATCCTTGTTGGTGCGGATAACCGAGAAAGATTCCTGCAGTTCGCCGTTCAATTCCTTCTGTACCTGGCTCTCGTAAGCGGCATAGAAATGGTCGAACTCGGCGGCCACATCGTCGCTGCCGGCAAGGTCGCTCACAATACGGCCCTTCACCAGACGTCCGGCCTGCTGGGCGTAGATGTTGCAGGCATTGTTGATGCTGGTCTGATGGCCCACATTTTTCGACACAAACTTGGAGCAAGTACCTACAATTTCGTAGGCGTTTTCGTTTTCGGCGTTCAACTTTTCATAATGTTTGAGCAGCACCACATCGAGCGAGCGCGAGGAGCCGTACAGCGTCCAACCGCCTTTTTTGAACTCCTTCATCTTCATTTTGTACTCTTTCTTCAGGGCCTTGTTCAAGGCTCGGTTGTTCTGTGCACTTACATTCACTGCGGGCAATGCCAAGCAAAGCGCCAGCAATAACACGATAACTTTTTTCATTTTCTTTGGGTTTAAAGGGTTAATATTTGAGGTGAATTGTTCAAATCGTTTTTTATTTTTTGGCTTCTGTCTTCCTTTCAGCCTGCCTTTTATTTGGCAGGCTTTTTGAAGACAGAAGGATAGTTTTACTTTTCTTTTTTTTTAAGGTTGAACTGAGAGGACAAGGCGCAAGCCGAGGAAGATGTCCCTGCTGTCCGGATTGAAGTAGAGCCGGTTAGACACACGGCAGTACCTGGCATCGAAGTACCAGCTGCCGCCACGGTTCACGCGGTTGGAGCCCGAGGAAGCACCCGTAGGATTGGTCTGTGAAGAACTGCTATAGCTGCCG
>CAVEPA010000021.1:0-8396 GCA_963617485.1 bacterium | reverse complement strand
GGGCTCGAACCCAGGACCCCATCCTTAAAAGGGATGTGCTCTACCTGCTGAGCTAGCGAATCTGACCTTATTTGCTTTTCTGGAAAAAGCGCTGCAAAGGTACTGCTTTTTTTATATCCCGCAAACGAAAGTCTTATTTTTTTCATTTTGTCGAAATGTTCGAAATCTGCAAGAAAGAAAGCCCGTCGAGTATAAAATGTATAAAAATTCGTATCTTCGCCCGGAGCAAAAGCAAGCTTCAAAAAGCAAGAACAACAACCTAACATACTTAACTATGGAACAAGCAATATCTCATGCAATGAACGCCAACCCGCTGGTGGCCTATCTCGACAAGCCTTCGGGCGAGTTTACCAAAGCCGACATCATCTCGTATATCCGCGATAACTACATACAGATGATCAATTTCATGTATCCCGCAGGCGACGGCAGACTCAAGACCCTGAATTTTGTCATCAACAACGAGAGTTATCTGAACACCATTCTCAGCTGCGGCGAACGCGTGGACGGCTCCAGCCTGTTCCCCTTTATCGAGGCGGGCAGCAGCGACCTGTATGTGATGCCGCGATTCTCTACGGCCTTTCTCGACCCCTTTGCCAAAGTGCCTACGCTGAGTTTTCTGTGCGACTTTTACAATAAAGACGGCCAGCCGCTCGACAGCGCTCCCCAAGTATGTTTGCGCCGCGCCTGTGAAGCCTTCCACGAAGTAACCGGCATGGATTTCGAGGCCATGGGCGAATTGGAATACTACGTGATTGCACCGGCCGAAGAGAACTTCCCGGCCAGCGACCAACGCGGTTATCACGAATCGGCGCCCTTTGCCAAGTTCAACGAGTTCCGCACCCAGTGCATGAAATATATTGCCCAATGCGGCGGCCAAATCAAGTACGGCCATTGCGAAGTGGGCAACTTTACCCTGAACGGCCTCAACTACGAACAGAACGAAATCGAGTTCCTGCCCGTGCCGGCCACGCAGGCTGCCGACCAGCTGATGCTGGCTAAATGGATTATCCGCAACTTGGGATATCAATACGGCTACAACGTCACCTTCGCACCCAAGATTATCGCGGGCAAGGCCGGCTCGGGCCTGCATATCCATATGCGTATCTTGAAGGACGGCCAGAACCAGATGCTCGCGAACGGCGTTCTTTCCGAAACGGCCCGCAAGGCCATAGCCGGCATGATGGACCTCGCACCGGCCATTACCGCTTTCGGCAACCGCAACCCAACCTCTTATTTGCGCCTGGTGCCCCATCAAGAAGCGCCCACCAATGTCTGCTGGGGCGACCGCAACCGCTCGGTGCTGGTACGCGTTCCGCTAGGCTGGTCGGCCGATAGCGACATGTGCGCCCAGAGCAACCCACTCGAAGCCGTCTGCCATTACGACACCACCCAGAAACAGACCGTCGAGATGCGCTCGCCCGACGCTTCGGCCAACCTCTACCAACTGCTGGCCGGCCTGGCCGTGGCTTGCCGTCATGGTTTCGAGATGCCCGATGCGCTCGAGGTGGCCGAACGCACCTACGTCAATGTGAATATCCACAAGGCCGAGAATGCCGAAAAGCTTAAAAGTTTGGCCTGCCTGCCCGACAGTTGCGAGGCTTCGGCCCGTTGCTTGCAGGCCCAGCGCGAGGTTTTCGAGCAGTATCATGTTTTCTCCAAGGCTACGATAGACGATATCATCGCTACGCTCTCGGCCTTCAAGGATGCCAATTTGCGGGCCGAACTGCAAGGCGATGAGGCCAAAACGCTGGCCCTGGTGGAAAAGTATTTCCACTGCTAACTGTTCTTGCCATAATCGTATTTTTTTTTACATCCTTAGACGCTGTAAATGTAAGAATAATTCTTACAAAGCCCCAAACATTAATAAAAATTGGGGGGGGGTAAAAATATGGGTGGAAGGCTTGGGCGGTTGGGGAGAATGTATTAATTTTGCAGTTTCTAACATCAAGGTAATAATGGCTAACATTCATTAAGAGATGTTTCAAAATGATGAAGCTGGCCGGCAGACCTTGATAAGCGGCAAATAGTGAACGACACATGTTGGGCCTTGGGCCTCGTAAAAACACATAATAATGTCGTAACTGCTTAAGTATCAATAAAATAGATACTTTTGCAGGACTTAAAGCATTTATGGAGAACGACAGCAAGCAATGGTATGTGCTGCGCGACCTCAAACGTCGCAACGCCAAAATGCCCGCCTACAAAATGTTGCAGGAGGCACCCTACAGCTTGCCGCAAGTATATACGCCCACCAGAGCCGGCCAGCCCGTGCTGCCCGATTTGCTCTTTGTGCGCGAAGACCGCCGCGTGCTAGACCCCATCATCGCCCTGACACCCACGCTGCAATACCGCTTTGCCCGAGGTTGCAAATACAACGACCCCATGCGGGTGCCAGACCGTCAGATGAATGCGTTCATGGAATTGGTCAGCCGTGCCGAAGAAGAGTTGCGCCGCCAAACCGAAGAACTGCGCCGCAAGCATCGCGGCCGGCACGCACAAGACGAAGATCCGCTAGACTATTACCTTTGGGGCGAAATCACCCCCGATATGCAAGGCATGGAGGTCTGCGTCACAGAGGGGCCCTTCAAGGGTTGCCGGGGCAAACTGCTTATGCCCGGTGCCGATGCAGCGGGCAAGAAACGCAACAAACGCGGCCACAAAATCTTCAGCGTCGCTATAGAAGGTATCGTGCTGGCCAGCGTCAGCATCCCATCCAAATTCCTGCGTCCGGCCTTTGAAGCCCCGGCAACAACATCCGAAACACCGCCAACACCCGATAAACAATGAAGACTTACCAGTACCACATTTTTGCGCCCTACCGCGTGTGCCCCATCGGCGCGCACGTAGACCATCAGCATGGGCTGGTGACCGGTTTCGCTATAGATAAAGGTGTCGACCTTTGGTTCAACGTACGCGACGATGCCATGGTCAAGCTCACGTCGCTCAGTTTCGAGGGCGAAGTGCAGTTCGATATCAGCCGACGCACCGAAGTGAAGGAAAAGCACTGGGGCGACTACGCACGCGGTGCCAAATACGCCCTGAAGAAACGCTTCGAGCTGAGCCATGGTATAGAAGGTGTGATAAAAGGCTCGCTGCCCGTGGGCGGCCTGAGCTCGTCGGCAGCGGTGTTGATTGCTTACGTGATGGCTTTCGCACAGGCCAACGGCATACACCTGCAAGCCTTCGAAATAGTACAGATAGCCTCCGAAGCCGAGCGCGAATACATCGGCCTGAACAACGGTCTGCTCGACCAAGCCTGTATTGCGCTGGGACGCAAGGACGGTCTGCTCTTTCTCGACTGCGACAGCAACGAATGGCGCATCATCAAGCGTCATCCCAAAATGCCCGATTTCGAAATCGGCATCTTCTTCTCGGGCCTGACGCGTTCGCTGGTGAATTCCGACTACAACCTGCGCGTGAGCGAATGCAAGACCGCCGCCTGGAACATGCTGGCCTACCAGAACGCCACGCTCAAGAGCCTCGACAAGACCTTCCTGCGCGACATCCCCAAGGAAACCTTCGACAAGACCCGCGATATGATGCCGCTGCGCTTCGCCAAACGCGCAGAACATTTCTACAGCGAATACCGCCGTGTGCGTCAAGGCGTTACGGCTTGGGAAACCGGCAATCTGCAACTCTTCGGCAAACTCTCGTTCGATTCTTGCGAAAGCTCCATCCACAACTACGAATGCGGATCGGCCGAGCTTATCGCCATCTACAATATTATCCGCTGTCTGCCCGGTATCTACGGCGGACGTTTTTCCGGTGCCGGCTTCAAAGGTGCCGTCATTGCTCTGGTGGATCCCGCCTATAAGGCATCCATCGAAAAGGAACTCAAGGAAAAATATCTGGCGCAGTTCCCCGAATACGAAAGCACTTTCCAAGTTTTCTGGGTAAAACCCGATGACGGAGCGCGCTTTGTAGACGCTACCTGCTTGCCCGATGAATAAAGAAATCACAGCCACCAACCACCGGCGCATTGCCAGAAACACCCTGATGCTTTACGGCCGGGTGCTGTTCACCATGCTGGTGTCGCTTTACACCTCGCGGGTGATATTGCAGACCCTAGGCGTGGAAGACTTCGGCATCTACAACGTGGTGGGAGGTGTCATCGTGATGTTCTCCTTTATCAACGGCAGCATGGTGTCGGCCACCCAGCGTTACCTGAACGTAGAGTTGGCGCGGGGCGACAAAGAGCGGCTACGCAGCGTCTTCAGCAGCGCCTTGCAGATACATTTCCTCATCGCTTTGCTGATGGTGGTGCTGGGCGAGACCTTGGGTCTGTGGTTTCTCAGCGAAAAACTCGTCATTCCCGAAAATCGCGCCACGGCAGCTATGTGGGTGTATCAATGCTCCATACTGGTTTGCGCCGTCAATGTGATGTCGACCCCCTACAACGCCGATATCATCGCGCACGAGAAAATGTCGGCCTTCGCCTATATCTCCATACTGGAGGTGCTGCTCAAGCTGGGCGTGGTGTATCTCTTGCAGCTGCTGCCTTGGGACAAACTCATCGTCTATGCCCTGTTGCTGCTGGGCGTGCAAGTGCTGGTGCGCCTGGTGTACACCTGCTATTGCCACCGCCGTTTCGACGAGAGCCATTATTGTAAGGCCAGTGTGGAACGAGGCCTTTTCCGCGAGATGTTCGGTTTTGCCGGCTGGAGTTTCGTGGGCAATCTGTCGGCCGTGCTCTTTACCCAGGGTCTGAACATGATGCTCAACATCTTTTTCGGCCCGGTGGTGAATGCTGCCCGAGGTATTGCCGTGCAGGTGCAAGGCGCTGTGCAGCAGTTCGTTACCAACTTCCAGATGGCGGTGAACCCGCAGATTACCAAGAATTACGCGCTGGGCAATATGGCCGATATGCACAGCCTGATGTTCCGCAGCGCGCGCTTTTCGTTCTTGCTGCTGTTTTTTCTAGGGCTGCCCATCTTGCTCGAAACCGGTTTTCTGCTGCGCGTATGGCTGGGGACCGTACCCGACAATGCGGTGATATTCACGCAGATAATGATCTGCATCTCGATGTTGTGTGCCTTGTCCAACCCTTGTGTGGTTGCCAATCAGGCCACTGGCAAAATAAAGCAATACCAGCTGGTGGTGGGCGGCATACTGCTGACGATACTGCCCCTTTCGTATCTGGTGCTGAGGCTGGGAGCACCCGCCTACAGTGTGTTCATCGTACATTTCTGCGTGGAATGTGTGGCCCAGCTGGCCCGTATGCTGATGTTGCGTCCGCTCATCGGCGTGAAACTCGGACAATATCTACGCCATATTTACCTGCCCTTGTTGGCCACGGTTGCGGTGGCTGTGCTGCTGCCTCTGTGGGTGCGCCAACAGTTGGACGAAGGCTGGCTGCGTTTTCTGGCCGTGGGTGGCAGCTGTGTGCTGTCGGTGGGCTTGAGTGCCTGCTTGCTGGGGCTGGAAAAAGATGAACGCCGCTTTTTTGCCAGCAAAATTTTGGGCAAACTTGGACGGGGCCAGTAAGTTGCGATATTTTGGATGATAAGGATAGAAAACAAAGAACTTTGTTGCGGTTGCGGGGCCTGTGCGCAAGCCTGTCCCCAAGCCTGTATCAGTTTGCAGGCCGACAGCGAAGGTTTTCTTTATCCCAAGGTCGATGCCGCCCTTTGCAGCCACTGCGGACGCTGCGAAAAAGTCTGCCCCTTTCTGAATGCCCAGGCCGAGCGTGAACCCTTGCGGGTGCTGGCCGCTGTCAATACCGAGCGCCCGGTACGCGAGCGCAGTTCTTCGGGCGGGCTGTTCCTTCTTTTGGCTCGGCAGACCATAGCGCGGGGTGGGGTGGTGTTCGGCGCACGTTTCGATGACAACTGGCAAGTCTTGTTGGACTATGCCGAAGATATAAGGGGCTTGGAAGCTTTTGTGGGCAGCAAATATGTGCAAGCCCGCACGGGAACGGCCTTCCGTGATGCCCAAGCCTTTTTGAAAGCCGGCCGTCGGGTGCTGTTCACCGGCACGCCCTGTCAGATAGCCGCACTGCGGCGCTTTTTGGGCCGCGATGACGACAATTTGCTGGCGGTAGATGTGGTTTGCCACGGTGTGCCCAGCCCCAAAGTCTGGGACTTGTACCTGCGCTCGCTGGGCGAGACGGGGCGCTTGGAGGCGGTGAACTTCCGCTGCAAGGCCCAAGGCTGGCGACACTACGGCTTGCAGCTGCGTTTCGCGCCTAAGGCCGCAGGCGCGAAACGCGAGCTCTTGCAGCCCGCCATGCAGAACCCCTATATGCGGGCTTTCTTGAACGACCTGACGCTGCGGCCCGCCTGTTATGCCTGTCGCGTCAAAGGAGGACGCAGCCAGAGTGACCTTACGCTGGGCGATTGCTGGGGCATACAGCACTTGCTGCCCGCTACGCCCCTCGACGATGATAGAGGCACCAGTTTGTTGCTGGTGAACAGCCAGCGCGGCGCAGCCGCGCTGCGGGCCCTTGAAGGCCCGGCCGCCGAGAGTGGCAGCGTTGCCGCGCCGGCCGAAGGCCCGGCGCGGCTGCTCACGCAAGAGCTGAGCTACGCAGCCGTCAGAGAGCACAATCCGGCCGTTTGGAGCAACGTCAAGCCGCATCGGCAACGGTGCCGCTTCTACCGGGAGCTGGCGCGGGCCGAGCGCAGCTCGGCCGGCCGCACAGCGGCCTGCGGCCCCACCGGGGCCGCCGCGCCCGCCTCAACACCCACCACCGCCTCAACACGCACCGCCGCCTCACGCACCGCCCACGCCGACATCCGCTCCCTTATCGAGCGCTGTCTTAGACCCAGCCTCTGCCAAGGCCTACAAACCCGCTGGCAAGCCCTATACCAACAACTGCACCATCGCGCCGCGCAAATCAAAAAGCAAATCAAACAGCAACTCAAAGCCAACATCAAACCCTAGCCCTATGCTCACCTACAATATCAGCCTGCAAGGCAAAACCATACTCGTCACCGGTGCCGCCGGCTTTATCGGCAGCAATCTCGTCAAACGCCTGCTCACCGAAGTGAACGACGTCAAGCTAATCGGCATCGACTCTGTGAACGACTACTACGACCCCCAGCTCAAATACGCCCGCCTGCAAGAAATCGAGGCCCTGGGCGGCAACTGGACCTTCGTCCGAGGCAATATCGCCGACAAGGAAACAATCGAAAAAATCTTCAGCGAATATCAGCCCGCCGTGGTAGTGAACCTGGCCGCCCAAGCCGGCGTGCGCTATAGCATCACCAACCCCGATGCCTATATCGAGAGCAACCTTATCGGCTTCTACAACATACTGGAAGCCTGCCGCCACCACGGCACCGAACATCTGGTCTACGCCTCGTCGAGCAGCGTCTACGGCAGCAACAAAAAAGTGCCATACTCCACCGACGACAAAGTAGACAACCCCGTGAGCCTCTACGCCGCCACCAAAAAGAGCAACGAACTGCTGGCCCACGCCTACAGCAAACTCTACGACATCCCGTCAACCGGCCTGAGGTTCTTTACCGTCTACGGCCCCGCCGGCCGCCCCGACATGGCCTATTTCGGCTTCACCGACAAACTCGTCAAGGGCGACACCATCAAGATATTCAACTACGGCAACTGCCAGCGCGACTTCACTTACGTGGACGATATCGTGGAAGGCGTTATCAGAGTAATGCAGCATGCGCCCGAGAAACAGACCGGTGCCGACGGCCTGCCCGTTCCGCCCTACAAGGTCTACAACATCGGCAACAGCCACCCCGAGAACCTGCTCGATTTCGTGGATATCCTCCAGCAGGAACTTGTCCGCGCAGGCGTACTTCCACAAGACTACGATTTCGACTCCCATAAAGAACTCGTGCCCATGCAACCCGGCGATGTGCCTGTAACCTATGCGGACACGACTCCCCTTGAGGAAGATTTCGGCTTCCGCCCCTCCACACCCCTCCGCATCGGCCTTCGCCACTTCGCCCAGTGGTACGCCAAGTACTACACCTTATGAATATACGTGCGTTTTTTTAAGTAAAAATTAGGATATACCGAAGTTTGTAGCAAATTGCAAAAAATCTGAAAGGTACTCCGCTTGACAGATGTTACCTTCCGCTGATTCCCCTAGAAAAGATTCGCTCACAACGAAGTTAATCAAAGACATTCAGATAGCAGTTGCAGGTACAGGTACAGGTACAGGTACAGGTACAGGCACAGGCTACGTAGGCCTTAGCATCGCCACGCTGCTTTCGCAGCATCACAAGGTGACGGCCGTGGACATCATCCCTGAGAAAGTTGAGAAAATTAACAATCGCGTAAGCCCTATCCAGGACGAATATATCGAGAAATACTTCCGCGGAGAGTTCGGAGATTACGAAAAGACCGGCAAACCGAGTAAGCTCAACCTCGTTACCCGGAAATCCTTCCCGCTGACAGGGACGCCAAGTGGGATGAAGAGAATGCGG
>CAVEPA010000020.1:0-11298 GCA_963617485.1 bacterium | reverse complement strand
GGCACCCTCAACACCCTCAGTCTGGAAGGTCTGCCCCAAGGTCTCTATTTGCTGCAAGTGCAGACTGTCAACAACGAAACATTCACTTATAAAATAAAGCTTCCATGAAAGCTCTTCTGAAACATACGCTGGCTTTGGTGCTGGCATTGGGCTTGTTTGCTTCCTGCTGTGAAAAGGAAGTGTATCTTTTCAGCGGCCATCGCGAACCCGCTCTGGACGGGCTGCATTTTCTCTACAGCTACGATGGCTACCATTGGGACAGCCTGCCCGGCAGCTGGCTGCAACCCGAGGTGGGCAACAAACACGCCGAGTACTATAATGTGCTGACACAAAGCATGGAACCCGCCCGTTTCTCGCCCCAATCGATGATGCGCGACCCCAGCCTTTGCCAAGGCCCTGACGGCCGTTTCCATTTGGTGTGGACCATTGCCTGGTCGGGCGAAAGAGGTTTTGGCTATGCCAGCTCCGACGACCTTATCCATTGGTCGGAGCAGCGCGTGATTCCTGTTATGCAAGACTCACTCACCAACAATGTCTGGGCTCCCGAAGTGTTCTACGACACCGAAACCGAAGAATTTCTCATTGCCTGGTCGTCGAGCATCATGCCGCAGGCCTATACCGAGGCCGACCGTTTGGGACAGAACAATGCCCACCGCCAGTATTATACCACCACCAAGGATTTCGAGAGCTTCGCGCCGGCCAAGCCCTTCTACGACCCGGGCTTCAATTCGATAGATGCTTTTGTGTTGCGCCGTGCGCCCCAAGACTATGTGGTCATTATCAAGGATAACCGCAAACCCGGCTACAGCGACCTTTTCTGCGCTTTTGCCCCGGCGGCTGCCGGCCCTTATACCCGCCCGTCGGTCAAGTTCGCACCCGTCTATTCCGAAGGAGCCTGTGCCATACAGGTGGGTCAGGACTGGCTGATATATTTTGACGTTTACCGTGAGGCTCGTTTCGGGGCGGTGCGCACCCGCGACTTCCAGACTTTCGAGCCCATAGACGACGAGATTTATCTGCCCGAAGGACATAAACACGGCACTATCATCAAGGTAAAGGAATCGGTACTCAAGAAGATGCAGGCACACGCGTCGGCGCAGGATAAATAACCGCAAGGCGAGCGGGCAAATCCCTAAAAATATTTGCATTTGCATACATCCTGCATTATATTTGCGGCCGGAAAAATGAAAAAGATGGTTTATTACTACAACCGAACCACTACCGTCACCCCTTTGGGGGTCTAGTTTACTTTTCGCATCCGCCGCAACAGGGAAGCGCAGAGCCTTAGCCTGTTATCCAAATTTTTCCGATTCACTTTATCTTACATACCCGAGCTTGCAGCTTGAATTTTCGGCTTTCGTTATGCCGGACGCTGCAAGGTCATCTTAGTTGAATATTCAATATGAAAGTCCTCAAATTCGGTGGAACATCCGTAGGTTCCGTAGAAGGTCTGTCGAACATCAAGAAAATCGTTGCGGCAGAAAAAGACCAGTTGCTTGTTGTTGTGTCGGCTATAGGCGGCATGACAGACTTGCTGATACAGACTTCGCGTCAGGCGGCTGCCGGCGATGCCCTTTACCGTGACAATGTGCAGAAGATGCGCCAGATGCACGATACGCTTGTCCGCAACGTGTTCGCTCCCGACGAGCAGGATGCCATCATGCAGATGGTCAACGAGAAACTCGATGAATTGAGCAATATCTTCCAGGGCGTGTTCCTGATTGAAGACCTGTCGCGCAAGTCGGAGGCCGTCATTCTGAGCTATGGCGAGAGAATCGCTTCCGTAATGGTGGCCAAGCTGCTCAGTGCCAAGCATATCGAAGCCCGCGACTTGATCAAGACCGATTTTAAATACAACAAGAATGTGGTGAACTTCGAGCAGACCGCCAAGGCTGTGTATGAGCAGTGCAAATCGCTGCCTCAGGTAACGGTGATGGGCGGTTTTATCTCGAGCAGCGCCCAGACGGGCGAAACCACCAACCTGGGCCGTGGCGGCTCCGACTATACAGCCGCTATCATGGCTGCCGAACTCAAGGCTTCCGTGCTGGAAATCTGGACCGATGTGGACGGTTTTATGACGGCCGATCCCAAGGTTATCAACAATGCCTATGTTATTGAGCACCTGAGTTTTGTCGAGGCCATGGAGCTTTGCAACTTCGGTGCCAAAGTGCTTTATCCGCCTACGATTTTCCCTGTCTATCACGACAATATCCCCATCCGTATCAAGAATACTTTCAATCCGGACGCTCCCGGCACTTTCATTTCGCGTGAGATGTCCTCGGGCGAAGGCAAGGCCATCAAGGGTATTTCGTCCATCAGCGACAGTAGCCTGATTACCGTACAAGGTATGGGTATGGTGGGCGTTATCGGTGTCAACTACCGCATATTCAAGGTGTTGGCCAAGTCGGGCATCAGCGTGTTCATGGTTTCGCAGGCTTCGTCCGAGAATACCACTTCCATCGGTGTGCGCGAGGCGGATGCTGACGAAACCGTCAGAGTGTTGCGCGAAGAGTTCGCTCACGAGATTGCCTGCGGCGAAATCAACGACATCTTTGCCGAAAAAGATTTGGCTACGGTGGCCATTGTAGGCGAAGGCATGAAGCGTACACCCGGTATTGCCGGCAAGCTTTTCTCCACCTTGGGCCGCAACGGTATCAACGTGGTGGCTTGTGCCCAGGGTGCTTCCGAAACGAATATCTCTTTCGTGGTAAAGCGTTATCAACTGCGTAAGACCCTGAATGTCATCCACGACTCCTTTTTTCTGAGTGAGTATCAGGTGTTGAATATTTTTCTGACTGGTATCGGCACGGTGGGAGGCAGCCTGTTGGACCAGATCAGACAGCAACGTCCTAAACTGATGGCCGAGAACAATCTGAAAATCAATGTGGTGGGTATAGCCGACCTGAAGCATGCGCTTTTCGACCGCGACGGCATCGACCTGGACAACTACCGCGAACTGCTTAATACCCAGGGTATTGCTAACAATCCCGGCGTTTGGCGCGACGAGGTGCTGAAAATGAACATCTTCAATTCGGTCTTCGTCGACTGCACGGCCAGCCCCAAGATTGCCGAACTGTATCACGATATGCTGGCACACAATATTTCGGTGGTGGCAGCCAACAAGATAGCCGCTTCATCGGCCTACGACAACTACGCTAGCCTGAAGGAACTGGCCCGCAAAAAAGGTGTCAAGTACCTCTTTGAGACCAATGTGGGTGCCGGTCTGCCCATTATCAATACGATGAACAGCCTGATTTACAGCGGCGACCGCATTCTTAAGATGGAAGCCGTACTTTCGGGTACGCTCAACTTTATCTTCAACACCATCAGCCGGGATATTCCGCTGAGCAAGACCATCAAGATGGCCCAAGAAGCCCGCTTCTCCGAACCCGACCCGCGTATCGACCTGAGCGGAACAGACGTTATCCGCAAACTGGTGATTCTGGCGCGTGAGGCCGGTTATCGCGTGGAGCAGGAAGATGTGGTGAAGAACCTGTTTATCCCCGATGAATTCTTCGAAGGTTCGCTGGACGATTTCTGGCGCCGTATTCCCGAGCTGGATGCCGATTTCGAGGCGCGTCGTCAGGAATTGGAGAAACAGCACAAACGCTGGCGCTTCGTGGCCAAGATGGATCGCGGTGTCTGCTCGGTGGGCTTGCAGGAAGTGGATCAGACGCATCCTTGTTACGATTTGAAGGGGAGCAACAATATCATTCTTATCCAGACCGAACGCTATTTCGACGACCCGATGGTTATCAAGGGTTACGGTGCCGGTGCCGGTGTAACGGCGGCCGGTGTGTTCGGTGATATTATTTCCATAGCCAATATCCGATAGAGATGAAATACATGATAGTGCTGGGAGATGGCATGGCCGACGAGCCCATAGAGGCGCTCGATGGCTTGACGCCTTTGCAGGCGGCCCATACTCCCGTGATGGACTTTATGGCCCGCGAAGGCCGCTGTGGCGGTTTGGTGACGGTGCCTGAAGGCTTTGCTCCCGGCAGCGAGATTGCCAATATGACCCTTTTGGGCTATGATGTCCATTCCCAGTTCGAGGGCCGTGGCTCGCTGGAAGCCGCCAGTATGGGCGTAGAGATTCCCCAAGGCTGGATGGCTGCCCGTTGCAACCTTATTTGCGTGGAAAACGGCTGTATCAAAAACCATTCGGCCGGGCATATTTCTTCGCAGGAAGCGGCCCAGCTGATAGCTTACCTCAACCATGAGCTCGGCAGCGAGAGCGTCCGCTTCGAAGCCGGTGTGTCGTACCGCCATTTGCTGCTGATGCAGGGTGGTGACAAGCACTTGCAGTGTACGCCTCCCCACGATGTGCCGGGAACGCCCTGTGCCCAAGTGATGGTGCGCGCACTCGAACCGCAGGCCCAAGCCACTGCCGATGCCATCAACCGTTTGATACTGCGTTCGCAGGAGATTCTGCCGCTACATCCCGTCAACCAGGCTCGCAAGGCTGCGGGCAAGGATATGGCCAACTCCATCTGGCCTTGGTCGCCGGGCTATCGTCCCTGTATGCCGCCGCTCAGCGAGCTCTATCCCATGAAGACGGGTGCGGTTATTTCGGCCGTAGACCTTATCAAAGGCATAGGCGTGTACGCCGGTCTGGAAAGCATCGATGTGCCGGGCGCTACGGGTCTTTACGACACCAATTACGAGGGCAAGGCCCAGGCTGCCATTGAGGCCCTCCGCGACAAGGACTTCGTGTTCGTGCATGTGGAGGCGTCGGACGAGGCCAGCCACGAAGGTGATGTGGACCTCAAGCTCAAAACCATCGAGTATCTCGACCATCGCCTCCTTGAACCGATATTCAAGGAAGTAACGTCGTGGAACGAGCCGGTGAGCATCGCCGTTTTGCCCGACCATCCTACCTATTGCCGTCTGAAGACCCACGTGGCCCAGCCGGTGCCTTTCCTTATCTGGCGCAACCAAGCCGCCCGTGCGTGCACCAAGGGCAGCGTGCCCGACAAGGTGCAGTGCTTCGACGAACTGGCCGTGATGACGGGTTCTTACGGCATCTTGCAGGGGCCCGATTTTATGCAACGTCTGTTTTCCATCTGACCAACCATTGACTAACATCGTATATGAAATATTACAGTACCAATAAAAAAGCACCCTTGGCCTCGCTGCAAGAGGCGGTGGTAAAGGGCTTGGCTCCCGACAAGGGCCTGTATATGCCCGAGCGCATCAAGGTTTTGCCTGCCGCGTTTTTTGAACATATACAAGATCTGAGCTTTCAGGAAATAGCTTTCGAAGTGGCTCAGGCCTTCTTCGGTGAAGATATCGAAAAGGATGTGCTCAAGGAAATTGTTTACGATACCCTGAGTTTCGACACGCCTGTCGTAAAGGTGAGCGAGCATATCTACAGTTTGGAACTTTTCCATGGTCCCACCTTGGCTTTCAAGGATGTGGGGGCGCGTTTCATGGCCCGTCTGCTGGCTTACTTTATCCGCAAGCAGGGCCAGAGTGAGGTGAACGTGCTGGTAGCCACTTCGGGCGATACGGGCAGTGCGGTGGCCAACGGCTTTTTGGGCGTGGACGGCATCCGCGTGTTCGTGCTTTATCCCAAGGGTCTGGTGAGCGCCATCCAGGAAAAGCAGTTCACCACGCTGGGTCGCAACATCACCGCCTTGGAAGTGGACGGTACTTTCGACGATTGTCAGGCTTTGGTCAAATCGGCCTTTATGGACGGCGAACTCAACGCGCACATGAACTTGAGCTCGGCCAATTCCATCAACGTGGCCCGTTTTCTGCCGCAGGCGTTCTACTATTTCCATGCCTATGCCCAGTGGAAACGTCTGGGTCTGGACGACAAGGAACTGGTTTTCTGCGTGCCTTCGGGCAATTTCGGCAATATCACGGCGGGATTTTTCGCTCAGGCGATGGGCTTGCCTGTGAAGCGCTTTATCGCCGCCAACAATGCCAACGACATTTTCTACCAATACTTGCAGACGGGCCAATATCACCCGAGGCCTTCGGTGGCCACCATTGCCAATGCCATGGACGTGGGCGACCCCAGCAACTTTGCCCGTGTGCTAGACCTTTACGGCCATTCGCACGCTACGGTATGCCGGCATGTGAGCGGAGCTACTTACAACAATGACCAGATTGCCGAAACGCTGCGCAAGGTCTTCCAAAAAGAAGGCTATTTGCTCGACCCGCACGGTGCTTGTGGCTATCGCGCCTTGAGCGAAGGCTTGCAAGCGGGCGAATGCGGTATTTTCCTGGAAACGGCCCATCCGGCCAAATTCAAGCAGACTGTCGAGGATATTATCGGCTGCGAAGTGAAGGTTCCCGCCAAGTTGCAGGCCTTTATGCAGGGCGAGAAACAGTCGCTGCCCATGAGCAAGGATTTCGCCGACTTCAAGGCTTTCTTGATGCAAGCGTAGTAAGTGTTTGAATCATAAAGAACAACATATAGGATGATAAAGCTACTCTTTGTCTGTTACGGGAATATCTGCCGCAGCCCCATGGCCGAGTTCGTGATGAAGGATATGTTGCGCCGTGCCGGATTGAAAGACGATTTTCAGGTCGATTCGGCCGCCATCAGCGACGAAGAAATCGGCAATCCCGTGTATCCGCCGGTGCGCGAGCTGCTGGCCGAGCATGGCATCAGCTGCAAGGGCAAGACCGCACGTCAGATGACGGCGGCCGACTATGCGTCTTACGACTACATTCTCGCCATGGACCAGCTGAACATGCGCCTGTTGCCGCGTTTCGTGGGCGATGACCCCGAGCATAAGGTGCATCTACTGCTCTCGTACACCGACCATCCCGGCGAGATTGCCGACCCCTGGTTCACCCGCGATTTTTGCCTTACTTGGCAGCAGGTGAACGAATCTTGCCAAGGTCTGCTCAAGGCTTTGACCGCAGACAAAAAGTAGAATAACCAAGGAGGAAATCATGAAATATTGTTTCGTTATCAATGCAAGGGAAGACAAGAATCACATTCAAAAGCATCTGCTAGACCAGTTAGCAGCCCTTCCTGCTTTCGATTACAGTTTGTTCCACACATCCTGTCCCGAGGATGCCACCCGTTATGTCAAGGAGTATTGCGAAAGCCATCCCGATGAAGCGACTTGTTTTGTGGCTTGTGGCGGCGACGGCACCATCAACGAAGTGGTGAGCGGTATGGTGGGCTACGACAACAAGTGTTTGGCCGTGATGGCTTATGGCAGCGGCAACGATTTCGTGAAGTATTACCCCGGCTGCGATTTCTGCTCGCTTGGCGACCTGCTGGCCGGTGAGGTACACAAGATTGATGTGCTGAAAGTAAACCAGTATTATTCGCTGAATGTCTGCAACTTCGGTTTCGATGCCCATGTGTGCAGCGTGGCCAACCGACTCTCGGCCAAGGGCTGCAAATGGCCTTACCGCCGTGGTGTGATGTCGGCGCTCCTGCACAGTATGCGCAACCCCATCCGTGTAACGGCCGATGGCGAATGTCTGAACCGGGGCAAGGATATCCTGCTCTGCACGCTGGCCAATTGCCATTACGTGGGCGGCGAATATTTCTGCGCTCCCCGTGCCAAGAACGACGACGGCCTGATAGACCTCTGCCTGGTGCATCCCATTTCGGTATTCACTTTTCTAAAGCTGCTGCCTTACTACACGCGGGGCGAACATCTGGACAACCCCAAATTTCTGAAGATACTTTCCTATCGTCAGGTGAAGCATGTGGAGCTGGAGGCTCCGGCCGGCATGGAAATCTGTCTGGATGGCGAAATGCGTCAAGGCAGTCATTTCGATATCGATTTGCTCGAAAAAGCCGTACCCTTTATCATTCCCCGAAGACATGTTTAGCTTTGTTGTCATCATACTGTCGGCGCTAGCCCTTTGTCTGCTGGTGGCTTTTTGCTGGATTGGCCGTTTAAGCTGGTGGTTGCTGGTATTGCCGGCGGTTGGTCTGGTGTCTTTCTACCTGTTTCAAGTACTGTACTTCGGCTTGCTGGGCTTGACGGGTCTGTTTGTGACGAAAAAGAAGGAATACCGCGAGCGCAGCCCCTTCTATGCTTGGGTGCAGACGCGCATGATAGAGATACTCTGCATCTTCTTCAAATTGCGTATTCATGTGAGCGGCAAGGAAATAGTGCCTCGCGAAGGCAGTTTCTATCTGGTGGGCAACCATCAGTCTATCTTCGACCCGATGATCACCTATATGTTCTTGCACGACCGGCGCTTTGCCTTTATCTCCAAACCCGAGAACTTTGCCATGCCCCTGCTGGGCCGCATCATCCATCGTAACCTTTTCCTGCCCATCGACCGCGACAACAACCGCCATGCCTTGCTGACCATGGCCAAGGCCACCGAGATGCTAACCCGCCGCAACTATTCCATCGGAATCTATCCCGAAGGCCACCGCAACAACACCGACGAGCTACTGTTGCCTTTCCACGTGGGCAGTTTTCGCGTGCCTATCAAGGCCAATGTGCCGGTGCTGATTGCCGTTACCGATGGTGCCAAGAATGTGGAAAAGAAGCAGTTGTGGCGCACCACCCATGTGCAGTTCCGCTTTGTGGAGCTGGTGGAGGCGGGTAGTTTCAATGACAACCAGAGCCTTTGTGACTATTGCCGCAAGCGCATTGCCGATGACCTGCTGGCGCATTCGTAAGACTTTTGTGTAAAGGGCAGTTGGCCGCATCGTCGCAGTAGAGGCAAGGATGCTGGCTGCGTTTACGGTAATACATCCGCTTGCCGAAGGTGAACCAGCAGAGGCCCACCACCGACAAGGCTATAATGATGTAGGTGATAACGGCTTGTATCATGGCGATTTAATCTATATTCACTTAGAACAGACTGCCAATCTGGAAGATGGCCATGCTCACCAGCCAAGCTATACCTGTTTGGTAGAAGGCCGAGAACAGTGCCCATTTGCCGCCTATTTCCTTGCCAATGGCCGTTATGGTGGCAATGCAGGGGAAGTAGAGCAGGATGAATATCATAAAGCCGTAGGCCACCAGCGGCGTGAAGTCGGCGGCAGCACTGATGCTTTCTTCGCCTTCGTAGAGGATGCCCATGGTTGAAACCACTACCTCTTTGGCAGCCAGGCCGGTAAGCAGACTGACACCCATTTTCCAATCGAAGCCCAGCGGCTTGACCGCCGGTTCTATGGCCTGGCCCAATTGTCCGATATACGACTGTTCCATCTGCACCATAGGGTCGTCCTGATGCGACTGCGGGAAGTAGCCCAGCGCCCAGATGATAATGGAGGCGAACAGGATGATGGTACCCATTTTCTTGAGGTACTGCACCGATTTTTCCCACATGTGGATAAGGATGTTGCGCAGCGTTGGCATGCGGTAGGGCGGCAGCTCCATCACAAAGTGGTCGTTCTCGTTCTTGAAGGCTACTTTCTCGAGCAACAAGGCGGTGAGAATGGCCACGATAATGCCAATAAGATAGATGCTCAGCAACACCAGCCCTTGATGTTGGTTGAAGAAGGCCGAGATAAGCAGCAGGTAAACCGGAAGCCGGGCCGAACACGAAACGAAAGGCACGGTAAGTACGGTCAGCAGCCTGTCTTTGCGGTTTTCGAGGGTGCGCGTGGCCATAATGGCGGGAACGCTACAGCCGAAGCCGATGATGTAGGGAATGAAGGATTTGCCGTGCAGGCCTATCTTGTGCATCAACTTGTCCATGATAAAGGCCGCGCGTGCCATATAGCCGCTGTCTTCCAAAAAGGAAATGAACAGAAACAGGATGATGATATTGGGCAAGAATACCAGCACGCCGCCCACACCGGCGATAATGCCGTCCACAATCAGGTCTTTGAGCATGCCGTCGGGCATAATGCGGCCTATCCAAGCGCCCAGGGCCGCGATACCGTTCTCCAGCCATTCCTGTGGATAGGCACCCAGTGTGAAGGTGGTTTGGAACATCAGCCAAAGGAAGATAATCAGCACGGGAAAGCCCAGCCATTTGTTGGTGAGCACCGTGTCGAGGGCATACATCAGTTTGCGCTTGTCGTCGGTGTTGTGCTCCATACACTCTTTGAGCGCACCACGGATAAAGCCGAACTTCAAATCGCTGATGATGCTGGAAATATCGTCGTGGTAGCTGGCTTCCAAATCTTTGCGGGCGCGGTCGGCGGCCTCTTTGATGGCAGGATAATAACTGCTCTGGGCCAGCAGCTGGTGCATGTGCTTGTCGTTCTCGATAAGCTTCAGCGCGATATAGCGTCCGTGGAAACGTCCTTTGATGCTGTCTTCTTTGGCCAGCTGTTCGCGCACCTTGGCGATGGCCTGTTCGCACTCTTCGCCGTAGTTGATGTGGATATGCTTGGTGTACTGTCCTTCGTCGTCGGTATAAACCTTGATGATGGCATCCAACACTTCGTCAATACCCTGGCCCGATTTGGAAACAGTGGGGATGATGGGGAAGCCCAACATCTGCGAAAGGCTTTGGTAGTCGAGCTTGTCGCCCGATTTTTGCAGCTCGTCGTACATGTTCAGGGCCATAATCATGCGCGGGTTCATGTCGATAAGCTGGGTGGTGAGGAAAAGGTTGCGCTCAAGATTGCCCGCATCGACGATGTTCAGCACCATATCGGGATGCTCTTCGGAAATATACTGGCGTACGTAGAGTTCTTCGGGGCTGTATTCGGTAAGGGAATAGGTGCCGGGCAGGTCCACAATGCGGATGGTGTAGCCCTTGTGGTGGACAGTGGCCATTTTGGAATCGACCGTGACACCGCTGTAGTTGCCCACCTTCTCGCGCATGCCGGTGGCTAAGTTGAAGAACGAGGTCTTGCCGCAGTTGGGGTTGCCCACCAGTGCGACGGTAATCTGTTTGTTGAGGTCGGCCACCTCTTTCTGGACGTGTACCTCGATGGTGCCGTGGTAAAGGTTGTCGGGATGGGCTTCCTCGCTCATGTCGAGCACTTCGATGTTGGCGGCTTCGCTGCGGCGCAAGGCCACGTGGCTGCCCATAATCTCGTATTCGATGGGGTCGTGCAGGGGAGCGTTCTTAAGGACATTCACCTCTTGTCCTCTTACAAAACCCATCTCTTGTATGCGGTGACGGAAACCTCCGTGTCCGTGTACTTTGGCTATCATACAACGGCTGCCCGTGGGCATCTGTGCCAATGTTTTGTCAGCTTCCATATTACCTATCTATTTTGGTAAAAGACGCGCAAAAATAGCTCTTCCAGCCAAGACAATCAATCACCTATAATAATGATTTTATTCTTGATAATCTGCTGATTGCTCACAAGTGACTGAAAGTCAGTGCCTATCCCTTTCGAAAAAGCGCAAAAGAAACAAACGAGAAACAAGAATTGCACTAAACCCC
>CAVEPA010000019.1:0-17156 GCA_963617485.1 bacterium | reverse complement strand
GGAAAACATCGCCTTGGTACTGAAGGACAGAATGTAGTCAACCTGAATATCTAAGGATGTACCAGAAGTTTATCATCAACCAAGACGGGGTGCTGCGTTTTGGCCATGTATATATGCACCGCGATTTGCTCGATTTCGGTGAGCAATGTCCTTATGGTGGCGGGCTGTGGAAATTGGACCCGACGCGTGGGGCCATTCTGCTGTACGGACGTTCCTTCGATTTCGGAGCGCCCGATTTTGCCTATGTGCGGCGTATCGACTGGAGTGCTGTAGGCGGCAAGCCCGTTCCGCTGTTCTTTCTTCCCAACTGGCCCGACGAAACCCTACTTGAGCCGGTTTACTGTAGTTGAAAAAGCAGGTAGAGGCGGGCGTTTATCTGCTGGATGCTGGAAGTGACGAAGGGGTCGGTGACGCGGTTGCTGAAGATGTCGGACAGGCCGTAATAGTAGCCGCCGCTAAGGCCGCAAACTATGCGTCCCAAATGAAACTCAAAACCGGCGTTGCCCATGATACCCCATTGGAAATAGGTCTCCGTGGCCTTGTTGTAGTAAGGGTAGCGCGAAGCGTATGCCTCGTTGTTGTAAGCTTCGCTTTCGCTTAGAAAATAACTGAACTTGGGGCCTGCATTCAGAAAGAACCGCGCCTTGCCGCTCTGCAGATAGGCATGCATAAGGAAGGGTAGTTCTATGAACTGCAGGCTGCGGTGATAATAGTCGGTAGACAGGTAGCCGTAGTCGTCGGACCAGCCGGCCTGGCTCAGCAACAGCCCCGTTTCGATGCCGAAATGCTTCTCGGCGATATAGCGCAGCAGAAATCCTCCTTCGTAGCCTTGTTGGAAACTCTTGTCGGCATATAGCGGTTGCAGGGTGACGGTGGACAAAGTGGCACCGCCGGCCATGCCTACATAAAGTTCGCTCTCGAAGTTCGGGTCGTATTGCTGGGCAGTGGCCGTCAAAGGCAGGGCCAACAGGCTCAAGGCCGACACTAGGCCGATAAGGAGGTTTCTTGTCTTCATAAGGCGGCGATTTTTAGATAGTTTTCGAGAAAACGGCTTGCTGCCGCAGATAATAAATCAGGAAAACCCTCTGGTTGTACCAGCCGCTTTGGCCGTGGGTCTGGTGGAAATCCATCTCGTGCTGCAGTGGCTTGATGTCGAAAGTGCGCTGCGAAGCCAAGCTGCTGAAATAGACCATCACATCGTAACCCATCATGGCGTAGCAGGGGAAGGTGTTCATCAGGTCTTTGCCGAAGCTGAGGCTGTAGTCGCGCTGGAATTGGCGGACGTCCTCACGCTGGTAATTGGCGAAATAACTGCCGTAGATACAGGTGTTAAGGTTGTGAAGCACGGGCATGTTGCTCTTGTTCAGCGCTATCCATTCGGGATAACCCCAAAGCTCCGTCTTGTAAGCCGAAGGCAAAAAGTTGATGACGGCACCCACCATGGAAATGATGCGGTTGGCTTCGGCCAAAGAAGAGGCACAGGGAATAATCAGATTTACGCGTTCCTTGCTAAGGTGAGCGGCAATGCTGTCTTGAAAATCGTCATCGCCTTCGTATTCTATCAGTTCGTGGAAAGCAATGTGATAGTCGAGGAGCTGGCGGCGTATACCTTTGAAGAGGCGGGCCTTTTCATCGTTGGCTTCCTGAGGCGTGCGCAGCAGCACGATATTGCGATTGGAAAAGCGCGAAGTGTCGAGGCTGAGCAGCTTGTCGCAGACCATGCTTTGGGGGGCGTTCACTTGATAGATGCAAGTGTTGCTGTCGGTTTCGGCAATATGAGAACTGAAGGGCAGTACCAGCTTGACATTGTGTTGCTTGCTCCATTGCGAGAGATAGGGCAGCTGGTCGGCGTTGGCGGCGGCAATGACAAAGTCGTGGTGGCTCAGGTCGTTGTGTTTGAGGGTGTATTCGGTGCGGTACAGCGTCTTGCCGATGTCGTAGGCGGCGATGTCGACTGAGAGGCCCGAGCGCTTGAGCGTGTCGGCAGCCAGCAGCAGGCCTTCGTAAAACTCGATATAGCGTTCGCGCGAGAAGCCCGTGGTGTCGCCCACCATAAAGGGCAGCAGCAGACCGACGGAAATCTTGTCCTTGGGCTGGCTGCCGGCCGTCTGGTGTTGGATGCGGTCGAGCAAACGGCGTATGGAGTCTTGGCTGAGTGCTATTTCCTGTTCCATGCGGTCTATCTTGCGGTTGAGCTCTTCCTCTTTGCGGTTGGGCAGGATAATGACGGAATTGCGTCGCAAAACCTTGGGAATGTTGGGGTTGAGCAATTTCAGACTGTCGATGCTGATGTTGAATTTCTCGGAAATGTCGCTGAGTTTTTCGCGGCGCTTGCTCACCACATATACCTGTTCGTTGTCGGACTGGTACATGTCGCCATCGGGCTCGTTGTCGTCATCGTTGTGTGTGGCGGCTGGCAGGGCTTCGGTCTGGGGTGTCAGGTCGAGCTTGGTGGCAAGCGGTGCCTCAACTGCGGCTGCTTCAGGTGTTTCGGCTGTGGGTGTCATGGAAGGCAGGACGGGGATGGTGAGTACTTGTCCGATTTTAAGGCCTTCCGCCAGGAAGGGATTCATGGCCAGCAGCTCTTCTTGCGTGATGTTGAAGCGCTTGGACAATCCGTAGATGGTTTCCTTGGGTTGGACGATATATTGGTAGTACTGTTTGCCGTTGCGTACTATGACTTCTATAGATTGCTTGTCCTGCGAGGCGGCTTGTGTGTTGTTTTGTGCCTGGGCAAGGCTGCAGCAGAGCAGACAGGCAAGGCTTACGAGAATCTGTTTCATCATCGATGGTCGGTTTGCGTATAATTGCGCAAAGATATATGTTTTCGGGAGATTTTGTCGTAAATTTGCCGTCTTGTTTGCGGAGTCTTGAAAGATATGAACACTACCTCTGTTAAATGGCTATGTTGCTTGTTGCTGGTTTTGTCGGGCGTACAGCCGGCCGAGGCCGCTATCGGTGCGCGCAGCGCCGGAGGCAGGCAGCCGGTAGGCTGCCTGCCTCCGGCTGCGTCGGGCCTGGGGGCGGTGCTGGTGTTCAACGGACTCGCCGACGGTAGCCTCTACTTCGAGTGCGATGCGCCCGAGGAGTGCCAATGGCGTCGTTCGGACGCTGCGTTGCAGGGAGAGGCCGTCAGAGCGGAGGCCGGGGCCTCCGCTCTGACGGCCCTCCAGCCCAACACCATTTACATCGTCAGCTATCGGGGCAAGGAAGAGGCCTGTTACGTCATCGACTACCAGGATTACCCCCTGCAGTACGGCAGTCTGGAGCCCGTCACCGATGCCATCGACATAGGCGAATCCTTGCAGATAGTGCTCACATCTTGCAGCGACGACTTGCAGTATCAAGGCTTGAACGGCCGCACCTACACCTTGCAGCGCGAACACCTGCTCAGCTATACCGACGCTGTTTGGGACGAAGCATCCGCCGCTTGGCACGACGAGGAAAAACAAGTGACCAAGAGCGGCTATGTTTCGTCGTTTGTGATAGACGCGCCCCGGCAAGATGTGCAGTTTGTTTTGCAGGGCGACCAGTTCCTGCGCGCCTGGAACCTGCCTTTGGCCGAAAGCGTTTGCAACTACGAGGCCGCCTGTGTCGACCTCAGGTCGGTAGCCCGCCTGCTCAAAACCGAAGAAGAGGGCAGCAGCCTGACCGGTTCCGCACCGCTCGAAGTGGCATTCTACAGCCATGCCAATCCCGCCACCGACTACTGTATCTGGTATATCTACACCACGCCAGGCTCTGAGCAAGACTATCTTTACCGCAATGGTCAGGACATAGAGCACACCTTTTATCAGTCGGGTACTTTTAAGGTGAAACTCGTGGCCAGCAGCCAGCAGTGCAAAGATTCCACCGTCTTTTCCATCACCGTTACCGAATCCTCGCTCGATTGTCCCAATTTCTTTACGCCGCGCTCCACACCGGGCGAGAACGATCTTTTCCGCGTGTCGTACGAGTCGTTGATATCCTTCCACGGCAAAATATTGAACCGCTGGGGCAATCTGCTTTTCGAGTGGGACGACCCCGATGAAGGTTGGGACGGAACCTACAAGGGTCAGGCGGTGAGCCCCGGTGTTTATTTCTATATCATCACGGCCAAAGGTTCCGATGGCATCGAATATGTGAAACGTGGTGATATCAATCTGATTGAATGATATGAGAAAAATCTCTTTGTTGCTCGTTTTGAGCCTTTTACTTTCGCCTTTGAAGGCGGACGACTATACCAATCCAACACAGTGCCAGGCCTTGAAAGTGCCGCATCACGTGCAGTTCTGTTCCCAGACGATAGACCTGAGCTATGTGGACCGTCGCGAGCGTTTCGACCGTGAACTGCTGGCTATGAACTACATGCATTCGGCCACTTTGCAGATGGTGAAGCGCGCCAACCGCTATTTCCCCATTATCGAGCCTATTTTGAAGACTTATCGCATTCCCGATGATTTCAAGTATCTCTGCTGCATAGAAAGTTCCCTCTATGAGCGCACGGTATCGCCTACGGGCGCTGTCGGCTTATGGCAGTTTATGCCGGGTACGGCCAAGGATTATTCCCTACAGGTTGATAATGAGGTGGATGAACGCTACCATATCGAGAAATCGACCATAGCGGCCTGCCAGCTGCTGCGCGATAACTATGAGAAATTCCACGACTGGTCTTTGGCTGCGGCAGCCTATAATGCCGGCACCAAACGTATCCGTCAAGCCTTGGAAGACCAGCGGGTGGACAATTTCTACGACCTTTACCTGAACGAGGAAACCTCGCGCTACGTCTATCGCATCCTGGCCTGCAAATGGGTGATGGAACGCCTTACCGACTATGGTTTCCGCTTGCAGGCAGACGACCTCTATCAGCCGCTGGACTACCGCGAGTATACCGTGAAGGGCGCTGTTGCCGATTGGGCGGCCTGGGCCAAGAAGCGCGGCTGCACCTACAAACAGCTTAAGGATGCCAATCCCTGGATACGCGACAAGAAACTGAGCAACCCTTCGGGCCGTCTTTACAAAGTGAAGCTGCCCGCCAACGACAAGGCTATGCGCTTCGATGAGGACAAGTTGAAGACCCATCAACCCGACTGGATTTATGAAGGAGAATGACTGGATAGAGGTCTACGGTGCCAAAGTGCACAACCTCAAGAACATCGATGTCAAGATTCCGCGCAATTCGCTCACGGTGATTACCGGTTTGAGCGGCAGCGGTAAATCGTCCTTGGCATTCGATACCATATTCGCCGAAGGTCAGCGCCGCTATATCGAGACTTTCTCGGCCTATGCCCGCAATTTTCTGGGCAATTTGGAACGTCCGCAGGTGGACAAGATTACCGGCCTGAGTCCTGTCATTTCCATCGAACAGAAAACCACCAACAAGAACCCGCGTTCAACGGTGGGCACCCAGACCGAAGTCTACGACTACATCCGTTTGCTCTACGCCCGCGCCGCCGATGCCTATTCCCTCAACACGGGCGAGAAAATGGTGAAATATACCGAAGAGCAGATACTTCAGCTGATAGTGGACGAGTTCAACGGTCGGCCCATGTACATTCTGGCCCCGCTGGTGCGCGCCCGCAAAGGCCACTACAAGGAACTCTTTGAATCGCTGCTCAAGAAAGCCTATCTGAACGTGCGCGTCGATGGTCAGTTGATGGAAATCACGCCCCAAATGCGTCTGGACCGCTACAAGAACCACGACATCGAAGTGTTGGTAGACAAGGTGGTGGTGAATGCCAAAGACCTGACGCGTCTGAAGAAGAGTGTGCAGATTGCCATGCGGCTGGGCAAAGGCGTGATGATGCTGCTCGACAAGAACACGGGCGAGACTCGTCATTTCAGTTCGCAGCTGATGTGCCCCACCACGGGCCTTTCCTATCAAGACCCGGCTCCGCATCATTTTTCTTTCAACTCGCCCCAAGGAGCCTGTCCGCGTTGCAAGGGCCTGGGCTATGTCTATCAAGTGGATATCAAGAAAATTATTCCGGACGATAGCTTGAGCATCTATCAGGGTGCTGTCCTGCCTTTGGGGAAATACAGTAACACGATGTTGTTCTGGCAGTTGGAAGCTTTGCTTGCACGTCATGGTTTCGACCTCAAAACACCGATTAGGGAGCTTTCGCCTCAGGCGATGGACGAGATTCTTTACGGCTACGAAGGTCAGCTGACGGTGAAAAAAACATCTTTGGGCTTGTCCAACTACAGTGCGCGTTACGAGGGTCTGGTCAAATATATCGAACTGCAACAGGAAGGCGAAGTGACGGCCGGTGCGCAGAAATGGGCCGGTCAGTTTGTCAGCCAAATGGAGTGCCCCGACTGCCATGGTGCGCGTCTGAAACCCGAGTCGTTGATGTTTCGTCTGCACGACAAGAACATAGCCGAGCTGGCAGGGATGGATATTGCCCAGCTGAGCGAGTGGCTAAGCGAGCTGCCTGCCCACCTGAGCGAACGCCAACAGACCATCGCCGCCGAACTGCTCAAGGAAATTCAGCAACGCTTGGGCTTCCTGCTCGATGTGGGCCTCGACTATCTTTCGCTCAACCGGGCTTCGGCCTCGCTTTCGGGCGGCGAGAGCCAACGCATCCGTCTGGCCACGCAAATAGGCTCGCAACTTATCAATGTGCTTTATATTCTGGACGAACCGAGCATCGGTCTGCACCATCGTGACAACCAGCGGCTCATCGCTTCGCTCAAGAAACTGCGCGACCACGGCAACACAGTTATCGTGGTGGAACACGACCGCGACATCATGCTGCAAAGCGACTACATCATCGATCTGGGGCCCAAAGCCGGACGTTTGGGCGGACAGCTGGTTTTCGCCGGTACGCCTCAGGAAATGCTCAAGGCCAATACTTTGACTGCTGCGTATTTGCGGGACGAGAAACAGATACCCTTGCCTCAGGCTATCCGTCCGGGCAACGGCCACGAACTGGTGCTGTACGACTGCTACGGTCACAACCTCAAGCATATCGACGTGCATTTCCCCTTGGGCAAGCTTATTGTGGTGACGGGTGTGTCGGGCAGTGGCAAGTCTTCGCTGGTGAACGCTACGCTGCAGCGGGCATTGAGCCAACATTTCTACCGCAGCCTGCAACAACCCTTGCCCTTCGCTCGGATAGAAGGTCTGGAATATATCGACAAGGTGGTGGATGTAGACCAGTCGCCGCTGGGACGCAGCCCGCGCTCGAATCCGGTCACTTATTGCGGTGTGTTCGCGCCCATCCGACAGCTCTTCGAGGAACTGCCCGAATCGAAAATCAGGGGCTATAAGGCCGGACGCTTTTCCTTCAACATTGCCGGCGGACGTTGCGAAAAATGCAAGGGCAACGGCTACGAAACCATCGAGATGCACTTCCTGCCCGATGTGACGGTGCCTTGCGAGGCTTGTCAGGGTAAACGCTACAACCGCGAGACCCTGGAAGTGCGTTTCAAGGGCAAGTCCATCGCCGATGTGCTGGACATGACCATCAATATCGCGGTGGAATTCTTCGAAAACCAGACGGCTATCTATCAGAAACTGAAGACTTTGCAGGAAGTTGGCTTGGGCTATATCAAGCTGGGCCAGACTTCCGACACGCTTTCGGGCGGCGAGTCGCAAAGGGTAAAACTGGCTACCGAGCTGTCCAAGCGCGACAGCGGCAACACGCTCTACGTGCTGGACGAACCTACCACCGGCTTGCATTTCGACGATATCCGCGTGCTAATGCAAGTGCTGCACCGCTTGGTGGACAAGGGCAATACGGTTATCATCATCGAACACAACATAGACGTTATCAAGCAGGCCGACTATATTATCGATATGGGCCCTGAGGGCGGACGCAAGGGCGGGCGCGTGGTGGCTACCGGAACGCCTGCCGACATTGCCGCCTGTCCCGACAGTTTGACGGGCGTGGCTTTGAATCAAAACCAATAATCTTCTGAGATGCAGGCATATTTGCAAGTGGAGAAACTGACCAAGTCTTTCGGAGACCTAGTGCTCTTCGAAGACATCTCCTTTGGTATCGCTCAAGGTCAGCGCGTGGCGCTTATTTCGCAGAATGGCAAGGGCAAGTCTACCTTGCTCAATATTTTGGCTGTCGATGCCCAATACGACAGCGGTTCGGTGGTGTACCGCAGTGGCATCCGCGTGGCCTATTTGCCCCAGGAACCGCATTATCTGCCGCAGCAGACGGTGCTGCAATCTTGCTTTAGCAGCGACAACGAAGTGGTGAAGACCATTGCACGTTACGAGGCAAAACTTCAGGCTTTGGGCGAAGAGGCCATGGATGCCGAGATGGAGGAGCTGCTGCACCTGATGGATTACCACAAAGCTTGGGACTACGAACATCGCGTCAAACAGATTCTGAGCCGTCTGCACATTCCGCATCTGGAGCGCCTGATGTCGCAGCTGTCGGGTGGGGAACGCAAACGTGTGGCCTTGGCCAATGCGCTTATCACCGAGCCGGACATGCTCATCTTGGACGAACCCACCAACCACCTCGACCTTGAAATGACCGAGTGGCTCGAAAAATATTTGATCAAGTCGAAGCTGACCCTGCTGATGGTGACGCACGACCGCTACTTTTTGGACCGTGTCTGCGACCTTATTCTGGAAATCGACAACCGCCAACTGTACAGTTACAAAGGCAATTATTCCTATTATCTGGAAAAACGTCAGGAGCGTATCGACCAGCAGCGGGCCGAGATTGCGCGGGCCAACAACCTTTTCCGCACCGAGCTCGACTGGATGCGCCGCATGCCTTGCGCGCGCGGCACGAAGGCCCGCGCGCGCAAGGACGCCTTCCACGACTTGGAAGACCGTCTCTCGCAGAAGGTGCATGAACAGTCTTTGCAGCTCGATGTCAAGGCCAGTTACATCGGCTCCAAGATTTTCGAGGCGCAGTATGTGTCCAAAAGTTTTGGCGAGCAGAAGATACTCGACAACTTCTATTATCAGTTTGCGCGCTACGAAAAATTGGGCATCGTGGGCAACAACGGCAGTGGCAAAAGTACTTTCTTGAAAATGCTGTTGGGCCTTGAACCTTGTGACAGCGGGCGTTTCGACATCGGCGAGACCGTACAGTTCGGCTATTACAGTCAGGACGGCCTGCAGTTCGACCCCGACCGCAAAGTGATAGACATTATGCGCGACATCGCCGATGAAATCCAGCTGGGCGACGGCCGCCGCATGAGCGCTTCGCAGTTCCTCAACCATTTTCTCTTCCCGCCGGAAATGCAGCACAACTACGTGGCCAAGCTCAGCGGGGGAGAACGCCGTCGTCTGTACTTGTGCACCGTACTCCTGCGCAACCCCAACTTTTTGGTGCTGGACGAGCCCACCAACGATTTGGACATCCTCACACTGAACATTCTGGAGGAATACCTGCGTGGCTTCAAGGGTTGCGTGCTGGTGGTGTCACACGACCGTTTCTTTATGGACAAGATTGTAGACCATCTGCTGGTGTTCAAGGGCAATGCCGAAATACAGGATTTTCCCGGAAACTACAGTCAGTACCGCGAATGGTGCGATGAGCAGCTGGCCGAAGAGCGTCGACAAAAGGCGCAGCAGCCGCAGGCTGCGCCGGCCTCCCGGCCGGAAAAGCCTGCGGCTGCCGCACCCCGCAAGAAGCGCACCTTCAAGGAGCAGCGCGAGTTTGAGGCACTCGACACCGAACTCACCGAACTGAACAGCCGCAAGACGCAAATGGAAGCCGACCTCAATTCCGGCACGCTGCCCGGCGACGAAATGCAGCGTCTGTGCCGCGAGTTGCCGAAGCTGACAGCCCTCATCGACGAAAAAGAGTTGCGCTGGTTGGAACTCGCCGAAATCGAAGGCTAATATTTACGGATTCTTGCTGCAGTTTGTCAAAATAATGATTACCTTTGGCAACTTTTGCACTAAAGAAAGTTAAAAGGTAATGAAAGAAGACAAGCCCAAAGAGCAGATTCTAATCAGAATTACCGGCAAGGATCGTCCTGGTCTTTGTGCGGAAGTGATGGGCATTTTGGCTCAATACGATACCAAGATTCAAGATATAGGCCAAGCCAGCATCCACGCCACATTGTCGATGGGCGTGCTGGTGCGCATCGATTCCGACCAGTCGGGCCATATGATGAAGGAACTTATCTTCAAGGCTTCCGAGTTGGGCGTGAACATCGATTTTTCGGCCGTCACCGACGAAGAATACGAAAACTGGGTGTCCCGTCAGGGCAAGAACCGCTACATCCTTACCATTCTGGGCCGCGAACTGACAGCCGCCACCATACAGGCCACCTGCCGTATCATCACCGGTCAGGGGCTGAACATCGATGCCATTCTGCGTCTGAGCGGCCGCAAGTCTATCCATGTGCCACAGGAAAAGGTGAAGGCCTGTATCGAGTTCTCGCTGCGCGGCACGCCCAAAGACGTACACGAACTGCAAGCGCAGCTGATGCATATCGCTCCCGGTATGGGCATGGACTTCTCTTTCCAGAAAGACAATATGTATCGCCGTATGCGCCGTCTTATCTGCTTCGATATGGATTCGACGCTGATACAGACCGAGGTGATAGACGAACTGGCCATACGCGCCGGAGTGGGCGAGCAGGTAAAGGCCATTACCGAGAGTGCTATGCGCGGCGAGATTGATTTCTGCGAAAGCTTCACCCGCCGTGTGGCGCTGTTAAAGGGACTGAACGTGTCGGTGATGCGCGAAATTGCCGAGAACTTGCCCATTACCGAAGGTGCCGACCGTCTGATGTACGTGCTCAAAAGTTATGGCTACAAGATTGCCATCCTCTCGGGTGGATTCACCTATTTCGGCGAATATCTGCAAAAGCGTTGGGGCATCGATTATGTGTATGCCAATGAACTTGAAATAGGGCCGGACGGCTGTCTGACCGGCCGTTACGTGGGCGAGATTGTGGACGGACGGCGCAAGGCCGAGCTGCTCAAGCTTATCGCCCAAGTGGAAAAGGTGGACAAGATGCAGACCATAGCCGTGGGCGACGGTGCCAACGATTTGCCCATGCTGGCCGAATCGGGTTTGGGTATCGCTTTCCATGCCAAGCCTCGCGTGGTGGCTAACGCCCAGCAGTCTATCAATACGGTGGGGCTGGACGGTGTGCTTTATTTTCTTGGTTTCAAGGATTCTTATCTGGACGAAAAGGGTCGGGAATAATTCCCAGCCGTAAACTCTATATTATGGACCGACCCAGCGAACGCTTCCATTTCCCCACCATCAGCCTTGACGAGATGAAAAAGGTGAGCCTGATGCGTCGTGTCGACACTAAATATGTGTTGACGCAGGAACAACTGTGGCCGGTGCTGGAGGAGCTGGGCGATGCCTATTATGTGCAGGAAACCGACGGCGAGCAGTGGCTGCCGTATTATACGCTTTACTACGATACGCCCGACTGTGCCATGTTCTCCGACCATCAACGAGGCAGACCCAACCGTCGCAAGGTGCGCGTGCGCTGTTATGTGACATCGGGACAGTCTTTCCTCGAAGTGAAGAAGAAAAGTGGCAACGGCCGCACCAAGAAAAAACGCGTTTCCGTGCCGGATGCCGCTTACGATATCCGTCAGGAGGACGAGTTTATCTCCCAACACTGCCAGTATCCGAGCGCTACACTCGAAAAGAAGCTCGAAAACCGTTTCTTGCGCTGCACGCTGGTGGGGAAGAATATGGACGAACGCGTCACCATCGATACAAACTTGAGTTTCCACAACCTCAAAAACGATGCCAGGGTGTCACTCGACGATTTGGTGGTGGTGGAACTGAAAACGGCTGGCCATGTGTACTCCCGCATGCGCGAAGTGCTGAACGACCATCTGCTGCGCACCAGCGCTTTCAGTAAATATTGCATGGCTATGGTCCTCACCGACAACGAAATAAAGCACAATCGCTTTAAGATGCGTCTGCACATGCTCTCGCGGCGGATTCCTGCCGTTAAACGATATTACTAACCTATTACCAACTATACTAACTAACTTGAAATGAACGAACTGGACCTGACCGACATGGCCACCGATGTGGCATCGAGTATCAGCTATAGCATGACTTTGCTGCTGCTGCGTTTTGCCATCAACCTGGTATTTACCTGGCTTATCATCCATTTTCTGTATTATCGTCAAAGCCGGAGAAGAGACTATTATTTCACCTTCTTCATGATCAGCATCAGTATCTTTTTCCTGATATTCCTGCTGGGCGGCGTCAAACTGAAAGTGGGCTTTGCCTTGGGCCTTTTCGCTATCTTCGGCATTATCCGCTATAGGACCGAAACCATGCCTGTCAGGGAGATGACCTATCTTTTTGTCATTATTTCCGTTTCGGTTATCAATGCCTTGGCAACCTCCATTTCGTATGTGGAACTGGTGTCGACCAACCTGATTTTCGTGCTGGCGGTTTGGTTCTTTGAACGGAACAAATGGATTAAGCATACGGCTACCAAACTGGTGCTTTACGACAAACCCGACTTGATAGTGCCGGAAAAACACGACGAGCTGATGGCCGACCTTGAAAAGCGTACTGGTTTGAAAATAAGCAAAATAGAAATTGGCTACATCGATTATCTGCGTGATACGGTGATGCTCAAGCTGCACTATGCCAGCGATTTTGCCGGTGCCAATACCGTAGACGAAGTGACGCGTTTGCCTAAGGGAGGACAGTTGCAATGAGAACACGTTTTCTGATGTGGGTGCTTCTGCCGGCGTTGCTGCTTGCCGCTTTGCCTGTTTCCGCCCAGAGCCTCTGGACCACCGTCGATATGGAAAAATCGCTCATCGACAAGAAACTGGCCGCTTTTGCCGAAATGGAATACCGCACTCATCAAGCCTTGATGAGCGAGCGCGTGTCGGCCAGTTTGGGCTTGGAATATACGCTCGTCAAAGGACTGAAGATGCAGGCTTCCTATTCTTACATCTACCGTCAGACCCAAGACGAATTTACGCGCAAGGGCAATCTGGTGCCGGCCTATTGGTCGCCCCGTCATCGTGCCAACCTGGCCTTGACGGCTTCTTACAAACTGAACAAACGCTGGAAATTTTCCCTGCGCGAGGCCTATCAATACACCTATCGCTATCAGATGTTTGTGCCAAAATACAGCCCGGACGGTTCTTTGCGCCTGGCAGATGAAGAAGTGTCGGCCAAGCATAAGCATGTGCTCAAAAGCCGTCTGCAAGCCAGTTATGATATCAAGAAATCGCCCTTCGAACCTTATGTTTCGGCCGAGCCTTATCTGGATTTGGTAACCGGAACGCTGGACAAGACCCGCTTTACGCTTGGCAGCGAATACAAGATTAACAAACAACATTCCCTGGAAGGCTTTGTGCGCTACATTCTCCATTCCGACGAGGACGAGGCTGCCGGTTGGGTGTTGGGCTTGGGCTATAAAATAGACTTTTGATGAACCGGTTCTTTTCTGACAGACGCTTGGGCGCATTGGCCTTGCTGTCTGCATTGACGTTGGGCCTGACAGCCTTGATGGCCTGTGACCCTCTTTACATAGGTGATGCTCGTCCAAGTACGCAGGGTGAGGACATGGAATTTGTCTGCGACAGCACGTTCTATGCTTACGACGGCCGTTGGGCAGGCGATTCGCTCAATGATGTGCTGGGACGTGACCCGTATATCTACTGGGAAAAGAATCAGTTTCCTTACACTTTGGAAATCAATTGGCAGGGCGGGAGCGTGGACATCAGTCAAGACAACGACAAGATTCGCTGCTATACCGATGGGGCGCATGTGGTGGTAGATTTGCGCTCGGGCGATGTTGCCGGCGTGGCTATTGTTATGCGCGGCCAGAGTGACGATGCTTCGCTCAAGATTTACAGCCGTCGCAATGTCAAACTGGTGATGGATGGCGTGCAACTGCGTTCGCAACGCGGTCCGGCTTTGAACAACCAGTGCAAGAAACGTCTGTTTGTGCATCTCTCCGCCGGCACCGACAATCGTCTGGAAGATGCTGCGCAATATCAGGATGACAGCTGGTATCTGAACGGCAGCTCGGCTGCCACCGAAGACCGCAAGGGCTGTTTCTTCAGCGAAGGTCATCTGGTTTTCAGCGGCTATGGCCGTTTGAAGCTTCAAGGCAACAACCGTCACGCTATGGCTAGCGATGCCACCATGTATGTACGCCCGGGCGTGACGCTGGTGGTGGAAGGCGCTGCCAAGAATGCCATTCATGTGAAAGGGGACGAAGACGAAGCTGCGGGCCTGAGCGTGCTGGGCGGCTATATCTATGCGCAAGTGTCGCAGCTGGGTGCCAAGTGTGTCAAGACCGACCAGCATTTTGTGATGAAGGGCGGCGAACTTGAACTCTATACCACTGGTGCTGCCGTGTACGATGATGAAGATTTGGATACTTCTTCGCCCGCCTGCATCAAAGCCGATGGTAATGTCAGCTTGCTGGGCGGCCGTCTGTGCTGCAAAAGCAAGGCTGCGGGTGCCAAGGCTATCAACGCCAATGGCGTGTTCCGTATGGATGCCGGTGAATTGCAGGCGCTTACCCTAGGTGCTGACTATCATTGCAGCGATGCAGCCGGTGGCGAGCTTCACACCTATGCCCATGTACTCAAGGCCGATAGCGGTATTTGTATAACGGGAGGCTCTCTCAGTCTCTTGGCCGGCGGGCGCGACAACCAGGCCGCTGCGCTCAAGACCGATGCGCTTCTGCAAGTGACGGGCGGTGACATCTACGCCTACGCAAGCGACGATGCGCTGAAGGCCCGCAATATCTCCTTCGAAGGTGGTCGCAGCTTTGTCTATTCTTGCAACAACGAAGCCATCGATGCCAAAAATCGTCTGGTGATGAGCGGTGGGCTGGTGCTGGCCAATGCCTGCGGCATTGGCCAGCACTCGCTCAGCGCCGCCAGCCTCTTCCTCGATGGCGCTCGGGTGATAGCCGTATCCAATGCGTTCGAAATCCAGCCCTCGTCCGAGAGTAGGGCCGCATTCAAACGCTTCGACTGTTCGGCCGACAAAAATACGGTTCTGGCCCTATACACCGATAAAGATGTCTGCCTAATGGCTTACACTTTGCCGCTGGGCCTGGGTAGTATGAAAGTGCTGATGAGTCATCCCGATATGGACGATGCCTGCCGTCTGCGTCAAGGTACAGCCGACAAACTAGGCTTATCGGCCGAGGCTTGGAATGGCTACTTCCTTTTTTGATTACGCGGGAACCAGCCTTTTTCGACCCTTTTCTTCTGCTCGAAAACTTCGAGTATCGACCAAAAACAGGAGAATGCGAAAACGCCCAATATGGACGACAAATGCGTGTTTTCGATAAAGAGCGAAGCGATGGCCGCTCCGAGGCCTACAATGGCAAACACCCACCAGCAGCCAACGCCGAAATAGTATTCCGCCTTGATGACGATGGGATGAAACATGCCGATGCAAAGAAAGGCCGAGAGTCCGAGTATGATTCCTTCGATATTCATTGTGTTGTTGATGACTGGTGCGAGAACAGCGCGCGGGCGCAAAAACGCCCGCGAAGCTACGAAATTAAAGCGTCATTTACAAGGTCTTCCACTGGCCCGTGCGCATAAAATTACCCATGTTTTGCATAAAGGCATCGCGGCGCGGTGCCAGCTCTTCGGCCGTGACATCGCCCATAATCCAGGACCCTATCCAGAATTCTTCGGTGCCGTCGAGCAGCAAGGGAAGTTCGGCGCAGTGGGCGGCCTTGAGCCGGCTGCCGTGAGGTGCCCAAGTAAATAGCTGGTATTGAGCGTCAACGCCTTGTTTTTGCAAATAACGCACATATTTTTTGGCGGGAGCCGTAAACACATAACTGGTGATGAGCGGCCAGGCAATCTTGGGGCCGAACATGCTGCCATCGTCTTTTTGGGCGCAGACCACCACTTGTTGCGGCCATTGCACTTTGTCGCCGTAAGCGGGCATTTGCGGCAGCGCTACGGGCGAGAAGGGTACGGCGTGCCAGGCCTGCGGATGCTTGTCGATATATTGTAGCTGAGCGTCTAATACCAGTTCTGGTGCGCAAGTCCAAAGGTCGTTGTCGCCGGCATATTTGTGCACCAAGCGGCTGCGTTGCTTACCGGTGCCGGCCGATGTCGCCAGCCCCATGGGAGCTGAGAAGACCACGGCTTTGGCCACGGCCACGCGGGCGGTATCGGCCAGACAATAAACCACGCTCTGTGCACCGGCCGACTGACCGGCCAGGGTGATATTGTCTTTGTCACCGCCAAAACGACAGATGTTCCGGTTTACCCAGCGCAGGGCGGTCAGTTGGTCCTTGAGCCCCAGGTTGACGGAGTTCCGCTGGGGCTGGTAGAGGTAGCCGAAAACGCCCAAACGATAAGTCACCGTCACGGTCACTACCTTTTCGCGCAGGGCCAGTTCGGCCAATTGTGTGTTGACGCGCTCACCGCCGCCGGCAAAATAATTGCCGCCGTGAATGTACACCAGAACGGGCAGCTGGGCCTGTTGCACGCTGTCGAGCGGGTAGGGCGAATTCACCGTCACCACCTGACAATTTTCGGTAAAGGGCGCGTGCTTGCTGCCTACCACCACACTCTCGCCCCACTGGCGGGTGCTGTCCAAATCGCGCTGACGTTGCCAGCAAACCGTGCCGTTGTCGATGTAGTCGCCTTGGGCATCGAGGCCCTCTACCAGTTGCGGTTCGCAAAATCTTGCGGCTGTGGCGTAGGGGATACCATGGTAAACATATACTCCAGCGGTGTCGTTGTGCAGGTAAAGACAATGTTGCAAGGTGTCTATGCTTAGGGCATGAACGCTGAAAATGAGGCTACTGAGTAGCACCAGGCTGAAAATTCGTTTCATAGTAGAAGCTATATTGTAATAATTCCATTCGTTTCTTTGTGGCCTTGCCGAGAAAAATCCCCGAAAAATAGTCAAAATTATTGGCAAAATAATTTGTGGGTTCGCTAAAATGCACTACTTTTGCGCCGTGTTTAAAGCACGCCTGACTCCGTAGCTCAGTTGGTAGAGCAATTGACTCTTAATCAATGGGTCGAGGGTTCGAGCCCCTCCGGGGTCACACAAGGAATCGCAAATGCGGTTCCTTTTTTTATTTCATTTCCATTTCCATTTCATACATCCTTCGGGCTATTTCATACAAACGCACCGGAAATCTTTTTGCTTACTGGTTTTGTGTCCTACTTTTGCCTTCGTCTCATTAAAAACATATACAGATGAAAAAACATTTCTCACATTTCCTACCTCCGCAAGGCA
>CAVEPA010000018.1:0-17901 GCA_963617485.1 bacterium | reverse complement strand
ATGGAGTGGCAGCCAAAGCCTTGATTTCTTCCAAGGTAAGATAGTCACGCTTCACATCGGCTGTCTTGAAGCCTTCTATACCACGGAGAGGATTTGTAGGTATGATGCGTTCCTCGAATGCTTGGTTGATACACGCACGCAATTTGTTGAAGTAGGATACTTTGGAATTTTGCGATAATGCCTGGAACGTACTGCGCTCCGTATGGCGTGTACGTTTATGGGGTGTCTTTCTCTACGGTATTCAGAAAGTCCTTGAATCCCTTCACAAATTCCGGGGTAACGTCGCGGAAGGTGGTTTTCTCGTTGCAGTAGAGTTCAAGATACTTGAGGCAGCTGCGCCAGTTTCCCCAGTTGCCCTGCGACTCGGGATTCTTGTGGCGGTCCTCACACATGTTTCTATAATACTCCAGGAATGGAGTGTCTTCCTTGAATTGCTTGGTAAATGAATACTCTCCGTTCTGCAGTTCAATCTGGCGCTTTGCCTTGATGGACTGTGCCGTGGCAAGTGTCTGTCGGTTCTGCTCCTTCTCTGCAGGAGTCTTGGCATCGATAAGGTAAAGCTTGAGATATTCTTTTTGCCGCTTGCCGTTTCTGTAGATGTCAAGGTAAAGGCTGACGTTGCCGTTGGCAAGCTTCTTCTCACGGAGTTTCACCGGTTCCTTTTGACTTTGTTTCTTCGTCTCCATCAGGTTTAAGTTTTTGTATGTCCCAACCAATGCTTCGAGTCCTATGAAAGATGGGGGACAAACGTGTCTCTCAGGGGACAGATTTTGTCCCTCGGGACGCGTTTGGGGGACAATCTGGGGACAAAAGTACAACAAAAAAGTGACAAACAAGAAACTTTCTCAAAGAAAATCTGCAAATAAAATTTCGCAGACTTCTTTGAGTATCAAGGGTTTTCGGGGTTATATTTGCAGATGATAGTGTTTTCTTTGCAGTGGGCTACTTTCCGATGCAGAAATTCTTGAAGATGTTGCCGAGGACTTCGTCGGGGGTGACTTCGCCGGTGATGGCACCGAGGTGGTCGATGCAGTCGTGCAGGTCGAGGGCCAGCAGTTCGCCGCTGAGGCCGTTTTGCATGCCTTCCTGTACGCGTCGTATGGCTTCGAGGGCGTGGAGCAGGTTCTCGTAATGCCGAGCATTGGATACGGTAACGTCTTCGAGGGCTTGTTCATCGATGTGTGAGGCCTCAATGAGTAATTGTTGCAGGCGGTCGATGCCCTGGCCGTTCTTGGCCGAGATAAAGCAGTGCTGGGTAGTGAGTTGCCTGGGCAGTTGCCTATGCGAGGCGAGGTCGCTTTTATTGAAGACCACAATGACGGTTTTGCCATCGGCCAACAGCCGAGTTAGGTCGATGGGCGCTTGGGCGGGGTCGTGACAGGTGGTGGCATCGATAACCCAAAGGACGATTTGAGCCTTGTCCATGGCCTGACGGCTGCGTTCGATGCCCATTTTCTCGATGGTGTCTTTGGTGTCGCGCAGGCCGGCAGTGTCGATAAAACGGAACATGATGCCTTGGATGCTGATGCAGTCTTCGATTAGGTCGCGGGTGGTGCCGTGAATGTCGCTGACGATGGCTTTTTCCTCTCCCAACAGGCGGTTGAGCAAGGTGGATTTGCCCGCATTGGTTTCGCCGACGATGGCCACGGGTATGCCGTTTTTGATAGCGTTGCCCAAAGAAAACGACTGGCACAGACGGGCTATTTTGTCTTCGATGATGTCGGCCAAAGCCTTCAACTGAGAACGGTCGGCAAATTCCAACTCCTCGTGGTCGGCAAAATCGAGTTCGAGTTCGAGTAAGGATGTGAATTCCAGCAGCTTGGCACGTAAGTTGGCCAGCTCGTCGGAGAAGCCTCCGCGCATCTGCTTGAGAGCGATACGGTGAGCGGCGCGAGAACGGGCGGCGATAAGGTCGGCCACCGCTTCGGCCTGCGACAGGTCCATCTTGCCGTTGAGGAAGGCGCGTTGGGTGAACTCGCCGGCGCGCGCCATGCGCGCGCCGCCCCCCACCAGCTCTTGCAGGATGCCCTGCTGCACATACAACGATCCGTGACAGGCGATTTCCAGAGTGTCTTCGCCCGTGAAGGAGTGCGGCCCTTGGAAAAAGCTCAACATACATTCATCGAGCAACTCGCCGTTGGCGCGATAAAAGCGGGCAAAGCGGCAGGTGTTGGGGGCCATGCCGCCAAGGTCGGTCTTGAAAAAGGCTGCGCAAATCTCCCGTGTGCGCCGGCCGCTGACGCGTATCACCGCGATGCCGCCTGCGCCCGGGGCGGTGGACACCGCACATATAGTATCTTCGAAATTCATTTCAAATTCTTTCCAGTACCAAAGAGAGCAGCTGTTGCATACGCTCTTGGTAATTGACATTGGCTTGCCCGGCGTGACGATTGGCGATGACCAGACACACAGTAGTTGCCTTGTGGCCCAACATGCGGGCCATGCCGGCAAGGGCGGCACTTTCCATTTCGTAATTGCCGATGCGGTAGTTGCCGTAACGGAACTGCTCCAGCCGGGCGTTGAACTGCGGGTGTGCCAACTCTAGGCGTAGGCGGCGTCCCTGTGGGCCATAAAAACCGTTGGCCGTAAGCGTTACCGTGCGTAGCATTTCTTGTCCGGCAATGCGCTGCATCAGTTCTTGGTCGCAATCGACCACGCAAGGTTGTGGCCACTCGGGCAAATACCCGGTCTGTTCCACGAAGGCCCGGGCAAAATCCCGGTCGCAGATATCACGGCAATCCTTGTAGTAAGCAAGCAGGCCGCAGGCATCAATCGACTTTTCCGACAGCAGAAAACTGCCCAGCGGAATATCGGCTTGCAAGCTGCCACAAGTGCCGATGCGAACAATTTCCAAAGGCCGTTGCTGCGGGAGGCACTCGCGCGTGCCAAGGTCGATGTTGCGCAGCGCGTCCAGCTCGTTCATCACGATGTCGAGGTTCTCGCTGCCAATGCCCGTCGACAGAATGCTCAAACGTTTGCCTCGGTACGAGCCGGTAACGCTCAGAAATTCACGGTTCTGCACACGACATTCGCGCTCGTCGAGCAAGGCGGCTATGGTGTCCACGCGCGCCGGGTCACCCACCAGTATCAGCTTGTCGGCCAGCTGGCCGGGCTTGAGGTGCAGATGGAAAACGCTGCCGTCATCATTGACGATAAGTTCAGATTCGGCTATCCTCATGGCTATCTTTATTTGGTCAGATAAGGAATTTCGGCTTGACGCAAGGCCTGCAGATGGCTGTTGTAGGATGCTTGCAGCTGCAACAGGTTGTTTTCGGCAGCGTGGATGCGACTGGCAATGCGTCTGCGCTGTTCGCTACCCTTGGTGCTGTGGGCAAACTGGCTGCGGTTCTTGTCGAGCGTTTTCTGTAGTTGCTGCTGCGCCTTGAACAGGCGGACACATTCCTCGAAGTGGCTCTTACCCTCGTCGCTATGACAATCGTCGGCCGAGCTGTAATAGATATCATCGTAAATGAGCAGGCTGATGTCGTGATTGCTTTCGCCGGCCTTTTGCTCGTCTTGGCTGAAATGTTGCATGGCTTCCCGGTATTTCTGCTCAAGCACGGTCTTGACAGAGTCGGCATTGATGCCGTTCCAAGTGGCGGCAATGGAGCTGAGTTCGGCCAATTGCAGCAGTTCGTCATCCGTCTTGCCCTGCACGACACGGCGATAAGAATTGGGAATAAAACTGTAGACGATAAGGCTGTCCTTGTCTTGACGGCGGTCGGAAACCAGATAGCCGCGTCCCAGCACTTCGTCCACGATATAGGCATAGTCGTTGGCCGTGGAATTAAAGGGGAAGGGTAGGGCTTCCGGCTTGAAAAAGTCTTCACTCACAGCACTATAGCGGCTTACGTACAAATCGTAGCCACCCAAGCCTCCGGGCTGGTCGCTGGCAAAATAAATGGTGACACCGTCGTTGAGAACGAAGGGACAATTTTCGTTGTAGGCGCTGTTGAGCTGTCCGTCCAGGTTTTCACGCTCCCAGCTGTCGGGCATCTTGTTGTAACGTACGATATCGCGGCCTTTTCCCTTGATGGAATCGCTCGTGTAGCAGAGGTTGCCCTTTTCGTTCATATAAACCAAAGTTCCATTCCAGAGGGCCAGCTTGCCGCAGGACGGATGCAGCTTGATGACATCTAAAACATTGTCTTTGTGCACGATGACGCTATCGAAAACCAGCACATCTTCGGTTTGGGGCAACATCTTGGGATAAAGCGAGCAAAGCCGTACCATATAGGCGATTTCGCTTTGATGTTTGCCGGTGTTGTAGAGAATGTAACGGTCGAGATGGTTTTGGCAGGCTGTAAAGTCGCGTCGTTCGAAGGCGGCATCGGCCAAAAGGTAGCTGGCCTCTTTGATGCGCCCTTTTTCGCCGATTGTCAAGTGACGGACAGCCGCCTGTTTGTCTTGCAGATGATAGAGGCAAACGCCGTACCAATAGTTGAGACTGGCATCGTTGGGCTTGCGGGCAAGTTCTTTGCGGAACACGGGCATGGCCTGCTCGTAAGAGCCTTGGATGAGCAACTCGCGAGCCTGGGTAAGCGTCTGGGCATCAAGACTTAGACCGACAAAAAGGACGATATATAGCAGGATGGTTTTTCTCATAGGGGTGATAATTTAACCTACAAAAATAATGCTTCTTGCAACTATTCTATGAAGATGATGGCTTAATTTTGCGAAAAAATAACAGCTTCTACAACCACCATGTCAAAATTCAATTCCGAGCAAAGGTTGCGTTATCGTTTGGATAGACTGCTGCGCAAAGCTGTGCGCGATTATGGCATGATTAACGATGGCGATGCCCTGCTTATCGGTTTGTCGGGCGGCAAGGACTCCCTGGCGCTGGTAGAGTTGCTGGGCGATATGTCGGCCGTGTTTCGTCCGCGTTTTAAGGTGTATGCGCTGCATGTGCGCATGAGCAATATTCCCTATCAGGCCGATGCGGATTTCCTGCGTGCCCATTGCCAGGCACATGGGGTGGAGTTTCTGCTGCGCGAACGCTCTTTCGATGCGAATGGCGATACGCGCAAGTCGCCATGTTTTCTGTGTTCGTGGAACCGACGTAAGGCCTTGTTCGAAACGGCTCAGGAACTGGGTTGCGCCAGCGTGGTGCTGGGTCATCACCGTGACGATTTCTTGGAAACCCTGCTGATGAACATGTTCTTTCAGGGAAGCATTCAAGCTATGCCGGCACTTTTGCAGCTGGACAAGATGCCACTGCGTGTATTGCGACCGCTCTGCCTGATAGATGAAGCCGATTTACAAGAGTTTGCCCGCCAGAACAACTATCCGCCGCAGCTTAAGAACTGCCCGCACGAACAAAGTTCCAATCGGCCCGAAATGCGGGCTTTGCTCGAAGATGTGGAACGTCGTTTCCCCGGTGCGAAGGACAGCCTTTGGGCCTCCATGCAACATATTTATCCGCAGTATCTGCCGTAGTTGGGGTCAGTGGCCCAAGTTGCGGGCATAAAACTCCGCCTCGACTATGCTGAGCGTGGCTTTTTCGTTGTCCGACAGCGCCTCGATGCGTATCTTGGCCACGGGTTCGCTCTCATTGAGGCTCAGATTGACATAGCCCAGACTCTTTTCAGTTTCGCCTTCCCAAAGCACAACTTCCTTCAATCCGTCTTCTTGCGGGCAGAAACCCGTGATGCGCAGCCGATAGCTCTGTTTGCGGAAGTTGCCAAGTTTCAGACAACATTCCTTGAGTGCCACCTGACGTGAAGGCTGGAATTCAATCCAAGCGGTGGCCGTCTGTCCGTCGTTTTTCCAAAGCGTCTCTTCGTTGTCGTCGAAGGAGAAGGCTGTCTGTTCGAGATTGCAGCCGGCCACGGCCTTGCGTATGCTTACCGGTATGCGCGACAGCGTGAACGAAGCCGTGGTGGGCGTGGCACCCCGCCAAAGCAACGGGTAGAGTTCGTCTTGTGGAAAATAGGTGCTAAGGCCATCCTTCACCTCGATGGCTTTCGATTCGAGCAGTAAGGTGTCGCTGGCAAGGCCGTCGGCCGTGGCGACGAGGCGGATGGGGCCTGCTTCGCGCGTAGCGCGAAGCAGCACACGGTTGATACCACACTCTACGGGTAAGTCTTTGGACAGCACGTAGTTGTCTTCACGCCCGTGGGCGATGCCGCCGCGGAAATCCACCGGGCCGCCTGTCTCGAAATGTATCATGTCGTTGGCCAGCGGGCAGCGGCGGCCTTTGGCATCCACTACCTCAACGTTCACCAGGGCCATGTCGGCACCATCGGCGTGCAGGCCCGTGTGCGAGTATTGCGCACTCAGCTTGATGCGCTTGGCGGCCCCGACGGTTTCCAGCACGGCGGCATCGCCCACTTCGCGTCCGCGGGCATCATAACCGATGGCCTTGAGACTGCCCGGCTGAAAGGCGATGTCCTTGAATGTGAAGAGGAAACGATAGCTTTGTTCGCCGAAACCACGGCTGATGCCATTCACGAAAAGCTCCACGCGCTCGGCATTCGATACCACATAGATATCCTTCACCGTGCCGGGGTCGTAGTTCCAGTGGCCGATGATATGCTGTTGGTAGTATTTGCTCTCGGTGTCCACCCAGCCGCCCCACATCACTTGGTGGGCATAGTAGGCGTCCTTGGGAATGCGCATGGCATCCACTTCGCCGCTGCTGCGGTAATTGCTTTCGCCGCGATGGTGCGTATTGGTGTCGGAAAAGACGATGTTGGCACCGCCCGAGCTGACGCGCCGGCCGGTTCCCGGCCGGCACACCCAATAGTCGTACCAGCGCCGTATGGTCTCTATGGCATAGCTGTCCATGTTCATATTGTACTCGGGCGCGGGCTGTCCCTTGTGCAGCGGACCGTCGCCGTCTTTGTGGTAAGGGTAGGATTTCTCGTCCCAATAAAGACGCAGGCCTTCGTTGCGGTTATATTCGTGTGCGAACACTGGTTTTTTGCCACTCTTGTTGACGTAGAGCATCTCGCCGCCATATTCGGCCGTCTTGCTGGCGAGCATCTCGCGCGAACCGATGGCGCGTCCGCCGTGCGGGTCGTAGAGGTCGCGCAGTGCCTTCATCTGGGCCATGTGTTCCTCGCTGATGTTTTCGTTGCCGCATTCGTAGAAAACGATGCTGGGGTTGTTGCGGTTATAGACGATGGCATCGCGCATCAGCTCTAGGCGCTGTTCCCACTGACGGCCTTCTATGTCTTTTTCGGAGTCGCCCGCCGGCATGGCCTGGATAAGGCCCACGCGGTCGCATGATTCGATGTCTTGTTTCCATGGCGTGACGTGCATCCAACGCACGAAGTTGGCATTACCCCTTTCCATCAAGCCGTTGCTCATATCGCTGAGCCAAGGCGCTACCGACATGCCAACGCCGGGCCATTCGTTGCTGCTGCGCTGGGCATAACCTTTCAGTTGCAGCACGCGGTCGTTAAGGTAGAACATGCCGTTGCGGAAATCTGTCTTGCGGATACCCGTGGTAGTTTCGACAATGTCGCAGGCTTTACCCTTCACCACCAGGGCCGAGGAAACATGATACAGCGAGCCGTAGCCCCAGCTCCAGAAAGCCACCTTGCTGATGGGCGATGAGGCCTTGACGATGCACTTCTCACCCGGTGCGAGCGTCGTTTCTTCGCTATGAAATTCGCGCACCATGTTGCGGTTGTTGTCGCGCAGCACCACATTCATGTGGAAACTTACCGGTTTGTCTCCCGCGTTGCACACCTCCGATTCCACGTTCATCACGGCAGTGCGTTCGCGCACGTTCATCTGCGTGGCGTAAGTGTAGACACCTTGGGTGCCCAGACTGCTCATGAGCGGCAGCGTCTGGTAAAGCTTGTCGGTGCAGTGCAGGATAACGTTCTTTACCAAACCGCCGTAGTTGGCGTTGAAGTTCCGGTCGTTCCACTGGTAGGGCGTTTGGCTGTCATGCTCTTGATAGTCCCAGCTGTTGTCGATGCGTACGGCAATGACATTGTCCTTGCTGCCGAAATTGAGGTAGGGGCTGATGTCGAAACCGAAAGCCATGACACCGTTCTCGTTGCGTCCCACCCATTGGCCGTTAATCCACACCTCGGCAGCCTGACGGGCACCTTCGAATTCGATGAAAATCTTTTGCTGCTTGTGTTTGGCGGGCATTTTGAAGTGCTTGCGGTACCAGACAACCTTGGTGTCGAGCGCGGCGATGTCTTGGGCAAAGGCCTGGTCTTCGTTGAAGGCTGCGGGCAGGTTCACTGGCTGCCAGTCCTTGTCGTTGAACTTGATTTCCTTGGCCGAAGGCTCGTCTCCTGTCGCAAACAGCCAATCGTGGTTGAAGTTGTAGCGGCTACGCTGGGTGGCGGCCGAAAGATTGGGCAACAGTGTCAGAATAATGCCTGCAAGCAGGATATAGCGTAATTTGTTCATAGTTCGTAATTTGGCAAAAACATTGCGCGAAGTTAGGCCAATATCTTGCAAATTCAAAGAATAATCTTGTTCTTTGCCTTCTTGTAAACAGCTTACAAATAGCTTCTATAGATGAAAGAAAAAGACTGGTATCTGAAAATGATTCTTTGGCGTGAAAAACACATCAAGGAATCTACTTTTATTCTGATGCTTGCTTTGCTGGTGGGCCTGCTCACCTCCTTGACAGCCTGGCTGTTGAAGAGTCTTATCCATTTGCTGCAGCACATGGTGGAGAGCATCGTCTCATCGGGCCATACCTACTTTCTCTACATCGTTTTCCCAGCTGTGGGCATCTTTCTGGCCGCAATTTTTGTGCGCTATGTGGTGCGCGATGATATCGGCCACGGCATTACCAAGATACTCTATGCCATCTCGCGCCGTCAGGGACGCATCAAACTGCACAACACCTATACCTCGCTCATAGCCAGTTCGGTAACCATCGGTCTGGGCGGTTCGGTGGGTGCTGAGGCCCCTATCGTGCTGACAGGTGCCGCCATAGGCTCCAACCTGGGCAGTTTCTTCAAGATGAACCACAAGACCCTGATGATACTGATAGGTTGCGGTGCGACGGGTGCCATTGCCGGTATTTTCAAAGCTCCTATCGCCGGTCTGATTTTCGCCATCGAAGTGCTGATGCTCGATTTTACCGCCGCCTCCATGATGCCTATGTTGGTATCGGCCGTGACGGCAACGGTTATCACTTATATCACCTCCGGTTCGCAGGCTGCCTTCGCCTTTATGGCCGAAAACGCCTTCCACTTGGAAAATATCCATTGGGTGCTGGTGCTGGGTATTTGTTGCGGTTTCGCCTCGCTCTATATCATCCGGGGAATGAACACCATCGAAGGATGGTATAAGAAAATTGAAAATCCTTGGCTGCGGATGCTCTTGGGGGCTGTTGGGCTGGGCTTGCTTATCTTTGTGTTGCCGCCGCTCTATGGCGAAGGTTACGACAGCATCGAGGCACTGATTAACAACGACCCGGCTGCCGTGGTCCATAAGGGTTTCTTCGCCTCTGCCGACAGCAATTTCGGGATGCTGATGCTGTATTTCTTGCTGATTATCATCTTCAAGGTGTTTGCAACGGCCACTACCAACGGTGCCGGTGGTGTGGGCGGCGTTTTCGCTCCCTCGCTGTTCGTGGGCGCTTTTGTGGGATATGTGGTGGCTGCGGTACTCAACCATTTCGGTCTGGCGCACGTGTCCTGCGGCAACTTCGCCTTGATGGGCATGGCCGGCTTGATGTCGGGCGTGATGCACGCACCCTTGACGGGCATCTTCCTTATTGCCGAGCTGACGGGCGGTTATTCCTTCTTCCTGCCGCTGATGATAGTGGCTGTGGGTTCCTTCCTCACCATCATCATTTTCGAGAAGCACAGTATCTACTCCATGCGTCTGGCCCAGAAAGGACAGTTGCTGACGCACCACAAAGACAAAGCCGTGCTGACGCTGATGCGCGTGGAAAACGTCATTGAAACCGATTTCGACAAGGTGGATCAGGATATGTATCTGGGCGATTTGGTCAAGGTTATCTCTAAGGCACACCGCAATGTGTTCCCCGTGGTCGACAAGGACGGTATTTTCCTGGGATTGGTTTATCTGGACGATATCCGCAATATCATGTTCCGTCAGGAACTTTATCATCGTTTCAAGGTACGCAAGCTGATGATTACGCCTCCGGCGATACTTAAGGTGAGCGATTCCATGGAGCAGGTAATGCGCATCTTCGATGATACCAATGCTTGGAACCTGCCCGTCACCGACGATACCAACCATTATGTTGGCTTCGTGTCCAAGTCGAAAATCTTCAATTCTTACCGCAAGGTTCTGGTGCATTTTTCAGATGAATAGCAAGGAAATACGTATCGTTTATATGGGTACGCCCGATTTTGCGGTGGCCCCTCTGAAGGCTTTGGTGGAAGCCCGTTATAAGGTGGTGGCTGTTGTCACCATGCCCGATAAGGCTATCGGCCGCGGCCTGAAAATTCAACCCTCGCCGGTAAAGCAGTATGCCTTGTCGGTGGGCCTGCCTGTGTTGCAGCCCGAAAAGCTCAAAGATGAAGCCTTTCTGACGCAGCTCCGTTCGTATCACGCCGATTTGCAGATTGTGGTGGCTTTCAGAATGTTGCCCGAAGTGGTGTGGAATATGCCGCCTATGGGAAGCATCAACCTGCACGCATCGCTCCTGCCGCAGTACCGTGGTGCTGCGCCCATACATTGGGCGGTGATGAATGGAGACTCGCAGACGGGTGTCAGCACCTTTTTGCTAAAGCACGAGATTGATACCGGCAACATCATCTTGCAGGAGCGCATCGCCATTGCCGACGACGAAGATACCGGTTCGGTGCACGACCGCCTGATGGCCGTGGGTGCTGCTCTGGTACCCCAAACGGTCGATTTGATGGCCGGTGGCGATTATCCCACTTTGCCCCAGACGGAACTGGCCGCAGGTGAGATTTTGCGTCCGGCTCCCAAGCTTTTCAAGGATAATACCTGCATTGACTGGACGCGTTCGGCCCGTAGTATTTACAACATGGTGCGCGGTTTGCATCCCTTCCCTTCGGCTTGGTGCGCCTTGTGTATCGACGGACAGGAAACCACGATGAAAGTCCACCGTGTGCGCGCCGAGGAATGTGCGCAACACGAGGCTTGCGGCTCCGTCCTCACCGATGCGAAAAAATACCTCAAGGTAGCCGTTGCCGATGGTTATGTCTATCTGGAAAATATTCAGTTGGCCGGTAAGAAAGCCATGTCGGCAGAAGACTGGTTACGCGGCTTCCATCATTGCCCTGAAATCACTTTGCGCAAATGAACGCAGGGAGGAATCTCCTCCTCGTAATGCGTCACATAGATAAGGCTGGTATCGGCTTGACGGCAGTATTGCTCGATAAGTTGCAGTGCCAGCTTTTTTTTGCCCGCATCCAGGCCATGCAGCGGCTCGTCCAAAATGACCACAGGCGGCTGTTTGACAAAGACGCGCACCAGCAGTATCAGGCGCTGTTCGCCGTAGGAACATTGCAGGAAGGGCTTGTCGGCCAAATGAGCGGCTCCGAAACATTCCATCAGTGAGCGTGCGCTTTGCAGCTGCGCTTCAACGGGCTGGCGGTAAAGCCCGATGGTGTCGAAAAAGCCTGAGGCCACCACTTTCAGACAGCTGATATCCTGACGGTAATAGTGGTGCATTTCCGGCGACAGATAACCGATTTTCGCTTTGATAGACCAAATGCTCTCGCCGCTGCCGCGCTGACGGTCGAAAAGCTGGATGTCGTTGGCATAGGCCTGGGGATTGTCGGCGCAGACCATGCTCAAGAGCGAAGACTTGCCGCTGCCGTTCTTGCCCAGCAGGGCCCATTTCTCGCCGCGTTTTACTTCCCAGTCGATGTCCTTGAGAATCTGCTTTTGGTAGTAGCGCAGGTTCACTTTGTTCATCCGCAAGACGTAGCGGTAGTTGCAGGAGGGCGCATGGCTGGCCATGCGCCCTCCTGCAACGGGGTCGAGGTCGCGGGCCAGCTCGGGAAACAAGCGGTGCTGCAGGGCAGTGTCCTGCAAGAATGCATCGCGCGAAACGGGCTCCAGACAGCACTTGTCAACGATGGGCAACACGCGGTCGATAAAGGGCGGAATGTCTTGCGGGTTGCAGAGTACCAGCATCACCTGCAGGCCTTTTTCACTGATGAGCTGTTGCAGAATCTGGTTGAGAATTTCGCGTGCGGCAGCATCCAGCCCGATGTAGGGATTGTCTATGATGAGCAGTTGCGGCTGGGCTAGCAGGGCCTCGGTCACTTGCAGCTTGCGCATCTCTCCGCTCGACAGGTAAATGAGCCTTTTCTCCAGCAGGCGTTCAATTTGGAAACTGCCGAAGAGTTCGCGGGCGCGTTCGGCTTTGTCCTGGCCCAGTATCTCGCTTACCAAAGGAGATTCCTCGTTTTCGGTGGCATTCCAGCGTTTCTGGTAATATTGGTCGAAGCCGGCCGAAAGCTGCATGATATCCTTGAAGGCGATATATTGGATGGCCTTCCATGACAGTTTTTCAGCTTTGTGGGCATCGCTGAGCAGCACTTGGCCTCCCTTCAGGGCTACCTTGCCTAGCAGATAGTTGACAAACAAGGTCTTGCCGCTGCCGTTGGGGCCGATAAGGGCTATTTGCTCATTGGGGTTGAAGTGTAGGTCGCTTTGAAACTGCAATTGGTATTGGGGAAAACGGCTTTGCGGATGGCTTATTGAGATGTGTGGCATGGGTCTATAATGATATGGTGCGGAGCAATGGCCAGTAGGGGCGCATCGTCGCTGTGGTCGGTGATAACCAATTCCAGCTGGGCGTTGTGCCGGGCCAGGCATTGCAGGCAGTGTTGTTTTTTTTTCTCGCCCCGGTTTTCGCTCCAAAGGGCGTAGGGTTTTTGGCTATTGGGGGTGGCGCAATAGCTGTCGAATTCTAACAGTTCTGCCAGAGGCTTGATGTAGAAATCGCATGCGGCAGTGGCCAGACAAAGATGATAGCCCATATCGCGGTAGAGTTTGCATTCTTCCCAAACTTCTTCGTTGATGCCTTTGCGCAGATGCAGCAAGAAACCTTGGGCATCGTAATGCTGTTCAAGCAGTGGCTGGATTTGGTATTTGAGTCTGGCATGGCTGATGAGGCGCAATTTGCGCAGGGCTACCCATAGGCAGATGCGTCCGTAGGAGACAATCTTTCCTTTTTGGCGTAGCCTTTTTAGGGTCAGCAATACGCAATCTTCGAAAGAATTGCCCTGGAACAGGGTTCCGTCAAAATCCACTATGACAGCTTTCATGAGCGAGAATTTTTATTGTCGTTAGACCAGGGAAAGCGCAGCAGGATGCCGTTAAACAGGCAACAGTCGGGGTGTAGCAGCGGATGGTCTTGGGTTAGGGTCAGGGTAAGGTAGAGTACTTGATGGGCTTGCGGATAGCTTTGCAGCTTTTGGCGGATGGAAGCCAAGGTCTTGCCCGAATCGACGGCATCGTCTACCACCCAGATGCGCTGCGGGCCGCTTTGCAGAAGCGCTTGGCTAGCAGGGTCGAACTGTATTTGATCCGGGTCGGTCAAGTGCGTGGGACGGTACTTTAGGCGGCAGGTCAGCAAACGCGATTCCGCGATGCGCAGCGCGTTGCACAGCCATTGCGGCAGTTTTTTCAGCAGCTTGGAACTGTGGCTTCGCACTTGGTTGCCGCTGCGTTGCAGAAGGGTTGCGCCAAAGTGCGGGGGGCGCGCCGCAGCGTCCGCTGCGGCGGCGTCCTGCCGGACGCCGGCCGAGCTCTGCTCGGCCGCGCGCCCCTCTACCCAGCCGCGCATCGCCTCCATGACGTAATAGCCACCCCTGCGAACCCCGATGACCAAATCGGGTTGCAGACGCTCCCAGCCAAGCTTGGCCAGCGACTGGCAAGCCTCGTCAAAATCCTTACCGATAAGATTCTCTACCCGCATAAAGTTTGAAAAACCGGTTGATGTTGTAAATGCAGCGCAAAACACCGGGGCCGCCGTACGACAGTAGCGCCATCACACGGGTTACGGTCCTGGCTTTGGCATCGCGATACACCTCGCACCGATGTTCTTTGATGAGTGCAAAAATATCCTTTTCGTAGACAGAACGACACGGTGTCTTGAACAAAATATGAAAACACATCGACAAAAGCCGGCAAGCGGCCGCCGTTCCTAGTTCGGGAGCCCGACAACAGACATCCTCGTAAAGACTTCGCGCCATAACGATGGCATCCATTTTCATGTCGTCAAAAGGCCGGCTGCTGAGGCTGTCTGCGCGGTAAACGTAATAATAGACAGGTTCGGCACAGTACACAACCGTCCTGGCTTGCAGGTAATATTTGTAGGTGTTGCCCAAATCTTCGTAACAACGGTGCTCGGGAAAAGGACTGGCCCTGACGATGTCGCTGCGGTACAGCCTGCCGCAGGGCGAAGCCTCCAGCCCTCGCTGATAAAACAAGTCTTCGGCCGCTTGCCGTCCGCTATAGACACCCGAGCACAAAGACGCAGCCAGACGTTTGCGTTTTCCGTCCGATGAAACGTAATAAAAATTACCGATGGCCATATCGGCCTTTTGAGCCGTCAGCCGCCGGTAAAGCAAGGCAATCATATTGTCGGCTACATAGTCGTCTGCATCAACAAAGCTGATGTAGGCACCACGGGCCGCTGCCACCCCGGCATTGCGGGCCAGCGATGGTCCGCCGTTGGCTTGGTGTAGCACCCTTATTCGCGGGTCTTTTTTGGCCCATGCATCGCAGATGTCGCCGCTGCCATCGTTGCTGCCATCGTCTACAAGAATAATTTCCAAATTTGTATATTCTTGTAAATGAACGCTTTGCAGACAACGCTCCAGAAGGGGTGCTACATTGAATACCGGAATGATAATGGATATCAGCTCGTTCATAATGAGCGCAAAATTAATATTTTTTTGAGGGAAATCTATTTGAAATAAACCCGAAGTACCCTAATTTTGCGGCCCATATTTTAATCAATAAATCTATGGTACAAGGTAATGTTCGTCCTGCCGATATGGCGCGTATCAATACGCCCGAATTGGCTTCAAAGTTCATTGATGAAAAAGTGGCTGAGCTCCGCGCTCAGATTGGTGACAAAAAAGTGTTGCTGGCACTTTCGGGTGGTGTAGACTCCTCGGTGTTGGCTGCTTTAATCATTAAAGCCGTTGGCAATCAGTTGGTTGCCGTGCATGTAAATCACGGTTTGTTGCGCAAAGGCGAACCCGAACAGGTTATCGAGGTTTTCCGCAATCAGATGAAGGCTAATTTGGTCTATGTCGATGCTGTAGACCGTTTCCTCGACAAGTTGGCAGGCGTTGCAGAACCCGAACAGAAGCGTAAGGTAATCGGTGCCGAGTTTATCCGCGTTTTCGAAGAAGAAGCCCGCAAACTCGACGGTATTGAATTCCTTGCCCAAGGTACCATTTATCCCGATATTCTCGAATCGGGTCCTGTTAAGGCTCACCACAATGTAGGCGGTCTGCCGGCAGACCTCAAGTTCGAACTCGTTGAACCGCTTAAGTTCCTCTTCAAGGACGAAGTAAGATGCGTAGGCGTGGCTCTCGGTCTGCCTGAAAGCATGGTTTATCGTCAGCCTTTCCCCGGTCCCGGTCTGGGTGTACGTTGCCTGGGTGCCATTACCCGCGACCGTCTGCAAGCCGTACGCGAATCTGACGCTATCCTGCGCGAAGAATTTGCCAAGGCTGGTCTGCAAGGCAAGGTTTGGCAGTACTTCACCCTTATCCCCGACTTCAAGTCGACGGGTGTCAAGGATGGCAAGCGCGCTTACGAATGGCCTGTAGTTATCCGTGCCGTCAATACCGTTGATGCCATGGCCGCTACCATAGAAGAAGTGCCTTATTCGCTCCTGAACCTCATTACCAAACGTATCATTACCGAAGTTGCCGGAGTTAACCGCGTCGTTTACGACCTTACTCCCAAGCCAACCGGTACCATTGAATGGGAATAAATTTGTAGGATATTAGTAACGGGAGCCTTGCCGCGCGTAGCGCGGCAAGGCTTTTTCGCTTGAAGCAACCCCTTTTTCCGCGCATCAGTATGATAAAAAGATTTACGCTATTTCTGGCCTGCCTTCTGTCCTTGGCAACGGCGAGTGCCGACCTTTCCGACTACGACTTGAATGCTCCCATGGGCTGGGCCACCTGTGCGAGCATGACCACCGCCGGCGACTATCAGATAACGGGCGGCGGCAACGGCAAGAGCATCACCCTTTATGCCAGCGGCGACGACGACCTCAACCAGATAAAGAATGCCATCGCCAACTACGACATCATCATCTTCGATGGATCAAAAGGCGATTTCATTATGTCTAAGTCACTGGAAATCAAGACTTCCAACCGTAGCCTTATCGGTATCAACCAGGCGCGTCTCTGTACCAAGTTCTACGTCACCGACGAGATTACCAAACTGATGGACGACAACAATGTCAAAAGCTTGTCCACCTCGGGCAGTGGCTTTAAACTGAGCAATGGCACATCCGTGTCGGAACAGCGCGAGGCCACGGTGCGCCAGCTGCTTATCGACTATACGGGCGACAGCAGCGAGGCTTACCGTTCGTCGGGCATCTTCACCATCAAGGGCTGCAGCAACCTTATTGTGCGCAATATCGACTTTGCCGGTCCCGGCTCTATCGATGTGGGCGGCAGCGATTTGCTTTCCATTTTGAGTAGCGCACACCATATCTGGGTCGACCACTGCCAATTCACCGACGGTATGGACGGCAACTTCGACATCACCAACAAAGCCGATTTCGTTACTGTCAGCTGGTGCGTGTTCAAGTACACCAAGCGCTCCTACGACCACCAGAACACCAACCTTATTGGCGGTAGCGACACTGCCAGCAAGCAGGGCGAAGACAATCTGAACGTTACCTTTGCCAATAACATGTGGGGCGAGATGTGCAATGCGCGTATGCCCATGGCCCGTTTCGGTACCATACATCTGCTGAACAACTATTACAATTGCGCCGGCAACGGCTCTGCCGCCATGAACCCCAGAAAGAATTCGGAATTCCTTATCGAAGGCAACTATTTCGAAAAAGGGGTCAAGAAGATTTTCTCGCAGTCGAGCGCCAAGGCCTATGTCTTCAAGGATAATCACTACATGGAATCTTTCAGCCAGCCTGCCGACAAAGGTAGCGTGACGTTGCCCTACGAGTATACAGCCTATGCGGCAGCATTGGTGCCAGAAGTGGTGGCTTCCACGCTGAACGGTGCCGGCCCCACCTTGACCGACCCGCTGACCATCGGTCGCCAGACCTCTTTGGAGGCCATCGACAAGGCTGCTTACAGCTATACCGACGGATTTTTCCGTACCGAGGGTAAAATTTATCTTTACGATTTATGCGGAAAATGTCTGCAAGTCTCAGAAAACGAGATGGATATGTCTTCGCTCGAGGAAGGGATTTACTTGCTGAAAGCAAAAAATGTTTGTATAAAACTGAAAAGATAATTATCTTTGCGCCCAGTTTGATGGCGGTTTCGTCTAGTGGCCTAGGACGCGGCCCTCTCACGGCTGAAACCCGGGTTCGAGTCCCGGATCCGCTACTAAGCAGGAAAAATCGAAAGGTTTTTCCTGCTTTTTTATTTTACAATCATCGTAACTATCTGATATTCTGCGTATAATCAAAAGCAGTGAATTCTCGTCAGAGGTTCGAGTTTGCCTCGTATCTTTGTCAAAAATGAGTCCAGTCGGAAAGCAGAAATTTTGTATAGTTTGACGTATAAGGAAAATTCCTTCCGTCCACAAACTTCTTAGTTTACAGATAGTTGCAATGATTGCAGCGGCGGGCGGATAGTGGTTCGATTTTTGTTTTTCCGCCTCTTTAATTTTGTGGTCGATTTCGTCCTTCAGACCGGCGAAGGCGTCATCCCGGTTGAAGTCAAAAAATATCGCCGAACCAAGTCGGTGAGCCTTAATAAATTCCGGCAGCTGTACTCCTCCACTAAGGCA
>CAVEPA010000017.1:0-24970 GCA_963617485.1 bacterium | reverse complement strand
TCTAATTCGGAACTGTCCTACTTTTAGGGAAGGCTACAAAAAGGGGAAGTTCACAATCTGTAATAACGTTGCTGTGATGTGTACATGACGCGCCACGAGTGCGGGTATCCAATTCCTCTATACGATGCACCATCTTCGCCGCACCGAAAGTCTTGTTTAAGATAAACCACACACCGCCAAGTATTGTAGCGATACTGGCTACTCCTGTCCCGATTAATTCAATAGGTATCATTGTCTTATTTTGAACACGCTGCAATGATAATCATTCTCGGCGGGATACGCAAATTCCCGTATACACCAAGTCCCGGCGGACGCGCGTCCGCCGGGGCTCTCTCGTCGTCACACAGCGCAAGCCCTCAGAATATCACCCGGTACTTCAGGCAAACAAGCTCGGGGTCTTCCGTAGCCGAGATGTCCAGCACCTGGGCGGCCATACGGCGGCCGGTTCTTTCACCCTCGGTGTCCTCCTCGTAAATATACAGCAAATCGCCCTTGCAGTAGTCTTCGTTCCGGAAGGTGCCGCAAAGCACAGGGCTGTCGCTGAGCAGAAGGATGTTCCCATACCTTTTCCGGCCCATTGCCACTTGGTGTATTTCCCGTCGCATAGCTCAGCCCTCCAGCGTATAACGCACCGCATAGCTGTCCACGCTCTCCAGCAGCTCCTCGTGGTTGTGGTTGGTCAGCGTCTCCACCAAGGCCATACCGTCGAAAGCCTCGCCTTGCCATAGTATTGGCGTCGGCCATTGCATCACCAAACGTACGGTCTTCCTCTGTCAGCGTGTTGAGCACGCCAGCCATCTGCTGAACAATACCGCTCACATTGCGTATGGTGTCCACGCTCTGGTTGAAACCGATCAATGCCGTGGTTGTCTTTTCGGCACTTGTTTTTGTTTCGGTGATGGCACGGCGCAGTTCGGCAAGATCCACCGACACGCTTCGAACTGCGTCTTTGCCGTTAACCTTCAAATTAATGTTAAAACTTACGCTCTGCGCCATATTACTCGTTTATTTTTTTGTTTATCTAGTTTAGTTTCCTATACTTGTGGCAAGTACAGTTTTGCACACTATGAAAATCTTCATTTTCTTCCTTATTGCTGTTGTATCTCTTATCTTGGCTGTCGTTTTTTTGAGCCTTGATTGGATTCTTTTAGCGGTTATCACAGCCGGAGTTCACGTAATCTCTTACGCTATTATGTGGCTTCTGAGTTATTCCAAAACGGAATGGGGTCATATCCCCAAGCGTTGGTGGGGAGCATTATAGCCTTACTCCAACCCTCTCTGTTCGCAGATTTTCTTATAGCGCTCACGCAGTTCCTCTGCCGTGAGCGTTTCTTTTTCACGCTCCGCCTCGGGGTCTTTCTCCCAGGGAAAGGTCATAATGTCCTTCACCCCCAGGCGGTGGCGCGAGTGCGGCTGTAGGCTGCACAGGCACTGCATGCGCATTCGCAACTGTACGCTTTGAGTTGTGTGGTGCAGGGTACCGAAGGCTTTTTGAGCAAGGGGTGGCGCGCCGCAGTCGCGAGTTGCGAGAAAAGTATTCTCGATGAGAGTGCAAGAATATTGAAATAATATTCATATTTTTAGGGCGACTTCGAAGAAGCCGATTGTAAACCCCTATTTATGGCAAAGAAGATTATAGAATGCGTGCCCAACTTCAGCGAAGGGCGCGACAAGAGCATTATCGACAAAATAGTTAGGGCGATAGCCTCAACCAAAGTAGTTACAGAGAACGGCCAGGAGAGCGTCAAAGTGCTCGATGTCGACCCGGGAGAAGCCACCAACCGGACAGTAGTCAGCTTTGTGGGCAGCCCGGAGGCCGTGGTAGAAGCCGCTTTCCAGGGAGTGAAATGCGCCGCCGATGTGATAGACATGCGGCAGCATCATGGGGCCCACCCACGCTCCGGTGCCTGCGACGTACTGCCGCTCGTGCCCGTGGCCGGCATCAGCTTGGAAGAATGCGCTGCGCTGGCCCGCACACTCGCCCAACGCATCAGCGACGAACTCGGCATTCCCTGCTACTGCTACGAAGCGGCCGCCTACAAGCCTGAAAGAAAGAACCTTGCCGTGTGCCGCGAGGGTGAATACGAAGCCCTGCCCGAGAAAATGGCCAATCCCGACAGGAAGCCCGATTTTGGCCCGGCGGCCTACAACGAGACCGTCGCCAAGAGCGGAGCCGTCAATGTGGGTGCCCGCGATTTTCTGGTGGCCGTGAACTTCAACCTCAACACCACTTCGACCCGCCGGGCCATGGCCGTCGCCTTCGATGTGCGCGAAAAAGGCCGCAAGATGCGCGAGGGAGGAAGCCTTACCGGCAAAGTACTCAGGGATGAACAGGGCCAGGAACGCTGGCAACCCGGCACTCTCAAGGGCTGCAAGGCCATCGGCTGGTACATCGACGAATACGGCATCGCCCAGGTTTCGATGAACATCACCGACATCAACACCACCCCACTCCATATCGCCTACGAAGAGGTTTGCCGTGCAGCAGCCGCCAGAGGCCTCAAGGTGACCGGCACCGAAATTGTCGGACTCGTTCCCAAACGGGTGCTGATGGATGCCGGCAGATTTTATCTCGAAAAACAGCAGCGTTCGCTCGGAATCTCCGAGGAAGAGACGATGAAGATAGCCGTCAAGTCGATGAGCCTCGACGACCTCCGGCCTTTCGACCCACGCGAGAAAGTGGTTGAATATCTGCTGGAAGACCCAGCCGAGACCGCAGCCAGGGAAAGGCTCGTTGGCATGACACTGAAAGGCTTCGCGGCCGAAACCGCATCGGAATCGCCAGCCCCGGGCGGCGGCTCAATTTCGGCTTATATGGGCGCTCTCGGAGCGGCCCTCGGCACGATGGTAGCCAACCTTTCGGCCCACAAAAGAGGCTGGGATGAGCGCTGGAAAGAGTTCTCCGACTGGGCCGAGAAAGGCCAGGCCGTGATGCACGAGCTTGTGGCCCTGGTGGACGAAGACACAGCCGCCTTCGACAAGATAATGGCTGCGTTCGGCCTGCCGAAAGGCACAGACGAAGAAAAGGCCGCACGAGCCCAGGCCATAGAAAAGGCCACGTTGTATGCCACACAGGTGCCGCTGCGCACGATGAAAGCCTCGTTCAAGGCCTTTGAAATTGTCCGGGCCATGGCTCAGACCGGCAATCCCAACTCGGTTTCCGATGCCGGTGTGGGAGCCCTCGCCGCCCGCAGTGCCGTGCTTGGCGCCCAACTTAACGTAAAAATCAACGCCGCTTCTTTGGCCGACAAGGCCAAGGCCGCAGAGCTGACCGCAGAGGCCGCCGCCATCGCAGCCAAGGCCATCGCCGAAGAAAAGGAAATTCTCGACATCGTAAACGCAAAAATCAATGGATAGTTTTCAGCAGGAGATACTTGCGGGCATCCCGCAGGACAGGCTTCCCGACCCCAAGCCCTACGACAGAACGATAAGCCACGCCCCCAAACGCAAAGACATCCTTACGGCCGAAGAAAAGGTCCTTGCCCTGAAGAACGCGCTGCGTTACTTCCCCGCCAAGTTTCATGCCGAGCTTGCCCCGGAATTCGCCCGCGAACTGAAGGACTATGGACGCATCTATATGTACCGCTTCCGCCCGTCTTACGACATCTACGCTCGGCCCATCGATGCCTACCCATGCCGCAGCCGCCAGGCTGCGGCCATCATGGCGATGATACAGAACAACCTCGACCCGCGCGTGGCCCAGCATCCGCACGAGCTCATCATCTACGGCGGCAACGGCGCAATCTTCCAGAACTGGGCGCAGTACCGTCTGACCATGCAGTACCTGGCCCAAATGACCGACAATCAGACGCTCTCGATGTACTCCGGCCACCCGATGGGACTTTTCCCGAGCCACAAAGATGCGCCCAGAGTCGTAGTGACCAACGGCATGGTGATTCCGAACTATTCCAAACCCGACGACTGGGAGCAGTTCAACGCGCTCGGAGTGTCGCAGTACGGCCAGATGACCGCAGGCTCATATATGTACATCGGGCCACAGGGCATCGTGCACGGCACCACCATCACGGTAATGAACGCAGCCCGCAAACAGTTGAAAGCCAAAGCTCTTGCCGGCACACGGGAGAACATGAAAGGAATGCTCTTCGTCACCGCCGGACTGGGCGGCATGTCGGGGGCGCAACCCAAAGCCGGCAACATCGCCGGAGTGGTGAGCGTCACCGCCGAAGTGAATCCGCTGGCGGCCCGCAAGCGCCACACGCAAGGCTGGGTGGACGAACTGCACGACAGTCTTGACGAGCTCATTCCCCGCATCCGCAAGGCTGTGGAGGCGAAAGAAACGGTCTCACTGGCCTACGTGGGCAATGTGGTGGACCTCTGGGAGCGGCTGGCCGACGAGAACATCTATGTCGACTTGGGGTCCGACCAGACCTCGCTGCACAACCCCTGGGCCGGCGGTTACTACCCGGCCGGACTATCCTTCGAGGAGTCCGCAAGGATGATGGCCGAGGAGCCCGAGAAGTTCCGCGAGGCCGTGAAAGCCTCCCTAAGAAGACAGGTGGCAGCCATCAACCGTCTAGCCGCCAAGGGCATGTACTTCTTCGACTATGGCAACGCCTTCCTGCTCGAATCCTCTAGAGCCGGGGCAGACATCCTGAAGGCCGACGGCTCGTTCCGCTACCCCTCTTATGTGCAGGACATTATGGGGCCGCTCTACTTCGACTACGGCTTCGGGCCCTTCCGCTGGGTCTGCATGAGCGAAAAGCCGGAAGACCTCGCCAAGTCTGACGAAATCGCCGTCAGCGTGCTGAAGAAAGAACTGGAGAGCGCTCCGGAAGAGATTCAGGGACAACTGAACGACAATATTCATTGGATAGAGGAAGCTGGAAGAAACAACCTGGTGGTAGGTTCGCAGGCCCGTATCCTCTACGCCGACTGCGAGGGCAGGACCAAGATTGCGCTCGCCTTCAACGAGGCCATCCGTAGCGGCGAGATCTCCGCGCCCATTGTGCTGGGACGCGACCACCACGACGTATCCGGCACCGACTCGCCCTTCCGCGAGACCTCCAACATCTACGACGGGTCCCGTTTCACCGCCGACATGGCCATCCAGAACGTCATCGGTGACGGTTTCCGCGGCGCCACCTGGGTCTCCATCCACAACGGAGGCGGCGTAGGCTGGGGCGAAGTCATCAATGGAGGCTTCGGCATGGTTATCGACGGCAGCGCCGATGCCGACCGCCACATCACCCAAATGCTCTTCTGGGACGTGAACAACGGCATTGCCAGACGCAGCTGGGCCCGCAACGAGGGCGCACGGCACGCCATCCTCCGCGAAATGGGCCGCAGCGCCGGTCTTCAGGTAACACTGCCTACGCTCGCGGACGAAACTATCATCAGCAAGGCGCTTAAAAATATTTAATATGACGCATATCATCTCGAAAGAACATCTGAGCCTCGGCCGGCTCAAGGAAATCATCGCGAACCACGAAAGGCTGGAACTCGGCCAGGAAGCCGTGGAGGCCATCATCAAATGCCGCAAGTATCTGGACAGCAAGATGGAAGATATCAACCGTCCGGTGTATGGTGTCACCACAGGCTTCGGCTCGCTGTGCAATGTGACGATTCCGGCCGACCAGCTCTCGCAGCTTCAGTACAATCTTGTGGTGTCGCATGCCTGCGGGGCTGGCGAAACCGTCCGTCCGGAAATCGTCAGGCTGATGCTGCTGCTCAAGGCACAGTCGCTGTCGTACGGCCATTCCGGCACGCAACTGATTACCGTCCAGCGCCTTCTGGACATGTACAACCACGACATTCTGCCCATCGTCTACCAGCAGGGTTCGCTCGGTGCCTCGGGCGATTTGGCTCCCTTGGCCCACCTTAGCCTACCGCTGATTGGTCTGGGCGAAGTGCTCTACCAGGGCAAGGTCCGGCCAAGCAAAGAGGTTTGGGACGAACTTGGCTGGGAGGCCATCACGCTACAGTCCAAGGAAGGGCTGGCCTTGCTGAACGGCACACAGTTCATGAGTGCACACGCCGTTTGGTCGCTTATCCAATGTCACCGGCTGTCGGAATGGGCCGACCGTATCGGCACCATGTCGCTCGAAGCCTACGACGGGCGCATTGAGCCTTTCCTGCCGCTCACGCACCAGCTTCGTCCGCATAAAGGCCAGATAGAGACCGCCGCCCGATTCATAGAATTGCTCGAAGGCAGCGAACTGATCTGCCGTCCCAAGGAGCATGTCCAAGACCCCTACTCGTTCCGCTGTATTCCGCAAGTACACGGGGCCGTCAAAGACAGCATCCGTTATGTGGAGGATGTTATCGAGAACGAAATCAACAGTGCCACCGACAACCCCAACATCTTTCCCGACGAAGACATGATTATCTCGGCCGGCAACTTCCACGGTGAGCCCATCGCCATTCCGATGGATGCGCTGGCCATTGCTATGTCGGAACTTGCCAACATCTCCGAGCGAAGGATATTCCGTCTGATTTCCGGCCAGAGAGGGCTACCGAGATTTCTGGTGGCCAATCCCGGCGTGAATAGCGGCTTTATGATTCCGCAATACACGGCAGCTTCTATCGTGAGCCAGAACAAAGGCCTTTGCTGGCCTGCCTCGGCCGATTCCATCCCTTCGTCGCAGGGACAGGAAGACCACGTGAGCATGGGCTCGAACGCGGCCACCAAACTGGTGCGTGTCATCAACAACTGCGAGGAAGTGCTGGCCATAGAACTGTTCAACGCGGCCCAGGCCCTGGATTTCCGTCACCAGATGTCAGGCGGGAAGTCATCTCCTGCCATCGAGGGCATCTTCGACGAGTACCGCAAGGTGGTGCCTTTTATCAGCGACGATGTTTATATGCACCCGCTCATTGAGCGCTCTATCGAATTTATCCGATGAAACTCATCAAGAACATCGCTGCACTCGTCGGCATCGTTACGCAAGGGGTTCTGCGCAAACAGGGTTCGGAGATGGACGAAGTTGCCTCGTTGAAGGAGGCCTTCCTCACCATCGATGGCGAAAGGATTGCAGGTTTTGGGCCCATGTCCGAGTGTCCGCCAATCGAGTCTTTCGAGGAAGTGATTGACGCCCGCGGCGGCATGGTGCTTCCGACCTTTTGCGATGCGCACACCCACGTCTGCTACGTCGGGACGCGCGAGCAGGAGTTCATCGACAAAATCAAGGGGCTGAGTTACGAAGAAATTGCGGCCCGCGGCGGTGGCATCCTCAACTCGGCCGACCTGCTTCACCGCACGGACGAAGCGGAACTGTACGCACAGACGCTGGGACGCGTGCGCGAAATGATGGCCATGGGCACAGGTGCCATCGAAATCAAGAGCGGCTACGGACTGAGTCTTGAGGACGAACTGAAAATGCTGCGGGTGATACGCCGCCTCAAGGAGAGCATGCCGGCAGTGGTCAGGGCAACTTTTCTGGGTGCGCACGCCGTCGGACGGGCTTATCGGGGCCGTCAAAGCGAATATGTCGACCTGGTTTGCAATGAGATGCTTCCCGCCGTGGCCGCCGAAGGGCTGGCCGATTTCGTCGATGTGTTCTGCGACGAGGGTTTCTTTACGGTGGCCGAAACGGAGCGCATCCTTACCGCCGGCGCGCGCTACGGACTGGTAGCGAAAATCCATGCCAACGAACTGGCCTGCTCGGGGGGCGTACAGGTGGCAGTGAAGCACCATGCCCTCTCGGTCGATCATCTTGAACGAACTGGCGATGCCGAAATCGAGGCGCTACAGGAGACCCGCACTATGCCCACGATGCTGCCTGGCTCATCGTTCTTCCTGGGCATTCCTTACGGCAGAGCCCAAGACTATATCGCTGCGGGGCTTGGGCTGGCGCTGGCTTCGGACTACAATCCAGGCTCGTCGCCCTCCGGTGATATGCGTTTCGTGATGGCACTGGGTTGTATCCGCATGCGCCTGACACCCGAACAGTCGTTCAATGCCTGCACCCTGAATGCCGCCTATGCCATGGGGCTGGCAGACGAACTGGGTTCCATCACCGTCGGCAAACTCGCCAACCTTATCGTGACCAGGCCCATCCCGTCACTGGCCTTCATCCCCTATTGTCACCACACGCCATTTATTCGCCGGATTATTCTGCGGGGACAAATCCAGACAGACGATAGTTTATTTTAACCTCAGCAGGGTGCCCAGGGGACAAACAAAGCGGCAGTACGGACGGGTGACGACAAGCGAAAGCGCAACGAAAACAAGTGCCAGGGCTATCACCACCCAAGAAGCCGATTGGAAAACGAAGGCTGAGAATGGTTCGTAATCGGTCCAGTCGGCCCAGACGCCCGTCCAGATGCAGAGCATGAGCATAATCCAAAGTGCTTGTCGGAAGATGTTCAGCCACTTGACCGCCTTGGGCGAGAGGCGCAACTTGAACTTCAAGCATTGCCCGGCGAGCTGCTGCAGCGAGCCGAAGGGGCAGACGTGAGCGCAATAATAGGCGGGCTTACCCAGCAGCGGGTAGACCAAGGCCGTCAGCAGCATCACCAGCGGCACTGCCATGGTCAGCACCTGCATGCCATGAGCGGCGTAGCCCAGCAAGGAAGCGTACGACAGGCAGTTGCCACACCAGATGCCAAGCACTCCCACATTGAGCGCCAGCTGGCAAAAGCGGTAAATCCGGTTCTTGACGAAAAGCGGCAAGATGGCCGCCATCAGCACCACGAGCAGGCCCAAGATGTTCTTGAGTGACAAGAATGTCGATAAGCCATTCCCTTGCGTTGCGGCCGAAGAAGAGGCGGCGTGCAGCTTGGCCTGGGCGTAGCGCAGGCCTAGCTGCATGTTGCCGATGAGGGCCTGCGATGTGTAAGTAGCGCCCGAAACGGCATCCACCTGCAAGGCAAGTGCCTCGTCGAGGCTCTTGCCTTGCCACTCGCCGAGCAGCGCAGCGGCCCGTGCCATAAACCGGGGCGTTTCCTCATTGTCCAAGGCCTGCACCTTTTGCACCACGCCGTCTTGGATGGTTATTTCCAAAGGCACCTGACCCGCATAGCCAATGATGTCGTTCCCCAACGATGTGGTGTTGACGATGGCCGCGCCGTTCTTGAGCACGCGCCAGGCCACGGCCTGGCGCGTGCCACCGGCTTTGGCATCCGGGGCTGCGCCAATTTTCAGGTCGTAACCCAATATTTCACCATATCTGGCTATGGCCAGCGAGAAGATTATCAGTAGGCAGACCAGCAGGCGCAGGACAGTCTTTTTTCGCATTTTCAGCAGTTTAAAAAAGAGGGCTCACATCGTCCGATGCGAACCCTTCTTCAATTCTTTAAAACAGACTTAACCCAGATAGCTCTTGAGCAGTTTGCTGCGGGAACTCTGACGGAGACGGCGTATGGCTTTTTCCTTAATCTGGCGCACACGTTCACGGGTGAGCCCAAATTTGTCGCCGATTTCTTCCAAAGTCATTTCCTGACAACCCAAACCAAAGAACATCTTGATAATATCACTTTCGCGCTCGGTGAGCGTAGACAAAGCCCGGTCTATTTCACGGCTGAGCGATTCGTTAATCAAAGAGCGGTCGGCAATAGGCGCATCGTCGTTTACCAGCACATCCAGCAAGTTGTTGTCTTCGCCTTCAACAAAAGGAGCATCCACGGAAACATGACGGCCAGACACTTTAAGCGTATCGGCAATCTTGTCTACCGGAATACCCAGCTCATCGGCCAGTTCCTCGGGCGAGGGCTTACGTTCGTGTTCCTGCTCGAAACGAGAATAGGCTTTGGTGATTTTGTTCAACGAGCCCACCTGATTCAAAGGCAGACGCACAATACGCGACTGTTCGGCCAGAGCTTGCAGTATCGATTGGCGAATCCACCATACAGCATAGGAGATAAACTTGAAGCCACGCGTTTCATCGAATTTCTCGGCAGCCTTGATAAGGCCCAAATTGCCCTCGTTGATAAGGTCGGGCAAGCTAAGGCCTTGATTCTGATATTGTTTGGCTACTGAAACCACGAAACGCAGATTGGCGCGGGTAAGCTTCTCCAATGCGGCACGGTCTCCTTGACGAATGCGCTGAGCCAGTTCTACCTCCTCTTCCACCTTAATCAACTCTTCACGGCCAATCTCTTGCAGATACTTGTCCAAAGAAGCACTTTCACGGTTGGTGATAGATTTTGTAATTTTAAGCTGTCTCATGCTTTATCAATTCGAAAATAGTGTGCAAAAATAGTGTATGGTCGGATAAAATCCAAAAATATTTTACCCGACCATCTTATTTTAATTTTTCAAACTACTCTCCCAAATTAATGGCATAATAATTCACCTTACCTGTAGGATACATTCCCACGATAAAGAGGGCCGATTCGCCGAAGCCTGCACCGGTCTGCACATCCTTCACAATCTTTTCAAAGTCGGCGGTAGTGTTCACGCGCTGGTCGTTAACCTTCATGATAATGAAGCCTTTGCGCATACCTGCATCCTTCAGTTTGCCATCGGTAAGACCGGTCACCTGTATGCCATAGCTGATGTTGAGCTGACGTTTGAGGTTAGCGGGCAGTTCGCCGAAGCTGGCCCCCAAATCGGACAAAGCGGCCTGTTTCACCACATCGGTATTGCCGTACATATTGCGTAGCGTTACATCGAAATCCAGCGTTTTCTGCTTACGCAGTACCTGAACCTTCACCTTGTCGCCCGGACGGAAGCGGCTTATCTGCTCTTGCAGCTCGGCATTGCTTACCACCTTGCGATTGTCCACCTTGACAATGATATCTCCCTTCTCGATACCAGCTTCCTTGGCACCGCTTCTCTCGGATATTTCGGCCACGTAGACACCCTCGGTCATGTCGATGTTATAGTGCTTGGCTAGATCGGAAGTCATAGTCTGGATGGTGACACCCAGCATGGCCCTTTGTACCGAACCGTACTGTTTGATGTCGGCTACCACTTTGCTGACGATGCTCACGGGCACGGCAAACGAATAGCCCGAGAACGCACCCGACGAAGACACGATGGCTGTGTTGATGCCCACCAGTTCGCCGGCCGTGTTCACCAGCGCACCGCCACTGTTGCCGGGGTTCACGGCAGCATCGGTCTGGATAAACGATTCGATACCCAGACTGGCGGAACCGTCGGCCGACTGCTTGCCGATAATGCCCAGGTTACGCGCCTTGGCACTGACGATACCGGCCGTTACGGTAGAAGTAAGATTCAGCGGATTGCCCACGGCCAGCACCCACTCGCCCACTTTCAGCTCGTCGGAATTGCCGTAAGGAATGGTGGGCAGGTCTTCGGCCTCAATCTTGATAAGAGCGATGTCGGTGGTGGGGTCAGTACCAACCACTTTGGCCGTGAACGAACGCTGGTCGTTAAGCGTCACCTGCAGTTCGTCGGCACCATCCACCACGTGGTTGTTGGTAACGATATAGCCGTCGCGCGAGATGATGACACCCGAGCCATAACCCACCTGGGGCTGCGACTGACGCGGTTGCTGGTAATCGCGGTAGCCGAAGAAATATTCAAAAAGGTCGATAGGGCTTTGTCCGTATTGCACTGTGCGGTTGGTCTTGGCCATAATGTGCACCACAGCGTGTACGGTGTTTTCGGCAGCCACAGTAAAGTCGGTGGCCACACCCGGTTTCACTTCCATACGGGCCAGGCTGGCATAAGACTGCGAGTTGTTGTCCTGCTGCTGTTTCATACTCTCGTAAGAGGCCATGATATCTTTGGAGAATTTCGATACCACGGCATAGGAGATTCCGGCACTAAGCACCACTACTGACAATACAATAGCGAGGTTTTTCCATAGTTTTTTCATATTGCGTACTTTTTATAGATGATTGTCTTTTTTGTCGCTTACTTTACAAAAACGATTCCACGATGGTTTTATAACACAAACGGCAGCTTTTTAAAGGCTTTTAACCTTTCAAAGAACGACAATTTGTCAGTTAAAGGAAAATAAACTACTTTCGCGCCATAATAACAGAGAACCGTACTGTCGCTGGCCGCAAGGCAAGAGGAAAGTCCGGGCAACAGATTGGGGCACCATACTTCCTAACGGGAAGCCGGCTGCGAGGCTGGAGTTAAGGTAACAGAAAACAACCGCCCGCAAGGGCAAGGGTGAAAAGGCGGGGTAAGAGCCCACCGGCTTTACGGCGACGCGAAGCGCAGTACCACTTATGGGTTGCAAGGCCATGTAAACCGACGTTACGAGGGTTGCCCGCCCCATGTCGGAGGGTAGGCCGCTTGAGCCAAGGGGTGACTCTTGGCCTAGATAAATGACAGTTTAAAACAGAACCCGGCTTATGGGTTCTCTGTTATTATTTTGATTATGAGCGAACAACAGCATACATTCAGAGCCAAAGTAATGGGCCTGCTGCGTTTTCTCACCGCCGACATCTGGCGCGTGAATACCAGCGACGAGAAAGGCTTGCGCAAATTCATCAACAACATTTGCCGCATCCTTATTCTGGCTGCCCGCGGCTTCAACAACAACAAGCTGGTGATGGTGGCCTCGGGGCTTACCTACTTCACCCTATTGTCGGCCGTGCCGTTGCTTTGCCTCTTGCTGGCCGTGGCCAAAGGCTTCAGCTTGCAGGATATGCTCACGGAGGAACTTTTCAACCTTTTCCCCTCGCACTCGGGCATTCTCACCACCGCCTTCGAAATTGTGGAACAAGTGCTGCAGGCAGCCACCAAAGGCGTGGTTATCGGTGTGGGCGTCTTCTTCATCATCTGGGCTATTTTCTCCATTATCAACAATATCGAGAGAGCTTTCAACATCATCTGGAATGTGCCGAAAAGCAGGGCCATCTACCGCAAGATTACCGATTTCTTCGCCGCCATGCTTATTCTGCCGCTGATGCTCATTATCAGCAACGGTATTTCCATCTATCTCAAAACCAACTTTGCCAACAACGAGGCCTGGGCGGCACTGAGCCCGATTATCAACCTGGCCATCAAGCTGGCACCCTACTTGCTTACCTGCCTGTTGTTCAGCATTTTGTACTATATCATGCCCAACACCAAGGTGCGCATTAAAAACGCGCTGGTGGCCGGCATCCTTACAGGCACTATCTTCCACATCTTCCAATACATGTATATTTCCGGACAGATTTGGGTGAACAAATACAGTGCCATTTACGGAAGTTTCGCCGCCTTGCCTTTGCTGCTGTTGTGGATACAGGCCACTTGGATGATAGTGCTGCTGGGCGGGGAAATCACCTACGCTTCGCAAAACTTGCACAACTTCTTTTTCGAGAAGGAAACCCAAAACGTCAGTTTCCGTTACCGCAGCTACTTTACCATAGTGTTGCTGCGCGATATCTGCCAAGCCTTTGAACAGGGACGCTCGCCCTACTCTGCCGCCGAACTTTCCAACCAGCATCATATTCCGCTCAGGCTAGTACAAGAGCAGCTCGCCCAACTCTGCGACCTGCACATTCTCAGCGAACTGAACGGGCCCGACAAGAACTGCGACTTGGTGTACCAGCCCGCCATTGACATTCAGCAGCTTAACGTGGCCATGGTCTTCGAAAAGCTCTATACCAGCGGCACCGAAGACTTCAAGTTGGACCCCAGCGAGCAGACACCCGCCGTTTGGGCCGAAATGAAGGAGATAGAAAAAAGCCTTCAGCAAAGTGAAGGCCATAAATTAATCAAAGACTTATAATCTTACAGTTCCTTGAAGTGCGTCAGACGGCTGATGTACTTGCCCACGATGTCGAATTCGAGGTTCACCACCGTACCTTTCTCTATTTGCGAGAAGTTGGTGTGGTCGTGCGTGTAGGGAATGATGGCCACCGAGAAACTGTTGTCGCGGGCTTGGCACACGGTAAGGCTGACACCATTCACGCAGACGGAACCTTTTTCCACCGTCATGTAGCCCTGCAAGGCCATTTCCTTGTCGAAAGTATATTCGAAGGTGTAACGCCAGCTGCCGTCACAGATTTGCACATCGGTGCACAGGGCCTTGGTATCGACATGGCCTTGCACGATATGTCCGTCTAGGCGGCCGTTCACGCGCATACTGCGTTCGAGGTTTACCTTGTCGCCCACTTTGAGCAGCCCAAGATTGCTGCGGTTGAGGGTTTCCTCGATGGCAGTGACGGTGTACGCGCCGTCGCGGATATCAACTACGGTAAGGCACACGCCGTTGTGGGCCACGCTCTGGTCTATGGTCAACTCGTCCACGAAGGAACAACTCAATGTGAGGTGCAGGTTGCCGTCCTCACGGCGCAAGGCTTTTACAAGGCCCGCTTCTTCTACAATTCCTGAAAACATAAGGTCCTATTTTGAGGGCGAAGTTAGGGATTTTCCGGCAAAACAACGCTATCTTTGCCGCTCATTGCAAAAAAACGACTATTCAAAAAAAACCACCTAACCGCATGAAAAGACTTTACTCTCTGAAAAAAATCCTGTTACTGACCTTTATTCTGCTGGGTTGCAGCCTGCAAGGCCGCGCCGATGACTTCCGCAACGGACTGCTGGGTTTTGCCACAGTTCCCGCCTACGGGCTGGACGGCACTTACGGCGGTGCCTTGGGCGAAACCGTCTATGCCACCACCGAGAGCCAGCTGCGAGCCTACTGCAAGGCCAGCCAAGCCTATACGATTCTGTTCGAGGGCACCATCAGCCTGAGCAACGAACAGGACATCACCGTTACGTCCAACAAAAGCATCATCGGCCTGAACGGCAACGCCGTACTCGAAGGCATCGGCTTTACGGCTTCGGGCGTGAGCAATGTCATCATCAGGGGCTTCACCATACGCAAGGCTCATCAGGATGCCATTGCCTTCCGCAGTTCGCATCACGTTTGGGTAGACCACTGCGACCTTTCCGACTCCGACGACGGCCTGCTGGACTTCACCATCGGTTCGGATTTCCTGACGGCCTCGTGGAACTATTTCCACAATCACGACAAGACCTCCATCTGCAATTCCGGCACCCAGCATTACGAAGATGTGGGCAAGGAAAGGGTTTCGTATCATCACAACGCCTTTGTAGACAATGTGCAGCGCAATCCGCGTGTGGGCTACGGCAAAGGCCATGTCTGGAACAATTATTACGAAAACATTTCTTCCTACTGCGTGGGTTATTTCACGGGAGCCCAAGTGCTGGTGGAAAACAACTATTTCTATAAGTGCAAGACACCGCTCCAGCAGATGTACAGCAGCGATGCCAGCTCGGCCCACTATGGTCAGGCCCAGGAAAAGGGCAATGTTTTCGTTTCCTGCTCGGGCAATACCAAAGGCACGGGCACGGTGTTCAGCCCTGCCAACTATTACGATGCTTCGCCCGCCATGGACGCGGCCAAGGATGTGGCCTCGAAAGTCAAAAACGGTATGGGTCCCAAGGCTGGCCTTGAGTACGACCTGATTCCCCTGCCCAACAACGGACGCATCGATTTTCCGCAGGTCTGCCCAACGCTCAGATGGAGCCAGGCGCCTAAAGCCAGTGCTTATCGCGTCTATTTGTCGCCCGCCGTCGATTCGCTCAACATAATAGCCGGCCACGAAACCGTCACCAACGCCTACACTTGCGACAGCCTGCAAGCCAGCACCACTTATTATTGGCGCGTAGATGCCGTACTGGCCGACACGGTGTTGCAAGGTGCCGTATGGCAATTCACCACGGCTGCTCCGGCTGCCGGCAAGCCTTACCCGAGCAATGGCAACAGCAATGCCGATGTCCGCGAACAGAAAGATGCCACCAACACCCAAGCCTTGACGCTCACTTGGTCGCCGGCTTTTGGTGCTGCCAGTTACGATGTAAGCCTCAGCAGTGCCTCGGGCAATGTGGCCTATACCGCTACCCTGCCCGCCTCGCAATGCTCTTGGCAGCCCAAGAGTCTGCCTCGCGGCGAGAAATATACCTGGCACGTGGACGCGCTCGACAAGGACGGCAACTTGCTGCAAGCCGGCGACGAATGGGCCTTCAAATCGGTGATAGCCTCGGCTGTCGAGGGCAAGAACGAAGCCGAAAACTGGACGCGCGGTCTTAGAGCCTTCGTCGAAGTGCCTGGCTCGTGGTTTGATGCTTCCGGCAAAAAAGTGGTAGGTGGCGAGTCTGGTCCCGGCACGCTCAACGCCCAGTGGAAGGGGCAACACGTCAATGCCAGCATCTCGGTTTGCATATTCGACGAGAGCGATGGCAAAGGCCTTTACAAGTTGTTTATAAACGATGTGCAGCAAGGCAGTTTCACAGCCTCCACCAACAACGACAAGCTTTGCACCTACACCATCTGCAAGTCGGCTGAACTGTGCGAGGGCGACCAGTTGCGCCTGGAGTTCTCGCCCGAGGGAGGCGAAGGCTGCCGCACCGACTACATCAACATCGCTGTCAACAGCGTTATCGATGGATTGCCCTTGATTGAAGGCAACAACGACAGCCAGCCAGTGCGCTACTTCGATGTTTTGGGCCGTCCCGTACAGCCGGGCGATGGCTACCGCGGCCTGCTTATCGGCAGCGATGGCAGCAAGACCATCATTCGCTAAAACCCGCCACTTGCTGCGGGTTGCCCAGCACAAGAAACCAAGAAGCCGGCTGATTTCAGCCGGCTTCTTTTATGACATCCGTATGGTCCTTGTCAGCAATCGAGCTTGGCAAGAATGGCATTCCAGTCGGGATAGGCTTCACTGCCGAACTGCAGCAGCTCCCCTTCAAAATCTTTTGTGCCGTTATGGTCGATTCTGTCGTCTATCAGCACATCCCCTTTGCATAGGTATTTATGGTGTGAAAGTATCAACCTTTTGTACAGGGGCAATCCCTTGTCGCTGCCAAAATAGTGCTGTATCCATTTCAGCTTGTCCGACCATGCGGAGGGGTTGCCCCAAGGTGCCGTGGAAAGGATGAACACATCGTATTTTTGGCAAATTCTTTTCACTGCGTCAATGGCGGCCTTCTTTGGGTTGCATTTTCGAGAAAATGCCTTCTACGTTATCTCATTCGCCGTTTGCTTTTTCCAAATCTTCTTGGTTGAAATGCCGTTTGGCCGATTCAAAATCGACCATAACGCCATCCGTGTCGATGTATACTCTTGCTTTTTTCATATTCTTTCGTATTATTTCAGTCAGCCAGCGATGGACACCTGACCATTCATTAAGAGTGGCAAAAGTTCGTCGCGCTGCTTAGTGAGTTCTGTGATTTGAATTTCATTTTGAATAGATGGCATCGAGGTGGTAGAAGTCTACTTGCCTCTTGATATTCCTTATGCCCTCGATTTGAACTGTTTCCATTTTGGAAATAGTTGCCTCGGCCTGTAGTTCGCCTTCAGCATATATGTTTGCAAGATGTTTGCTAACAGCAGGCACACCGATGCCGAACAGTTGCGCCATTGCCTTCTGCGTGCATCATAGCGTTTCGTCCTTGACGACCACTTGCACCTTGTCCTCGTCATTGAGCATCGTGTAAAGAATGAATTGTATCTCGTTGCTCATGGCGTTATTACTTTCCCACGTTAGCATTGAACGACAGACTGTCGAGCTGTTTTATCTTCTAGAGCAAAAGTAATGATTATTCACGAGAATTCACGCAGGAGAAACAGCTTCTGTGTTTCATCACTTTTTTATACCTTTGCGTTTCTTGGTGTTTTCAAAAAATTCAATCAATTCTCGAAAATAATCAATCAGTATATTATGGCAGACGACAAGAAAATCATCTTCTCCATGGTGGGCGTGAGCAAGCAGTTTCCACCGCACAAACAAGTTTTGAAAGACATTTACCTCTCGTTTTTCTACGGGGCAAAAATCGGCATCATCGGTTTGAACGGTTCGGGAAAATCCACCTTGATGAAAATTATCGCCGGCATCGAAAAGGAATATCAGGGCGAAGTGGTGTTCTCGCCCGGCTACTCGGTGGGTTATCTGGAGCAGGAGCCGCAGATGGACAACAGCAAAACCGTCAAGCAAGTGGTGATGGAAGGCGTGCAAAACGTGGTGGACGCGCTGGCCGAGTACGAGGAAATCAACCAAAAGTTCGGCATGGAGGAATACTACAGCGACCCCGACAAGATGGACGCGCTCTTTGCACGTCAGGCCGAATTGCAGGACATGATCGACGCCACCGATGCCTGGAACCTCGACACCCGTCTGGACAAGGCCATGGCTGCCCTGAACTGCCCGCCCGACGACCAGCCCGTGGCCAGCCTTTCGGGTGGTGAACGCCGCCGCGTGGCCCTTTGCCGCCTGCTGCTGCAAGCCCCCGACGTTCTCTTGCTCGATGAACCCACCAACCACCTCGATGCAGAATCCATCGACTGGCTGGAACAACATCTGCAACAGTATCCCGGCACGGTTATCGCCGTTACGCACGACCGCTACTTTCTTGACCACGTGGCTGGCTGGATACTCGAACTCGACCGTGGTGAAGGCATTCCCTGGAAGGGCAACTACAGTTCGTGGCTGGAGCAGAAGACCCAGCGCATGGCCATGGAAGAGAAACAAGCCAGCAAACGCCGCCGCACGCTCGAACGCGAGCTGGAATGGATACACATGGCACCCAAGGCGCGTCAGGCCAAGGGCAAAGCCCGTCTGAACTCTTACGACAAACTGCTGAACGAAGACCAGAAACAGCGCGAGGAAAAGCTGGAACTCTTCATCCCCAACGGTCCGCGTTTGGGCAATAAGGTGTTGTTGGCCACCGATTTATGCAAATCTTACGGCGAGCGTTGCCTTATCAAAGACCTCAACTTTATGTTGCCGCCCAACGGCATTGTGGGTGTTATCGGACCCAACGGCGCTGGCAAGACCACACTCTTCAAGATGATTATGGGCATCGAAAAGCCCGACAGCGGCAGCTTCGAAGTGGGCGAAACGGTGCGTATCGGTTATGTAGACCAAAGTCACGAGGCCATCAAACCCGACAAAACAGTGTACGAAATTGTGTCGGGCGGCAACGAGTTTATCCGCGTGGGCGGCAAGGAAATCAACGCACGCGCCTACTTGTCGCGCTTCAACTTTACCGGAGCCGATCAGGAGAAACTGGCCGGTGTACTGTCGGGCGGTGAACGCAATCGTCTGCATCTGGCCCTTAACCTGAAGTCGGAATCGAACGTACTGCTGCTCGACGAACCCACCAACGACATCGACGTGAATACGTTGCGCGCCCTGGAGGAAGGCTTGGAGAACTTTGCCGGCTGCGCCGTGGTTGTCAGCCACGACCGCTGGTTCCTGGACCGTATCTGCACGCATATCCTGGCTTTCGAGGGCGATGGCAAGGTCTTCTTCTTCGAAGGCGACTACTCGCAGTACGAGGAAAACAAAAAGGCCCGTCTGGGAGACGAAGCCTTCAAGAAAACCCGTTATCGTTCGCTCAGTTAATTAATCTACGCGCGTCAGGCGGATACGCAGCTTCTTGCTCAGGTAAGTGGGCATAAACACGAAGCAGAAAAACAGCCAGGCTTTCGGTTTGGCATAGTGCAACACATCGGTATACACGGCCACATTGTACTTGACCAGCGAAAAGCGGTTCGACGAGAGCGAATGGCGCGAATGGCGCAAACGGCGGTAAAGTGCCAAGGGTTCGCGCAGCCCGTAGGCCACACCGCACTTCGCGATAATCTGTATCCACAAAGCCCAATCCTGACGTTTGCGCATGTCGGGCATGAACACCTTGCCCAGCTTTTCAGTATCGTAGATGGCCGTCAGGCAGCCAATACCATCGTCGGCGCGGATAGCCCAATAATTGATGCTGGGCGCACACAGCACTTTGGCGTTACGATGGCCATGCTCGTCTTGTTCATAGTAAGAGGTGTAGCTCAGCGCAGCGTCCTTGTCGAGCATAAAAGCCAGCTGTTTTTCCAGTTTCTCGGGCAGCCAGCAGTCGTCGCTGTCGCAAAAGGCGATGAACCTGCCCTGCGCCTGCTCGATGGAATGGTTGCGCGCCACCCCTGCCCCGGCATTCCGTTCCAAGGGAAAAAACTTGATGCGGCTGTCGCGGTCGGCGTAAGCGCGCACGATGGAAGGGGTGTCGTCGGTGGAGCAGTCGTCGGTGATGAGCAGTTCCCAATGGTCGTAAGTCTGGGCCAAAATCGACTCTATGGTTTCAGCCACAAACTCCGAAGAGTTGTAAGTGGCTGTTATGATGGATACTAATCCGTAATCTTGCATTTGATTCTTTATTTTTTAGGGCTTCTTTGGGCACGATACATATCCCAGATGCCCTTGGGAATGGCCACGAAACGCGACAAGAGAAAAGGGAAGGAATAACGCCAGGGATGACGCAGCCAAGTGCCCAGATAGGCGGCCATGAGCGGCAGCATGGTGGCCAGTCGGCGCGTCAGTTGATGACGCGCCGACTGCGGACGCACGCGCCGGTAGTACACGGCAGCCGGGTCGGCGGCGCAATACTGGTGATAAAAGCGGCTCAGGGCAAACATATACAGCGCATCCTCGCCATTGGCAAAGTGCGGGTCGAAACGCTCGGCCAGCGCATATTCGCGGCGCACTATCTTGGCCACGGGTGTCGACAGGAAACTGCGCACCTGCATGACGCGCACCACGTCCTTGTTTTGTATGCGGCGGTAAGCCGCGCCCAAATGGTCTTCGTAGAAATCTTGGGTACCATCGTGAAAGCAAAGCACGTCGGACAGCGGCATGAGCGGAGCCTTGGAACTTTCGGCTAGTGTCAGCAGGCTTTGCAAATAGGCCGGACTCACATAATCGTCATCATCGATAAAGCAGACATACTCGCCGGCGGCCATCTGCAAACCCAAGTTGCGGGCATTTGACACGCCGGCCTGGGCCGTATACTGCAAACGCCAGCGGTAAGCCGGATAAGAGGCGATATAATTTTCAATCTGCGCCTGGTAGTCTTCCTTAGGACCGTTCAGCACGATACAAACTTCCCAATCGGCAGCGGGCAAAGTCTGAGCGCGCAAAGCATCCAGACAAGTCCAAAGATAGGCTTGCGGACGATAGCTAGGGATGATAACCGATATTTTCATAGCTTTACAGAGCATTTAAAGGGCCTTGAATTCGTCTTTCAGATAAAACTTGTCTTCCTGCCAATTGAAAATATAGCTGGAAGTATTGACATCGCCAGCCAAGATGGTAGCGGCAAAGGTGAGCAGCATAAACACCAGCATCAAGTAGTAATACTGACGGTCGTTACAACGGAAGTACTCCAGGGCATAGGCCATCACAAAGATGGCTATCTGCGTGCAATAGAGCAACATACGCATCACGCTCATGCTTTGTACAAAGATGATGCCCAAGACAACGCCCACAAACCAGATATCGTAGAATATAGCCACGGGGCTGTCCTTGAAATAGGCCTTGATTTCGTTGCTATGGCAGATAATCATCAGGTTGACGGCCATACGGATGGCAAAACCCAGGCCCAGCGAAGTATGGGTAAAAGTATAATTCTCGAAGGCGGCCGAATCGGCATAGCCCATCAGCACAATGATATTGAAAAACACCTTCACCAGCAATTCCAGCACATTCAGCTGCATCAGGCCGAAGGCCAGCACAAAGAGCACTATCTGCGCGATGACATTGTTGAAGAAGGGCTTAAAGCGGTTCAAGGCAAAGATGGGATAGACCAGCACCAGCACCAAAGCCGATTTGTGGAAGATGAAGGCCAGGGCCACCAGCAGGTAATAACTCAGCCATTGTCGTTTGTAAATGGCATTGACGGCCAAGGCAAAAAGGCCGACGGCAAAGCATTGACGCACCAAATTGGCCGTGGGCTGCCAGAAGGCATAGAGCATAAACACCGCCACCACAGGCACATAAAGCCGCGGCTCGTCCTTAAAGACCCTAAAGGCCAAATACACCGGTATAAAGGACGTGACGGCAAAATAAACGGTGGTGTCGTAGCCCAAATTGCAAAGCAAGGCTATCAGTTGCAGGAAGCCCCATTCACAAGGACGATAGAGAATTCTGCCATCGCGAATGGTCTCGAACATGTTCAGGTAGATGAAGTAGTCGCGGCCCACGCCGTAACGGTAGCCGAACACCACCGCATAGGCCAATATCGCCAGCACCATCATGCCCCAGCTGCGTGAGCGCGAAGCCTGCCAGGCCACCAGCAACATCAAGGCTGTCAGCAAGGAATAGACCGCAAACGACTGTACCAACATCTTACCTTTCGCCAGCTATCAAAGGATACAACATAAAGGCCAAAGGCATGCTGAACTTGAGCAAGCGACCTTCCAGCACGTATTTGCGCCGTCCGCTCTGCAGCATCAAGTCGAAAATATAGCGGTTCTGGCGGAGTTCCTTGAACAAGGTTGCCTTGTCTTGAGGGTTTAATTGAGGAGCGCCGCGCAAGATCTGGTTCATCGACCTGGATATCAACTTATTAAAACCCTGTTTGTCGGGCTCGGGCAAATCTTTGGAGAAATCGCGCAAATGGGCGATTACCACCAGTGTGTCCAGGGCATTCTTCAGGCGGAACACGGCCGTGGTACTCTCGCGGCTGCCGCGGCGCAGGTGATAGCAAAGAACATCCAGGCAGGCGATATGCTTGGCCACATACGCGGCGCGTGGAATAAACTCGCTGTCTTCGTGATAGATGCCCGGGAAGAAACGCAGCTGGTGTTCCAGCAGGAACGCTCGTCGATAAACAGCCCATTGGGGAGCCGTGGGATAAGCGGCGCGACGTATATGTTCGGGGCCGTCAATCTCGCCTTCGAAAATGTAGCGGTATTTTTGGGCATCGATGCGGCCGTCCTCGTAATTGACACACCCGTCGATGTGCAGGATGTCCAAGTATGGGCGCGCGCGCAGCGCGGCTATCATTTGATGCAGGCAGCCCGGCTCTATCCAGTCGTCGGAATCGACCAACCACACAAAATCGCCCTGTGCTTTTTCCAGCCCCAGGTTGCGGGCCACACTCACGCCCTGGTTGGGCTGTGAGAAGACGCGAATCTGCGGAAACTCAGCGGCCAGACGCTCGCAAATGGCCAAACTGCCGTCGGGAGAGCCGTCGTTTACCACCACTATTTCGTATTCATCGGCAGTCACGCCCACTTGCTCCGCGCAAGAACGCAGACACTGCTCTACAAGGGCTTCCACCTTGTAAACCGGCACCACTATCGACAAAATCTTGGTCATCGTCTCCGTTTTAGAACATTCTCCAACAAATGCCTGCACAAAGCCTTTTCAGACTTATTCAGCCCCAGCCCATAGGCCACCAGCGCCACATTGAGCACCGATACGGCCGTTACCGACAGCAGTCGCAACCATCCTTCTGCCAACAGGCTGGACAGGGCCACAGGAATTGGCAAAGATAATACAAAAACCAGGGAAATGCATAACAATACGTCTTTACTATAGCGCCAAAAGTCCAGCCCTATCAATCGGGTCATATAGGCGGGACGCGCTATGGAGCAGACAAAATTGAGTAGCGCCTTGATGGCCAGCGCTGTCCAGGCCGGATAGCCCAGTTTCAACATCAAGTAAGCCAAAGGAATGTTCAAAATCTTGATGCTGGCCACGATAATCTGGTGATTGCGGATATTACCCGTGGCGTAAGCCGCCATCCACAGCGGGCCGGAATAAGCGTCAATAAGCGAATACAGCAGGATGTACAGCAAAAAGGCCGGTACGCCCGCCGGCACCTCGCCCAGCCACAGATGCAGCACGAAATCCACATTCAGCATCAGCGGTATCACCATCACCAGCAGCAGATAAAAGGAAATCTTCGACGAAGAAAAGATGAGCTTCATAAAGTAGTCCTTCTCCCCTGCCGCGTACGACTTGACTATCTGCGGATTAAAGGATTTGGTAAAGCTCTGCAGGAATTGGTTGAGCATGTAGTTCACCTGGTTGGCCACGCCCAGCGCCGCATTGGCCAGCACGCCCGAAAAGACGTTCACCATAAAGACGATGCTCTGTTCCACGGCCACCACCGCCAGGTTTACCAGCATGCTCCAATTGGAATAGGTGATGAACTTTTTGATGGTGGGACGGTTCCAGTACCAATGGTAACGGTATTCCTTAAAGGCGAAACGGCAATACATCATATACCACAGCAGCATAGCCACGGCCACAGCAAACACCAGAAAGGCGTAAATGATAAGTTTGTCTCCGGCCAACACCAGCAGCAGATAGACGATAGCCAGCTTGAGCACCGCCTCGATAATGCTGGTAAAGGCATAGAAACGCATACGTTCGTTCACGATAATCACCGAGTCGTAGGGGGTCTTGATTACCCGGGCGCAAAACGACAGCACCGAAAAATGGAAAGTGATGCGTGCGGCAAAGAGCCTCGACTCGGGAATCACCAGATAATGGTTGAAGAACCACAGCCCCACTGTTTCGCAGATAACAAACACCACCAGAGCCAGGATAACATGCACATTGATGCTGGTAGAAAATGTCTTCTGAAGCGAGGCCAGATTGCCGCGGCCAAGGTCGTAGGCCAAGTAGCGGTACGTGGCGTTCGACAGGGCTTCGAGCAAAAAAGTGCAGAGTACGACAAAACTGCCGGCCACCTGATAGATGCCGAAGTCTTCAACCCCCAGGGTCTTGAGTATCACGCGCGAAGCATACAGCCCGACGGCCAGCACCACCAGCATACGGAGAAAAAGATAAACCGTATTCTTGGCGATAAAGGCGCTGCGTTGCGTTGTATTGTTAAGATCCTGGGCTTGAGGCATTAGCGTCCCTTATACATATTCTCGTAATACTTCTGATAATCGCCGCTCGTGACATTATCTAGCCATGCTTCGTTTTCGAGATACCATTTTACTGTCTTCTCAATTCCTTCTTCGAACTGGAGGGACGGCTCCCAGCCGAGTTCTTTCTGAAGCTTGGTGGAGTCGATGGCATAGCGGGCATCGTGGCCGAGACGGTCAGTGACATAGGTGATGAGGTCGAGGTCTTCGCCTTCATTGCGCCCGAGCAGACGGTCAACTGTCTTGATGAGAGTCTTGATGATGTCGATATTTTTCCACTCGTTAAAACCACCGATATTATAAGTCTCTGCGACTGTCCCGTTATGGAAAATCAGGTCGATTGCTCTTGCGTGGTCCTCTACATAGAGCCAGTCGCGCACATTCTCGCCCTTGCCGTAGACGGGCAGCGGCTTGCGGTG
>CAVEPA010000016.1:0-26643 GCA_963617485.1 bacterium | reverse complement strand
TCCAGATATTTTTTTCGTTCAATGGCTTTCATCGCTAATCGAATTTTGCGTCACCTAGTGACGTGATTTTCGATTACAAAGGTAGTTGTTTTCTTTAGTTATCAAAAAAGCCAATAAGAAAAAGTGTCATTTGGTGATATAATTTTCGACTATCCGCTTTTTTGTGGCTTTCCCTAAAAGTAGATAAACTTCTGGAGCGAAGGGAAAATGGCCGACAAGCGGGAAGATTTGAAGAACAACGATTCTGCAGCAATTACACTTAATGCTCTTGAATCGCAAATTGACACGTCCAGAATGAATCCGCCTTCGTTTAAGATGGTTCTGACGGCCGTAGTGTTTTTTTTGCAGATGGGCTTGCTAATATGGTTTTTAAACTGTAGGTTAGCGGCGTCAAAATGTATATTTATACCGACGCATCAAAGTTCCGTTTATTTATGAAAAAAAGATTCCGGCTCCCCAAGGGCGTGGTCTGCTTGGTGGTGGTGATAGTGCTATTTGGCTATCTGGGCACAGTGATGGGCATGGCTAACATGCTGAATACCATTATGCATACGGCACACGACCTGCTTATCAACACAGTGTTTTTCCTGATGTCCATCTGCGTGATAATGGGCGCGTTGAGCAAGATTTTTGTGGAGTTTGGGGTGGTGTCGCTCATAGAAAAACTGCTGCGTCCGCTTATGAAACCACTGTTTCACCTGCCCGGTGTGGCTTCGCTGGGCGCAGTGATGACCTTCCTTTCGGACAATCCGGCCATTATCTCGCTGGCGCACGACAAGAGCTTCAGCAAGTACTTCAAGAAATACCAATACATCTCGCTCACCAATTTCGGCACGGCTTTCGGCATGGGTATGCTGGTGATAGTGTTCATGCTGGGGCAGGGCTTCACCTGGGAACCGCTGGTGGGTCTGTTCGGCGCATGCTGCGGCTGCATTGTGTCTACGCGGCTCATGCAGCATTTTATCCTGAAGGCGCGCCCCGAGTTCAAAGATGAACCTGCCGATGAAAACGCCGAGGCCATCGCCGCCGAAGAAGCCAAAGCCTACCAGAGCAAATCGATGTTTACGCGCATTCTGGATGCCGTGCTCGATGGCGGCAAAAGCGGTGTGGAAGTGGGCATGTCTATCATTCCCGGCGTGCTGTGCATTTCTACCCTGGTGATGATGCTGACCTTCGGCCCCGATACGGCAACGGGCGTGTACACAGGCGCGGCTTATCAAGGCACGGAACTGCTGCCTTGGCTGGCCGACAAAATCAGCTTCGTTTTCCGTTGGCTGTTTGGTTTTACCGACCCGCATCTGGTGGCATTCCCCATTACGGCGCTGGGTGCCGTGGGTGCGGCCCTGAGCCTGATTCCCAATTTCGTGGCCCAAGGTTGGGTGGACGGCAATGCCATTGCGGTTTGCACGGCCATTGGTATGTGCTGGAGCGGCTATCTGAGCACACACACGGCCATGCTCGATTCGCTGGGCTATCGCGAGTTTACGTCCAAGGCCATCGGGTCGCATACTATCGGCGGTTTGTGTGCCGGGGTAGTGGCGCATTTGGTCTGCGTGCTGATAGCGCTTTTTTAGCCAGTATTTCGGGGCTGCTTGAGATAATTTTTTTGTATTTTTGCGGCCATGAAAAATCAGCAAATCATCCTTACCGGCGACCGTCCTACCGGCCGCCTGCATTTGGGCCATTTTGTGGGCTCGCTCAAACGGCGTGTGGAACTGCAAAATTCGGGCCTGTACGACTCCATCAATATCCTGATAGCCGACGACCAGGCACTTACCGATAATGCCGACAATCCCGGCAAGATACGCGAAAACATCATCAATGTGATGCTCGACTATCTGTCGGTGGGCATCGATCCGAGTAAAACGACCATCTGCGTGCAGTCGGCGCTGCCGGCGCTGCATGCCCTGACGTTCTACTATCTGAACTTGGTGTCGACGGCGCGTTTGTCGCGCAACCCAACCGTGAAGGCCGAAATCAAGATGCGCGGTTTCGAAGACGAAGGTCTGCCCACGGGCTTCTTCACTTACCCTGTGTCGCAGGCTGCCGACATTACGGCTTTCAATGCCAATGTGGTGCCGGTGGGCGAAGACCAGCTGCCCATGCTGGAGCAAACCCGCGAGATTGTGGAGCGTTTCAACCGCATTTATGGCGAGACGCTGGTGATGCCCAAGGCGATGATTCCCGAAAATGCCATGCAGCGCCGTCTGCCCGGTGTGGACGGCAAGGCCAAGATGAGCAAGAGTCTGGGCAACTGCATCTATCTGAGCGACCCGGCCAATGTGGTAAAGAAACAGATTAACGGCAAGATGTTTACCGACCCGCAGCATCTGCAAATCAGCGACCCCGGCCATACCGAAGGCAATGTGGTGTTCACTTATCTGGACGCTTTCTGCAACGATGCTCATTTTGCTGCGTATCTGCCCGATTATAGCTGTCTGGACGAGATGAAAGAGCATTATCGTCGCGGCGGTTTGGGTGATGGCACTTGCAAGAAGTTCCTCTTTAATGTGCTGGAGGAAACCCTGGCTCCCATTCGCGCTGAGCGTGCCAAGTGGGAAAAGGACATTGATGCGGTGTACGATATTTTGCAGGCCGGTACGGCCAAAGCGGTGGAAGTTACCAATGAAACGCTCGCCCGCGTGCGCCAGGCCATGCGCATCGACTATTTTGCCGACCGCTCCATTGTCAAGGAGTGGGAAGCCTTGCTCGGCAATGTCCGCTAGCCATATCTATGGATAAGAATTCGCGTGAAAATTTTGGCGGCCGTGCGGCCGTGATTATGGCGTTTGCCGGCTCTGCCATAGGCCTGGGCAATGTTTGGCGCTTCCCTTATATGGTGGGAGAATATGGCGGTGCGGCCTTTGTGCTGGTGTATGTCTTGTGCTCGTTTCTGCTCTCTTTGCCAATTTTCTTGGCCGAGACGGTGATAGGCCGACGCAGCCACGCCAATGCCATAGGCGCCATGAAGAAGCTGGCTCCCGGTACGGGCTGGCAGGTGCTGGGCTACCTGTCGGTGCTTACCCCGATGATTATCGTTTCGTACTACAGTGTGGTGGGCGGCTGGTCTTGCGAGTACTTTGTGAAATCTTTCGGCCTCCACTTTGGCGAGTTCGTTCCGACGGGCTGGAAAGTGCTGGGCTTCAATACTTTGTTCTTGGGAATCTCCTCGCTTATCGTGGCCTTGGGCGTGAAGAGCGGCATAGAGAAGTTCAATAAGATTTCCATTCCGGCGCTCTTTGTGCTGATAGTGCTGATTATGGTGTATTCGCTGAATATGCCCGGCGCGGAAAAGGGTGTTTCCTATTTGCTGAAGCCCGATTTTTCCAAGCTGAGCGCCAAGACTTTCTCCTTTGCTCTGGGCCAAAGTTTCTATTCGCTCTCGCTGGGCATGGGCATCGTGCTGACGTATTCCTCTTATGTGAAGCGGCGCGAAAACCTGCTGGTGACGGGGGCGGGTACGGCCGTTGCCGACTTGGCTTTTGCTGTGTTGGCGGGCTTTGCCATTATGCCGGCCGTGTTCGCTTCGGGTGTGGAACCCAGTTCCGGCCCGGGTTTGATTTTCCAGACTTTGCCCAATGTTTTTTCCAGTATGGGTGCCAGTTCGCATCTGCTGAGCGTGGTGGTGGCTGCGGCTTTCTTCTTTGCCATTATCGTGGCTGCCATGACCTCGAGCGTATCGCTTCTTGAGGTGGGCGTGGCCTTTCTTACCGAAGAAAAGGGCTTGAAACGCGGTTGGGCCTGCGTGGCTGTGTTTGCCTTTACCTGGCTCTTGGGCTTGGTGAGCGTGTTCTCGCTGAAGGCTTTTGGCTTGCTCGATGCTTTCTCGTCGAATTTCCTGCTCACCATCGGTGCTTTGTTGGTGGTGATTTTCGTTGGTTGGCGTATGCGCCGCAGCGATGTCTACGACGAACTGACCAATGGTGGCACTGTCAACCGCAAGTGGTTTCCGGTGCTGTATTTCGCCATCCGCTACTTGGCACCGCTCACCGTTCTGGTTATCTTCCTCTCGAACCTGATATTCTAATTCTAGGTTGTAGATACAAAAAAGTGACTACCTGCCCGAGGGCCGATAGTCACTCTTTTTTTATAGCCTTTTCAGTGCATTACATAAAGATGTAGCGCAGGATGAAGAGAATGGCCAATACCCACATGGTGACGCTGATTTTCTTGAACTTACCCGATATGGCGTTGATAACCACGTAGGTAATCATACCCAGCAGGATACCGTGGGCGATGCTGTACGACAGAGGCATCATCACAGCCGTAACAAAGGCAGGAATGGCTTCGGAATAGTCGCTCCAGTCGATGTTGCGGATAGGAGCCATCATCATGACACCCACAATAACCAGCACGGCACCGGTAGCGGCACTGGGGATGGCCAGGAAAATGGGCGAGAAGAGCAGGGCAATGGCGAAGCAAACAGCGATGACAAACGAGGTAAGACCCGTGCGTCCGCCTTCGGCAACACCCGATGCGCTTTCGATGTAGGTGGTGGTGGTAGAAGTACCGAAGCAGGCACCGGCAGTGGTGGCAACAGCGTCGGCCATCAGAATCTTGCTGATACCGTCAACGTGACCGTCTTTGTCGATCATGCCCGACTTGACAGATACGCCAACCACCGTACCGATGGTGTCGAACATATCAATGAACAGGAAGGTGAAGACCACGATAAGCATATCCCAAGAGAATACCTGGCTCCATTCGAACTGGCAGAAAATGGGAGCGATGGATTCGGGCATGGAAACCACGCCGCTGAAGTTGGTCAGACCCATGGGGATACCGATGATGGTGGTGGCCAGCATACCGATAAGGATACCGCCTTTCACCTTGAGTACTACCAAGATGGAGGTCAGGAACAGACCGATGATGAACAGCAGACTGGTTGCGCTCTTGAGGTTGCCCAGGGTAACCAGTGTAGAGTCGTTGTTGGCGATGATACCGGCGTTCTGCAGACCGATAAAGGCAATGTACAGACCGATACCGGCACCGATGGCGTTCTTGAGTGAAGCGGGAATGGCATCGACAATCATTTCGCGCACCTTGGTGGCCGAGAGGATGATGAAGATGACACCTTCGATAAGCACGGCCGTCAAGGCGAATTGCCAGCTGTAGCCCATACCCAGGCAAACGGTGAAGACGAAGAAGGCGTTCAGACCCATACCGGGGGCAAGGCCGAAGGGCTTCTTGGCGTAGATAGACATAGCCAGCGTACCGACGATGGCGGCCAGAGCGGTAGCGGTGAATACGGCGCCGGTGGGCATGCCGGGAATAGCGCTGAAAATGCTGGGGTTCACGGCCAGAATATAGGCCATGGTCAGGAAGGTGGTGATACCGGCTACTATCTCGGTACGAACCTTATGCTTGCCGGCTTCGAAGCCGAAAGCTTTGCTAAGGAAATTAGACATAGCGGTTCAATTTAGAAGACCCACTTGGTACCCAGGCAAGGACGGCAGTAGAAACCGCTGTTGCCGGCAAAATTGTAGCTGAGTTCCACTTCGGTACCGATGTGCAGGTTGTCTACACCGACAAGCTTGCCGACGTTGTACCAGAGCTGAGGCTCGGAGATGAAGATGAACTTGCCTTCTTCGGCCTGGTCGTCGAGAGGATCGTTGTACCAGAACTTGGTGTTTTCGCCCCAGATATCGGCAAAGCCGCTGAACTTGAGGCCGTCAACGCCGAAGAGACGGTCCATGCCCCAAACGAAGGTGAACTGGAGAGGCGTGTCGCTGCTGGCACCGTTGTTGAAGGTCTTGTACATCAACTCGAAGGTGAAGGTGTTGCTGAAATCGGCATTGTGCATGAAGTAGTTGGCACCGAACAGGAAGTTTTGGCTGCCGAAACCTACGCCGCCGTTGTATTCAACGTGTGCGCTGAGGTCTTTCAAAGCAGTATTCTTCCAGAAGTTCAGACCACGGGCAATTTCGAAGTAGCTGCCGCTAACGCCAACGAAGTTCTTGTCATTGTCCTGAGCGTTGTAGTCGTAATCGACAAAGAAGAAGGTGTCACCCCAATCGTCGCCGTAGTAGCCCTCGAGGGTAGTGGTGACGTGACCGCGACTGAAATCCCAGAAAGTCTGGAGATTGGTCTGTGCCATAGCTCCTTGAGCCATGAACGCAACGGCAATAATTGCCGCAATGAATGATTTTCTCATAATGTATAAATAAGGAAAGTTAGTGCTTGAAAAAGCGAAGGCCCGCTTGGGGCAGGCCTTGTGGCTTAGAATGGCAACAGGGTCAACAGGTTGTAGTCGTCGGGGAAACGACTGCGTCCGTCGAATTCCTTGAGCTCGATAATACAGTTGAGGTAGATGTTCTTGGGATTGAACCTGCTTACCAGATGTCTGGCTGCCAGCATGGTACCGCCAGTGGCCAACAAGTCGTCGTGGATAAGCACAACATCGTCGGGGCTGATGGCATCTTGATGTATTTCCATCACGGCGCTGCCATATTCCAAGTCGTAGCGCTCCGAGTAGACGGCCGTGGGCAGTTTGCCGGCCTTGCGGATGGGAATGAAGCCCGCACCCAATTTGACAGCCAGGGCTGCGCCTAAAATAAAACCTCTGGATTCTATGCCCACCACTTTGGTGATGCCTTTGTCTTTGTAAGTTTCATATAGGGCATCTATGGCCAAGGTCAGGCTTTCCGGGTCCTTGAGCATAGTGGTGATATCGTAGAAAAGCACACCCGGCTTCGGAAAGTCGGGTACAGTCCGAAGACTCTTTTTTAATCTCTCTATCATTGTTCTTCTTTGTTAGTGACAAGTTTTGCGAAATGCGGGGCGAATGTACACCTTTTATAAGGAACAAACAAATTTATGTGCATAAATATTGGCTTGTCAATAAATGTAAAAGGTCTTGGGGGATAAACAATAATTAAGAAAGATTGTCGAACTTTTACGCTTGCATCTGCGGCTACTTGGCTTGCGTGATGTACTTTTGCGCCCGAAAAGATACTTTTTTTCGTGAACGAAGAACAAGAAAATTTTTTAGTGGAAGTTGCCTGGGAAGTGTGCAACCCTATCGGGGGAATCTACACCGTTTTGTCGACACACGCCAAGCAACTGGGCAAGCAGCTGGGCGACCGCCTTTGTTTCGTGGGGCCGGATATCCAGCGCATTTACTGTCCCGATAAAGAAAACGCCTATTTTACCGAACAGCCCACCGTGCTCGATGCCTGGCGCGAGAGCCTGGAAAAGGGTAGTGCGCCTGCACTTTTCAAAGTGCGCATCGGCCGTTGGAACGTTCCCGGTTCGCCTTTGGCCATACTGGTGGATTTCCGTGACTATTACGCCCGTCAAGACAGCATCTTCGCCCAAATGTGGGAAGACTACCGGGTGGATTCCCTGCACGGCTACGGCGACTACAGCGAAGCTTGCATGTTTGCCTATGCCTGTGCCGAGGTGATTTGCTCGCTGACGCAGTTTGTGGGCCAAGGGCGCTTTACGGCGCATTTTCACGAATGGACCTGCGGCATGGGGCTGCTCTGCCTTAAACGCCGGATGCCCGGCATTGCCACGGTCTTTACCACCCATGCTACTTCGATAGGCCGCTCCATTTGCGGCAACGGCAAACCTTTGTACGACTGGCTGTCGGCCTACAACGGCGACCAAATGGCCCGCGAACTGAATATGGAAGCCAAGCATTCGCTCGAAAAGACCGCTGCCTGGCAGGCCGACTGTTTTACTACCGTGAGCGATATCACGGCCGCCGAATGTGCGCAGTTGCTCGAAAAACAACCCGATGTGGTAACGCCCAATGGCTTTGAGGACGATTTCGTACCACCTTTGTATAAGGCTGACCGGGCGCGCGCGCTAGCGCGCGCCAAGCTGCTCGACGTGGCAGAGGCCCTCTTTGGCTACGAGCTGCCCGAAGACACCTTGCTCTTGGCCACTTCGGGCCGTTACGAGTTCCGCAACAAGGGCTTGGATGTTTTTATCGAGAGTCTGCGTCGTCTGCAAGACAAGCTGCAGGCCGAGGCTTCGAATCGTCCCGTGCTGGCGTATATTCTGGTGCCGGGCGATGTGAGCGCCCCGCGTCGGGAAGTGCTGGAACGTCTCAAGGAGCTGGAAGAGGCTTCGCAGTTGCGTTACGGCAAGCCCGTGCGTCACATGTCGAGCGATATGTCGCTGCGCGTGGATGTGCGCGAAGCCATCTATCATCCCTACAACACTCACTGGATGAACCACATAGAGCAAGACCGCATTCTCAATGCCATCAAGGCGGCAGGTTTCGGCAACACGCTCGCCGAGAAGGTAAAGGTGGTGTTCGTGCCTTGCTATCTGCATGGGCAGGACGGTATCTTCAATATGGACTATTACGACCTGCTGCAAGGTTTCGACCTGACGGCTTTCCTGTCGTACTACGAACCTTGGGGCTACACGCCGCTCGAAAGCATCGCCTTTTCCATTCCCACCATCACCACCTCGCTCTCGGGCTTTGGCTCTTGGGCTGCCTCGCTGTGTCCCGATACGGCCGACTGCGAGAATATAGACAACGGTGTGGCGGTAATTAACCGCTGCGACGGCAACTACTCCGAAGTGGCCGACAAGGCGGCTGCCACTTACGTCCGTCTTTGGCGCAAGAACTTTATGGAAATGGCTCAAACGCGCAAGAAGGCGCGCAGTATGTCGCGCAAGGCCCAGTGGTCGAAATTCATCAAATATTACTACGAAGCTTACAAGTTGGCTCGCCGCCGTTGCGACGAACGTAACAAATAGAGAAATTTACATTCATTAACGATAAAACCGAATATGAAAACGAAATTGTGTTCGAATGAGGCCAAATGGTCTACCGTGAACGTGGCTTTGGCTTTGCCCAAGGGTCTGGAAAAAATGCAGGAGCTTGCCTATAACTTTTGGTGGACCTGGAATTACGAAATCGTAGACTTGTACCGTCACATCGACGAAGCGCTTTGGACGGCTTGCAACGGCAACCCCGTGTTGTTCATCTCGCGTTTGAGCATGCCTCAGTTGGACGAACTGGCTGCCGATGCCGCCTTTGTCAAGAAACTGGACGATATTTATGCCAAGTACCGCAGCTATATGGATGTGGCTCCTCGCAAGGACCGTCCCAGTGTGGCTTATTTCAGCATGGAATACGGTATTTCCGAAGTGTTGAAGATTTATTCCGGCGGTCTGGGCGTTTTGGCCGGCGACTACATTAAGGAAGCTTCCGACTGCAACATCGACCTGGTGGCTGTGGGCTTCCTCTACCGCGAAGGCTACTTTACGCAGGGCCTTACCATCGACGGACAGCAGATTGCCATTTACGAACAGCAGCAGTTCAACTCTCTGCCTATCAAGCAGGTGAAGAATGCTGATGATACGCCTATGTCGCTGGCTGTGGCTTTCCCCGGCTTTACGGTGCATTGCAATGTGTGGTTGGCTCAGGTGGGCCGCGTGAAGCTTTACCTGATGGATACCGACCATCCGCTCAACAGCGACTACGACCGCAATATCACCGCCCAACTTTACGGTGGCGACTGGGAAAACCGCATGAAGCAGGAATATCTGCTGGGTATCGGCGGTATCCAGCTGCTGAAGGCTTTGGGCATCAAGAAACAGGTTTATCATTGCAACGAAGGCCATGCCGCTCTGATTAACGCCGAGCGTATGGTCAATCTGATGGAAGAAGATCATCTCACTTTCTACCAGGCACTCGAAGTGGTGCGCGCATCGTCGCTGTATACTTGCCACACACCGGTGCCCGCCGGTCACGACAGCTTCGACCAGGGCCTGTTCGGTAAATATATGAGTGCCTATGCCGCCAAGTTGGGTCTCTCGCTGGACGAACTGATGGACTTGGGTCGCGAGAACCCCGGCGACAAGAACGAGAAGTTCTCCATGAGTGTCTTCGCCTGCAACTGCTGCCAGGAAGTGAACGGAGTGAGCAAGCTGCACGGCGAGGTGTCCAAGAAGATGTTCGCTCCCATCTGGAAGGGCTATTATCCTTCGGAGTCGCATGTGGGCTACGTAACCAACGGTGTGCATCTGCCCACTTGGGCCGCTCCCGAATGGTTGCATCTGTACGCTACCCGCTTCGGCAAGGACTGGATGTACGACCAGTCGAACAAGGAGTATTACAAGAAAATCTACGATGTCAGCGACGAAGAAATCTGGGCCACCCGCCAGTCGCTCAAGAACCAGCTGGTGGAATATATCCGCTCCAAGTACAAGAACAATTGGTTGCAGACCCAGGGCGATCCTTCGCGCGTGATGTCCATCATCGAGAAGATCAATCCCAATGCTTTGATTATCGGTTTTGGCCGACGTTTTGCCACTTACAAGCGTGCGCATCTGCTTTTTACCGATTTGGACCGTCTTTCGCGCATCGTCAATAATCCGCAGTATCCCGTGCAGTTCATCTTTACGGGTAAGGCTCACCCGGCCGACGGTGGCGGTCAGGGCCTGATTAAGCGCATCATCGAGATTTCGCGTATGCCCCAGTTCCACGGCAAGGTCATCTTCCTGGAAAACTACGATATCGCTTTGGCCAAACGCCTGATTTCGGGTGTGGACATCTGGCTGAACACGCCTACGCGTCCGTTGGAGGCTTCGGGTACTTCGGGCCAGAAGGCCGAGATGAACGGTGTGCTCAACTTCTCGGTGCTGGACGGCTGGTGGCTCGAAGGCTACAAGCCCGGTGCCGGCTGGTGTCTGACCGAAAAGCGTACCTATCAGAACCAGGCTTTCCAAGATCAGCTGGATGCCGCTACCATCTATTCGATGCTGGAGAACGAAATCATCCCGCTTTATTATGCCAAGAACAGCAAGGGCTTCTCGCCTGAGTGGATACAGTACATCAAGAACTCTATCGCCCAGATTGCGCCGGTATTCACCACCAAGCGTATGATTGACGACTACATGGACCGTTTCTACAACAAATTGGCCAAGCGTTCGGCTTATCTTTGCGACGACAACTATGCCAATGCCCGTGCGCTGGTGGCTTGGAAGGAAAAGATGTCGGAAGCTTGGGACAAGATTAAGGTGGAAAAGGTGGAACTGCCCGACTCCTTGCTCAATAATGCTACCGTTGGTAGCGAACATCAGTTGCGCGTTGTGCTGGATACCACTGAGGCCGGTATCGATTCGGGCCTGGGCGTTGAACTGGTGGTGGAAAGCAAGGGCAAGGACGGCGAAGAGAAGATTCTTACCTACGAGATGAACCAGGTGAGCGCCGACAACGGCAAGATGGTGTTCGAACTGGCCGTGGTGCTCGAAAAGGCCGGCAACTTCGGCTACGCTTTCCGTATGTTCCCCAAGCATGCCGATCTGCCCCACCGTCAGGATTTCTGCCTGGTTCGCTGGTTCTAAGCCTATACCGCTTTTTTAAGAACGTTTATGTTGGTAAAACTCTACAAGGACAATCCCGACCCTCGGCTCATCGACCGCATAGTGGAAGTGCTTAGGGATGGTGGGCTCATCATTTATCCGACCGATAGCATCTACGCTATCGGTTGCGATATTTTCCATGCCCGCGCCGTGGAGCAGGTGTGTCGGCTGAAGGGACTGCCCGTAGAGAAAGCCAATCTCTCGTTTGTCTGTCGCGATTTAAGCCATATCGCCGAGTTTGCCCGCATCAGCACGCCGGTTTTCAAACTGATGAAGTCGTGCCTGCCCGGGCCTTATACTTTCATCCTGAAGAGCAGCAGTCTGTTGCCCAAGCCTTTCCGCCAGAAAAAGACGGTGGGCATACGGGTGCCCGACAATCCTATTGCCTTGGCCATAGTAGAAGCGCTGGGCAATCCGCTGCTCAGCATGACGCTCAAGGACGATAACGACGAGGTGGAATATTATTGCGAGCCTTCGCTTATAGAAGAGCGCTACGGTGCGCGTGTGAGTCTGGTGGTGGACGGCGGCCCGGGCGGCTACGAACCCACCGCCATCATCGACTGCACCGGCGACGCACCAGTGCAATTGCGATAAAAGCCGTCCCTGTGAAAAAACAAGAGCAGTCGCCTCGGAGAGGCGACTGCTTTCGTTTTGGGCCGGTTGCCCGAAGCCTCGGCGCTTACAGCACCAGTTCGTTGCCAACCTTGCGGGCGCGGTCGGGCTTGTCCAGGTCGATGCCCGAGCTCAGGCCGATTTCAACCAGCAGGTTCCAGCCGGCGCACAGGTAAGCGTAAGGTTGCAGCTCGCCGCAGTCGGGTACCAGAATGGTGGGGAAGGGCGTCTGCTTGTTGGAAATGGCGATGACCTTGCAGCCGACACCTTGCTCCAACACTTCCTGGAACTTGCCGTATTCAGCCTCGATGGGGTCGATAACGAACACCACGTCGCAGGGCTTCATCACCTCTTCGATGCCGTGAACGGCATAGGTGCCCTCCAGAAAATCGGATTTGCGGCGGGTGATTTCGTTGGTCTTCAGCGTGAGCTCTTCGGCCACACCATCGTTATAGCCCGAGAAGTAAATGGTTTCGGCCTTCTTGGCATATTCAACCACCTCGGCGGGAATTTGCAGGGTCAAGGCTTGTTCCAGCTTGTCGGCCAGCTCTTTCAGCTCGGCGCTCTTGTCCCAACCCTGGATGTGCCAAAGGATAGATTCATAGAAAAGCGTCTGTTCGATAACCGATTTGGTAGCGGCAACGGCCTGTTCCCAACCGCAGTTGAGCACGTGAGTGGCCTTGCAATTTTGGGCCAGCATAGTGTCTTCGCAGGCGGTAAGTCCGAAAACATCCTGTTTGCCGGCTTCGGTCAGCTTCTTGGCCAGCAGTACCACTTCTTTGGTGCGGCCCGAGTTCGAAGCGCAATAAACACTGTATTTCGACAGGTCATATTCGTAAGACTGGCGGCTGCCATCGGTCTGAATATTCAGGTCCATACCCCAACGTTTGGCTTTGCGCATGGCGTTTTTGGCGGGGAAAATACGGCTGGAGCCTTCGCCCGTCAGGAAAAGGCGTTTGCTGTTGGCGATGGTCTTGGCCACTTCGGCGCTCACGGCCGGGTCGAATTTCTTGACGGTGGCAACGGTGTCCATCATTTCTTGTACCAAGGCATACTTGGCATACTTCTGGTCTGTCAGATTCATAAAAGTATAGTTTAAAAGGTATATAAACGATTGATAATCATAATCTTGTTTCCAGCGCGCGGATTTCGTCTTCGAAGACGGCGGTTTCCTCCTTCACCTGACGGATAAAGCTGTTGTCTTCGAGCGGACCGATGGCGGCGAGCATTTCCTCTTCGTTGCGGAAGGTGGCGCGGCGGTAGATATTGTCGTAGTCTTTTTTGCGGGAGATATAGACCTGCTGGCAAACATAATGCTGTATAGCGATAACCCTGTCTATCAACTCTTTCCACTGTTCGTGGCTGATGGCATCGGTTTCGAGCAAGTAGCACAGCGACAGATAGGCATGACGCAGCTTGTCGATGGTGTATTTCTGCCAGATGTCGTCGTAGCGCTGGTGCACATCGTCCCAGGAGTTGATGACACCGCTCTTGATGTCCTCGCGCAGCTGGTCCAGGTCGCGGGTCATCATCAGCTGTCCGCCCAAGTTGTTCCAACTCTTCTGCCGACGGTCTTCCCTGATGGCTGCTTCCATGCTGTCGAAATTGTCTTGCGGACGTTCTTTCAGATAGGCCAGCACATTGCGCATGGCGTAGTAAACCAGCATATCGCCGTAGGCATGGTAGGCTTCGTAAACTTTAAGGATGCGCACCTTGCGATGGCCTTTTTCCATATCTTCGCCGAAGATGTCGAGTGCGGCCACAGCCTGTTTGTCTTTGAGGATATCCTTGCCGATTTCGCGCAGCGCCTTGTAGTCGTAAGCCTCGGTCGGCTTGCCCTGGGCTCTCAGCGCGGCCTTGGCCGTCCAGACCTCCAGCAGTTTGCGTCCCGAAATCACTTCTTCCATGCTGTCGGGAGCGTAGGTGTCGAATTCGATATGCTGATGTTTGCGTTTGCGCTTGTCGCGGGTCTGGTACTTCCAGGAGTTGCGAGCCAGCGCGTACATGTCGTAGAGCCACCAGAACGCAGGCATCACTTCCAGTTGGTTGGTATGCGTGTTGTTGTTCACCAGAGCGAAAGGCAGCTTGATGTCCATTTCGGCAGGATAGTCGGCCTTGCTCAGCAGGGTATAGCTGGCAAAACGGCAGGAATGTTTCACGCTGGAACAGAGTCCGGGCCAGAAGCCGCGGCCTGCCTGTATTTCGTTGTCGTTGGTGCGGCTGTTGTGGTTGGAGCCCAGCGTGGCACCGGCGGCGATATTGGTTTGTCCTTTCAGTACGGCGGCCACCAGGAAGGAGTTGTTGTGATGTTGCTCGTGGCCGGGGAAGATAAGGCTGTGCAGCACCTCGCAGCACGAGATGGTGGAATTGTCGCCCAAGAAGGTGTTGATAAGGCGGGCACCGTATTTCAAATTGGAATTGTTGCCCATAACAAAGCGTACGGCGATGCAGGAGTAGAAAATATGGCAGCCGTAGCCCACGATGCCGTTTACCAGCACTACGCCTTCGCCTATCTGGGTAGGCTCTTCAATCGATGAGTTGACGGTGATGTTCTTGAGCTTGCTCGCGCCTTTGATGTAGCAGGAATTGCCCACGTTCACGTCTTTGATAATGGCGGAGTTCTTGATGACGTTGTGCTGGCCTATCTGCCCGTAATGACCGCGATGGCTGTCGTAGCGGCTCTGGGTCATCTGCAGCAGGCGGTTTTGCAGCTCTGTATCGTCGATGTAGCGGGCTTCCAAGTAGGCGTCGGCGGCTATCATGCCGTCGAAGGGCCAAACTTTGCGGCAACCGGTTTCGTTCATCACTTCCAGTGCGATGCGCACTTTTTCGTCTTCGCCGTCTTTGATAATGCCGTTGCCGAACTTGGAATGGTTGGTGCAGCACATCTCCTGAATATTGAACAGGATACAGTTGTCGCCAATAATATAATGTGCCAAATAATGCACATCGTGGATGGCTACATAATTACCGATGTCGCAGGAGTCGATGAGCGAGTTGCTGATGCCCACTTTCAGACGCAGGTCGTGGTACTGTAGCCAGCCGTCGCACATATCGCCGATGCGCACCAGACCGTAGAATTTGTTGTTCTTAATCAGACGCGGGTCGAAATGGTCGGTCACCAGAATGTTGTCCCAGTTGTCGGAAGTGTTCTGGTTTTTTACCAGACGTTCTATCTCATCGTAACGCAAGCGGCGCCATCCGTTTGCGGGCTGTTGCACTTGGGTGTTGCGCAGGTAGTATTCGTCTTTGCCTTCGGGCAGGAAAGGCCCTTCAATAAAGGGTATTCTCTCGTGATGGTTAGGTATTAAAGTAACCTTGTTCTCCATATTGGATGTTGTTTATATTTGAGTGTAAAGATAAGTTAATGCACTTTTTCCATACAAGAATGAAATGTTAATTTTTACCCCCCCCCAATTTTTTTTGAAAACCGCTCTAAAATCAGCACTGCACGGAGAAGACTGGCACCGCACGGAGGTTTTGCCGGGGCAAACCCTCCGTGCAGTGCCCCTTGCCAGAATAAGCCGCTCTACAGGCTGATGGTGTAGGTGCCGCCGGGCTTGGTGTTGAAATCGACGGTGAAGTAGGCCGGGTTCGCGTCCTCCACCGCGCGGGCCTTCGCCCCGCGTACCTTGAACGGCTGGCTGTAGCGCAGACGGCAGTTGCCGCCCAGGTTGGAATGGATGCGGGCCTGCGTCAGGCGGCCGTCCTTCCAGGCAATGTCCAGCGTGAAACCACCGCGTGCGCGTATGCCCTTGATTTCACCTTCGGGCCAGTGCGAGGGCAGGGCAGGCAGCAGCTGCAACACCCCGGTGTGGCTTTGCATCAGCATCTCGATAATGCCGGCCGTGTAGCCGAAATTGCCGTCAATTTGAAAAGGCGCGTGAGCGTCGAGCATATTGGGATAAATGCCGCCGTTCTTGTTCTTTCTGGGGCCGAAGCCTACCGGGTTGAACAGATTGCGCACGATAATGTCGGCATGGTCGCCGTCGAGCAGGCGTGCCCAAAGGTTGATTTTCCAGCCCATCGACCAGCCCGTAGCTTCATCGCCGCGCAGCTCAAGACTGCGCTTGCAGGCTTGGAAAAGCTCTGGGGTGGCATCGGCGGTAATCTGGTTGCCTGGGTAGAGCCCGTACAGGTGCGAAACGTGACGGTGATGCGGCTCGTATTCGGCAAAGTCTTGCTGCCATTCTTGCAGCTGGCCCTTGGACCCGATGCGGAAAGGCAACAGGCGGTCTAACTGCCACTGCAGACTGTCGGCGAAAGCCTGGTCGGTGCCAAGTATGCGGCTGGCCTCGATGCAATGGCCATAAAGTTCGCGTATCAGGCTCATGTCCATGGTGCAGCCCATGCTGATGGCCGATTTGAGTGGTTTGTGGATGACATTGCCTTGCGCGTCGTAGCGGAAACTGTCGCCGGGCAGCACGAAAGAGTTCTCGGGTGAGTTGCTGACGGGAGTCACCAGGTAGCCTTCGCCGTTGTCCACCAGCCAGCTTTGGTAGAATTCGGCCGCCCCTTTCATAATGGGATAGGCTTCGCTGCGCAGGAAGTCTTGGTCGCCGCTATAGAGGTAATGCTCCCACAGATGGCTGCTCAGCCAGGGACCGGCCATGGGCCAGAACGCCGAGGTGGGCGCGCCGTCGTTGGGATGCGTTTCGCGCCAGATGGAGGTGTTGTGGTGGGCCACCCAGCCCGGACGGCCGTACATCTCGCGGGCGGTTTTGCTGCCCGATTCGGCCAGTTCGTCTATCATCTGGAAGAAGGGCTGGGTGCATTCGCTCAAGTTGGCGGTCTCGGCCGGCCAGTAGTTCATTTCAGCATTGATGTTGAGGGTGTAGCCACAGTTCCATGACGGCAGAATTCGGTCGTTCCAAATGCCTTGCAGGTTCATGGGCTGCCCGCCGGGCCGCGAAGCGCTGATCATCAGGTAACGGCCGTAGTGGAAAAGCAGGCTCACCATGCCGGGGTCGTAGTTGTCCCAAAAGGCTATCAGGCGCTGGTCGGTGGGCAGGGCGCGCTGAGCGGCCGTGGCGGGCAGGAAAAGCTGGCAGCGCGAAAACAATGTCTGGTAGTCTTGGCTGTGGGCTTTCCACAGTTGTTGGTAAGTCTTGGCGGCGGCTTGGGAAATAGTCTGTTCCACCAGGGCTTTGGCATCCTTGCCCTCGCGCGAAGGACTCTTCTTGTAGCCGTTGAAGCTGGTCTCGCTGGCCAGAATCAGCACAATTTCGTCGGTGCCCGAGATGCGCAGGGCCTGACTGCGCTCCTGGTCTGTGCTTTGCAACACTTCGAACGATGCGCCCGGTGCGATGGCTTGCAGACGGGTTTCGAAGAAAGTGCCCATGCCCTGAATCTGCTCGCCGTAGAGTACATTCTCGCGGTATTTGCGGCTGCCGTCGGCATAGTAAAGCTCCGGATGACGGCCTTGCGCGTTCCACGACTGGATCTGTGCATTGCTGCGCCGTTGGGCATGGCCGGGAGCCTGTCCGCTCATTTCGACGATATGGCGCAAACTGTCGATGCCGTAAGAGGTGGTGGGCTTGTGGGGCGAGCTGAGGGCAACGCTGATGTCCAGTGCACCCGGCTGGCTGGCCTTGAGTTTCATGACGATGACATTGTCGGGATAGGAGGCGAAAACCTCGCGGCTGTAGTCGATGCCGTTCTGGCGGTAGTTCACGCGCAGCACCGACTGTTCAATGTCCAGCTCGCGGCTATAGTTCTCGATGTCGCCTTGTTGCAGGTTGCTGATATGCCAATCGCCCAGGGGCTGGTAGTTTTCGTGCAGACGGCCTAGCCAATGGTATTGGACGAGGTCGTAGGCCTGGCTGTAGTCGCCTTGGCGCAGCAGTTCCACCACCTTGTCGTACGAGGGCAGGATGCTGTGCACTTTCCAGACGGTGGCAGGCTCGCCGCTGTACAGGGTATTGTCGTTCAGACGAATGAGCTCTTCGGTGGCTGAGCCGTACACCATGGCCCCCAGATGCCCGTTGCCCAGTGGCAGCGCTTCGTTCCAATTGGAAGCCGGTGCCTGATACCAAAGACGATATTCGCACTTCTGAGCGCCGGCCGCAGCGTTCGCTGCGGCCTGGAGCCCCATCTCCGGCATAATCGGTGTCGTAGTCAGCAGGGCCGTCAGCAGGCCCAAAAATGGAAAAGCTCGTTTCATACGTTTCAAAGTTTTGTCAGTTATGGTCGTTTTGTCAATTATTGGCTTGGGTCTGCAAACCATTGGGCCCCATCTCCTGTGCGGGCTTCTTTTCGGGAGCCTTGTACGAAGGCAGGAAGACCTTGCGCTGGGCATACAGGAAAATGGCTGCCAGCACGCCGCCCAAAAAGTCGCAGATGGTGCAGGAAGCCCAAATGCCGTTCAGGCCTTGCCAGCCGATGGCCACAAAAATGGTGGGAACGATAAACATCATCGGAATCAGGAAGATGATCTGGCGCGAGAGACTCACGGCTATGGAAATGCCCGGCTTGTCGATAGACTGGAAGAAGTTGGACACCGTTACGGTAAAAGCGATGACGGGCAGCATGGCCATCATGTAGCGCATGGCGGGAACGGCCAGACGAATCAGTTCTTCATCGTGGCTGAACAGGCGGGCCATAAAGTCGGGCAGGAGCATGGAAATAAGCGTTCCCAGACAGCCCAGTGCCACGGTGATGCGCATGGTCAGGCTTACCACTTCCTTCAGACGCTCGTTCTTGCCGGCGCCGTAGTTGTAGCCCGCGATAGGCTGCATGCCCTGGCAGATACCCATAATGAGCAGGAAGAGCAAGCCGGCATAGCTGTTCACCACGCCGTAAGCGCCCACGGCCAAGTCGCCGCCGTAGCGTATCAGCTGGCTGTTGAGCAGCGCCACTACGCCGGCCGAGGCCAAGTTCATCGAGAAAGGACTAATGCCGATAAGCGTGATGTTGCGGATGATGTAAAGCCTTGGTTTCCAAGCGTGTCGGCGGAAACGGATAAAGGAATTTTTGCTGATGAAGTGACAGAGCGAGGCAATGCCGCCGATGGTCATGGAAATGGTGGTGGCCCAGGCTGCGCCGGCGATGCCCCAGTCTAATACAAAAATAAAGATGGGGTCGAGGATGACGTTTAGGATGGCACCCGCAATCATAATCCACATGGCCTTGACGGGATAGCCCGAAGCTCGCATCAGACCGGTCAGGTTGAAGGTAAGGGTGGTCATGAACATACCCGGCAGCACAATAAGCATATAGTCGCGTGCGTAACCGATGGTGGTGGCGGTGGCACCGAACAGCTGCAGGATATCGTCGATGAACAGGTAGCCGCAAGTGCAGAAGCCGATGCCCAGCACAATGGTGAGTATCATGGAGTTGCCCACAATTTTCTCGGCCCAGTCGATGTCTTTGCGTCCCAGCACGATGGACAGCCGTGCCGACGAGCCTGCGCCTACCAGCGAGCCGAAGGCGTGGATAACGTTCATAATGGGAAAGGTGATGGCCAAACCGGCGATAGCCATGGCACCGACACCTTGTCCGATAAAAATACGGTCGACGATGTTGTAAATCGAAGCGATTATTTGGCTGATGACAGCGGGGAGGGCATAGGTCCAGAGAAGATCGCTTATTTTCTTGCTCTCCAGGTCTTTAGTCTTGTCTATTTGATCCATAGTCTGTATATGTCTTTCGGGCTGCAAAGGTAGTGAAATTTTGGCCGCTCTGAAATGCCTCAATCCGGCTATTTGCATAGGTTTGGGGTTAAATAAATTGAAAATATTTTTTGAAAAGTTTGACGGATTGATTTTTCGTTATACCTTTGCGGCCGCAAACGAATGCCCAGATGGCGGAATTGGTAGACGCGCTGGTCTCAAACACCAGTGGATTCACTTCCATGCCGGTTCGATCCCGGCTCTGGGTACGATAAAGTCTCTTAGTCAAACGATTAAGAGGCTTTTTTATTTTTTGCGGCTCACTTGGAATTTTGTGTTGTTTGCAAAGAGAATCTTGTATACATTTGCCAGAATTAAACCCAAGACAACAAGATGAACAAAGTAACAAAAAAGCAGTGCTTCGGTATCATCATCGGTACCCGCGCCTATTTCAATAGCGAGTTGGCCAAAGACGTACGCAAGGAAATTCTGCGTATCATGGACGAATGTGGCTATGAGTATGTCATTCTTCCGGAAAACGCTACCGTCACGGGCAGCAGCTCTATCGAAACCCTCGAAGACGGTTTGCTGGTGGCTGAACAATTCAAGCAGAACCGCGAAAAGATTGACGGTATCCTCGTGTGTCTGCCCAACTTCGGGTTCGAAATCGGTATCATCAACGCCATCAACGAGGCCAACCTTAATGTGCCGGTTATGGTGCAGGCTTACGACGACTATAACGACAAGGTGGACCTTGACAGCCGCCGCGACGCTTTCTGCGGAAAAATCTCCGTTTGCAACAACCTCTATCAATACGGCATTCCCTTCTCCGACACAACGCTCCATACCTACGATATTTACAGCCCGATGGTGAAGCAGGATATTGAGAAGTTCGCCGCCATTTGCCGCGTAGTCAATGGTTTGCGTCATTGCCGCCTTGGACAGATTGGTACGCGTCCGCTGGGCTTCAACACCTGCCGCGCTTCGGAAAAACTCTTGCAACGCTCCGGCATTACCGTTGTCCCCGTCGATTTGAGCGAGATACTTTGTGCCGCCGAAAAGATTTCCGAGGATGATCCCAAGTATATCGAAAAAATTGCGGCTGTATCGGCCTACGCCAAGGTGCCGGAGACTTATGCCGAGAAATTGAAGATACAGGTGAAGTTCGGCGTTGCCGTGGAAAACTGGATAGAACGCGAACGCATTGATGCTGTGGCTATACAGTGCTGGGACAGTTTGGAGCAGAACTATGGTTGTGCCGCTTGTGTCACCATGTCTATGCTTTCCGACAAGTTGCTGCCGGCAGCCTGCGAGACCGACCTGGCCGGTGCAGTTTCCATGTATGCCCTAAGCCTTGCCGCCGGCAAGCCGGCGGCCCTGGCCGATTGGAACAACAACTTCGCCGACGACCGCAACAAATGCGTTTGCACGCACTGCGGCAACTTTGCCAAGGGCTTTATCGGACACGACAATCTGAAACTCGGACCCCTGGGCGTTCTCGGCCGCACTTTGGGCAAAATCAACACTTTCGGTGCCGTCTATGCCAAGGTGGCTGCGGGCGACTTCAGCTTCTTCCGCATCTCTACCGACGATCCCAAGGGCATCATCAAGGCTTATCTGGGCAAGGGCGAACTGACCGACGACCCCTACGGTATGGATGGTTGTATTGCCGTCACCAAGGTGAACAATCTTCAGAAACTTATGAAGTACATCTGCCACAACGGTTTCGAACATCATGTGGCCTTGGTCCGCAGCGATGTCGTTGATATCGTCCGCGATGCCGTAGAGAACTATCTTGGCTGGGAACTTTATACTCATGAATAACGAATAAATCTATGAAAACTGCTTCGACCCCATCTCAGAAAGCCGGAAGAATTGTTATTTACGCCATTCTGATAGCTTTTGTCGCTTTTACGGCGGGTACTTGTTTCTACACCGTTTCGTCTACCGAAAGAGGTGTTCTTTCGACCTTTGGTAAAATCAGCCCCGAAGCCATCGGTTCCGGCTTGCACTTTAAGATACCTTATATCCAGCAAGTGAACAAGGTGTCTATCCAGACTTACAAGATAGAGGAGAAGACCGGTGCCTATACCAAAGACATCCAGAGTGCCGAAATACAATATGTGCTCAACTTTGATGTCATTCCGGACAATGTGCCCGCCCTCTATACCGAAGTCGGCCTCAGTTTCCAGGAGAAGATTATCACGCCTGTTGTCTATGGCGTAGTGAAGGATGTTATCGGTACTTTCAATGCTTCCGAGATAGTGGAAAACCGTGACAATGTGCGCGGGCAGGTGGAAAAACGTCTGTCCGAGCAGCTTTCCCAGAAGTATTTCCGCAACATTGCCCTGCAGATTGTCAATATCGACTACGACGATGCTTTTGAACAGGCTATCGTGGCCAAGCAGGTGGCCGAACAGGAGGCTTTGAAGGCCAAGAACAACACCATCCGTATTCAGGAAGAGTCTAATCAGAAGGTGATTGCCGCCGAGGCCGATGCCAAGGCTATCAAGGTTCGTGCCGACGCGCTTGCCAAGAATCCCAACCTGATCAATTACGAAATGGTACAGAAGTGGGACGGCAAACTGCCCCAATATATGATGGGCGATGCTGTACCCTTGCTCAATATGACAACAAAATAGGGTTTTGTCGGATACGGTTTACCGGATTCCTGCTATTTTTAAAATGTCGCTGCACTGGTGGATCACCTGTGCAGCGTCGTTGTTTCTGAGCTCTTCTTCGCTGCGGAAACCCCAGCTCACGCCCAGTGCGTAGAAGCCGCAATTGTGGGCCGTCTGCATATCAACGCCGCTGTCGCCGATGTAGAGTACTTCACTGGCTGCGATGGCGCGGCCCGCTGTTTTTTCCAGTTCGGAGAGCATCCAAAGTCCGCTGTCGGGCGCAGGTTTGCGGGGAAAACCCTCGCGCAGTCCGCTTACCATGTCGAAGTAGGGGTTCAGCCCTAACCGCTCGATGATGAGGCGACTCAACACATCGGCTTTGTTGGACAGCACTGCCATTTTGAGGCCGGCGGCGCGCAGCGCGGCCAGCACTTCTTCCATGCCCGGATACACTTGTGTGTGGTCGCAGGGATGGGCCAGATAATATTTCATGAGCAGGGCTAGGCAGGCTTCAATTTCGTCTTCATTTTGCATATCGGAGGGTAGTGCTCGGCGGCATAAATCGCGTAAACCTTTGCCTACCAATTGCTTATATTCTTCATAAGTATGCAAAGGATGTTGGCGTGCGGCCATGGCGGCGTTACAGGCGTTGGCAATATCGGGTATGGAATTGATGAGTGTACCGTCTAAGTCGAAAATAACTGCTTTGAAATCAGACATTTGTTTATTTTGTAAATTCGCCGTAAAGCTAGCTCTTTTTTTCGGAATATTTTTCCTAATTTTGCGCCTTGAAATGAAAAAGCCCTAAGTAATGAATAATTATGCGCTATTTTTGGCGCTGAGGCTTGAAAAATATACGAAACATAACAGCTTTAAAAATAATAGCTAATGAACAAGATTGTCAGTAAGAAGGAGTTCTCCCAACTGGTTACCCAGATAGAGGTGGAGGCTCCGTTGATTGCCCGCGCGCGCAAAGCCGGACATTTTGTTATCGTAAGGGTTGACGAGAAGGGCGAACGTATTCCGCTCACCATATCACAGGCTGATACCGAAAAAGGCACCATCACTTTGGTGGTACAAAAGGTCGGACTCAGCACCAATAAACTTTGCCGCATGCAGGTGGGCGACGAAATTGCCGACATCGTAGGCCCGCTGGGTAAGGCTACCCATATAGACAAGTTCGGAACGGTGGTCTGCGCCGGCGGTGGTGTGGGCATGGCTCCGCTGCTTCCTATCGTGCAGGCCATGAAGGCTGCCGGCAACCGCGTTATCACCGTGATGGCCGCCCGTAACAAAGACCTCATTATCCTCGAAGACGAAATCAGAAAATATTCCGACGAAGTAATCGTTATGACCGACGATGGCTCGTATGGCGAGAAGGGTTTGGTTACCAACGGTATAGAATCTGTCATCTTGCGTGAAAAGGTAGACCTCTGCGTGGCTATCGGCCCCGCCGTCATGATGAAGTTCTGCTCGCTGCTTACCAAGAAATACGAAATTCCTACGGTGGTATCGCTCAACACCATCATGGTGGACGGTACGGGTATGTGCGGCGGTTGTCGCGTAAGCGTAGGCGGCCAGACCAAGTTTGTCTGCGTGGACGGTCCCGAATTCGATGCCCATCAGGTTGACTGGGACGGCATGATGCGACGCATGGGCACTTACAAGGAATACGAAAAAGAAGAAATGAAAAAACTGGGATAATGATGACGAAAGAAGAAAAGATAGCAGCTGCCCGTCAGGAAGCATGGCGCGAGGCGCTGCGCAAGAGCATGAAGGCCAAAGACCGCACCGATATGCCGCGTGTGGCCATGAACGAACTGGCTGCCGATTATCGTAGCCACAACCGTGAAGAAGTGAATCAGGGCCTGACCAAAGAACAGGCCATGCAGGAGGCCAAGCGTTGTCTCGACTGTGCCAATCCTACCTGTATGACGGGTTGCCCGGTGGAAATCAGCATCCCCAGCTTTATCAAGAACATCGAGCGCGGTGAGTTTCTGGAGGCTGCCAAGGTTCTGAAACAGACCAGTGCGCTGCCGGCTGTTTGCGGCCGTGTATGTCCGCAGGAAAAACAATGCGAATCCAAGTGCTTCTATACCCAAAAGCTGGGCAAGCCCGCAGTGGCCATCGGCTATCTGGAACGTTTCGCTGCCGATTATGAGCGCGAAAGCGGTCAGATTTCTTTGCCCGAAATGGCACCCAAGAACGGCAAGAAAGTGGCTGTGGTGGGTTCTGGCCCTTCGGGTTTGTCTTTTGCCGGCGATATGGCCAAGTACGGCTACGACGTTACCGTGTACGAAGCCTTGCACGAAATTGGCGGTGTGCTTAAATACGGTATTCCCGAGTTCCGTCTGCCCAATGCCATTGTGGACGTGGAGATAGATAACCTTCGCAAGATGGGTGTCACCTTCCACAAAGACGTTATCATCGGCAAGACCTTGACTATGGACGACCTCAAGGCCGAAGGCTTCGACGGTATTTTCGTGGCTTCGGGTGCAGGTCTGCCTAACTTTATGAATATCCCCGGCGAGAACTTGCTGAACATCCTTTCGTCGAACGAATACTTGACCCGTGTCAACTTGATGGACGCTTCCAATCCCGAGAGCGATACGCCTGTGCCTTTCGGCAAGAAGGTGGCTGTTATCGGCGGTGGCAATACGGCCATGGACTCGGTGCGTACGGCCAAACGTCTGGGTGCGGAACGTGCCATGATTGTCTATCGTCGTAGCGAAGAGGAAATGCCGGCCCGTTTGGAGGAAGTGAAGCATGCTAAGGAAGAGGGTGTGGAATTCATGACCTTGCACAATCCTATTGAATATTTGGGCGATGAGAAAGGTTTCGTTACGCAGATGCGTCTGCAGAAGATGGAGCTGGGTGAACCCGATGCTTCGGGCCGCCGCAAGCCTGTGCCTGTTCCCGGAGCCGAGGAACTGATTGACGTGGATTTGGTGATTGTGAGCGTGGGTGTTTCGCCCAACCCGCTGATTCCTTCGTCGGTGGAGGGCCTGGAAATTTCGCGCAAGGGCACCATCGTGGTGGACGACAATATGCGTTCGTCCATTCCGACCATCTTTGCCGGCGGTGATATTGTGCGCGGCGGTGCTACCGTGATTTTGGCCATGGGTGACGGCCGACGTGCCGCTGCTGCTATGCACGAACAACTAAGTTGATTGCTTTTACGATATGAATAGAATCAAGTTGCTGTTGATTTTGGCCGCGCTGCTGTGCTTGGGCACAGCAGCGCGTGCTGCCGTACCAGCCTTCCCAACGGCCGAGGGTTACGGTAAATGGGCCACCGGCGGACGTGGCGGCCGGGTGGTGGAAGTAACCAATCTTGACGACTCCGGCACGGGCAGTCTGCGCTGGGCTTTGTCGCAATACGCCAACGAACCCATCACGGTGGTGTTCCGTGTGTCGGGCGTTATCCAACTGGAATCGCCGCTGCGCTGTTCACGCAAGGCCGGTACGACCATCGCCGGTCAGACGGCTCCCGGTGACGGTATCTGCATACGTGGTGCCAAGGTGAACCTGGGCGGTTGCCAGAACATGGTCATTCGTCATTTGCGTATGCGCATCGGTCTGAACGAGAACGAAGACGGCAGCACCAGCTTTATCGAAGGAGGCTCCATCGGCATAGAAAACGCCAGCAACTGGATTATCGACCATTGCACTTTCGGCTGGTCGGGCGAAGAAAACATGACCATCTACGACAACACACTCACCACGGTGCAATGGTGCTTGGTGCACGAGGGTCTCTACGATGCCGGCCATGGCAAAGGCAGCCGCGGTTTCGGCACGCAATGGGGCGGTCAGACGGCTACCTATCATCACAATCTCTTGGCACACAATAAGAGCCGCGCTCCCCGTTTTAACGGTGCTCGCAGCAACGATATCAACGTGCTGATAGACTATGTGAACAATGTCAACTACAACTGGGGCGGTGCCACGGCTTGCTATGGCGGCGATATGCTCGAAGGCAAGACCCACCGGGTCAACTTTGTGAACAACTACTACAAGCCCGGTCCTGCCTATCCTTCCACTAAAACTTCGTACTTTGTGGGTGCATCCTTCAACGGAGGGCAGAAAACCACCCAGATTCCGCAGTGGTGGATGTCGGGCAACGTGATGGTGGGCAATACCGGTTTCACCAAGAACAACTTCAACGGCCTGCACACCGATGAGTACACCAAAAAGGGTGTTGCCAAATCGAAACTGCTGGCTTCCGGGCCTTTTGAAGTGCCAGACCCGGTGACCACCCAGACGGCCCAGGATGCTTATAACAGCGTGCTGGCAGGTGCGGGCGCTTTCCCGCGCGACGCGGTGGATGCCCGCATCATCGAGGAAGTGCGTACCGGCACGGCTACCAAACGGGGTAGTGTGGCCGGTGTGGCTGCCGGCATTATCGACCGGCCTTCCGACGCGGGAGGTTACCCGACCTACAAGACCTACAACGAGATAACGGATGCCGA
>CAVEPA010000015.1:20930-40275 GCA_963617485.1 bacterium | reverse complement strand
AAAAAGCCTGCCAAATAAAGGAAATACCTTTCTGCATCTGTTTGTCGTTTATAGACGATAAAATGGCTACTGGAGGGTTGATAGTTTCTGACAAGATGCCGATAACAAAAAACGCGTGCGGAGCGGTTGCTCTGCACGCGTTGCTGGATTTGGCCCGAGGCAAAAGCCCCGAAAAGCCGATAATTTAGAACTTATAGGTGAAGCCTACCTTAATCTGGCCGATGGCGCTGCCGAAGACATCGTTGCCATTGGCACCGAAGATGAGGCTGGACTTGCTAATCTCGTGCGTCTTGTCTGCATCGGCGGTGTAGCTGCCTTCATATCCCAGCGTGAGGAAGTTGAGCGACGTCTCGAGGGTCAGATGATCGTTGACACTGTAGGTAAGGACAGGCAGCACCTTCACAGCCCAGCCAAGAACGGGGTCATTCTCGATAGAATTGCTTCCGACCTCAGTTTTGCCGGTTTCCCTTCCGATGCCGGCATTGATTTCGCTCCAAAGCCCGAAGCGGTTCCACTCGCCGAATCTGTAACGGGCGTAGGGCTGGATGGCCCAGCTGAAGTTGCTTACTTCGGTGTCATCACCGATGAGGGCCGGAGTTGTCGTCTCGTTGTAGGAGATGCCCAACCTTGCGCCGGCCAGGAAGTTGTCGGCGAAGCAGTAGCCGATGTTAGGAGCAACCGTGAGCTTGAACGTCGACTCGTTGTCGCTGGAAGTGCCGTTGAGAGTGGTCTTGCCTCCGTCAAAGCCGAGGCCTGCGGTTCCACCTACAAATAACTGTGCGTTTGCGCTGAATGAGAGAGCCGCAATGGCGGCGAGAGTAACAAAAATCTTTTTCATAATAGTTTAATTTTGAAGTGAATAAGTTTTAGCAATAATTCTTGATTTTTTCGTCCAGACGGTTCATAAGCGTGTGATAATGGTTACGCTCGCTCATATCCATAAGGAACGCGGTGATGCTGTAGAAGGCGAACTGTGCGCAGAGTCCCAGTATCTGGGGCCTGATCATCGACAGCGTGCAGGCAGCATTGTTGACATTGTTGAATCCTTGAATCATAAAGGTTGAAGGGAAGAGGTAGGAGAATGCCTTCCAGAACGGCGGGAACGAGCTCACCGGCCAGGCGCATCCGCTAAGGAACAGGCAGAGCGACGACATAAAGAGCAGTACCACGAACACCGTCTCCCTATGGTGAATAAAGCGGCTGAAAGTGAAGCTGAACGCCACGCAGGTGATGATGAAGAGCAGTATCAGCACAAGCATATCGGCCAGCGCACCCCGCTGCGGCATCCCGAACATCATTGGCACGAGCAGCAGTCCATAAACCGCTATCCCGATGTAAATCAGCGCGTATGCACTTGCCCTGCCGAGCAGCGAGCCGTCGTGGGTGGCACCGCCCTCGCGCATCGAGCCGTTCATCACACTCACACCGTAGAACATAGTCTGCTGCACAACCAGAATCAGCGCGGCTGAGAGGAAGAATATCAGGAACGACATATTGGTGTTGAAAGGTATCTCTTCTTCGGTGGGGATGGCGTTGATGAGCTGCTTGATGCTCTCCTCGCTCATACCCGTGGCCGCGTAGCGCGTCGCCTCAATCTGCCCCATCTCGTCGAGCATCACGTGGTTCACCGCCATCGTTATGTCCTTGTAGTAAAGGAAGCTGGCCATATCGGCATAGGTGGAGACGGTAGCTTGCTCCAGGTTGGCCAGACGCTTGGAATAGTCCTCCGGAAAGAGGATAATGCCGTGCACCTTGCGTTCCTGCATCAGCGTCTGGGCTTCCTGCATGCTGGCGCACTTGTAGGCCACCTCCACTTCGCGTGTCGCGTCGAGCTTGCGGGTGAAGCGTCGGCTCTCCGCACTCTGGCTCATATCCACTATCGCCAGCGGCATATCGTCCACCGTTCCCCGGTTGTACACGATTCCGTACACGAGCGGGTAGATGAGGCCTCCCAGCAGGAAGATGATGGCCACATACGAGTCGGCGAATATTCTTTTAAGTTCTTTGATCATTTCTCAAAATTTTGATGAATCCATGCTCCTTTGAGCCTCCGTGCCACACAGAGCGGGCCGATAAGGAAGAGAAGCATATAAACGATGTACTGCCACCAGCCGGCGAAGCCTGTGCCGAAAATCGCTTCCTGCACATAGAGCAGGTAGTAGAACCGCAGCGGGAAGAGTACGCTGATACCCTGAATGGCCGTCGGCATTGCCTCCACCGGGAAGGTGAAGCCCGAGAACGAGAAGCCGAGGATGGTGAAGAGGGCGGCAATGCTCAGCGCGTATCGCAGGGTCGGGAGCAGCCCTATTATGGTCACCGCCACCGCCTCGTTGGCCAGGATGAACACCACCATGGCGAGCATCATATTGCCCACGCTGCCGTTGAGCGGATAATGGCATACGCCGAACATCAGCAGGTCGAGTCCCAGACCGAGGGCGAGGTAGATGAGCGTGTAGGGCAGAAGTTTCCCCAGCAGCGCTGCCGCCATTGAGCCGTCCGCAGTTTCCATCAGCTCCCGCGAAGTCCCGTAGCGGAGCTCCGAACCTAGGGCGTAAATCAGCACGAAGATGATGCTGAGCGCCAGCAGGCCGGGCAGGATGATGTTGTTGAGGTAAACGCCGTAGTTGGTGGTGGCGTTGCCTATCTTGTGCTCGTCTATCACGATAGGCTGTATCAGTCCCATTATCGCCCCTTCGGAATAGCCTTTCATCCTCAGGACCTCCCGCTGGACAGCGCCTCCGGTCAGCGTGACCATGGTCAGTATATCCTTGTAGCTCAAAGCGCCGCCGATAAGGTAGAGCGAGTTGACGTAATATGTGAATACAGGTCTGCGGTTGGCATTGACATCCTCGTTCATCCCCTGGGGAATAACGCAGAGCGAGGTAATCTGTCCCGCCTGCATGGCATCCCTTGCGGTGCTGAAGTCTTCGTACTTGATGACCTTGCCGAGCTGGGTCGCGTCCAACTGACGGCAGAAGTTACGGGAAAGCGAAGAATTGTCCAGATCAAGCACCCCGATGGGAAGGTCCTCCGGAAGGCCCGCCTTGAAGAAGGTCAGGTAGAAGATGCAGCACACCGCCATCACACCCACCGACCCCAAAAGGTAAACCGGTTTGCGGCGTATTATCCCGAACTCCCGCCGCGCTACTTTCAAGATGCTGTTCATATTATTGCTCGATAACGATTGCTGTCATACCCGGACGGAGTCCCTCAACCTGCATGGCAGGCACAGCCCTGACTTCGAAGGTCTTGGCATCGTACTGGCTGGACTCGTTGGTGGCCCTCCAAGTGGCGTAAGATTCGCGTGCGGCAATGTAGTTGACGCTGGCCTTGACAATGCGGTCGTTCAAAGCAGGAATTTTGAGCGTCAGGACGGTGCCGTTCTGGATGCTGTTGAGCCTGTCTTCGCGGATGTTGAAGGTGAACCACATATCGCTCAGGTCGGTCACTGTCATAATAGGTGAACCGGTGCCCACAAGCTCGCCGACGTGCGGATAGCGTGCGCTGATGACACCGTCGGCCGGAGAGGTAAGCCTAAGCTCTGAAAGGTAGGATTCCACTTCCATCACGGCTCCGTTGGCCTGGTCGACAAGGGCGATGGCTGCGGCCTTGTCTTCCTTGCGCGCACCTTTAACCGCCATATCGTACTGCGACTTGGCTGCCTGGGCGGTGGCGATGGCCGCATCGTACTGCGCCGTGGCTTCGTCGAACTTCTGGTCGCTAATCACTTTTTGCTCGTGCAGACGGGTGGCACGGTCGAGGGTTTTCTTGGCGATGTCTTTGCCGGTGAGGGCTTTCTGCCAGATTTCGTAGGCTCCGGCTATCTCTTCCTTGCGTGCACCGCTGTTGGCCTTGTTGCGTTGGGCCGAGGCTGCGGCGTAGGCTGCGCGGGCCTGGGCAAGTTTGGCGCGTACTTCGGGCGAGTCGATGTCCACAAGCGTGTCGCCCTTGCAAACGAGGTCGCCTTCCTTGGCGTAGAAGGCCTCGATTCTTCCCGGCACCTTGCCGGATATACGGTATTCGGTGGCTTCGGCCTCACCCTGGATAAGGGCCGGCTTGGGTTCTGAAAACTTGATTCCTAGTACAGCTACCGCTGCAATGAGTGCAACCAGCACGATGATTCCGAGCAGCAGGTTGCCTTTTTTCTGAGTCTTTTCCATATCGATTGTTATTTTACAGATTGCCAGATAAGTTCTTTGTTATAATCTTCCTTCCGCCTTGGCGAGCTTGACACTGCACATTTGCAGCTCCACGCCCGATTCAATTACGTCTGAGTGAGCCTGCAGCCAGGCGGTTTGGGCTTGCAGTACAACGTTAGAGGCTACCATTCCCTCGTTCCAGCCGGCAGTTGCCACACGCAGGTTTTCCTCGGCATTGGTCAGGTTGCTCTCGGCTGCGATGAGCTTCTCGCGGGCCTCGTTCTCCTGTTTGCGGAGCTGGGCCACTTGCAGGGAAATCATCTGCTTGGCATCATCGAGTTTGAGGCTCGTCAGCGCGGCTTCGGCCTTGGCCTTGCGGGTCTTGTTGAGGGCTTCACCGCCGTGGCCAAGCGGAACGGAAACCACCACGCCCGCAGTTACGAAGTCGCCGTATTTATTCTGGAAGCCGTTGAACAGGCTCGGGTTGGTGACGATATAATTGGCGGTCAACGCTACGGTAGGCAGCATATCCGCGCGTGCAATGTCAACTTTGCGTGCATAGATATCTTCGGCGAGCTGGAGGCTCTGAATTTCCGGGCGCGCACCATATACTTCGTCGTCGGAGATGACAGGCGACAGCTGCGGCTCGGGAATGCGGTCCAGGTTCTCGTCGGCAAGGACGATGGCGCTGTCGAGCGGCAGGCCGCATTCTTTGCAGAGTAGCATCTTGGACAGGGCGAGTCCGTTGGTGGCCTTGGTCAGGAGCATATCGGCTTCATTGGCTTTGACCTTGATGGTAAGCGCATCGGACGGGGTGGCGAAGCCTTCGGCAATCAAGGCATCGGTTTCCTTCTCCATTTCGTGAAGCAGGTCGGCATAGCCTTCGGCGAGCCGTTTTTTGCCCGCGATGGAAACAATCTGCCAATAGGCCTGCTCAACATCCACCATCAACTGTGAGCGCTCCTGGGAGTATTGTGTCTGGGCGAGCTGCTCGGCATCGTTGGCCATCTTGTTGGCTGCCAGAATCTTGCCTCCCATAAATACCGGCTGTTGCACCGAGACTATCGCTGCCGTCGTGTTGTTGAGGTCGATGGACAGCGCCTGGCTGACCTGGCTGCCTATCGCATTGATGGGGGTTGCAAGGTCGGTGTTCTGCAGGTAACCGATGAACTTCTGCAACGCGGGGTCGGTGTAGACCTTCTGCAAAATGGTCGGGTCGGAGAGAACTGCGCTCAGCCGGTTGTTGATGTCGTTTTGCAGGATGGTACCGGCATTGCTGAGCTCTGTGGTGGTCTCGTCGCTGATGAGCTTGATGTCCTTGTTGACATACATGTAGGTGCCGGTGGCGGTGATTTTCGGGAAGTAGTTGGCGGCGGCAATTTTGCGGTCATAGCCCGCAACCTCCACTTTCTGCTTGGCCGTTTTGAGCGAATTGCTGTTGTCGGCCGCCATCTGCTTGCAGTCGTCGAGTGTCAGCACCTGCTGCGCCCCGGCCCCTAGGGGTAGGAGCGAGAGTACGCTCGTCAGAATGATGATAATTCGTTTCATAGATAATTTATTTTGGATGTTTCAACTTTGGATTCCCCTTGCGGAAAACGTGGCACCTAGATTCAAGTTTCATTCCAATGTGACGAATTATCGATAACAAAAACGGATGAAAAATATACAATTGGTCGAAAAAAGCGACTATTTAATAATTTGTGCGTACTTTTGTAGAAAAAATGAGATGGAAAAATATCGCGAAGTCAACATCCGGGAGCTGCGCAGCCACTTCCCTGTCACAACGGTTTGTGACGAATTGTCAGAAGACCTCTTTATAGCCGAGCTCAGGTACGATTCGGAGATGGATGTCATCAAGCATCCCTGCCGTTTCGATGGCTATCTGGCCTTCTTCTGTTACAAGGGAAATTTCGATATAGAGGTGAATCTCAGGACTTTTCAGGTGAAGGAAGGTTCGCTTTTCGTTTATACGCCGGGCAATATCGTGCGCGTGTCGGGCATCTCGCCCAAGGAAAAGGAAGAGGTGCATTTCGTTGTCATAGCCGTGTCCAACGACCTTATGCGCATGACACACTTCGACTTTAACAAACTCTACGATGAGAGCCTCAGGCTGCTGGAAAACCCTTGTGTGGAGGTCAGCGGCCACGAACGGGACATCTGCCGCAAGTACCTCGATCTCGCCAAGGAAATCTCTGTCGCGGCGCTGCCCAACTCCCGCGATGCGCTGTCCTTGCTTATTACCTCCATCTTCTACCTGATGGGCGCCCTGTGGGCTGACAGATTGTCAGAAGCGCGACAAATGGCCGAGACAGGCGGGCACTCCGTGCGCTCACGGGTGATATTCGAAGATTTCCTGGCACTGGTCAAGGACAATCATAAAAAGGAGCGCGGTCTTAATTTTTATGCAGACAAACTCTACCTCACCCCGAAATACCTCTCGAAGCTGGTCAAGACGGTGAGCGGCAAGTCGGCGCACGCGTGGATAGACTCCTTCGTGATAGTGGAGGCGAAGAATATGCTCAAGTATTCCGACCTGAGTATCAAGGCGATAGTCTTGGAACTTAACTTCCCCAACCAGACCACCTTCTACCGTTTTTTCAAGGCGCAGACCGGGCAGACACCCTCGGAGTACCGAAAAAGCTAAAACCTTGCAAATAAAAACAGCCCGCCTCAGAGCTCTGGGGCAGGCTGTTTTACAGAAGACTTTTTATCGTTGCTTAGTCGTTGTTGGAGGCTTCCTGCTGGTTGTCGCGGGCAGGACGTTCGCCGCGTTCGGGGCGGGGACGGCGTTCACCACGTTCGGGACGGTCGCCACGCGGACGGCGTTCGCGATGTTCGGGCTCAACGTAACCTTCGGGCTTGTCAACCAAAACCTTGCGCGAAAGCTTGAACTTGCCGGTCTTGGGATCAATCTCGAGCAGTTTCACTTCAATTTCGTCACCTTCCTTCAGACCGGTTTCTTCGATGGTTTCGAAGCGCTTCCAGTCAATTTCGGAAATATGCAGCAGGCCGTCCTTGCCGGGCAGGAACTCTACAAAAGCACCGTAAGGCATAATAGAGCGAATCTTGCCTTTGTAAATCTTGCCGATTTCGGGAATGGCCACAATGGCGTTGATTTTGGCCAAAGCAGCTTCGATGCTGGCCTTGTTGCTGGCCGAAACTTCTACGCGGCCCTGACCGTCAATTTCTTCGATGGTGATGACGGTACCGGTTTCTTCCTGCATGCCTTGGATAATCTTACCGCCAGGGCCAATAACAGCACCGATGAATTCCTTGGGAATGTACAGCACTTCCAAACGGGGAGCATGAGGCTTGAGTTCGGGACGGGGAGCGGGCAGGGTTTCGGTAATCTTGTCCAAAATGTACAGACGGCCTTCGCGAGCCTGGTTCAAAGCCTTCTCCAGAATTTCGTAAGAAAGACCGTCAACCTTGATATCCATTTGGGTAGCGGTGATACCGTCTTTGGTACCCGTTACCTTGAAGTCCATATCGCCCAGGTGGTCTTCGTCACCCAGGATATCGGACAGAACGCGGTAGTTGGTACCCTTGTTTTCGCTGATAAGACCCATAGCGATGCCGGCAACGGGTTTCTTAAGAGGCACACCTGCGTCCATCAAGGCCAGACAGCCGGCGCAGACGGTAGCCATAGATGACGAACCGTTCGATTCCAGAATATCGGAAACCACACGCAGCGTGTAAGGATAGTTTTCTGGCAGCATAGCCTTCAGGGCACGCCAAGCCAGATGACCGTGGCCCACTTCGCGACGGCCTACACCACGGGGAGCGCGGGCTTCGCCGGTAGAGAAGGGCGGGAAGTTATAGTGCAACAGGAAACGTTCGGGCTTCTGGTTCAGTACATCGTCCACCATTTTCTCGTCAAGCTTGGTGCCGAGCGTTACCGACGACAGCGACTGCGTTTCACCACGGGTAAAGATGGCAGAACCATGGCAGCCGGGCAGGGGGTCCACTTCGCACCAGATGGGGCGGATTTCGTTGGTCTTACGGCCGTCCAGACGTTTGCCTTCGTCCAAGACGCAACGGCGCATGGCATCGCGTTCTACATCGTGGTAGTAGCGGGCAACCATTTCGGCCTTTTCGGCTTGTTCCTCTTCGGTCATGCCGGCCAGATATTCGTCCATGATGGCCTTGAAATTGTCGCTGCGGGCGTGTTTGTCGGTGTTGCAAGATGCGGCGCAGGCATAAGCCTTGTCGTAGGTCTTCTCGCGGACATCGCGGCGCAGGTCTTCGTCGTTCACTTCGTGGCAGTATTCGCGCTTCACGGTCTTGCCGGCCATTTCGGCCAGTTCAAGCTGAGCCTGGCACTGTACCTTGATGGCTTCGTGGGCCACCTTGAGGGCTTGCAGCAAATCGGCTTCCTGCACTTCCTGCATTTCGCCTTCCACCATCATGATGTTGTCGATGGTAGCACCCACCATGATGTCCATATCGGCCTGACGCAGCTGGGCGGCGGTGGGGTTGATTTTGTATTCACCGTTGATGCGGGCAACGCGCACTTCCGAGATAGGACCGCCAAAGGGTATATCGGAAACGGCCAGGGCTGCCGATGCGGCCAAACCGGCCAATGCATCGGGCATATCGCCGTCGCAGTTGTTGTCGGCAGAGTATAGGGTTACTTGAACGATGGTATCGGCGTGGTAGTTGTCAGGGAAAAGGGGACGCAGTGCGCGGTCTACCAAACGCGAGGTGAGTATTTCGTAGTCGGAGGCACGGCCTTCTCTTTTGGTGAAACCGCCGGGGAAACGGCCTGCTGCGGCAAATTTTTCTTTGTATTCAACCTGAAGGGGCATGAAATCGGTGCCGGGAGTCGCTTCCTGAGCGGAGCAGACGGTAGCCAGCAGGACAATGTTGTTCATGCGCAACATAACGGCGCCATCGGCCTGTTTGGCCAACTTGCCGCTCTCCAGAGTGATGGTTCTTCCATCGCCCAGGTCAATTGTCTTGACAAAAGGAGCTTGCATAAAAATCTCGTTTATGGGTACACTTTGCACCCTGTTAATATTAAATCGATAAAAATCGGGCAAAAGTACAAAAAAATATCTACTTTTGTCGCTCTAAAAATGAATATTTATTTACAAGCATAACGACCTTACATGGAATCCCTGTCTTTTATCCAGTGGTGTCTCGACCATCTTAATTATTGGACCATAACACTGCTGATGACCATTGAGAGTTCCTTCATTCCTTTCCCTTCCGAAATCGTGGTGCCGCCTGCCGCATACAATGCCGCTGCCGGCGAACTGAATATTTATCTGGTAGTACTTTTCGCCACCTTGGGAGCCTGCCTGGGAGCACTCATCAATTACGGTCTGGCCCTATGGATAGGCCGTCCGCTGGTGTACAAGTTCGCCGATAGTCGCTTGGGTCACCTTTGCCTTTTGAGCGGTGAAAAAATTGCCCAAGCCGAAAAGTATTTCCGCGACCACGGCATCGTTTCCACCCTGGTGGGCCGCCTGATTCCCGCTGTGCGTCAGCTTATTTCCATACCGGCCGGCCTTGCCCGCATGAAACTGCCTGTGTTCCTTGCCTTTACCGCCCTTGGCGCCGGTGCGTGGAACATCGTTCTGGCTACGCTGGGCTACCTGCTTTACCGCGTGGTGCCCAAAGAAGAACTCCAGCCCATCGTGGAACGCTACAGCAACGAAATCGGCTGGTGTATCATCGGAATCGTGGCCGCTGTCATCGTCTTTTTTGTGCTGCGCTCCATCTTGCGCAAGCGTAAAGCTGCCAAACAAGCCTAAACCGTCAAGCTATTCTTCGCCATGAAAGAACCCGTTTACTTCTCGGCCAAAATGCGTTTGTCAGACCTGATTCTGGCCAACCACAATCTAATATTGATGTTGCCGCGCCTGGGCATCTCTTTGGGCTTTGGCGACAAGAGCGTCGAAACCGTGTGCAAGGAATACGGCCTCTCTGTCGATTTCTTTACGCTGCTCTGCAACGTCTACACTTTCGACTACTATGAGCCTTCCACTCGCGAGATCCAGCAGACCGATATGAGTCAGCTCCTGCCTTACCTGAAGGCTTCGCACCACTATTATCTGCAAGAACGTCTGGAGCATATCGACCATCATCTCTATCTTTTGGCCGCCAGTCTTGAAGATAAGTTCGGACGTGTGCTTTGCCGCTTTTTCGATGATTATATAGAAGAGGTTCGCGAACATTTCCAAAGCGAAGAAGAAATAACTTTCCCTTACGTGGCCGCCTTGCAGGAGGGCAAGACTCCTGCCCACGCTTCCATTCCGGCCTACAGCGAGGTGCACGAGAATATCAAGGACAAACTGGCCGACCTTACGCAAATCATCTTCAAGTATCTGCCTGCCAATTCTTTCAGCAACGATGCCATCGACCTTATCTTCGATATCTTCCAAGTAACCAAAGACTTGGAAAAGCATGAGCACATCGAGGAAAAGATCTTGCTTCCTTACGTCAAATATTTGTCTAAAAAGTTATGAGCCGTTTGCAGCGTCAAGCCAAGATACTTGTTGTGGAGCCTTCCGCCATTGTCTCGGAGGGCCTTTTGGCTGTTTTGGGCCGTAACCGCGCCTTCCGCTGCCTCACGCCTATTTACTCTTTAGACCATCTTTCCAATGCTCTTGGCCTGGAGCATCCCGACCTTATCATTCTTAATCCGCTCCTGGCTCCCGACTCCCGTTTGCTCCATCAGATAAAAATACCTTTGCTGGCCCTATTTTATACCCAACCTACCTCTTGCGATAACCTTGCCGATTATTCATCCTCTTTTTGCTTAACACAGACTCCCGATGAATTGTTCGCTTGCCTCAACCAACTCTTGGGCAATCTTCCGCTCTCTACCATCAATGTGAATTCCGAAGAAAACTACGAGCTTTCCGACCGCGAAATCGAGGTTTTGCGTTGTGTGGCCCAAGGTCTCATGAACAAGGAAATTGCCGACAAGCTGAATATTTCCATCAATACCGTTATCACGCACCGCAAAAATATTAACCGTAAGACGGGCATCAAATCGGTGGCGGGTCTTACGGTCTATGCTATCATGCAAGGCATAATTGCCGGGTAATTTTCGGGCATTTCCGCTTTGCTCATCAGTCACGTGCTACCAGCACGCTCCTTCTTCGCAAACCGCAACTGCCTCGAAAATTACCTCGGCAATTCATCAATTTTCGGGCATTTCCGCTTTGCTCATCAGTCATGTGTCGGTGGGTCGGCTTACTTTATTCCCAGTTCTTGGCGTAGGGCAGTGCGCATGGCGGCATATTCTTCGTCGCTCAGATAAACTTTGCCCGGATTCATCTGGAAAACACCGCCGTAATCCAAACCGTCCACATACTTGGGGGCCAGATGGAAATGCAGGTGCGAGAGCTTGTCGGCATAAGCGCCGTAGTTTATTTTTTCGGGCTTGAAAAGCTTCTGCATGGCGCGGGTAACATCGGCCACATCGGCCATAAAGGCATTGCGCTCTTCGTCGCTGAGCTCGTTCAGGTCGTTCACGTGATGGTCGTAACTTACCAGGCAACGGCCATGATAAGACTGCTCTTTGAAGATAAAGGCGCGGGAAACTCTGAGGTGTCCGATTTCAATCATCAAGTTGTGAAGCGTCTCGTTGTTGGTGCAATAGAGACATTCTTTAGGATCGCTGTACATAAGTGCTTGTTTATTAGGTTGATGTAGTTTAGTCTTCGTATTTTACCAGCACGAAACTGCTGAATTCGTTGTCGTTGGATATCCAGGTGATGATGTCGTCGCTGATTTCGTAGCGGAAGCAGTAGCTGACGTTCTCGTACGAGAGTTCTTCTCTTAAAATATCGTTGAAGTAGTTGATACACAGAATGTTACCATAAGAGTACCAGCGCCCGTCGTTGTCGCGCTTCAAATCCCAGCGCCCGTTGTTCTCGATGAAGCAGTCGAAACTGCCGTCGCTCTTCAGATGAAAGCGCAGCCCGCCGAAACGTCGCCCGTTCAGTTCCATCAGTTCCCATTTGCCCACGGGCTGGGGATAGTCGGTGTTGAGCTTGTGGTAAACCTGACGGTAACGGCCTTTGGTAAAAATCTGGTCGATCTGCCCGATAAGGTGCTTGCCAACGCGCTGCTGCAGGTGCAGGCTGTCGATGTGCTGTATATGCGTGTTTTTGACGAACGACAACCCGTTGCCCAAGCGCCCGTCCATCATCAGACGACGGCCGTTAAGGCGGTAATGGTTCCCCTTGGACTCTATCCAGCGTTTCCTGAAGTGATGGCTGGGGCCGTACATTTTGGCCACGGTCAGTTGCCCGTCGGGATGGAACTCCAGTATTTCAAGGTGGTTCACGCCCACGCCCTCGTCGTTAATGGACTCCAAGGCCCAAGTACCGCACAGCTCATCGGCCAGGCGGTCGGGACGGCAAGCGCTCAGGCCTAGACTTAAGCCGAGCAAGAGCAGCAGATAGGTGATGAAACGTCTATTCATGGGCCAACAGCGGTTTAATCAGCGACTGGCAACCCAACTTGTTGAGATTGCGGATAATATTGGCACGTTCTTCGGGCTTGTACCAGAAGAAATAGCGGCGTTGGTCGAGCTTGTCTTCCTTGCTCTTGGCCGTGTAGACAGGCTTGAGCGTGTAAGGGTCGTAGCCCGTGTAGTACATTTCGGTGGCCAGCGTCATGGGCGTGGGCGTGAAGTCCTGCACCTGTTCCAGATGGAAGTGCATGTGCTTGGTTTTCAGCGCCAGTTGCAGCATGTCCCTTTCGTGGCAAGCCGGGTGCGAACTGATAAAATAAGGAATCAGCTCCTGACGGCCTTTGGGACCCAGACCCGCCTTGAGGCGTTCGTTCTCTATTTCTTCGAACAGACGGTTGAACTCCACAAAACAGTCGAACGAGGGCTTGCGCATACAGTGCAGCACGGCCTCTTCGGTATGCTCCGGAGCCACCTTCAGACGGCCCGAAACATGGTTGGTGACAAGCTCGCGGCAATAATCCATGGCCGCTGCATCCTTGCCGCGCAAGATAAGGTCGTAGCGTATGCCGCTGCCGATAAAGCTCTTCTTGACTCCGGGCAGTGCGTCCACTTCGCGGTAAATCTCCAACAAGGGCCGGTGGTCTACCAGCAGGTTGGGGCAGACTTGCGGATGCAGGCAAGAAGGCTTCTTGCATTTGAGACAGACCTCTTTCTTGCGGCCGCCCATGCGGTACATATTGGCCGACGGACCGCCCAAATCGCTCAGATAGCCCTTGAAATCTTCGCTCTGAATAATCTGTTTTACTTCGCGCAGGATAGATTCCTTGCTGCGCGAGACGATGAATTTGCCCTGATGGGCCGAAATGGCGCAGAACGAGCAACCGCCGAAACAGCCCCGGTGCAGGCACACCGAATGCTTGATCATGTCGTAGGCGGGAATGCGTTTGCCTTTGTATTTGGGATGTGGCAGACGAGTATAGGGCAGGTCGAAGGATGCATCCAGCTGCTCGCTGCTCATGGGCGGATAGGGCGGATTTACCACCACTTCCTGTCGTCCGACGGCCTGTATCAGCCTGACAGCCTGCATGCGGTTCGATTCTTCTTCGATATGGCGGAAATTCTCGGCTTGCTTGAGTTTGCTTTTCAGACAGTCTTCGTGCGAATGCAGGCGAATGCTTTCGATGCCCTCGTCGGGGGTGTTGCGCTCGCGCAGATAGGCCACTTGCGGCCATTGTTTGATGTCGTCGAAACGGCCGCCTTCCAGCAGGTGACGGGCCATGCGCGGCAGGTTGATTTCGCCCATGCCGTAAAGCAGCAGGTCGGCCTGGCTGTCTACCAAAATGCTGGGCATCAGGCGGTCCGACCAATAGTCGTAATGCGTAAGACGCCGCATGGAAGCCTCGATGCCACCGATAACCAAGGGCACATCGGGATAGAGCTGCTTGATGATTTTGGCGTAGGTGACGGTGCAGTAGTCGGGTCGTGCGCCCGGGCGGCCGTCGGGGGTATAGGCATCGTCGCTGCGCAGGCGCTTGTTGGCTGTGTAGCGGTTCACCATAGAGTCCATGCAGCCGGCCGAAATGGCAAAGAACAGACGCGGACGGCCCAGTTTCTTGAAGTCGCGCCAATCGCCGCGCCAGTCGGGTTGCGGCACAATGGCCACGCGCAGCCCGCCCGATTCCAGCAAGCGTCCGGCGACGGCCGCCCCGAAAGATGGATGGTCTACATAGGCATCGCCGCTGAAAAGGATCACATCGACCTCTTCCCAGCCCAGATATTCGAGCTCTTTCTTGGTTGTCGGCAAAAACCTCTGCATTTTCTCCTTTTAAAACTCCACTACGGTGATACCGCTGCCGCCCAACTGTACGTGTTCGTCGTGATAGCTGCGTACTTGGGGCAGGGTGGCCACATATTGCCTTACCAGTTCGCGCAAGGCTCCTGTGCCGGTGCCGTGCAGTATGCGCACCTTTTTGGCACCTACCACTATGGCATCGTCCATATAATATTGTAAGGCCATCAGTGCTTCGTCGGCACGCATGCCGCGCATGTCTATTTCCGGCCGGAACTGGGCGCTGATGCGGTGTACTTCATCGCTGGTGCGATGGCCCAACAGCTGATAGCTTTGCTGCTTGGTGGGCGCTTCTTTCTTGGGCTTGCCTTTTTCCAGCTTGTCCAACTCGACGCGGCTCTTCATGTTGTCGAAGGCCACCAGCGCTTTCTTGCCCTTGATCTCGATGATGGTACCCAGCGTGTCTTGACCTTTGATGTGCACGGTGTCGCCGGGCTGCAGGGGCGCGGGGGCGGGGCGGGGTTGCGGCGGCTGCGCCGCCGCAACCCCAGCCTTCCCGCGCCCCTGCAGCTTGCGCAACAGTCTTTCTTCCTGCGACTTGGGCATACGCATACGGCCCTTGTCGCGTTCCTTCTTGGCCAGCAAACGGGCTTCTTCCTTGGCCTGTTGTTCCAAAGCCTCCTGCTTGAACTCATCCAGATTTTTGCGCAGCTGGCGCGTGCGTTCCTTTTCGGCTTGCGACTCTTTAATGCCGCGTATCGTATTCTCAATTTGGGCATTGGCCTGCGAGAGCAACTCCTTGGCCTCGTCCTTGGCCTGCCGTAGAATATCCTTGCGTTCCTGCTTAACTTGGGCCAAATCTTGCTGATACTGCTCCGTGAGCTGGCTCAAATCCTTTTCCAACTGCTTGACCTGCTGGCGTTTGTTCTCCCAGTAGCGCTTGTCGCGCACGATGTCCTGCAGGTGCTTGTCCATATCGATGTAGTCGGTACCCACCAGCTCCGAAGCCTTGTCGATGATGCTGGCAGGCAAGCCTATTTTGCGGGCAATTTCAATGGCGAACGAACTGCCCGGCCGGCCGGTTTCCAGACGGAAGAGCGCCTGCATCAAGTGGCGGTCGTAGAGCATGGCCCCGTTGACGATACCTTCCTGGTCTTCGGCGAAATGCTTCAGATTGTCGTAATGCGTGGTGATGACACCATACACCTTCAGTTTGTTCAACTCCTCAAGTGCGGCCTGTGCGATGGCACCGCCGATTTTGGGTTCCGTTCCCGAACCGAATTCATCGATGAGCAACATGGTGCGTGCATTGCTATGACGCAGGAAATACTTGATATTCAGCAAGTGAGAGCTATAAGTACTCAAATCGTTTTCGATAGACTGCTCGTCGCCTATATCGATGAAAATATTTTCGAAAATGCCGCAGACCGAGTTTTCGGCCAGGGGTATCATCAAGCCCGTTTGCAGCATATATTGCAATAGCCCCAAAGTCTTCAGACACACCGACTTGCCGCCGGCATTCGGGCCGGAAATAAGGATGATGCGCTGTTTTTCGTGCAGATAGATGTCGAGCGGCACAATTTCCTTGCCCTGTTTCTTGAGCGAGAGATAGAGCAGCGGGTGCATAGCTCGTTTCCAGTCGGCCACGCAGCGGTTCTCCACCACCGGCTTGATGCCCTGTATCATCTGGGCCAGGCGCGCCTTGGCCTGCGAAAAGTCTATCAAGGCCAAGAAAGACTGCGAGGCCAGCATATCCTGAGCCAGCGGGCGTATGCTGTCGGCAAAAGCAGTGAGGATGCGGATAATCTCGCGTTTTTCTTCGGCTTCAAGCTCGCGTATCATGTTGTTGGCCTCCACCAGCGCTTCCGGCTCTACGTACACGGTTTTGCCCGAAGCCGATTCTTCGTGGACGATGCCTTTGATTTTGCGCTTGAAAGCCGGCGAAACGGGAATCACCAGACGGCCTTCGCGCACGGTGGGTGTCAGCCCTTTTTCCACAAAACCGTCGTCCTGGGCCTGCTTGAGTAGAATATGCAGCTTGCGCGAAACGCCGGCCGTAGTGATGGACAGCTGTTTGCGAATATTGGCCAGCGCGGGCGAGGCGTAGTCTTGTATATGTCCGAATTTGTCGAGTATGCGGTCTATGTCGCGCTGTACCTGCGGGAAGGTGGCGGTATCTTTGGCCACAGCCGCCAGTTGCGGGTAGGGCGAAACGCTTTCGTCGTCATCGTCTTTCACAAAGAAGCTTACCACGCGCTGCAGGCTGTCCAGATTGCGTTTCAAATCGAAGAGTTCGGTTTCGTCCATCCAAGTGCCGACCACCCGTATGCGTTGCAGACTTTCCCTGGCATCGAAGGCCTGCCAGTCGGGAAAATGCAGCTCTTCCTGCAAAATCCGCACGAATTCTTCGCCATAGGCCAGTTCGCGTTCAATGTCGTCCGGCCGGTCGAGAAAAACCATGCCGTCAACCAGCTCCTGACCCAATGTACTGGTACAAAGAGTCTTCAGAATCCGGCGTATTTGGTCGAACCCTAATTTTGCCTCGTAATTCTGTGGATATATCATCAAGATGAAGCCTTTGTGAGAAATCAAACGCAAATGTATAAAATTTATGGAATTTTATGTAACTTTGCAGGGTTTTAAAGTGAGATATCATCAATAGTTGATAACGGAATATCGTTTAATAATAAATAAAGTATGAAGAAGTTTTTTGCTATTCTGATGCTTGCCGCTATGTCTACAGCCGCTTTCGCCCAAGATGAGGCCCCCGTCCTTACCGAAGGCCAGAAAGCCAAGAACGCCGGCAACGAAGCCTACAACCAAAAAGATTATGTAACCGCCATTGCAAACTACGAAAAGTATCTGTCCAGTGGTGAGGAAGGTGTCGCAGACGACCTGTACACGCTTAATCTGTACGAAATGAGTTTCTATTATGCAGGCAACACTTTCTTGCGTGCCAAGGACTACAACAGCGCCTATGAATACTTCACCAAGTTCCAGAATCTGGGCCGCTCCGACACGCCTACCGATTGCCGCTTCATGTATAACTATGCTAATACGGCCAACAAGCTCGACAAGGATGCCGAAGCTTTGGCCTTGTATCAGAAATGTATCGACATCGACTGCAACAAGGATGCCTGCTACTTTGCCATTGCTCAGATTCACCGCGCCGCCGGTCGTGAAGACGAAATGATGAAGGTGGTAAGCTATGGTCTCGATTCGCTGGGTCAGGTCGGCAACCGCTACTATTCCAAGATGTTGCTGCTGTATCAGACCAACGAACTCAAGGACGCTACCGAGGTGCTGAAAAAAGCCCAGGGTTATGCCCAAAAGGCTTCCGGTGCCGATATCGCCACCTATCTTACCAATATGACGCAGGCTTGCAAGCTCTACGAAGAGGTTATCCCCATGTACGAAGACGTGCTCAAATACCCCGGTGTAGACGACAAGACCAACGCCAACGTTTCCAAGGCCAAGAGCAGCATCGAAGTATGCAAGAGCAGCATCGAAGCTTTTGAAAGCTACCGCAAGACCATCAAGAAATAAGCTTGCTTATCACAATAACAAAGAAGCCGGACTCCGCAGAGTCCGGCTTCTTTGTTTGTCGCTATAGCCTGTCTTAATCGTTCATCGACATAAGGAACTCCGCATTGTCGACGGTGCGCTCCAGACGCGACTTGATGAATTCCATCGCTTCGATGGGGTTCATGTCGGCCAGATGACGGCGCAGTATCCACATGCGGTTCAAGGTGGTTTCGTCGTGCAGCAAATCGTCGCGGCGCGTGCTGGAAGCCAGCAGGTCTACGGCAGGGTAGATGCGCTTGTTGGCCAGCGTGCGGTTCAGTTGCAGCTCCATATTGCCGGTGCCCTTGAACTCTTCGAAAATAACGTCGTCCATCTTGGAGCCGGTTTCGGTCAGGGCGGTGGCGATAATGGTGAGGCTGCCGCCGTTCTCGATGTTACGGGCAGCGCCGAAGAAACGTTTGGGCTTGTGCAGGGCATTGGCATCGACACCGCCCGACAGCACCTTGCCCGAGGCGGGGGCTACCGTGTTGTAGGCGCGAGCCAGACGGGTAATGGAGTCGAGCAGAATCACCACATCGTGTCCGCATTCCACCATACGCTTGGCCTTCTCCAGCACGATGCCGGCAATTTTTACATGATGGTCGGCCGGTTCGTCAAAGGTAGAGGCCACCACTTCGGCGTTCACGCTGCGGGCCATGTCGGTTACTTCTTCGGGACGCTCGTCGATGAGCAGGATAATCATGTACACTTCGGGATGATTGGCCGCAATGGCATTGGCAATGTCCTTGAGCAACACTGTTTTACCGGTTTTGGGCTGGGCCACGATAAGGCCGCGCTGACCCTTGCCGATGGGCGAGAACAGGTCTACCACGCGCACCGAGGTGTTGGCCAGCTCCGGCTTGCCGCAAAGGTTGAATTTCTCGTCGGGGAAGAGGGGCGTCAGGTTGTCGAACGACATACGGTCGCGCACAAAGGCGGGCTCGCGGCCGTTGATGCGGTCTACACGGACCAGCGGGAAGTACTTTTCACCTTCTTTGGGCGGACGGATGGGCCCCATCACCATATCGCCGGTGCGCAGGCCGAAAAGCTTGATTTGCGATTGCGAAACGTAGATATCGTCGGGCGATGCCAGATAGTTGAACTCGGCCGAGCGCAGGAAACCGTAGTTTTCGGGCATGATTTCCAGGCAACCGCTACCCATCAGAATGCCGTCGAAGTCGTAAGTGGGCTTGGAGGGGTTTTGGTTCTGCTGGTTTTGGTTTTGCTGACCTTGTTGGTTCTGCTGGAAACGTTGGTGACGGTCTTTGCCGTTACCATTATTATTGTTGTTGTTGCTATTATTATTGCCGTTATTGTTTTTGGGACCCAGACCGGCCATACGGCGCGCTTCGGCCAAAGTGTCTTCGACAAAATGGCTGGCTTCTTCGCCCAAGGCGGGCTTTTCGGCAGGTTTTTCAA
>CAVEPA010000015.1:0-20898 GCA_963617485.1 bacterium | reverse complement strand
TCAACGGTTTTTTCTGCGGCTGCAACTTCGCCCTTGGTCTCCGTGGCCTTGTCTTGAGGCTTGCCTTTGCGGTTGTAGTTCTTGCGCTTATCTTCGGCGGGAGCCGGAGCCTCTTCGGGCGCAGCATCGGTGGCGGGCTTTATTTCAGCAGGCTTGCGGGTCTTTTTGGCAGGCTTGGCTTTGGGAGCCGTCTCGTTCTGCGCCTTGGGTTCGCTTTGCACCGGTGCATCGGCAAGCGGAATTGTCGCTTGGCTGTCGTCGGCACTCTGGCTGCTTACCAGCACGCCCTTGGGCTCCTTTTGTATACGTTTGCGTTTGGGACGCTCTTCTTTGGGCTTGTTGGCGGGATTGGCCGAGGCTTGCAGGGCCTGTTCGTCGAGTATGGCATACACCAATTTATCTTTCGAATTGAAATCGACCTTGGTCAGGTTCATCGACTTGGCAAGCTCCACCAATTCTTGCAGACTCTTTTCACGGAGTTGCACAATATTTAAAAAGGGCATAGATAAAAATGTTGTTTGAAAAATGGAAAAGGATGTCTTCGGAACTGAAGTATCCTGTGTGCTGAGGCACGAATTCGACGGCAAATGTAAATAAAAACTTGTAAAACCCGCAACAGACTGTCCATTTTTTTGCAGGATACTTGCTCTTTTCTGCCGATTTGTCACAAAAACTGACATGCAAAAAACACTTGGAGTTTCAAGGAACTTTGGCACAACTTTTGATTGATTAAGGGCGTTTTTGAAAAACAAAACATCAAACAAGAATCAATAAACAACAACAAATAAAATTTACGACAATGGGAAAGATTATTGGTATCGACTTGGGTACAACCAACTCGTGTGTAGCAGTTCTGGAAGGTAGCGATCCTGTAGTTATCGCTAACAGTGAAGGTAAGCGCACTACGCCTTCTGTAGTGGCCTTTGTAGACGGTGGAGAACGTAAGGTGGGCGATCCTGCCAAGCGTCAGGCCATCACCAATCCTAAAAAGACCATCTCGTCCATCAAGCGTTTTATGGGTGAAAAATACGATGCCGTGCTGCCCGATGTACAGCGTATGGCTTACAGCGTGGTACGCGGCGACAACAACACTGCCCGTGTAGACATCGACGGACGTCTGTATACGCCTCAGGAAATCTCGGCCATGATTCTGCAAAAGATGAAAAAGACCGCCGAAGATTATCTGGGCCAGGAAGTGACAGAAGCGGTTATCACCGTGCCTGCTTACTTCAGCGATGCACAACGTCAGGCTACCAAGGAAGCCGGTGAAATTGCCGGTTTGAAGGTACGCCGTATTGTAAACGAGCCTACCGCAGCCGCTTTGGCTTATGGTTTGGACAAGAAGAAATCGGATATGAAGATTGCCGTCTTCGACCTGGGTGGCGGTACCTTCGATATTTCTATCCTGGAGTTGGGCGACGGCGTGTTCGAAGTGAAATCGACCAACGGCGATACCCATCTGGGTGGCGACGATTTCGACCAGGTTATCATCGACTGGCTGGCCAATGAGTTCAAGAACGACGAAGGCATCGATTTGCGTCAGGATCCTATGGCCCTGCAACGTCTGAAAGAGGCCGCCGAAAAGGCCAAGATTGAGCTGTCATCGTCAACTTCTGCCGAAATCAACCTGCCTTATATCGTAGCCGTGAACAACATGCCTAAGCACTTGGTAAGAACCCTTACCCGTAGCAAGTTCGAGCAGTTGGCCGACCGTTATATCCAAGCTTGCGTAGAACCTTGCCGCAAGGCTTTGTCCGATGCCGGTCTTAAGGCTTCCGATATCGACGAAGTTATTCTGGTGGGTGGTTCAACCCGTATTCCCGCCATCCAGGCTTTGGTAGAAAAGTTCTTCGGCAAGACTCCTTCGAAGGGCGTGAACCCCGACGAGGTTGTAGCCGTGGGCGCTGCCATTCAGGGTGCCGTTCTGACGGGCGAGGTTACCGATGTGCTGCTGCTGGATGTTACCCCGCTGAGCCTGGGTATCGAAACCATGGGCGGTGTCATGACCAAGCTTATCGAAAGCAATACCACCATTCCTACCAAGAAATCGGAAGTGTTCACCACGGCTGCCGATAACCAGCCTTCGGTAGAAATTCACGTACTGCAAGGCGAGCGTTCTCTGGCCAAAGACAACAAGACCATCGGTCGTTTCCACTTGGACGGTATTCCCGCTGCACGTCGTGGCGTTCCTCAAATTGAGGTTACTTTCGATATCGATGCCAACGGTATTCTGAACGTATCGGCCAAGGATAAGGCTACCGGCAAGGAACAGAGCATCCGTATCGAGGCTTCGAGCGGTCTGACCGACGCTGAAATTCAGCGTATGAAGGACGAGGCCAAGGCCAATGCCACAGCCGATGCCAAGGAAAAGGAACGTATCGACAAGCTGAATCAGGCCGACTCCACTATCTTCCAAACCGAAAAACAGTTGGAAGAGCTGGGCGACAAGTTGCCTGCCGATGCCAAGTCGAAGATTGAAGCCGCTCTGGCTAAGCTGAAAGAAGCTCACAAGAACCAGGATATCGCCGGTATCGACGCTGCCATGGCAGAACTCAACCAGGTATTCCAAGCCGCTTCGCAGGCCATGTACAACCAGGGCAACCAAGCCAATGCCGGCAACAACGCCAGCTACGATGCCAACTACAACGCCGGCAATGCTCAGGCCAACAACGGCAACAACAACTCTGGCAAGAACGATGGCGATGTCACCGATGTAGACTTCGAAGAAGTGAAATAGTCTGCGATAGTCATCGATAAATAATCAAAAAGGGTGTAACTCAACGAGTTACACCCTTTTTCTTTTTCAGGACAGCTTCAAACTCCAGCTTTACACAGCTGCTTGTTAGAAGCCGGGGTTCTGCTTGTAGAGACCCTCGACGATGTGAAGCTGGTTGTACGGTATCGGCAGCAGGTTGATGTGCGTGCCGACGTTGCTGTTGATGTAAGTGCGATAGTTGGAAATGGCTGTGGTGCTGGTGCTGTTGTTGATGTAGTGTTCAAACATCGACTTGATATCATCCACGTAGGTATTCCAACGAACCATATCGTACCAGCGTATACCCTCGCCGACAAACTCCATGCGACGTTCTGTCTTGATGTCGTCGAGCGTGTATGCGGTCTTGGCATAGGTTTCGCGGTCGGCGGCATCATCCCAGCGTCGGGTATATACCTTGTTGAAGTATTTCAGACCATTGCCCAGATCATTTCCTGTTGCCAGACAAGCCTCGGCATAAAGCAAGAGCACATCCTCGAAACGTATGATGGGATAGTTCTGCGGATACATCGTGGCATCCGAAATGGACGACTTGTAGGAGGAGTACCCGGCTTTCGCGCGCTTGGCATCAGCCTCTACCCACTTCCATATGAAGGCGACATCGGAAGACTCCGTGTCGTAGGTGAAGTCCTTGCGATAGTCTATCCCCTCATCTTCGTTGCCGAAAAGTTGTACGCTGGGCTCGCAGCCATAGACACTGAGCTTCCTCGAGTACGAGTTGTCGTAGTAGGTCGGGGTGGTGTAGATGGTGACAGGGTTGCCCAAGTCAGTTACATTGGTATATTGCACTTCGAAGATGAAGTTCTTGTTGTCGTTCTCATGCAGCCACTGCTCGTTCCAACCGGCCTGCGTGTCGACCCACCACTTGTTGCCGTTCTGTTCGCTGTAGTCGATGACTTCTTTAAGGTAGGTCATGGCTTCTGCGTACTTTTCGGTGATATTCATGGGATATCCGGCTTCCATCATAAGGACGCGTCCCATAAGAGCCTTGGCGGCCGACTTTGTCGCCTGTCCGCCATAAGTCGTCGACTTGCCGTCGTAGGTAGTCGGATTGTCGTTGAGCAGCTCTATGGCCGTCTTGAGGTCGGACTCAATCAGGGCATATACCTCAGCGGGTGTCGACTGCTTGACGGTCATACTGGCGTTGACAGTAAGGACATCGGTAGAGATGGGCACGTTGCCCCAGAGACGTACGAGATCGAAATAGGCCAGTGCACGCAGGAAGTATGCCTCGCCCTTCTGTTGGTTCTTGGCATCATTGGAGAGATAGGCTATATTGTCGATGGTGTTGATGACCTTGTTGGCGTTGACCACAACGGTATATAGCTGAGTCCATGCTCCGAGGTTGTATTTGTGGCTGCACATGGTGGTACCGTTAAAGGTATGGTAGGGCAGTATGTCCGATCCGGTGACCCAGGTCTCGTCGGAACGCCCGTCCACGAGATGCCATGTGTAGAATGGCACCTGCCCGTAGGCACTGTAGATACCGTTGACAGCTTGGTTGATATCTGACGGCGTCATATAGAAAGTGTCTGCCGTTGGCTGTTCCAAGACTTCTGTGTCAAGAAGCGAGCAAGAGCTGAAGCCTGCTGCTGCCATACAGATGAGTATAGAAAGAAACTTAGTGTATTTCATATCTTTTTATGTCTTAATGGAGTTTCTAATTAGAATGAAATATTACATCCGATAGTAAATCTGCGTGCCAGCGGGTGCGAGCCGAAGTCGTAGTCGGCAAGCTCTTTCCAGGTGGCATTGTTGGACTCCGGCGAGAAACCGGCTTCATAGTTGTCCCACATGGCAACATTCTGCATCGAGAAGTAGACACGCAGCGCACTGCAGGCACTTTCCTTTGGCATCCTGAAATTATAACCCAGCAAGATGCTCTTGATTTTAAAGAAGTCGGTAGAGTAGAGGTGGCGTGTACTTACCATAGATCCTGTAGTCGATTCAGTGGAAGGTGTTGTACCGTTGCCCACCAGTTCCGTGCTGACCCATGGATTGGCCCACCACTTGTAGTTGTTGTTCTGATAAATCTTCAGGCTGGCAGTCTTCTCCAATTGCTCCTGCAGACAGCTGTAGATATGTCCGCCCGTCTGGGCTGTCATGGTGATGGAAAGATCCCAGTTCTTGTACTTCAGCCTATTGGTCCAGCCGTAGGTCCAGTCGGGCATAGGTGTGCCTACGAAGGTCATATCATTCTCGTCGATGAAACCATCGCCGTTCTGATCCTTGAAGCGGACGTCGCCAACCAAGCTGCCCTTCATACAAGGATACTTGCGCAGGTCTTCCTCTGTCTGGTAGACACCCACTGCCTCGTACATGTAGTATTCGCGCAAGCCATGTCCTATGGCAAGCATCTGCGAACCATTGTTGCGGCGTCCCACGGCTACCATGTCGTTGCCGCCAAGATCTACCACTTCGTTGATGTTATGACCGGCATTGAAGGAGGTATTCCATGTGAAGTTTCTGGTGCGTACGGGGGTTGCCCTGAAGTCGAATTCCAGACCTTGGTTGACGATGGTTCCGATATTGGCATATGCGCTTGTGAAGCCCGTTATGGCAGGAATGTTCCGCTGGTAGAGCAAGTCCTTGGTCGTCTTGTTGTAGTACTCTAGGGTGAGCTGCAGGCGGTTCTTGAACCATCCCATGTCGAGGGCAAAGTTCCAAGAGGATGTCTTTTCCCAGGTCAGCGTCGGGTTCTCCGGCTGTCCCATGATGAAGCCACCTGCCGTAACATCGCCGAAGGAATAATCGGCGGCACTAAGGATTGCCTTGGAGGCCGTGTTGGCTACACGGTTGTTGCCGTTCTGGCCCCATGATACGCGGAACTTCATCTGGTTCATCACATTTGCCATGGGCTCCCAGAACTCTTCCTGGTCGATGCGCCAGGCACCGCCGACGGCAGGAAAGAAGGAGTAACGGTTGCCTGGAGCAAAGCGGCTGGAACCGTCCAAACGCATGGAGTAGTTGAGCAGGTAACGGTTGTCATAGCCATATTGCCAACGCGTGAAGTACGACACGAGCTTTGCCGGCGTGGAGGCCGAATATTTAGAAGAGGCGGTCGTGACATTGGAACTTGTGTATGATGGTACGCTACTGCTGGAAAATCCGGTGGCAGATATATACACACAGTCGCTGCCACGATATTCGTAAGACATACCCGCCATGAGGTTGAGGTCGTGCTTTTCGGCCAGTACCTTCTTATAGTTCAAGGTACCCTGCATAAGGTAGGTGTTGCTGTTGGTGCGACGGTCGAATGACGAAGTCTGTTCGTTGGTGCCTTTGCTGCTCCATTGGCCCTTGATGGTGCCCGGAATGAAGGAACGCAGCGTCATGTTGCCCATGGAGTAGTTGCCGGTTGCCTCTGCCGTCAGTCCTTCCATAATGTCGTAGCGCAGGAAGGCTGTGACCTTGCTGCCGAAGGAGTTGCGCTGGCGTTCCGATTGCTCCAGTGTCGCCAACGGACTGATGGAACTGCCGGCCCAGTAATAGGAGGGATAAGGATATGCACCCTGATAAAGGTCACCCATAGAAGCATCCACTACCGGTACCATTTGTATGACGGTGTTGGAAACGGTGTTCTTGCCGGATTGGGCGCCGGCACCGGTGAGCCATGAGGCGCTCAGGGAGAGATTGGTGCCGAAGGTGAACTTCTTCAGGAATTTCGTCTCGAATCTTGAGTTGACGTTGAACCTTTTGTCGGCGCTGTTGCGCAGCAGGCCATCCTGGTCGGTAAAGGAGGCACTGGTATAGAACTTCGTCAGGTCGTTGGCACCGGAAATGTTCAGGTTGTACGATTGGGTGGGAGCAAGCTGGTAGATCTCGTCCTGCCAATCGACATAGCGCAGGTCGCCCTCGAAGTTGTAGGTTCCCCTTGCGTCTGTATAGATGGCTCCAGGTATGCCCTTGCCACCATTGGCCCATCGGGGATCCTTCATGTATTGCGCATCGAACAGTCCGCCACGCATGGCCATGCGCGTGTCAAAGTCGTCATCGGCCGTGGCACCGCTGCCACCATATTGAGTTACGTAGTTGCGGTCTATCTCGTTCGATACTGCGTTAATCCACTCCTCTGCCGACATTGCATTTGCCTTGCGTTCCAAGGTGGCGAGAGAAAAGCTGGAACTGCCCGTAACTTTGGTGGGCTGTGCTTGCTTGGGGAGTTTGGTGGTGATAAGAATGACACCGTTGGCGGCACGCGAACCATAGATGGCTGCCGAAGCGGCATCCTTCAGTACTTCGATACTCTCGATGCTTGCGGGGTCGATATTGGAGATACCCATAGGGTTCTCGTCGTCTATCTCTTCCTGTACCACACCGTCAATGACGTAGAGAGGTGTGGGGTCCGCATTGATGCTGGCAGTACCGCGCACCCTTATCTGCACGTTGCCGCCGAGTTCGCCGCTTTGTGTCGTTACCTCAACGCCCGAGATTTGTCCCTGCAACAGTTCGGCAGGGTTGGTATTTGGCATGCCTTCGAAAATTTCGCCTTCGACCTTGCCGACAGAACCCGTTACATTGGCACGCTTGATGGTACCGTAACCGATAGACACTACCTCATTGAGGGTCTTGTTGGCAGGCACCATGTCGATGCGCATCAGGCCGCTTTTCACCTTCACGGTGATGTCTTCGTAACCCACAAAGCGTATGGTGATGTCTGTTTCGCCTTTAGGAACATCAATGGAGAACTTGCCGTCCATATTGGTTACTGTTCCTAACCACTTCTTGCCTGTTATCGAGACAGACGCGCCGGGTAGGGTGGCTCCCGTCTCATCATAAACCACGCCTTGGACGTTGGTCTGTGCCATAGCTGCCAGTGTGAAGCAGAGGGCACATATTATCATATATATACGTTTCATTTGCTGTTATGTTTTAGATGTTAGAATGCAAACATGCATCTTACGTAGTGTGAGCCCTTGGTGACAGCGCAGTAGTTCTTCTGACGGTTGTCGGAGTCCTTGGCTTCCAGGCCGGTGAATGCCCAAACGAGATACGTGGAACGCGGGTTGCTGCTCCAATAGCCTTGACCGCTGGTAAGCTTGGCCCAGGCAAAATCGTCGCCCCAAAGTTTGTCGCCACCAGCCTTGGTGAGGGCCTCGTCAATGACAGTCTCGTTGTCTTTGACGATAATCCACTCTTTGAGCGAGGGCAGATACCAGCGCGATGTAGCCGACGGTTTGCTGTTGGCAGTGGCATAGTTGCTGACTATAGTACTTACGAACAAGGAACTCTCTCCTAGTCCGCAGTCGCCGGGGGTAAGGCTCTCAAGAGCCTTGGTACCTTCATAACCCGTCATCTTGAATTTGGTATAGTCGGGCACCTTCACGTCGTTGACGGTCTCGTTGGCCGGTACATACAGACTCCAGGGCTCCACTTTTGTCCAGTCTGTCGAGGCACCCTTGGAAGCCTTGACAGTGAACGATTTAGTCCTGCCGGTGACACCGAGTACGATGGCATGGTTGTAGCCGTCGTCTTCGAGGGCGGAACTGGTACCCACGTTGCATACGACACCGGCAATAGCACCGGAGGTATAGTCGGCGGCCTTGACGATGTTGCCGTCGGTAAGGATGAGGTCGCCTATTTCAAGCGCCATCTTGGTTACCTTGGCACCATTGCCGACAGTGCGCCGCGTGATGCTGTTGGCTGTGGCAAGGTAGTCGAGGCTGTAGGCGTAACTTTTGCCTTCAAGCTGATAGCTTCCGCTGATGGCACGCGTCTCACCGGGCTTGAGCATGTAGCGGAATTTGCCCGTCTCCTTTATATAATAGGGCTTGGCAACACCGCCGCCGATGCTGAGGGTTGTTTCACTGATAGGAATAACGTAGTTGGGGACACCGTTGGTGAACTCATATCTGATGACGGGCAGTTCCCATTCGAGCATTGCCATGCGGTGCGTCATCGTCAGAGATACCCTCCATCCCATCTCGTTCTTGGTGGCGGTGGAGCCTTCGTTGGAGGTTGTCATAAGGTTGGAGGCTTCAAAGGCGGCCTTGCTCTCCTGGTCGTCGCTGACAGTCCAGCTGTTGAAGATGTCATCCATCATGGTCGCTGACGAAGTATTGATGGTCTGACCTTCTTTGTAAGGGTAGTAAGCGTAAAACTTTGCGCCCTGATTGGCGGCCTCTATGTTGATGTCCATGCCAACCCATTCGCCCGAGGTGTCGTAGGTCAGACGTACGTTGTTGAGGCTGTCGATGACCGTGCCGTTGACAACGGCGAAGAGGCCAATGGCATCACCCTGTTCAAAACTTGTGGCATAGCTGTTGTTGTCGGTGACGGAACGTGTTGATATGCCGTCCTGCTCAACACATATCTTTAGTTTCCCGGCTGTGGTAGCTACATCCAGTCCGGTGCTGCCCGTCAGGTCATCGCTGGAACAGGAGGCAAGTGCCACAGCTGCAGCAGCGAAAGCAAGCAGTATATTATTCTTTATTGTCATAGTTGTCTTTTTTTAGTTCTCGGTTGGGGTTATGTCCTTGATGTCGCCCACCTGCCACTGAGCCACTGGGTCGGCAATGAATGTGGCGGGGATGGGCTGGCCTTCGGTAAAGTCGATTTCCTCAGGATGGAAGGTCTCACCCGGATTGAAATTGCCCGTGAAGGAAAAGGTGTATTCTTTGTCCTTGTTGGTGGTTACAGTAATGCGCGCCGGCTGCTCCATCGTGACACTTTGCGGAATGGCCAGAAAGCTTATCTCACGGAGATTGTCACCCTCGAAAACCAGCGGTTCGCCATCGTCTTCGTTGCTTATCTCGCCACTTCGTGTATCCAGACGTCCCTTCATGACGAGTCCATATATCTTGGCTGTTTTGATACGCTGGGCGGTGGCCAGAATCTTGAGGCTTATTTGGCACATAACATGTCCCAGTGCAACGGTGGTGTTGCCAATGCTGTTCGGATTGGCATCCGTTTTGCCGAAGAGATAGTCCTGCAATTCGAGTTGGTTGGTGCAGTCGAGGGCTACTTCCTGCAACTCGCCGTCGGAACCTTCATAAGGATAATAGACCGACACCGTGGTACCATTGACGGTTTTAAGGTACATGTTGCCCACGGAGTTGCTGAAGACATTGCCTTCGCCGCTCCATTTCCACGGCTGGTTGCGTACTGTCGGTTCGTCAAAGGAGAAGTTCACTCCCACTTTGGTGTCTTCCGTCCATGTCTGCTGTGTGCCGTCATAATAGGTTACCGGCACAACGCTGAGACCCAACTTCTGTGGCTGGAAGGCCGGCTCCTCTTCGCTCTTGCAAGAAGACAGGACGAAGACGGAACAGAACAGAAGCGCGGTCAATTGAAATACGTTCTTTCGTTTCATTGTTAGTATTGTTAGGAAGTTGTTTGGTTGCAATAAGCTTGCTTTGTCATTTGACGCGGCAAGGTCGCTGTATTTTTTCTTGCAGACAATGTAAAAAAATTCAAAATGATGAAAAGGAGCATACTTCGTTTTTCTGTGGCACCGACCGCTTTGGGCAAAATCATCTTTTGTCTGCACGATACATTTTTTTGTACAGAATTGCAGGTTCCATTTCCGGTAAAAGGACGAATTTGCGCCCGTAAAAATGTAAACATGAAAAGACTTTTATTGACCCTGGCCGCAGCGGTGTGCCTTTCGCTGTACTCCCAAGCCGTTCAAATAGGAAACTCCGACCTTAGCCAAATAGATATCAACCTATGGCCTGTCGAACATCCTGCTGACAATCCCTGTGAACTGAAGGAAGGCGTTATGTTCGTTTTCCCCGCCCCCAAAGATACCAACAGTCACCGGGCTGTCCTTATATGCCCCGGCGGTGGCTACTCCCGTTACTCCATGAACAACGAGGGCTTCGACTGGGTGTCGTATTTCCATAGCCAGGGCATGACGGTTGCGGTGCTGAAATACACCCTGCCTCATGGCAATCCCGCCTTGCCGGGCCGCGATGCCGCGCAAGCTATGCGCATCCTTAAGGAGCGCTCCGCACAATGGCAGGTCAATCCCGACAGCATTGGTGTCATGGGCTTTTCTGCCGGAGGCCATCTCGCGGCCACTCTCACCACAACGAAAGATGCTTCGGTACGTCCGGCCTTCAGTATTCTTTACTATCCCGTCATCTCCATGCAGAAGGGCTTGACGCATACGCGTTCCCACAACGAGCTGATGACCGATTCCGCCACTCTTGCCACGGAGATAGAATACTCCAATGAACTGCGTGTGGACGGCAATACGCCACCCACTATCATCTTCCATTCCAATACCGACCACACCGTGTCTCCACTCAACAGCATTGCTTTCTATACTGCCATGTTGAAAGCGGAGCGTCAATGCACGCTGCACCTGTATCCGACAGGCCGTCACGGCTGGGGATTCCGCAGCACCTTCCAGTACCACGACCAGATGCTTGCCGAACTGACCCGATGGCTCAATACATCCCTCCTCAAAACCGATACAACGCCCGAACCTTTAAAAAAGTAAGAAAAAACCATGCATGCTAAACCTTTTGTCCTTTCCTTGGTTCTTTACGCCATAACGCTCGCGGCCATGGCACAGCAGACCATTTCCCTCGATGGTACCTGGCGTTTCAAGTACTGTCCCGATGCCCAGACTGCCGACCGGTATGTGTCGCAGCAGTTCTATGCCAACGACTACGATGTTTCGGCCTTCGACCAGCAGCCCGTACCTTCCAACTGGGCACTGCAAGGCTATGAGGAACCTGTCTACCGGGGCTTTCCCGACGACAAAGCTTCCGAGGGTCTGTACGTGCGCGTCTTCAAGCTGCCACAGACGGAACTCAAGCGGGCGCTGCTCCATTTTGGCGGTGTATGGGCATCGGCCGAAGTGTGGGTCAATGGAAAGTATGTCGGCCGTCACGACAGTGGTTATACATCCTTCACCTTCGATATTTCCGACTTTGTCAAGAGAGGTGCCGACAACCGTCTTGCCGTACGCGTCAGACAGGTGTACCGTTCCTATAAGTTCGATACCTACGACGACTGGACCCTGGGTGGCATCTATCGTCCTGTAACCATAGAACTGATGCCCAAGTGCTTGTGGATAGACCACGTGCAGACCCTACAGACCTTCAGCGACAACTACCGCAAGGCAGTGCTGACTGCCCGCGTCTTTGTTTGCGACATGCAGAAACAGCTCCGGCCAGGCAACTATCCCACGCCGGGCGCTCCTTATCAGCTGCGTGCTACCTTGACAGACCCCAAGGGAAATGTCGTGGCAGAAACAGCCGAGACCGTCCCGTCCCATGTGGCGACCGGCCGGCAGACCGACCTGACGCTGAGGGTGACAGACCCGCAGCTGTGGAATGCTGAAACGCCGAATCTCTATCGCCTCGATATTACTCTTTTCCTTCCGAAAGCCGGCCTGGAGGACGACCGGCAGGAATGGGAGCCGGCACCGCTTATGCAATGGAGCGACCGTATCGGCCTGCGTGAGATAAAGACCTCGAAAGACGGCACACCGATGCTGTGCATCAATGGTCAGAAGGTGACGCTGCGTGGTGTCAACTATCATAACGAATACCCTACCGTTGGACGTGCGCAAACCAAGGAAATGTGGATCAAGGACCTTCAGCAGATGAAGCGTACCAATATCAACTACCTGCGCCTTTGCCATTACCCGCATGCGCAGGAGTTTATAGAACTCTGCGACTCTATGGGGTTCTACTGCACCGAGGAAATATCCTTGGGCGGTGCCTCCCAGCTTATGTATGAACCCGCACAGTGCAATATGGTGCTCATGCGTACCTACGAGACCGTCACACGCGACCTCAACCGCCCCAGCATCATCTGTTGGACCGTGGGCAACGAAGATGCCTTCACACCGCTCCATCAGGCTGCGGCACGTGCTTGCAAGGCCTTCGACCCTACACGTCCCCGCCTTATTCCCTGGCGCTACGAAAACCACTTGCCTCTGGACGACATTGATATGCTGTCGGTGCATTATTGGCACCCGCGTGAGTGCGACTCTCTGACAGCCCAGGCCAACCGTCCTGTCATCTCGACGGAATATACCCATGCCTTCGGCGAAATGGGTATGGGCGGTCTCGACCAGCGTTTCCGTGCCATGACACGTCATCCGCAAGGTGCCGGTGCCGCTGTATGGATGTGGCAGGACCAGGGGCTTAAACTGCCCACAGATGAGCGTTTGCGTCTGTCTGATGCCGGCTGGGATGGCATTGTCGATTCTTACCGTCGCCAAGGTCGCGACTGGCAGGAAGTCCGCGAGACCTACAACCCTGTTTTCCCTGTCAGCGATACGCTGGATCTTTCTGGAACTGCCGATAACTCCGGCCGGAAAGCCACATCCCAAATAGTTCTCTACAACGGCTACGACTTTACCGACATGAGCAGCGCCACTATCTCGTGGCAGACTTACGATGCCCGAGGTAAACTCCAGAAAAAAGGCAGCATGCAGGCTCCGCAGGCAGCGCCACACACCACGGCAAGCATCTCTCTGCCGGTAAAGAACACGGCCTATGCCCACCTCACCTTTATCGCCGCCACCGGCGACACGCTTGGCCAGCGCTCCGTAACCTTTGATGCCGGGCAAGCCCTGTCCTCCCGGAAAACCAGTGCCTCCAGCCTCTCTGCCGCCCGAGTCCTGCTCTCCACCATGAAGCCCTGCGTATGGCGTAAACTCGACAACAGCGAGGCGAGTGTCATCGGCAGCAAGCTCGTGCGGCGTGCCCCCAAGGACTGGACGAAGTACACCGTACAAGACCTTGGCAACAATAGCTATTTGTATGTGTATAACGATTCCAACACGGTGCGGTTCTCCTATACGCTGACAGAAATTCCCGAGGGTATACGTGTCGATTATACCATCAAACCGACACTTTCTGTGCCTCGCGTTCCTGTGGTCGGTGTCACCCTCGATATGCCCAAGGCTATCGATGGGCTGCGCTGGCGCGGTCTGGGCCCGATGAACTGCTACAGCAATAAATACCGTGCAGCTATAGATGGCGTATGGAACGTGAAGGATGCCGCCGAAGCCACGCCCGGCAGCAGTATCGGCAGCAAGCGCACCCGCTGGATAGAGACCTGCGGCTACCATATCGACAACGATGGCTACGTAGAGGCCGAAGGCGCTACCTTACGAATCCTCAAGGGCATCGCAGCACGTCCCGAAAAAGGCCGTCGCGCCAACGACGAATTCCCCGACTACGGCAGCACCGCCGCCGACCCGGCTATCAGTGGTTTCTTCATCATCAGACAACTATGAGTTCCAAATTTATCATTTCCTTCCTGCTCTCTGTCTTGACGCTCGGCGCCTGGGCGGAGAATGTCAGTGGCACCCATCGTGCCCTCTTCGCCTGCCGTGCCTTGTCCCGACCCACCACCTACAACAAGGCCGGCCAAAGCAACAATGCCTTTGTTTCCTGGCGCCGCCGCTCCTACGACGATACCAACACCAGCTACGAGCTCTACCATAATGGCACGCTCTATGGCACCTACACCTCCGTCACGAATGTCACCACCAAGGGCATCAATGTTGCTGAAGGTACCCACCTTTTCACCCTCGTGGTGAAACAGAATGGCGTGGAAACAGAACGCGATGCCGACGTTCCCATACGGGCGGCACACTACATCAACATCAAACTCGACATGCCCGATGACGGTCGCGGACTGAAGGGTGCAGTAGAGGATGCCTACACCACCAAAGATGCCGTATGGACTCCCGACGACTGTTCTGCCTACGACATGGACGGCGACGGCGAACAGGAGATAATCCTTAAGTGGAAACCCGACAATGCCATGGACAACACGGGCAACCTCATTACCTCCAACACCTTCCTCGACTGTTATAAACTCGACGGTACACGGCTTTGGCGCATCGACCTCGGTCAGAATATCCGTTCCGGTTCGCACTATACCCAGTTTCTGTGTTACGACTACGACGGCGACGGCAAGGGCGAACTCATCGTCAAGACAGCGCCCGGCACCATCGACGGAGAGGGAAACTATATCATGAATGGCCTGAACAAAAACAAGAACTACTACAACGCCAAAGGCAAGATTTTCTCCGGTGAGGAATGGCTTACCTGCTTCGACGGCACTACGGGCGCGGAACTGAAGACTGTCGACTACTATCCGTGCTATGCCAAGCATGCCGCAGACAACTGGGGCGATGGTGCGGGCAAGACCGGCTACAACCGCGGCACCCGCTTCAAGGCCGCCGTGGCCGTGCTTCCCGTCGACGGCTCTGCCAAGCCCTGTGCTGTGATGATGCGCGGCTACTACACCTACTCCTATTCAACGGCTTACACCTGGGATGGCAAGGACCTGTCCATAGTGTGGAAGCACGAGTCGACGAAAGGCAAGGACGAAGGCACCTACGGACAGGGTGCGCACTCGGTGGCTGTCGGCGATGTCGACAACGACGGCTACGACGAAATTGTCGTCGGCTCGGCCTGTATCGACCACGATGGCTCCACGCTTTGGCGCACGGGTCTCGGACATGGCGATGCCCTGCACCTGGGCGAGTTCGATCCCGACAACGAAGGAATGGAGGTATATTTCTGTACCGAGAGCCCCACAGTGCCCTACGATGCCGTCATCGTTTCTGCCAAAGACGGAAAAGTGCTATATGGTTCTCCACAGTCAGGTTACGATACAGGACGCTGTATTGCACTCGACATGGACCCCACCGTACGTGGTGCAGAACTGATAGACTACACCAATCTGCCTATCTACAACGCTTACGGCGGCATTGTCTGCGAAGACTGGAAAGCTGTCAGTGCCTCTGGCCACGGCAACAATCTCAACTTCCGCATCTATTGGGACGGCGACTTGTGCGACGAGATGCTCGACCGTACATACATCGACAAGTGGAATCCGGAAGGGAAGAACACGACACGTATCTATGTGCCAAGGACCCATGGTCTGAAGGCCGACCGAGCTATCGGCAAAAACGGCCCCAACCTCGTAGCAGATCTTCTTGGCGACTGGCGTGAGGAGTACGTCAACTATGCCTTGGTGGATGGCGTGTATTACCTTGTGCTACACACCACGAACGTACCAAGCGACTACGCCCTGCCTTGGCTGCGCGACGACCATGTATACGATATGGCCATCGCCTGGCAGAACGTTGCCTACAACCAGCCGCCACATCTCTCGTACAGCCCGATGGACTACTTCTCCATGCAACCGGCATACAAGGCCGACAAGACAACTGCCATCGAGCAAGTGTCCGCAAGCGACAATCGCAACCCGGCGGCCCTGGACACCGAGGTTATTTACAACATCTACGGCCAGCGCGTCACCACCACCATTCCGGGATGCCTATACATTACCAACGGCCGTAAGTTCATAGCCAAGTAATAGCCCATACTACGTCTGCTTAAATCACCCTGCAATGCCGTCCTTGCGGAATTGTGAGGGTGATTTGCCGTAGATGCCCTTGAAGATACGCGAGAAATAGTAGGGGTCGTTAAGACCCACTTTATAGCATATCTCGGAAATGTTATCGTCGGTTTGCAACAACAACTCGGCAGCACGCTTCATACGCTTGATGCGCACGTACTCGTGGGGCGTATATCCAATGATGGACTTAATCTTGGCAAAGAAGGTGGTACGCCCGACGTTGAACTCTTGCGCATAGTCGTCAATCTTGAAGTCGAAATTGCCGATATTGTCCATGATGATTTCGTTGACGCGCTCGATGAACTGTTTGTCGCGTTCCGTGGCTGAGATAAACGGTATGTCGGACCCCGGCTCCGTGGCGTAAATGCGCTGCAGCTTCTGACGCTGTGCTATAAGGGCGATAATCTGTGCACGCAGTATTTCTTTGTTGAAAGGTTTGGTGATATACGCGTCGGCACCGGCTTCGAGACCGGTCAGATGACGCTCCTCGCTGATGCTCGCTGTGAGCAGGATGACGGGAATGTGACTGATGTTGAAATTGTCGCGCAGCCGTCGGGTGAATTCAAAACCGTCCATGCCCGGCATCATCACATCGCAGATGATAAGGTCGGGCTGCACCTCGTCCAGCAGCGACAAGCCCTCTTTGCCATCCCGAGCGGTGTAAACGGTAAAACTGTCTTCGAGCTGTGAACGCAGCATATCAAGCATATCGGCATTGTCATCGATGGCAAGGATGCGGTAGCCCTTGGTGTCGGGACGGTCATTGGCAGCAGCAACTTCCGGTGTCGTCAGGCGTGCTTCGGCAATCTTGTCGCCAAGTACCTCTTCAATGTCGGTACGAACCTTTTCCAAGTCGCTCTTGTCGTTGAACGACAGCACACGGTCGATGAGGCGCAAGAGCTCGTTGGCATTACGGTTAAGGATGCCCATTTGCTTGACACTCAACTTGTAAGTGTCGTCAGACTGTTCTGAATGATACACGGGTATGGCATCGAGCATGCCTTGGATAACCGTCAGCGGGGTACGGAGCTTATGCGATATCTGCGAGAAGAAATCCTGCTTGTATTTCTCCACGCTTCGTTCCGCCTCAAGGCGCGAACGCTCCTTCTGCTGGCGCACAAACCGACGTACACCATAAACAAGGACAGCTATGACGCACAGTGCATATAGGACGCAGGCAAACGTAGAGTACCACCAGGGCGGCATGATAACTATCGTCAGCACGCGGTCTTGCTCCGACCATGCATCGTTGTAGCCCCGGATATGCAGGCGGTAGGTGCCGGGTGTCATGGCATAGAGCAGAATTTCGTTGCCACGGCCAGTGGAGTACCATACCTCGTCCTTGTTCCTGCGCGATTCAATGCGGTAGTAATAACTGCTATGGGACTGTATGTCGTAGTCGAGCATGGAACAGGCTATTGTCACATTGTTTTGCCAGTACGGCAAACGTATTTCGCTCTGGAGGTCGATGTCTTCCTTTAGCGGCGATTTGCCGGTGCCCGGGGTCATCTCTTCGCCATTGATACTGATGGCAGACAGGTGCACCGCTGCGGCCTGACGTTTATGGGTGTAGTGCGATGGGTCGAAAATATACACCCCTTCAGTGCTGCCCACCATCATCTCGCCCTTTGCCGTCAGGCAGATGCTGTTTTCGCTGTAAGTACAGAGCCTGCGTGTGGGCACGCTGACAATGGCGCGGTCGCCCACCGTGTCGTAGTTTGGCAGGATGCGTGCAATGTAGTTCTCTGCCACCGCCCATACAGCGCCGTCACGGTCGGAAGCGATGCTCTGCACGATGCTGAGGTGACGCCTCGATGTGGAGCCGACCTGCTCTATCTTCAGCCCGGAACCATCCATATGACCACGGTAGAGACCCCGCCCCGTAGTTCCTATCCACAACTGGTCCTGCTTGTCTATGTACAAGGTCTTGACCTCATAGGCTATGCCACGGCCGTCGCCCTCCACGCAGACATCATAATGGCGCAGGGACCTTGGAGATGCAAGTATGCTATCGGGTGAGAACATCATCAGTCCGTCATCTGTGGCGCACCACATATTCCCTTGTCTGTCTGTGACAATAGAGCGAACGCGGTCGCGGTTCCTGCTGCCGAGCGACATCGTGGACAGATGGACATAACCTCCCTTGCCGTCGGGAGTAAAGACAACGATGCCACTGCCGAAAGAAGCCGCCCACAGCCGCTGGTGGCTGTCGAGCACCATGGAAAAGACATCATGCGCTGTTACCGGACTCTCTGCCGTATACGGCAAACTCGTCAGGATATGCATCCCGTCCTTGTCGCTGAGGTAGATGCCGCCATTCTTGGTGCCGATGGCCTTGCGCCCGTCGGGCAGTTCCAAAGCACAGTAGGCGTTGCCCTTGGGAAGAGCGAGCGTACGCAGCAACTGCTGTTGTCCGTCGTAGATTCTTATCAGTCCATCGCCGTGATGCGATCCAATCCAGTTGCGTCCCTCGCGGTCGCAGAAAACAAGACGCACTTCCTGGATATTTCCGTCCACATTGCCGGGAAACAATTGCAGATGACGGTAATCATTCGCGGTTTCGGTAAGGTGGATAAGCCCCGACTCAAGACTGCCGGCCCAGATGTCCCCGCTGCGGTCTACCATGATGCTGCGCAGATTGTTGGAGGGGAGGCCCGAAGATTTTTGGTAATGAAGCGTCTCGCCAGTGGCAGTGTCGTAGCTGATGATGCCCGTGTGTTCGGTGGCCAGCCAATAGGTATTGCCACTGCGAGCGGCCCAGTAGCGCGCGTCACCGGCAAGTCTGGCGACCTTTTTCGGTACGTTCTTCCTTGCTACGCTGCCGGCAGGGTAGAGTTCTTTTTGCGCTGGCATGTCGCCCTCCGTAAGAGCGTTGTGCACCTTGTCGTAACACAAGACATTGCCCTTGACAGTCGTTATCCACAGATGGCCTTGGAGATCTTCGGAAAGCCCCTGGATACGGTCGTCATAACTGTCGTTGTAGGAGGACGGCATGATGGTTTTGAAGCGGTGACCGTCGAAACGGTTGATGCCGTTCGTGGTACCCACCCAGATAAAGCCCTCATGATCTTGCAGGAGACAGCGCACGGTGTTCTGCGACAAACCGTCGTCTGTGGAATAGTAACGTATTGATACATCGGCCTTTGCGCTGACGGTGCTGCATAGTAGCATCAGTCCGGTCAGCAGGGTTCGTATGGTTTTGTTCGGCTTCACCAATTGTTGAAACAAGGTTCTCATCAGTGTCTACTAAAAATTTATATTTAGGTCTTTCTTTTTCAGGACAGAGCGGCTTCTTCCATAAGGAAATCTTTCAGACTCAAAATCCTTATACCATTTTCATTGAAGCCCGACAAATATCTGTCTGCTGCAATGATTACCTTCTTAAATCCGTCTTTAATATGCACCAGTGAAGCCTGTTCCTGATCAACTTTTTCCTTGTCGGGCAGTGCATAGGCAGACTGAACGTATATTCGCTCAGCACCACGGTTGCATACAAAATCCACCTCTAGCTGTCCTTTCTGACTACGGCCTTCTGCATCCTTTGTGTTGTACATCACTACTCCAACGTCTACTGTGTAACCGCGCAGACGAAGTTCATTGTACACCATGTTCTCCATCAGATGCGTCTTTTCCACCTGGCGGAAGCCGAGGCGGGCATTTCTGAGGCCTAAATCTTCAAAATAGTACTTCTGTGGAGAATCGATATACTTACGTCCCTTTACATCGTAACGTACAGCCTTCCTTATCAGAAACGACTCCTCCAGCATCTCCAGATATTGCTTTATGGTTTTTCCCTTTACCGCTATGCCTTTGACCGTTCTAAATGTATTCTCTATCTTCGTTGGATTTGTAAGTCCACCTATACCAGAAGCCATCACATCAATCAGTTCGCCCATTATTTCGCTGCCCTTAATATGATAACGCTCCTGTATATCCGTCAGATATGTCTTCTCGAACAAATCCTTCAGGTAAGCCTCTTTCTCTCTTACGTCAGATTCCAAACATACCACGGGCAGTCCGCCGAACGTCATATATTGGTCAAGAGCCTCCTCGAAGGTCATTTCCGGATGCGCACCGACGAACTCACTCATCGACAAGGGGGTGACATGTATTTCATGTCCCCGGCCACGGAACTCTGTTATCACATCCTTGGACAGGAAGCGCGAATTGCTGCCTGTTACATATACATCTACATTACGTATGCTTAGATAAGAATTCAAGACATCTTCAAACTCCGGTACTAACTGCACCTCGTCGAGCATCACATAGTACCATTCGTGTTTTGGCACATCCCCCGATGCTTTGTATTCCACTATCTGTGAGTCTATCCATTCCAGCAAAGCGTCTGGGTCTCGTAGCTTCTTGTTCCTGCGATTTTCCAGATCAAGCATGACAATATGGTCCTCACTAACCCCATCATCAAGCAAATACTGTCTGAAAAGATTCATCAGCAGGTACGACTTGCCGCATCTTCTTATGCCAGTCACGACTTTTATCATGCCATTATGCTTGCTATTGATGAGTCTTCTAAGATGAATATCACGTCTTATCTCCATGCAAGAAAAGCTGTTTTAGGGTAGGTAAATTGCGTATTTACGCATTTTTTATACCGCAAAGATATATTTTTTCTATGACACATGCAAGTGTCGGCAAAACTATCAAGTGGATTTTACAAACAAAAAAAGCGCGGGGCTTGTGGCTCCGCGCTGGGGTGATTCGCCTGGGGCTCGAACCCAGGACCCCATCCTTAAAAGGGATGTGCTCTACCTGCTGAGCTA
>CAVEPA010000014.1:0-48750 GCA_963617485.1 bacterium | reverse complement strand
GGCCGTCTACATCTTTGAGCATTACTTTGGGAAGAATAAAGACGCAGTCACCCAGCGCTACAGTTCGTGGCGCTGCGCAGGCCGTTAGGAGCGATTGTGTTTGAGTGCTGCAGTAGCGAGTTTGCGAGCTTTAACCAGTGGCTGTACTATACCAGCTGGCGAATCAGGCTCTCTTTGTCGCCGGGCAAAAGGTCGATGACGGGAATCTCTATCATGGTGTAGCTGCCGGGCTGTTGCTTCAGGGCGGCGCGAGCCACACCCACCAGAATCTGGGCCGTCAGGGCAGGGTTGTTGATTTTCATGTTGAACTCGAGCAACTGGTTCTGCGTCTTGCCGGAAACACCCTTGCGCGTCATGTTCACACCGTGGCCCATATCCTTGATGGTCTTGATGTCGTCCACTTGCATAACGTGCGTTTCATCGTGGGCGAAATACTCGTCGGCCTTGATGGCAGCGGCCACATCTTCGAAACGGTAACCGTCCTGAAGCTCGATGTAGACCATACGGCGATGAATGCCGGTGCCCAAAGGAATGGTCATGGAAAGGGCATCCTTGACACCTTCGATGGCGCGTGCGGCCACACTGTGACCCATGCTCATGCCCGGGCCGAAATTGGTGTAGGTAAGGCCCTTGGGAGCGGCTGCCTGCATCAAGGCACGCACAATGGAGTCGCTGCCCGGATCCCAGCCGGCCGATATGATGGAAACCGCTTTGTGCTCTTTGGCGCAAGCGTCCAGGCGTTGTTTCAATTGCCAAATGTCGGTATGGATGTCGAAACTGTCAACCGTATTGATACCCATCGACAGGTATTTGAGGGCATTTTCCTCCACTTTGCGCGAAGGCGTTGCCAGAATAGCCACATCGACCGGACCCAATTCTTTAATGTCGGTAACGACGGGGATATGTGTCAGTTCAAGGTCTTTTTCTGCAGGCAATGCTCTTCTGACGACACCTGCAATTTCGAAATCGGGAGCCGTTTGCAAGGCTTCCACCACGTACTTTCCAATGTTGCCATAACCGATGATGGCAGCTCTGAGTTTTTTCATCTTAGGTTTTGTTTTAATTGACGGCGCAAAAGTAGGCCAAAAAACAAAATCAAGATGGTCTGACGATGTCAATTATTGTTTAGAAGCCTCTTTTTTTTGCTTGCGCATGTACAAGATGATGAACAGCCCTTCGACGGTTGCGGCAAGAAGGACGATGGAGAACCCGGCCCAGAATGGCGAGCTGAATCTTTGGCAGGCGATGCAAACCATTACCACCAGGGCGTTGAAGCAGACTTCGAACAGGCAAATGCCCGGATGGTCCCAACCCAGACCCAGCAGGCGATGGTGCAGATGACGCTTGTCGGCCACGAAAGGCGACTGATGGCAGTACAGACGAATGCCCACCACGGTAATAAGGTCCATAATGGGCACCACCAGAATGGCAAAAACCAGACAGCCAGGGTAGGCAATGGCCAGCCAGTCTTCAATAATGACGGGGCTGTTGGCCATGCTGATGCCGAAAATAGCCAGAAAAACGCCTATCAACATAGAGCCCATATCGCCCATAAAAATCTTGGCTTTGCCGAAATTGAAGATAAGGAAACCCAGAATGGCGCCGCTCAAGGCCAAGGCCGTGATGCCGTAGGAATAATGCCCCATCCACATAAACAGGAAGGCGAAAACCAGCGAGCAGAACAGACCGATGCTGCCGGCCAGCCCGTCGATGCCGTCGATAAAGTTGAAGGCATTGATGAAGCCGACGATAAAGATGAACGAGAAGAGAATATTGACGATTTCCTTCAGTAGGGTATTGGCTTGGAAAATGGGGATATGCACGAAATGCACTTGTCCGACAAAGACGATGATGGCGGCGATAATAAACTGAAACAGCAGCCTGGAATAGGGCGATGCCGGCACCAAATCGTCGCGGAAGGCGATAAAGAACAAAAGCACCGAAGCCGCCGCCAAACTGCCCAATTCGCGCGAGTCGCAAACAATCTGGAAAAGCAGGATGCAAAAGAAAAAGCCCAAGAAAATGCCTATGCCGCCCAAATTGGAAATGTCGCGCGTATGAATTTTGCGCTCCTCGGTATGGTCGTCGAACAAGGAACGCTTGGTTGCCACCTTGATGATGCTGGGCATCGAGATGCTAGTGACAATAAAAGCTGTAAAGAAGATGAGTAGAGCTTTCAGCAGCATAGGCAAAACAATTGGTCGTTATTTCCAATAACGGAACAAGACGCAGTTTATTGCTTTTGGTTACTGTTTTTTCGGAAAAATTTAGCAGTCTTGTAAGAGGCCGGCTTTTCATTCCGTTATCGTCAGCGCCATCAGACCGATAACGCTTTCTATGGTGTTGGCTTCCAGACTGATAAACTTGATGGGCTTGTCGGGACGCAAGGGAAGGTCCAGCATAATGGCGGCACCGCCCGGAATGGCACGGCCCGTGCTGTATTCTACGCCTTTCAGCTGCAAATCTCGCTCCAAGTTTCTGGTGGCCAGGCCCGTAGACAGTTGCACGCGGTAGGGGCGAGGCTCTTCGAGGCGGAACGACAGGCCGTCTACATAGAAATCTTGTTCAACGGGTGCCCAAGTTTCGGGGTTCACCAACAGGAGCGAATCTTGGCTGCCATCGCTGTAATGCACCCGCACGATGCCGTTGGCAAGGTGGCACTGCTGGTGATTGGTGCTGCCCGCCATTAGCAGGTAGGCGTGGGTGCCGCAAATTCCGTCCAAGGCGATGCTGGTCTGGCTGGGGTAGTTGTCCCATTGTGAAACAAAGAGCGTATTGGCGGCCAGTGAGTCTTGGCAGATATTGAAAGTGAGGCCTTGTGGCATTAGGAAAATTCCTTGGCTGTCGGCCTTATGGCGCAAACCGCCGGCATCGATTTCGGGCAGTGTCTTGGGCACGCACCATTCGCCATAACCCTGGCTGGGAAGCTGCAAAGAGGTAGACTGAGCGCGTGGGCTCATGTATTTGCCGTAAGCGAAAATATCGTCGATGCGGTCGTTGTAGTAGGCCTTGAGGTCGATGCGCTTTTGGACGCTTGCGTTAAAGGGCAGCTGCCAGCCCCGCAAGGTCTGCGAAGCAAGCACTTGGCCTTTGCTGCGAAGTTCCACCAGATTGCTGCCGTGCTGAGCTCCCTCGAGAACGCTCGTCTGGCTGAGGCTGTGGGCTGGCAGCTGCAAGGTGCTGCCGGTGGGACGGTGGTTGAGCCAGATTTCCGCCTGGACGGGCTGCGCGCTGTGGTTGTACACCTGTACCAGGAGTTGCTCGGCTTCCAGTTCCGGGCAGACAATTTCCAAGCGAGGCAGGATTTCCACATCGATGGCTTCCCACCAGCTCAACGGCCCCTTGCCCAGCTCGACAAAATAAGTATGATGTCCGCACTGGTCGCGCGCCGCTAAGATGCCCTGCGGGTCGTAAATCTGTTTGAGGGTACAAGCCTGCGGCAGGCTGAGCGGAATCTCTTCGCCTTGAGCTATCTGCTTGGGATACACGGGTTTGCCCAGGGCTTCGCCGCTTTCGAAAACCTGAACTTCGTAGCTGTCGGCCTGGGAGCAGACTATCTGCAGCACGGGCTTGCCGATGCTGTTCTTGACGAAATATTGCGTTTTGGGCCGCTGTCCGTTCACCAGCACCCGGTCTACCCGGCTACGATAAACGGGTACTTGCAGCACAATGTCGGCCTGCTGGCGGAAGTTGGGAACGATATGCCAACGCTGGCCTTGGGCATCGCGCCCGAAACTGTAGTTCAGGTAGGGTGTTTCGAAGTGTGCCGTGTCCCAAGCTTGCGGAAACGAAGGACGCAGCAACACCATATTGTTCAGCAGGTCTGGCTCTACACCGAACAAGCCTTCCACAAAGCAGCGGGCGTAGACACCCACCGGGTCGGCAAAGTCGCGGTAGGTCTCGCCTCGGGCCGCGTCGTAAAAGCTCACTTGGCCCACATTGCCCGGGCTGCGTCCCAAAAACATGCCGTCCATAAGTGCGCCCTTCATCACGCGGTAGGCTTCTTCGGGCCGGCCGCCTTGAAAATAGGCTAGAGCCGTGTGCATCACTTCGGCAAAAGCCACATTGTTGATAGACCAGTGGTAGGGCATCCAGTCGGTGGTGGCGGGCACCCAAAGGGCCTCGTCATCGTCGGGACGCTGGCCTTGAATCTTGACGGGAAAATGCGGTATCTGCGTGTCGATATAGCGCAGCGCCTGATAAGCCTGAAACGAGGTCGGCACCTTGGAATCGATGCTGTGGTAGATACTCCATAGGGCGGCATCGGGATGTAGCAGCTGCTTGCCCAAAACGTCCTTGTATTCGGCCCAATGGCCAGCTTGGGGCAGCCAAAGTTCGCGGTTGAGGGCCGTCAGAATCTTGGCGGCTTCCTTGCGATAAGGTTCGGGGTTTTCGCCAATCAGGCTGGCTATGCGGGCGGCCACGCTGTTGGCAAAATAATGGTAGGCACTCGAATGGGTGACGCTGCCGCCGCTGTATTCCAAGGCATCGCTGGCCCAAATGCAGCAATAGGCGTCGTAAAGTCCGTCGTCGTTGGTGTCGAAACAGCGCTTTTCCCAGGCCAGATGGCGTTGCAGCACGGGCCAGAGTTCGCGGGCAAAGTCCAAATCGCCCGTCCAGCGCAGGTGGCGCAGCAGCTCATCGATGTAGCAGATGTTCATGTCGTAATGGTTCATGGTGCTGCTGCTATTGGGGTGGCGGGCAATGTAACCCTCGCTGTACATGGGCGTGCCTTTTATTTTGGCGCTACGGGCGATGTTCAGGGCGGTATCCATCATGATGCCTTTGTCGGGTGGGGTAGTCATCTGCGAAGCGGCATAGGCGCGGAAATGCTCTTCGGCACGCTCGTTCCAAGCCAGCGGATCGGCCGTGTAGGCACCTCGCCAGCCAGCCAGAGCAATGCGCCAGCCGATAGCACCATGCTGATATACAGGCGATTCCCAAATACCATCGGCGGCCATCACCAAGGCTCCGGCAGCGGCGTTGATATAAGGGTCGGGTGTATAGATTTGCAAATGTTGCTGTAGATGGTCGATGCTGTCCAAGGTGCTGGCATAGAGTTGCTTGGGCTTAAGATTGCGGGCATCTTCCGTCAGCGAGAAAACAAAGAAGCTTTGCCCGTTCTTGAGTTTGCCTTGGGCGCGCAGCGTAGGGTAGTCGCTGTCGGCCGGCGCTTGGAGTACATTTTCCGGGTCGGCCAAAGTAAGCTTGCTCTTGGCGGGAAAACTGCCGTAGAGGCTATGGATTTTCAGTTCGGGATTCACCAAATCTTCGACGAAATACTGGCTGATATCGTTTTTGGCACCATACCATACTTTAAAGCGGTTTTTGTCGATATCGAAGCGGTTGAAGTGGCAATAGTCCTTTTTCAGACAGAAAGCGTCCCAAGGGTCGGCGCCCAAGTCGCCGTTGCGCGAGAACTTGCGGCCGCGCACCCCACCGAACTGGCAAACCCACTGCAGGCCGCTCTTCAGCCCTTCCGCCTCGATGACGAACAGCGCACCTTCCTTGTCGTAGCGCGCCAAGGCCCGGAGCGTCAAGCTGGCCTTGTCGCCCAAGCGGCTGTCGCGGATATGATAGATGCGTTGCCCGGGCCGATAGCGCACCTCGATGTTGTCCGCATCCTTGAGCCAAAAAAGTTCTCCGTCCACCATCAGGGCGAAAGCAACGTTGCCCAGCATACCGTTCTTGCCGTAAAACCCGAATGCGGGAATATCGCCGGTTTCCAGACGGAAGGCCTGGTTGTTGCCGTACAGCGCCCGGGTGTACACTTCGGGCTTGCTACCGCAGAAAACAAAGTCCGAAGCATCTGGCTTGTAACGCAATTCGCGGCTATTCGCACGCGCGTCGTCCTTGGCCGAAACCTCTGCCATCAGCGGCATCGCACACAAATATCCCCATAAAAACATCAGGCCCGCGGCCAGAAAAATTCTCTTCATATCTTAATATGATTTTTATTGCTTTTTGAACACATAAACCGCAAAAATACCAAAAATAAGGCTGTGAGTGGAAAAAATAATCTGGAATCTTTGAAGCGGTTGATATACAGATGATTGGAGAGGGCAGAGGCAAGGGCAAGCCGATGGGCATTTGGAGCAAGGGTTGGGGTGCCGGCGCAGCGCGAAGCGCTGGCGCTCTATCGAGCGCGCGCCGCAAAGCGGCGTGCGCCGGCACCTCAGTTCGCAGCGCAGCGATGGCCGTAAAAAGCGAGAGCTGTCTGAGCAACGCAGTTGCGAGTTCTCGAGTTTAGGCCATCGCCAGCGGAGAACACCGCAGCGAGAACCGCCCTTCGGCTTGCCCTTGCCTCTGCTGAATAAAAAAAACGGCTTGGGTACAATAAAAGCAAGCGGACTGCGTTTGTAAGATACGCACGCGCAAAGAAAAGCACGCGCAAAAGCGTCCAGACAACAAACAAGCAAATAAAAACAAACATCATGATAGACTTTATCAAAGGCGAAATCCGCGATCTGAATCCCACCATGGTGGTACTCGAAAACAACGGCATAGGTTTCCTGCTGAATATCAGCGTCAATACCTACAGCGAAATCCAGACGGCAGACACCTGCATGCTCTATGTGTACGAAATAATCAAAGAAGACTCCTTTAGTCTTTACGGCTTTGCCCAAGCCCAGGAACGCGAGGCATTCAAACGACTGATAGGCATATCGGGTATCGGAGCCAACACCGCCCGCATTATCCTTTCGTCGCTGAGCGTAGCCGAACTCGAACAGGCCATCCTGACCGAAAACCTCAGCATCTTCAAGAATATCAAGGGCATCGGCACCAAAACGGCCCAGCGCCTAATGGTGGAACTCAAAGACAAAGTGTCCAAAGAAGGCCTCAGTTTGCCAAGCGCTGCAACCACCCTGCCGGGCATAGGCGGCAACGAACAGCGCGATGAAGCCCTAGCTGCCCTGCAAATGCTCGGTTATCAGGCATCAGCGGCCAACAAGGTGATAACAGCCATCCAGAAAGAACAACCCGATATCAAAGTGGAAGCCCTTATCAAGGCAGCTTTGAAAATGCTTTAATCCGAAGAAATGCGCTGTCGGCAACTGTTGAAGAAATGCTTGATAGGGCTGTCCCTGCTACAGGGGACGGCCTTTGTCGCTTTTTCACAGACGAGTGTCACCAATGAGGCGACAGCCCGTCACGATAGCTTGCATTTTGCCATTCCCATGGCACCCGCCAACAGCTTGGAAGAAGCATCGCGTCCCGTAATGGGCGACCTGAAACAGCCTGAAAATCTGCGCACTGTCATCGAGTACGATGTGCAGAGCGGCGATTATGTCATGGCTACCTATTTGGGCGAGACCCGCATCACCACGCCCATCAGCCTAAGCCCTCAAGAGTACGGCAAGTACATGGAGCTGCAATCGAACCGCAATTACTTCAAGGGCAAGAATAAGATAGATTATTCCAAGAAGAAGGACGAATTCTCGCTCACCGACATGCAGTTCGACCTGGGCGCTGCCGAGAAAATTTTCGGCCCTGGCGGCGTGCAGTTGCGCACCCAAGGTTCGGTAGAAATAAGTTTCGGTGTCAAGAACAATATCGTGGAGAACCCCTCGCTGTCGGAGCGCGCCCGCAACCGCACCTATTTCGACTTCGACCAAAGCATCCAGCTCAGCATCAACGGCAAGGTGGGCGACAAAATCAACGTCAACATGAACTACGATACCGAGGCCTCTTTCGACTACGATGCCAAAGCCATCAAACTGCGCTATGCCGGCAAGGAAGACGAAATTATCAAGGCCCTGGAAGCCGGTAACGTAAGCATGCCCGTCAAGAACAGCCTGATTTCGGGAGCCACTTCGCTGTTTGGTATCAAGACCGAGCTGCAGTTCGGCAAACTGAACGTTGCGGCTGTGGTTTCGCAGCAGAATGCCCAGACCACTTCGGCTTCGATGGAGGGCGGCACGCAGACCACCAATTTCGAAATCGCCATCGACGCTTACGACGAGAACCGCCACTTTTTCCTCTCGCACTATTTCCGCGAACATTACGACCAGTGGATGTCCAAGCTGCCGTACATTTCATCGGGTATCGTCATCAATAAAATAGAGGTGTGGGTCACCAACAAGCGTGCCCGCATGGACAATGCCCGTCATATCGTGGCCTTTGCCGATATGGCCGAACCCCAGCGCATCCACAGCGACCACTGGCAGCCCACTGGCCAGGTTGCCTATCCGGCCAACCAGGCCAATACGCTCTACAACGAGATTCTGAATCAATACGCCGCTGCCCGCCAAATTTCCGATGCCGCTGCCGCACTGAGTCCGCTGGAGGCTTACGGCATGCAGATGGGCGAGGAGTTTGAACGTCTGGAAAGTGCGCGCCTGCTCTCGTCGAGCGAATACACCTTGAACAAGACGCTGGGCTACATCAGCCTTAAGCAGGCACTGAATCCGGACGAAATTCTGGCCGTGGCCTTCGAATACACCAAAAACGGACAAGTGTATCAGGTGGGCGAGTTCTCGACCGACGGCGTGGAAGCACCGCAAGCCCTGTTTGTGAAACTGCTCAAAGGCACCAACCTGGAACCCGCTTCGCCAACTTGGGATTTGATGATGAAGAATGTCTATTCGCTGGGAACCTATCAGCTGCCTCAGGAAGATTTCCGGCTGAATATCACCTATCAGAACGATACCCTGGGTACATCGGTGAACTATCTGACCGAAAGCAAACTCAAGAACCAGATACTCCTTCGCGTGTTCCGTCTAGACCGTTTGAATAGCCAGAACGAAGCCTATCCCGACGGTTTGTTCGACTATGTGGACGGCTACACGGTGCAAAGCTCCAACGGGCGCATCATCTTTCCGGTGGTGGAACCCTTCGGCTCGTACCTACGCACGCAGTTGGGCGACGACGCTTTGGCCGACAAATACGTTTTTGAAGAACTCTACGACTCCACGCTCACCGTGGTGCAGCAACTAAGCGAGAAGAACAAGTTCCGTCTGGAGGGCGAGTACCGCGCTGCCAATGCCGCCGAAATTTCGCTGGGTGCCATGAATGTGGCCCGGGGTTCGGTAAAGGTGACTGCCGGCGGCCGCGTACTCACCGAAAATGTCGATTACATTGTAGACTACATTTCCGGAACCGTCACCATTACCAATAACGATATCCTTTCGTCGGGAGCCAATATTCAGGCTACTTGCGAAGACCAAGGCGTGTACAGCATGGTGCGCAAGACTTTCACGGGCTTGGCGCTGGAATATGCTTTCAGCGACCATTTCGTGCTGGGCGGTACGCTGATGCATCTCTCCGAGCGTCCGCTCACCAATAAGGTGGACATGAACTCCGAGCCGCTGAACAACACGCTCTGGGGCTTGCACACCGCTTTCGATTTCGAGTCGCAGGCCCTGACCAATGCGCTGGACCTCTTGCCCTTGGTAAACGTTACCGCGCCTTCGAAACTGACGCTGCGGGCCGAGTTCGCGCAATTGGTGCCTGGCTCCAGCAAGCAGATTGACAACACCGTCTATGTGGACGATTTCGAAGCGGCCAAGAAATCGGTTTCGCTCAAGGATGTGACGCAATGGCATCTGGCCTCTACGCCTTACGACCCCTCGGGCAAATTCCCCGAAGCGGCTTACTCCAACGACTTGCGCTACGGCTACAACAGGGCCTTGCTGGCGTGGTACTATGTAGACCAGATTTTCACGCAAAACCGTTCGCAGACCCCCGATCATCTACGCTCCGATTACGACCAGCAGTCGAACCATTATGTGCGTGCCGTCAACCAGAAGGAAATCTATCCCGACAAAGACTTGCAGTACAATCAGACGGGTTTGCTCAACATCATGAACGTGGTGTTCTATCCCCGTCAGCGCGGTCCCTACAACTTCGACGTCAGTGGAATGAATATGGATGGAACGCTGGCCAATCCCGAGCAGCGCTGGGGCGGCATGATGCGCAAGATAGAGTCGAACCTGACCAATTTCGAGTCGAACAACGTGGAATACATCGAGTTTTGGCTGATGGATCCTTTCGTGTACGATACGGCCGGTGTCAATCAAGGTGGCGATTTGTATTTCAACTTGGGTGATATTTCGGAAGATGTGCTCAAGGACGGCAAGAAAAGTTTCGAGAACGGCCTGCCCACCGACGGCGACAGTACGGTTATCGGCTATACCAAGTGGGGCAAAATCTCGCTCAAGAATGTCAATGTCTATGCCTTTGACAACACTTCGGGCGTGCGCCGCATACAAGATGTGGGTCTGGACGGCCTGAACGACGAGGAAGAGGCTGCTTTCTTCGCCGACTATGTGGAAGCCGTCGGCACGCATGTGGATGCCCTTACCCGGGAGATGATGCTGGCCGATCCTTTCTCGCCGCTCAACGACCCGGCCGGCGACAATTACCACCATTACCGTGGTACGGATTACGACAAGCGCAAACTGCCCATCATCGACCGTTACAAATATTATAACGGTACCCACGGCAACTCGCAGGCCCGCAGCGACACGGACGAATCGTACGAAACGGCGGCCAGCACGGTGCCCGACATAGAAGATATCAACGAAGACTTTACCCTGAGCGAGAGCGAACGCTATTACCAGTATCACGTGTCGCTGCGGCAGGAAGACATGCAGGTGGGCAAAAACTTCATCAACGACAAGCGCACGTCGCAGGTGAAACTCAAAAACGGCAACACCGAAACCGTGTCGTGGTACCAGTTCAAAATTCCCGTGAGTGAATACGAGAAGCGCGTGGGCAACATCAACGGATTCAACAGCATACGTTTCATGCGTATGTATCTGACCGGTTTTCAAGACAGTGTGGTGCTGCGTCTGGCTACCCTCGACTTGGTGCGCGGTGACTGGCGGGCCTACGAGAAACCGCTCTACACCGAGGTTTTGCCCGAAAGCGACGCCATTATGGAAGTGACCACCGTCGATTTGGAAGAGAACTCGTCGCGCGAACCGGTGCATTACATGTTGCCGCCGGGTGTGGAACGCGAAGGTGACCCCAGCCAGCCCGGTGTCTACGAAGAGAACGAACAGTCTTTGGCCTTGAAGATTCGCAATCTCTCGCCCGGCGATGCCCGTGCCGTCTACAAGAATACGTCCATCGACTTCCGCCAGTACGACCGTTTGCAGATGTTCGTGCATGCCGAGGCTATGCAGGACGACCCCCAAGCGCCTTCCGATTACGAGATGACCGTCTTTGTGCGTCTGGGCAGCGACTATCAGAACAACTATTACGAATACGAGATTCCGCTCAAACTCTCACCGCACTACGTGAACAACGAGCTTTCGGTATGGCCCGAAGAAAACTTTATGGATGTGCCGCTCGAACTCTTTACCAAGATTAAAAAGCAACGTAACCTGCTGCAACGCAACGATTATACGCGTGTGTACAGTGAATACGACCCCTCGAACGAGAACCATAAAGTCAGCATCAAAGGTAATCCGAGCCTGTCGTCGGTGCGCTCTATGATGATAGGTGTGCGCAACAATTCCACCACGCAGCGTTCGGTGGAAATCTGGGCTAACGAAATGCGCCTGAACGGTTTCAACGACGATGGCGGCTGGGCGGCTCAGACCAATGCGCAGCTGGCTTTGTCCGATTTGGGCAATGTCAACTTCTCGGGCCGTTACGAAACCGATGGCTTCGGCGGGATAGAACAGCGTCTGTCCGAAAGACGTTTGGACAATTATGGTGCCATGAACTTCTCCGTCAGCCTCGATTTGGGCCGCTTGGTGCCCAAGAAAGACCTCTTGAGCCTGCCGGTGAATTATTCGCTGTCGAGTCAGGTGAACACGCCCAAATACGACCCGCTCAACGAAGACCTGCTGCTCAGCGATGTGCTGGCCCAAGCCCAGAGTAAAGCCGAGCGCGACTCCATCAAGAACTACAGTCAGACGCTGAAGAACTACCGCAGTTTCACGCTGAGCAACGCCCGTCTCAACCTCAAGAGCAAAACTCCGCTACCCATCGACCCGGCCAACTTCAGTTTCGGTTACAGCTTCAACGAAACCTACGAGCGCGATGCCACCACGGCTTACGAACTCACCCACAACGAGCAGGCCAATATGACCTACGGTTACAGTTCGCCGCTGCCGGCTTTTATGCCCTTTGCCAAGAGCAAGGCCAAATGGCTCTCGTCGCCTTGGTTGAAGACCGTTAAAAACTTGTCGATAGGCTATGTGCCCAATTCGGTGTCGTTCAGTACCAATCTCAACCGTTACTACTACGAGCTGCAAAACCGCGACCTGACAGCCCAAAGCGCTGGCGCGTCCAATCTTATCCCCTTGAGTTTCAGCAAGAATTTCATGTGGAACAGCAACTTCGACTTGAACTGGAACCTGACCTCCAACATGAAACTTTCGTTCAGCACCGACAACAACGCTAGGGTGGAGGAGACGCTCAATTCGCCCGTCAACAAGGAACTTTATCCCACGGAATACCAGAATTGGAAGGATACGGTGTCGCAATCGCTCTTGGCACTGGGAACGCCTATGGAATACCAGCAGACGCTGAAGTACACTTGGCAGATTCCTTTCAAGAACATCCCCGTACTCGATTTCGTGACGGCCAGCTTCCAGTACACCAGCACCTACAATTGGGACCGTTCGGCCCAGGTGGACGATGTGGAGGTGGGCAACGTCATCAGCAACCAGCGTATTGTTTCGCTGAACCCGAGTTTCAATCTGGAAAAGCTTTACAATAAGTCTGATTTTCTCAAGGAGGTTAATCGCAAGTACGCCAGCACTTTGCCTACGGCCAAGCCTAAACAGCAGAGTTATGCCCAAAAGAAGAAACAGACCAAGAACAAGCAGCAGGTGGTGAAGCTTTTGCCGGGCGAACCGATGGATTTCAGCCATAATCTGAAGAGCAAGCGTGTGGAAGTTCATTTCCTGGATGCCAAGGGCAGGGAAGTGGATATGAAATATAAAGTGCTGGACGAGAATACTTTGCGTTTCAAGTCGAAGGATACGCTCGAACTGAAGGTGGTGGTGAGCCCCAAACCTCCGCTCGACAATCAGGCTTGGTACCGCAGCTTGCAATTTGCCTCGCGTCTGCTGATGTCGGTGCGCAATGTGCAGGTGACCATACAGGACAACCAACATTTTACCGTGCCGGGCTTTAAGCCCGAAAGTGGCCTGATTTTCGCCACCGAAGACTATGCCCACGCACCCGGTTGGAACTTCGCCACCGGTCTTTATCGCAGCGACGATTTCCTGAATTCGGCCATAGAGCGCAACTGGCTGGTGATGTCCGACTCGGTGGTAGACCCGGCGGTGATGACCCAGACCCGCAACATTCGCGTAAAGGCTTCGGTGCTGCCCATTCCCGGTCTGAAAATCGACCTGTCCTCGCAGCACAACTGGAGCGACAACCGCCAGGTGCAGTACATGATTGACGGCCGTCCCGAGACGCGTTCGGGCAACTTTACCATGTCGACGGTGGCCATCCGTACCGCTCTGGCACCCGTCAACGCCAAGAAGTCGTATTATTCCAAGGCTTTCGAACAGTTTGTGGCCAATCGCGATATCATCGCCGCGCGTCTGGAAGAAAAGTACAGCACCCTGAATTATCCCAACAGCGGTTTTATGAAGGGCCATGCCTTGGCCGGGCAGCGCTATGAGGCCACCAACGGCAGTGTGAACAAAAACTCGGCCGATGTTCTGATTCCTGCTTTTCTGGCCGCCTATACGGGGCAATCGGCCACGAAGTCGGCGCTGGACATCTTCCCCGGACTGCTCTCTATGTTGCCCAACTGGACGATAAGCTACGACGGGCTGTCCAAACTGCCGGCCTTCAAGAAGCATTTCAAGAGTTTCAGCCTGAACCATGGCTACAACTGCAACTATAGCGTCAGCTCCTTTGGCAGCTACAACACTTTCGTGTCGGGCGGACAAGGCGATTTGGGCTTTGTGCAGGATGTGCTCACGGGCAATCCGCTACCATCGTCGCAGTATGACATTTCGTCCGTGACCATTACGGAAAACTTCTCGCCCCTTATCGGAGCCAAGGCTACACTCAAAAACGGCATGACGCTGAAGGCTGAAGTGCAGACCGGCCGTACCATGAACCTGAGCGTGACGGGCGGTCAGCTGGTGGAAAGCGGCCGTCAGCAGTACGTGCTGGGCGGTAGTTACAAGGTGGTGGATTTTCATCCTTGGGGCATTCTGGCCAATTCAAAGGTGAAGAACGACCTTGCGCTCAGCGCCGATTTCTCGCTGAAAAACTCGACTGCCCTGTTGCGCAAGATAGAGGAGGGCTACACGCAGGCTACTTCGGGCAACCAGACTTGCACGGTAGAAATCATGGGCGACTATGTCATCAGCAAGAACCTGAATTTCAAAGTCTACTACGATTTGGAGTCGAGCATCCCCTTGGTGTCGTCTTACCCCATCACCACGCAGAACTTCGGTTTCAGCCTGCGCTTTACGCTGACGAGATAGCGATGCTACCTGATGGAATCGGCTTCTCCGATAAGTTTCTTTAGATACTGGATTTTCACTTGGGCCAGACGGCTTTCGTTCAATAGCCGGCTGATGTCGGACAAGACGGCCGACAGCTGCATGCCGTCCATCATAATGCTGATGTCTTTGGCACTAAGCGTGTAGCTGTATTTGCGCTTGCCTAGCAGCTGAACTTTCAAGTCTTCGCCTTGATGCATGCAGGCAAAGTCGAGAATATCGCCCAGTGCCTGTTTGTCGAAGCTCAGCATTTCATAGTAGAGCTCTTCGTCGCGGAAACTGTAGTTGATGGCATCGTCCTTGGGCAGGGCGGCCGTTTCGCAATAGCTACCGTCGGCGGCTTGCAGACGGACGCGGTTGTGGGCGATGGGCCAAGTGTTGCAATAGTAGCTCGTCAAGGTGTAGCGGCCCTGGTCGTCGACGCGCAGCTGAAGAAAGCAGCGTTGGGTATTGCCCGCATTGAAGAGTTGGCTCTTGTGGATAAAGTAACCGGGGCTGGAGGCACTGGCCGGCTGGTAGGAAAAGTTCTTCTGACGCAGTGGTAATTCTGCTTGACGCGCCTTGATGACGCTGTCGCAGAAGGAACGGTTGCGTTTCTGTTCGCAAAGCTCCACCTCGTGCATCAAGCTGCGTGCCTGACTGAGTTTTCGGGCATCGCCTGGATAGAGCGTGCGGACGCTGTCGATAAGCAGTTTGGCCTGTTGGTATTCTTGCTGTTGGGCTGCCAGGCGGGCTTGTTCCATGAGTAATGCGCTGGTGTCCTTGCCTTTACATGCTTCCAAACAGCACAAAGACAAGACGAGGCAGACAAGGCCGGTACATGCGGACAGAGGCTTCAACATGGAATCTTTTTGGATTTGAAACGCGCAAAGATAGAGTGCTTTCGCTAAAAAAGAACTATTTTTGCATCCTAATTGAAACAAACGATTGTGAATTTACGTGAATATTTGGTGGGCGCCGGTTTTTCCGCTGTGTCACAAGCCGCCGAAGAACTGGGCGTAAGAGCCTGTGTGGTTGGTGGTTATGTGCGGGATATCTTTCTGGGCCGGAGTTCCAAAGACATAGATATCGTTACCGTAGGCAAGGGTATAGAACTGGCCGAGCGCGTGGCAAAGCTTTTCGGCAAACAGGCGCATCTGTCGGTGTTCCGCAATTTCGGCACCGCCCAGGTGAAGTACCGTTCGCTCGAGATTGAATTTGTCGGTGCGCGCCGGGAGTCCTACCAGCGCAATTCTCGCAAGCCCATTGTCGAAGACGGCACCATGCAAGACGACCAGCTGCGCCGCGATTTCACCGTCAATGCCATGGCCATCAGCCTGAACAAGGCCGATTACGGCGACCTGATTGATCCCTTCGACGGGCTGGGCGACATCCGTCGCCGTGTGCTGCGAACCCCCACCGACCCCAATATCACCTTCAGCGACGACCCTTTGCGTATGATGCGCGCCATCCGTTTCGCCACCGTGTTGCAATTCAGCATCTATCCGGAAACTTTCAACGCCATCTATGCCAACCGCGACCGCATCTCTATCGTTTCGGGCGAACGTGTGGCCGAGGAACTCAACAAGATGATGGCGGCCGACCGGCCTTCGCGGGGCTGGCAGTTGATGGACGAATCGGGACTGTTACAGTTTGTTTTGCCCGAACTGGCTGCCCTTAAGGGCGTGGAAACCAAGGATGGGCGCGGTCATAAGGACATTTTCCAGCACACCATGCAGGTGCTCGACAATGTGGCCGCCCAGAGCGACGACCTATACTTGCGTTGGGCCGCGTTGCTGCACGATATCGGCAAGCCTTTGTGCAAACGCTACGACGAGCGTCTGGGCTGGACCTTTCACAACCACAATTATGTGGGCGAGAAGATGGTGCCCCGCATTTTCCGGCGGCTGAAACTGCCCATGGACGAGCGCATGAAGTTCGTCGCCAAGATGGTGTCGCTGCACATGCGTCCCATAGCCCTAGTAGAGGACAGCGTCACAGATTCGGCCGTGCGCCGGCTGCTCTTCGATGCGGGCGATGACATCGATTCGCTGATGATACTTTGTCGGGCCGACATTACCTCGCGCAATGCCGAGAAGGTGCGCCGTTTCCTCGATAATTTCCAGCTGGTGAGCGACAAAATGCGCGACTTGGAGGAGCGCGACCGTATACGCAATATGCAGCCGCCTATCAGTGGCGATATGATTATGGAAGCCTTTGGTTTACAACCCTGTGCGTTGGTGGGCGAGCTGAAAACAGCCATCAAGGACGCCATTCTGGACGGAGCCATTCCCAACGACTTCGATGCCGCCTACGACTATTTGCTGAAACTCGCTGCCGACAAGGGCCTGGTTCTGAAAAAAAAGTTGTAGCTTTGTGGCTTCTTGGACCTTAAGTTCCTTCAACCTTAAAATGAACGTAGCCATCATCAAATACAACGCAGGCAATGTGCTTTCAGTGGAGAATGCTTTGCTCCGTTTGGGCATAACGCCTGTCGTTACCGACGATAAAGAACTCCTGCTCAGTGCCGACAAAGTGATTTTCCCCGGCGTGGGCGAAGCTTCCACCACTATGACCTATCTTCGTCAGCATAGACTCGACCGGCTGATAGTGCAACTCAAGCAACCCGTGCTGGGTATTTGTATCGGCATGCAGCTGATGTGCCGCCACAGCGAAGAGGGCGATGTGGATTGCTTGGGCATCTTCGATACGCGGGTAAAACGCTTCCAGCCTCTTCAGGCCAACGACAAGATTCCGCAGATGGGCTGGAACACGCTGACGCAGATGCAGGGACCTCTTTTCAAGGATATCGCCCCGGAATCTTACGTATATTATGTGCACAGTTATTACGCTGAATTGTGCGCTCAGACCATAGCCCAAAGCGAATATCTCTTGCCTTACAGTGCCGCTCTGCAGCGCGACAATTTCTATGCCCTGCAGTTCCATCCGGAGAAAAGCAGCGCAGTGGGGGCTAAAATATTGGACAATTTTCTGCAACTGTAAATGGAACTCATCCCTGCTATAGATATCATCGATGCCAAGTGCGTGCGCCTTTCGCAGGGCGATTATGCACAGCGTAAAGACTACAGTTCCCAGCCGCTGGAAGTGGCCAAGGCCTTCGAAGACGCGGGCATCAGACGTTTGCATCTGGTCGATTTGGATGGTGCCAAGGCCCGTCATATCGTCAATTACAAGGTGCTGGAACAATTGGCCTCGCACACGTCGCTGGAGATAGATTTCGGCGGTGGGCTCAAATCGGACGAAGACCTGCGCATTGCTTTCAACAGCGGTGCCGCGATGGTGACCGGCGGCAGCATCGCCCTGACCGCCCCCGAGGTTTTCTCCCGTTGGCTGCAACAATACGGCCCCGAGCGCATCATTTTGGGGGCCGACGTAAAGGATGAAAAGATTGCCGTCAACGGCTGGCAAGAGCATACCGACACTGGTCTTTGGCCCTTTTTGGAAGCTTATATCGCCCAAGGAGTCGAGAAGTGCATTTGCACCGACATTGCCCGCGACGGTATGCTGGAAGGCCCTTCCACGGAGCTGTACCGGCGCATATTGGAACGTTTTCCTTCGCTCTATCTGGTGGCCAGTGGCGGCGTAAGCTCCTTGGACGATTTGTACCGTTTGCAGGATATGGCCATGCCGGCTGTCATTTTCGGCAAAGCTATCTACGAAGGACGCATTACTTTGGCTCAAATAGCCGCTTTCAACGCTTAAGCAATTATGTTGGCAAAACGAATAATACCTTGTCTGGATGTCAAGAACGGCTTGACCGTCAAAGGCGTCAATTTTGAAAACCTGCGTGTGGCGGGTGACCCGGTCGAAATGGGTGCCTTCTACAGCGACGAGGGCGCAGACGAGCTTGTGTATCTGGACATTACCGCATCCGTTGAGGGGCGCAAAACCTTCTGCGACTTGGTAAAACGAGTGGCCGGACGTTTGAGCATTCCCTTTACCGTGGGCGGCGGCATCAACGACATTCACGACATCGACCGTCTGCTTAATGCCGGTGCCGACAAGGCTTCCATCAATTCGGCGGCCATCCGCAACCCCGAGCTGGTGAATCAGGTGGCCCGTCATTTCGGTTCGCAGATGTGCGTGGTGGCCATCGATGCCAAGCAACAGCCGGACGGGCGTTGGCTATGCTACGTGAACGGCGGGCGCGTGCCCACCGACAAGGAACTGCTGCCTTGGGCCTTGGAAGTGCAGGACAGGGGAGCGGGCGAGATTCTTTTCACCAGCATGGACCACGACGGTGTGCAGCAAGGTTATGCCAACGAAGCGCTGGCCATGTTGTCGGAACAGCTGAGCATTCCGCTTATCGCTTCGGGCGGGGCGGGAAAGATGTCGCATTTCCGCGATGCCTTTGTGCTGGGTCATGCCGATGCGGCCTTGGCCGCCAGTGTCTTCCACTTTGGCGACATCAAATTGTCAGATCTGAAAGACTACTTAAGAAAAGAGAATATAACGGTAAGATAATCAATTCATTATATATTGTAGATATCAATGGAAAATATCGATTTTCAAAAGATGGGCGGACTGGTTCCCGCCATTGTACAAGATGCCAAGACACAAACTGTGCTGATGTTGGGCTTTATGAACGAAGAGGCTCTGGCCGAAACCCGACGCAGCGGCAAGGTTACTTTCTTTTCGCGCAGCAAACAAAGGCTGTGGACCAAAGGAGAAACCAGCGGCAACTTCCTGGAAGTTGTGGATATACTCGTAGATTGCGACCGCGATACCTTGCTCATCAAAGCCAATCCCGCCGGTCCGGTCTGCCATACGGGTGCCGATACCTGCTTTGGCGAAGAAAACCGCATGGGCGATTTTGAGTTCTTGCGTTACCTGCAGGATTTCATCGATCGTCGCTACCAGGAGATGCCCGAAAAATCTTACACGACTTCGCTTTTTAAATCGGGTGTGAACCGTATGGCCCAGAAGGTGGGCGAAGAGGCTGTGGAAACGGTTATTGAAGCTATTTGCTGCAACGACGAGCGTTTCCTTTACGAAGCTTCCGATTTGATGTACCATCTTATCGTGCTGCTCACTTCCAAAGGTTATCGTCTCGAAGATTTGGGCAAGGAACTCAAGAAACGTCATAAATAAACCATTTGCATGGAAGAAACACTCATCAGCTACCGCAAGGTTGATATCTGCCTGGACGACTTTATCGTGCTTAAGGATGTCGATTTCGAACTGTCCAAGGGCGAATTCGCTTACTTGATAGGCAAGGTTGGTTCGGGCAAAAGTACGTTGCTCAAGACCATTTACGCCGAAGTGCCGCTACGTCTGAAGGATATGGAATGCAAAGAGGCCCAGGCCCGTGTGTTCGACTACGACCTGCTGCACCTGAAAACATCCAAAATGTTGGCACTGCGCCGCGAGTTGGGTATCGTTTTTCAGGATTTCAAGCTATTGACCGACCGCAGCATTCACGACAACCTGAGTTTTGTGCTTAAGGCTACCGGCTGGAAAGGCAAGGATGCCATGGAAGACCGCATTGCCGAAGTGCTGCGTCAGGTGGGAATGGCCAACAAGGGTTACAAGATGCCGCACGAACTTTCGGGTGGCGAACAGCAGCGTATGGTCATTGCGCGCGCCTTGCTCAACCGCCCGTCGCTCATCTTGGCCGACGAGCCCACGGGCAACCTCGACCCGGTTACCAGCAACGACATTGTGCAACTCTTGCACGATATCAACGCCGACGGCACCACGGTGCTGATGACCACACACAACCTGAGCTTTTTGGAGAAATTCCCCGGCCGGGTGTTTAGTTGTGAAAATGGAAAACTGATTGCTAATCAATAATTTATAAAGATGAAAGTATTAAAATTTGGTGGAACGTCCGTAGGTTCTGCCGACAGAATGAAACAAGTTTACCGCATTATCAACAACGGCGAAAAGAAGATTGTCGTCCTCTCGGCCATGTCGGGAACGACCAATGCCTTGCTCGAAATTGCCGCTTATCTGTACAAGAAAAACATCGATACCGCCAACGAACTTATCAATCATCTGGAACTGAAGTACTTCCGCACTGTGGATGAACTTTACCAGAGCAAAGAATACAAACTCGAGGCGATGGATAACCTCAAGGAACATTTCGACTTTATCCGCAGCTTCACCAAAAAACTTTTTACGCTTTTCGAGGAAAAAGCCATTGTGGCCCAAGGCGAACAGCTCTCGACGATGATGTTCAACCTTTACCTCAAAGAACAAGGCCTGAATTCGGTGCTGCTGCCGGCGCTGGAATTTATGCGCATCAACAAGAACGCCGAGCCGGAGACTTTGTATCTGCAAGAACATCTTCTGCCCATGCTGGAAGCCCACGCCGATGCCGATATGTTTGTTACGCAGGGATTTATCTGTCTGAATGCCTATGGCGAGATAGATAACCTCACCCGTGGTGGCAGCGACTATTCAGCTTCGCTTATCGGTGCGGCCGTCAAAGCCGAAGAAATTCAAATCTGGACCGACATCGATGGCATGCACAACAACGACCCGCGCGTGGTGGACAAAACTTCGCCCGTCTCCTTCCTGAGCTTCGATGAGGCTGCCGAGTTGGCTTATTTCGGTGCCAAGATTCTGCATCCTACCTGCATCCTGCCAGCTAAACTGGCCAAGATACCGGTGCGCCTGCTCAACACCATGCAACCCGAAGCTCCTGGCACGCTTATTTCCAACAAGACCGAGATGCACAAGATCAAGGCCGTTGCAGCCAAGGAAAACATCACAGCCATTAAAATCAAATCGGGCCGTATGTTGCTGGCTTATGGTTTCCTGCGTCGCGTATTCGAAATTTTCGAAAGCTACCAGACACCTATCGATATGATTTGCACCTCCGAGGTGGGCATTTCCATGACCATCGACAACGACAGACATTTGAACGAAATTCTGGACGAACTCAAGAAAATCGGTACGGTCAGCGTCGACAAGGACATGGTCATCATCTGCGTCGTGGGCGACCTCGACTGGGAGAATCTCGGTTTTGAATCGCGCGTGGTGGACGCTGTCAGGGATATTCCCGTGCGTATGATTTCTTACGGTGGCAGCAACTACAACATTTCCATGCTGGTAAAGGCCGAAGACAAGCAACGCACGCTCCAGGCCTTGAGCAATCATCTTTTCACGCAGGAATAATGGGTTCGCAGTTTCCTTTAAAAGCCTTCGAGAGGCTGCAAACGCCCTTTTATTTCTACGATTTGGATGTGCTCAGGCAGAATTTGGATGAACTTAGAGACGAGTCGCGCAAACATCGTGTGTTTGTGCATTATGCGGTCAAGGCCAATGCCAATCCGCGCATTTTGTCCAATATCCAGATGGCCGGTTTCGGGGCCGATTGCGTGAGCGGAGGTGAGATACGCGCCGCCATACAATGTGGTTTCGCACCGGGCAAGATAGTCTTTGCCGGTGTGGGCAAGGCCGATTGGGAAATAAACCTGGCACTCGATTACGACATCTTCTGCTTTAACGTAGAATCTTGGCCCGAGCTGGAAGTGATAAACAACTTGGCTGCCGCCAAGGCCAGAAAAGCCCGTGTTGCCTTGCGCATCAATCCTGATGTTCAGGCAGATACGCATCATTATATCCGCACCGGTGCCAAAGAGAACAAGTTCGGTATCAACCTGTCAGACTTGGAAAGCATCGTGGAGCGGGCACAGCAACTGCCCCATATCCAGCTGGTCGGCATTCATTTTCATATCGGTTCGCAGATAACGGAGATGAACAATTTTGCCGGACTGGTGGCGCGTGTCAACGACATACAGGAACGTCTGTTGCGCCTGCATTGGATACCCGAACATGTGAACCTGGGCGGTGGCCTGGGCATCGATTACCAGCATCCCGACGAGGCCTGTGTGCCCGATTTTGCCGAGTATTTCTCGACACTGCGCCGAATGTTGCGCCTGCGTCCCGAGCAGACCCTGCACGTGGAGCCCGGCCGTTCGGTGGTAGGGCAGTGCGGTAGCCTGATTGCCAGAGTGCTATACGTTAAGCAGAGCGGTGAAAAGACCTTTGCCATCCTCGATGCGGGCATGACCGAACTGATACGTCCGGCCTTGTACCAGTCTTACCACAAGATAGAAAACTTGTCGGCGCGCTCGGGCGAGTCTAGGACCAAGTACGATGTGGTGGGTCCTATCTGTGAGTCGTCCGACTGTTTCGGCAAGGAAGTCGATTTGCCTTTGTTGCAACGCGGAGATTTTGTGGCTTTGCGTTCGGCGGGTGCCTATGGCGAGGTGATGTCGTCCAATTACAATTGCCGTCCGCATCCGGCTTCGTATTTCTCTGACGATTTGCAGTAGGGTTGCAAGTTTCAGACAGAGCCTTTCTAACCTTCTAATATTGTTAGTATGAAACAAGTAAAATTCCTAGCCTTGCTGACACTGCTTGTGTTTGCCGGCACCCCCGTGCTTCGCGCCGACGAAGACGACCGCAACCGCGCCAGTAAAGAGATAGAAATATCCGATTACGATGTGCTCGAAGTGAATCTGCCCTGTGATGTCCATTATGTACCCACCTTATTCTCTGCCAAGATGAAAATTGTGGCCGACAAAGAATCGTCGCTCGACTATATTTTGGTAGAACAAGACGGCAATACGCTGGTACTGAGTCTCGACAAAGAGGCCCGTCTCAAACGTTTGGGCGATGTGGATGTCTATGTTTCCAGCCGCAAGCTGCGCTCTGTGTCCGTGAATGGCGCCTGCGATTTCGAAGCCGAACAGGGTATCCGTTGTGATGATAGTTTTAATATGAAAGTGAATGGTGCCGGCGATGCCGATATCCACGGCCTGCATGCCGATGAAGTGACGGTACGCGTGAACGGAGCGGGCGATTTGGACATCGATGGCTTGAACTGCAAGAGCCTTATCCTGACCATCAACGGAGCCGGCGATGCCGAACTGCATGGCACAGCCAAAGAAGCCGATATCAAGATTAATGGTGCCGGCGATGTGGATATTGTCGATTTGAAGGTGGATAAGCTGAGTTCTTCGGTGAACGGAGTGGGGAAAGTCCGCTCGAAAAGACGCTAAGCGCCTTGAGTAGGTACAAAAAAAAAGTCGTGCTGGTTGATTTGCGAAAACTCCGAGTAACAAGATTTGAGCGCCGACCTTCCTTTGTAATCTACTGTGCCACTACAGCAATCTTAAAGATTGTAGCCCGCCATTGGGAGGCCAAGCAAGTCTCGGTGTTTTGATAAATTTGATGAGTTTCCCAAAATGTTATCAGCACGACTTGGACACAAATATATAAAAAAACTGCCGTAGTATTCACTACAGCAGTTTTTTTTTGAAATATTTTTCCAGAAGGCCCGATTAGGCGTTCTTGGCTTTCTCAACGATAGCCTTGAAAGCTTGGGGCTCGTTCATAGCCAGGTCGGCCAAAACCTTGCGGTTGATTTCGATACCGGCTTTGTGCAAAGCACCCATCAAGCGGCTGTATGAAAAACCTTCCAAGCGGGCAGCGGCGTTGATACGCTGAATCCACAAAGCGCGGAATTCGCGTTTCTTGGCCTTACGGTCGCGATAAGCATAGGTCAAACCTTTTTCCCAAGTGTTCTTGGCAACGGTCCAAACATTTTTTCTTGATCCAAAATAACCTCTGGTCAATGAAAGGATTTTCTTTCTTTTTGCTCTTGAAGCAACGTGATTTACTGATCTAGGCATGTTAATTCATTTTTTGAATGATAGCGTCAAACTGTACTTGAACTTGGTGGCTATGCATTCGGTTAAATAATAAAGTAATTCATTCAGAAACAGCTTATTTCAAAGCCAACAAAGAACGTACGGCCTCAACGTTGGTCTTGTCAACCATAGAGGTGTGGCAAAGGTTACGTTTTTGCTTGATGGTCTTCTTGGTCAGAATGTGACTTTTGAAAGCATGTTTTCTTTTGATTTTACCTGTTCCGGTAAGGGCAAACCTCTTTTTTGAACCGGAGTTAGTTTTCATCTTAGGCATGATGTTTACTTTTAGATTTGTATTGATAAAAATTTATTGATAAAGCCGTTCACACGGTGTCTATCCTTGTTGTTTGGCATCGGCTTCAGCCTCGGCTTTCTTCTGGGCTTTCTGCGCTTCGCCGCTCTTCTTGGAAAGAGGCGCAATCATCACAATCATGCGCTTGCCTTCCAGAACGGGCATACTCTCGACCTTGCCGTAAGCTTCCAGGTCGTTGGCAAAACGGAGCAAAAGCACTTCGCCTTGGTTTTTGAACATGATGGCGCGTCCACGGAAGAATACATAGGCCTTTACTTTGGAACCTTCCTTGAGGAATTCGATGGCATGCTTCAACTTGAAGTTGTAATCGTGGTCGTCGGTTTGGGGTCCGAAACGGATTTCCTTGACAACAACCTTGGTAGCCTTGGCCTTCTGGTCTTTCTGACGCTTGCGTTGCTGATACAAAAACTTCTGATAATCAACTATCCGACAAACGCAAGGCTTTGCATTAGGCGAGATTTCAACCAAGTCAAGTCCTTGCTCTTCTGCAAGGTGTAAAGCCTGTGCGATACTGTACACGCCCTGCTCTACGTTCTCTCCCACCAGGCGAACTTCTTTTTCGCGGATGGCGGAGTTGATTCGGTACTGAAATTTTAAATCGTCACTCTTCATTCAATGTCTTTGCGTTAGTAATGTTAAATACTTAATTATCAGCTGGGTTTTGCTAGATGACGTTCATCATTTTGTCCACCTCTGCAATTAAATCGGCCGCAAAAGTAGCAATTTTTTTCTTTCCCAAGTCAATTCCGCCCTGTTTTCTTACGGAAACTTCGTTATTTTCCATTTCCTGCTGGCCAACGATGAGCAGATAGGGGATACGTTTCAGTTCGTTGTCGCGGATTTTCTTGCCAATCTTTTCGTTGCGGTCGTCCACGATGGTGCGGATGTCCTGCTTGTTGAGCGTCTTGGCCACTTCGTTGGCATAGTCGTTGAACTTCTCGCTGATAGGCATTACCACTACCTGGTCGGGCGTGAGCCAAAGCGGGAACTTGCCGCAGGTATGCTCGATGAGCACGGCGATGAAGCGTTCCATAGAGCCGAAAGGCGCACGGTGAATCATCACGGGACGATATTTCTGGTTGTCGCTGCCCACATATTCCAGCTGGAAGCGCTCGGGCAGGTTGTAGTCCACTTGGATGGTGCCCAACTGCCAGCGGCGACCCAAGGCATCTTTTACCATAAAGTCGAGCTTGGGACCGTAGAAAGCGGCTTCGCCATATTCGACCACGGCTTTCAGACCCTTTTCTTCGCAAGCCTCGATAATGGCTTTCTCGGCCATTTCCCAAACTTCGTCGCTACCGACATATTTGGTGGTGTCCTTGGGGTCGCGCAGCGAAATCTGGGCTTCAAAAGTTTCGAAATTCAAGGCCTTGAAGATGATTTCGATAATCTCCATCACGCGGATGAACTCGTCCTTCACCTGATCTTGACGGCAGAAGATATGGGCATCGTCCTGCGTAAAGCTGCGCACGCGGGTAAGTCCGTGCAGCTCGCCGCTCTGTTCGTAACGGTAGACGGTGCCGAATTCTGCGATGCGCAAGGGCAGGTCTTTATACGAGCGCGGGCTGTTCTTGTAGATCATACAGTGGTGAGGGCAGTTCATGGGTTTGAGCAGATAAACCTCGCCCTCTTCGGGAGTGGTGATGGGCTGGAAGCTGTCCTTGCCGTAGTGATCCCAGTGACCCGAAGTAACATAGAGCTGCTTGTTGCCGATATGCGGGGTGATAACCTGCTGATAACCATAATGTTTCTGTATTCTCTTGAGGAAGTCTTCCAGACGCAGTCGCAGGGCTGTTCCCTTGGGCAGCCAGATAGGCAAGCCTTTGCCCACCATGTCGGAGAACATGAAAAGTTCCATTTCCTTGCCGATTTTGCGGTGGTCGCGTTTCTTGGCTTCTTCGAGCAGGTTCAGGTATTCGTCTAGCATCGACTTCTTGGGGAAGGTGATGGCGTAGATACGGGTAAGCTGTTTGCGCTTTTCATCGCCTCTCCAATAGGCGCCGGCAATAGACAGCACCTTGAAAGCCTTGATGGCGGAAGTGTCCATCAAGTGCGGGCCGCGGCAAAGGTCGGTGAAATCGCCTTGGGTGTAGGTGGTGATGGTGCCGTCTTCCAAATCTTGGATAAGTTCCACTTTATAGCTTTCGCCGCGCTTGCCGAAATAGTCGAGCGCATCCTGCTTGCTGATTTCGCGGCGGACCAGTTTCGACTTCTTGGTGAGAAGTTCGGCCACCTTGGCTTCGATGGCGGGAATGTCGCTGTCCTTGATGACGGTGTCGCCGGGGTCTACATCGTAGTAGAATCCGTTTTCGATGGCGGGACCGATACCGAACTGAATGCCGGGATAGAGGCTCTGCAAAGCTTCGGCCATCAGGTGGGAAGAAGTGTGCCAAAAAGCGTGCTTGGCTTCGGCATCTTCCCATTTAAGCAGGTTCAGACGACAATCTTCCTCCAAAGGAAGGTTCAAATCGCGGGTTACATCGTTGACACTGGCTGCGAGCACCGATTGTGCCAGACGAGGACTGATACTTTCTGCCACTTGGTAGGCAGTGGTTCCTTTTTCATACGAGCGAACGGAACCATCGGGAAAAGTAATGTTGATAGTCATTGCTATATAAGTAAGTTGAATATGCGGTTAGGCTTTTCGTTAAGAAGCGCAAAAATAAGCATTATTATCAGAATAGCGCGGTGCGGATGCCCAATTTTTTCTCAGACCGTGGTTGACTGACCCAATTCCTTCATTTGCAGGAGGATGGTTTGGGCCGTGGCCAGATTGTTGACGTTGGCTATCGTGATGGAGCGTTTGCCGCCGGCTTCGCGCAGCCTGCACTGACGGAAATGTTCGGTGGCGTAGCGGATAACCCCGTCGAAGGTGTTCGACTGATAGAACGACGACTGCTGGTTGGCCACGAAATAGGCTATCAGCTGCTGGTTCTTGAGGATAAGCTTTTCGATGCCCAAACTCTTGGCAACCAAACGAATATGCATGAATTGAAGCAGGTCGGCGGCTTCCTGGGGCATGGGCCCGAAACGGTCGGTCAGGCGTTTTTCGAAATCATCGATGGCCTGGTCGCTTTCGAGCGCATCCATTTCGCGGTAGAGCGTCATACGTTCCGAAGAGCCAGGCACATAGCTTTCGTCGAAATACATCGACAGGTCCGATTCCAGCTGACAGTCGCTCACATAATTTTGGTCGTGCTGTGCTTGTTCGACGGCTTCGTCGCGGTAGAGCTCGGCAAATTCCTCGCTCTTGAGTTCGTGCATAGCCTCCTTGAGGATGCGCTGGTAAGTCTCGAAGCCCAAATCGGCAATGAAACCGCTCTGTTCGGCACCCAGCATGTTGCCCGCACCCCGGATGTCCAAGTCTTGCATGGCGATGTTCAGGCCGCTGCCCAGCTCCGAGAAACTCTCGATGGCCTGCAGGCGGCGTTTTGCATCGGGGTTCAGACTCTCGGTGGGCGGTGCCAGCAGGTAGCAGAAAGCCTTTTTGTTGCAACGTCCCACACGCCCGCGCAGCTGGTGCAGGTCGCTCAGGCCGAAGCAATGCGCGTTGTTGATGAAAATGGTATTGGCGTTGGGTATGTCGATGCCGTTTTCCACAATGCTGGTCGAGATAAGCACGTCGTATTCGAAGTTGATGAAGTCGATGATGATTTTTTCCATCATCTCGCCGGGCATCTGGCCATGGGCGATAACCGTTCTGGCCTCGGGTACGGCATCCTTGATAAGCTCTTGGTAATGCGTCAGATCGCTTACGCGGTTGTTGACGAAGAATACTTGTCCGTTGCGCTCCATTTCAAAGCGGATGGCATCGCGCAGCAGTTCTTTGTCCAGACAATGAATTTCGGTCTGGATGGGGTAGCGGTTGGCCGGCGGTGTCGACAGGATGGACAAGTCGCGGGCTCCCATAAGCGAGAATTGCAGCGTGCGCGGAATGGGCGTTGCCGTCAGCGTGAGCGTGTCCACCTGGGTTTTGAGCTGGCGCAACTTTTCCTTGACGCTGACACCGAACTTCTGCTCTTCGTCGACGATAAGCAGGCCCAAGTCTTTGAACTTCACATCTTTGCCGATGAGCTTGTGTGTGCCGATAAGGATATCGGGCTTGCCTTCCTTGAGCTCGGCCAGCAATTTTTTGGTGTCGGCGGCCGTGCGCGTGCGGCTCAGGTAATCGACCGTGCAGGGCAGGTCGGCCAGGCGGTCGCTGAAGGTATGGTAATGTTGCAGGGCCAGCACGGTGGTGGGTACCAGCACGGCCACCTGTTTGCCGTCGGCCACGGCTTTGAAGGCAGCCCGTATAGCCAGTTCGGTCTTGCCGAAACCTACATCGCCGCACACCAGCCGGTCCATGGGCTTGTCGCTTTCCATGTCGTGCTTGATGTCGGCCGTGGCTTTGCTCTGGTCGGGTGTGTCCTCGTACATAAAGGAGGCTTCCAAGGCTTCCTGCAGATAACTGTCGGGACTGAATCGGTAGCCGCTTTCCTTGAGACGTGCCGCGTATAGGCGGATAAGGTCGCGGGCGATATCCTTTATTTTCTTCTTGCTGCGGTCTTTGATGCGTTCCCAAACGCCACTGCTCAGCTTGTGGATGGTGGGTTCCTCGCCCTCCTTGCCACGATATTTCGACACGCGGTTCAAGTTGTGGATGCTCACCAAAACCACATCGTTGTCTTTGTACATGATCTTGAGCACCTCTTGCGGCTTACCGTTGATGGTGGTCTTGAACAGGCCGCCGAAGCGTCCGATACCATGGTCGGCATGTACCACATAGTCGCCGAACTGGAACTCCATCAGTTCCTTGAGCGTGAGCGCCATCTTGCCTTGACGCGCACTGTCGCTGCGCAGACTGTATTTGTGGAAACGGTTGAAGAGCTGGTGGTCGGTATAGCAGAGCAGTTTCAGCTGGTGGTCGATGAAGCCCTCGTGTAAAGTTTCGTTGATGGCTTCGAACTGCAAGCGCTCGCTGCGCTCGCGAAAAATGCTGCGTATACGCTCAATCTGCTTGGGGTTGTTGCTGAGCATGAACAGCCGGTAACCCTTGTCCTGATAGCCTTCGAGACTTTGCGTTGCCAGCTCGAAATTCTTGCCGTAGGCATCTTGGGCCGTACAGTGAAAATCGAGGGTGCTTTGGTTGGGCAAATGTCCCTGCTGGCCGAACTCCAGACTTTGGAATTCTCCGATGGCCCGGGCAAAAGACTTGCCGTCTACAATGGTCTGGTTCTCAGCTTCCTCTTGGGCTTCTTGGTAACAAGCGTCCATGTGGCTGATGCAATAGCCGTAATCGTAAAAACACAGCAGGCTGTCTTGGTCGAAATACTGCCACACCGGCACGGCCGAACTCAGGTCTTGCCGGCTCTCGGGAATAATTTGGATATCGTCGTAGAACTCCTTCGACAGCTGCGTTTCCACTTCGAAAGAACGGATGCTCTCAATCTCGTCGCCGAAAAAGTCGATACGGTAGGGCAGCTCGTTGCTCCATGAATAGACATCGATAAGGCTGCCGCGGCGGGCGAACTGGCCGGGTTCGTAGACGTAATCGGTTTCGGTAAAGCCAAAGCTTACAAGCAGTTGCACGATAAAGTTGGTGTCCACCTTCTCGCCTTTGTGTAAGGCCAAGGTCTGACGCTGCAACTCATCGCGCGTAAGTACCTTTTCCAGAAACGACTCGGGATAGGCCACGATAATCTTCTTGCCCTGTTGCTGCAAGGCGTTCAGCACCACGGTACGCAGAATATGGTTGCCGGCATCGTCCTGGCCGAACTTGAGCGAGCGTTTGAAACTAGCGGGCAACATCAGCACGGTGTCCTTGCCGAAAAGATGCACCAAATCGTGGTAAAGATAGGCGGCCCGGTCGGCATCGTCGTGTACCAGCACCAGTGAACCCTGCCTTAGTCTGAAAAGGGCTGCCAAGGCCAAAGCGGCAGAAGAACCCGCCAGATTCTTCAGCAGAAAATGCTGTCTGGGGTCCTTTTGCTGTAGCTGCGAGGCGAGGCTCTTCAGCTCAGCGCTTTGGTCGTAGAGCGGTAGTAAAGCTTCTAAATCCAAAATCTCGTAAAAAATTTCGCGAAAGTACGGAATAAATTGCAGAATTGTCTATCTTTGGAAGTTTTTAAAGTCAAGCCTCTATGAAATCGGATGCAGTAGTTATCATCCCAACCTACAACGAGAAGGAAAATATCGAAGCCATCATCAGGGCTGTGTTCTCTTTGCCACAGCCTTTCCACATACTTGTCGTAGACGACGGTTCGCCCGACGGCACAGCCGAAATTGTCAAGTCTTTGCAAGAAAAGGAGTTCGCCGAAGAACTGCACATGATACAGCGCAGTGGCAAATTGGGCCTGGGTACCGCATATATCCGTGGTTTCCAATGGGCCATCGAACACAAGTACGACTTCATTTTCGAGATGGATGCCGATTTTTCGCACAACCCCAAAGACCTGTTGCGTTTGTACAAGGCCTGTAGCGAAGACGGTGCTGACGTGGCTATCGGTTCGCGTTACATCAACCGTCTGGTGAATGTGGTCAACTGGCCCATCGGCCGCGTGCTGATGTCTTATTACGCTTCGGCCTACGTGCGCATTGTGACGGGTATGCATATCTTCGACACCACGGCCGGATTTATGTGCTATCGTCGTGAAGTGCTGGAAACCATCGAACTCGACAAGATTAGGTTCAAAGGCTATGCCTTCCAGATAGAGATGAAATTCACCTCCACCAAATGCGGTTTCAAGGTGGTGGAAGTGCCTATCGTGTTTACCAACCGCGAACTGGGAACATCCAAGATGAGCGGCGGCATTTTCAGCGAAGCCGTCTTCGGTGTGGTCCGTCTTAAATGGAGCAGTTTCTTCAGAAAATATCCGCGTAAGAAATAATAAGGGAGGCCTATGAAAACTTTGATTCAAGACGCCAATATTGTCAACGAAGGCGAAGTATTTCTGGGCTCGATATTGATTGACGGAGAGCGTATTGCCCACATCTACCGTGGTGACGATACGCCTTCGCTGTCTTTAAGGGAGAGGGTAGACCGCTGTATAGATGCACGCGGACGCTACCTCTTGCCCGGCCTTATCGACACACACGTGCATTTTCGCGACCCTGGGCTTTGCCACAAGGCAGATATCGAAAGTGAATCGCGTGCGGCTTTGGCCGGTGGTGTCACTTCCTATATGGATATGCCCAACACGCAGCCGCAGACCACTACGCTTGAGGCCTGGCAGGCCAAGAACGAGTCGGCGGCGGGGCGCTCCTGGGCCAACTACGCATTCTATTTGGGTGCAACCAACCAGAATATTGACTGTCTGTTGCGGGCCGATTACAGGCGCGTGCCGGCCGTCAAGCTGTTCATGGGCTCGTCCACGGGCAATATGCTGGTCGATGACGAAACTTCGCTGCGGCGTATCTTTGCCGAAGTGCCGGCCCTGATAGCCGTCCATTGCGAATCGGAAGCCCGCATCAAGGCCAACAAGGCTCATTATATGCAAACGGTAGGGGAGCGTCTTCCCATTGAATACCACAGCCGTATCCGCGACGAAGAGGCTTGCTACGAAGCTACGTCGCTGGCGGTGGGGCTGGCAGAAGAATATGGTGCGCGCCTGCACGTATTGCATATCTCGACGGCGCAGGAACTTGCGCTGTTCGGTCAAGGCCCCTTGCAAGACAAGCGCATTACGGCCGAAACCTGTCCGCATTATCTGCTCTTGAGTACAAAAGACTACGCCTCTTATGGCTCGCTGATAAAATGCAATCCCGCCCTCAAGCAGGAAAGCGACCGTCTGGCCTTGATAGCAGCCTTGAAAGACGGGCATATCGATACTTTGGGCAGTGACCACGCGCCTCATCTGCTGGCCGAAAAACAAGGCGATGCCCTGACGGCTGTGTCGGGTTGCCCCAGCATACAGTTCAATTTGCTGCTGTTGCTCGAATTGGCGCGCAACGGCCTGATTGACCAAGCTTTAATTGTGCAGAAATACTGTCATGCACCGGCCACGCTCTACCATATTGCCGACCGGGGCTATGTGCGCGAGGGTTACTATGCCGATTTGGTGCTGGTCGAGGAAGTTCCCGCGTGGACGCTTAGCCGCGATGCGGTCTTGAGCAAGTGCGCCTGGTCGCCCTACGAAGGCTGGCGTTTTCACCATCGTGTGTCGAGGGTTTTTGTCAACGGAGACTTGGCCTACGACCAAGGTTTATGGCAGCGCCCCTCGGTGCAGCAGCTTATTTTTGCGAATAGTTAATAATTGTCATTATCCCTTTTTATTTAGCGGTATAATCATTACTTTTGCGGCCACTTAAAACGGGGTGAATCTTTATACAAAATTTTTTATAATATGAACAAGAAAAGAGTTTATCTGTTTGGAAACAAAAAGGCAGATGGCAACGGCTCCATGCGCGAATTGCTTGGTGGTAAAGGTGCCAACTTGGCCGAGATGAATCTGTTGGGGATGCCTGTTCCTCCTGGTTTTACCATCACTACCGAAGTATGTACCGAGTATTTCGAAAAGGGTAAGGATGCCGTTGTGGCTTTGATTAAGGCTGATGTAGAAGCTGCCATGAAGGCTACTGAAGCAGTGGTTAACGGTCCGAAGTTCGGCAGCGCCGAGAATCCTCTCTTGGTTTCTGTACGTTCGGGTGCCCGCGCTTCTATGCCCGGTATGATGGATACCATCCTTAACCTGGGTATGAACGACCAGGCTGTTGAAGTTATCGCCAAGCGCAGCAACAATCCCCGTTTCGCTTGGGACTCTTATCGTCGTTTCGTACAGATGTACGGTGACGTTGTTCTGGGTATGAAGCCTGCCAAGAAAGAAGACGAAGATCCTTTCGAAGTCATCATCAACCAGATGAAGAAGCAGCGTGGTGTGGTGCTGGATACCGAACTCCAGACCGAAGACCTCAAGCAATTGGTAGTCCTGTTCAAGGCCGCCGTTAAGAAGAGTACCGGTTGCGACTTCCCCGATGATCCCTGGCAGCAGCTTTGGGGCGCTATCTGCGCTGTATTCGACAGCTGGATGAACGAACGTGCCATCCTTTACCGTAAACTCAACAAGATTCCTGCCGAATGGGGTACTGCCGTCAACGTACAGACCATGGTATTCGGCAATATGGGCGACAACTCGGCTACGGGTGTTGCCTTTACGCGTGACGCCGCTACCGGCGAAGACATCTTCAACGGTGAATACCTTATCAACGCTCAGGGCGAAGACGTGGTTGCCGGTATCCGTACACCTCAACAAATCACTATCGAAGGTTCACGCCGCTGGGCCAAGGCTCAGGGTATCAGCGAAGAACAGCGTCTGGCCAAGTATCCTTCTCTGGAAGAGTCTATGCCCGAAGCTTTCAAGGAACTGAACGCCATCCAACAGAACCTCGAGAACCATAACAAGGATATGCAGGACATCGAGTTCACTATCCAAGACGGCAAGTTGTGGATGTTGCAGACCCGTAACGGTAAGCGCACCGGTGCTGCCATGGTACGTATTGCCATGGAAATGGTACGTCAGGGTATGCTTACCGAACAGGAAGCCATCATGCGCGTTGAGCCCGAAAAGCTGGACGAACTCTTGCATCCCGTATTCAAGAAATCGGCTCTGGCCGCTGCCAAGCCTATCACCAAGGGTCTGCCCGCATCGCCCGGTGCCGCTACCGGCCGTATCGTCTTCTTCGCCGAAGATGCCGAGGCTTGGGCCGAAAAGGGTGAAAAGACCGTTTTGGTACGTATCGAGACCTCTCCCGAAGACCTCAAGGGTATGTTGAGCGCTCAGGGTATTATGACTGCCCGTGGCGGTATGACCTCTCACGCTGCCGTTGTGGCCCGTGGTATGGGCAAGTGCTGCGTATCGGCCGCCAATAGCGTCATCATCGACTACAAGGCTCGTACGTTGTCTGTAAACGGCACCACATTGAAAGAAGGCGACTGGTTGTCTTTGGACGGCTCCACCGGTTTTGTATATGCAGGCAGCATCGAAACGCAGGCTCCTGAACTGAGCGGCGACTTCGGCGACCTGATGACCATGGCCGACAAGTATGCCCGTCTGAAAGTGCGTACCAATGCCGATACGCCCCGCGATGCCGCCGTTGCCCGTCAGTTCGGCGCTACCGGTATCGGTCTTTGCCGTACCGAGCACATGTTCTTCGAAGGCGACAAGATTATCGCCATGCGTCAGATGATTCTGGCCAAGGACGAGGAAGGCCGCCGCGAAGCCCTGAAGAAGCTTATGCCTCTGCAACGCAACGACTTCTACGGTATCCTCAAGGCCATGCACGACCTGCCTGTTACCGTACGTCTTTTGGATCCGCCACTTCACGAATTCGTTCCCCACGATGAAAAGGGTCAGAAGGAAATGGCCGACGTTATGGGTGTAACGGTTGCCGAAGTGAAGGAACGCGTTGAATCGCTTATCGAACAAAACCCGATGTTGGGTCACCGTGGTTGCCGTTTGGGCAATACCTATCCCGAAATTACCGAAATGCAGACCCGTGCTATCTTGAGCGCCGCTTTGGATCTGAAGCAGGAAGGCATTACCACCTATCCCGAAATCATGATTCCGCTTATCGGTACTGTTCAGGAATTCAACGCCCAGAAGGCTGTCATCACGGCTACTGCCAATGAATTGTTCGCCGAACGCAACGACAGCATCGAATACAAGGTGGGTACCATGATTGAGATTCCGCGTGCCGCCCTTACGGCCAACCAGATTGCCGAATCGGCCGAGTTCTTCTCGTTCGGTACCAACGACCTTACCCAGATGACCTTCGGTTACAGCCGCGACGACGTTGCCAAGTTCTTGCCCATCTATCTCGAAAAGGGTATCCTCAAGAACGACCCCTTCGCCGTACTCGATCAGGTTGGTGTAGGCCAATTGGTAAATATGGCAACCCAGAACGGACGTGCCGTTAATCCTAACCTCAAGTGCGGTATCTGCGGTGAACATGGCGGTGAGCCTTCTTCGGTAGAATTCTGCCACCGAGTAGGTTTGAACTACGTCAGCTGCTCGCCCTTCCGCGTGCCCATCGCACGTCTGGCTGCCGCCCAGGCCGCGCTGCGCTAAGCCCTCGAGCGACACGCTTCTCGCGAAATAACGACAAGTGTCGCGAAATAACGGTATTAGGCCGCAAGTCCCTGAAAGGGTCTTGCGGCCTATGCTATTCTTTGGACGTTCGTACATTCTGCACGATAACCGTGCAGAATATGCAGAATTGTTTACGGATAATGACGGTGGAAAATCGGGGAGGGTGGATGATCTTTCAATAACGGTGGTTTCTCAGACTAAACATGTCGTTACATCTCGCAAAGAGAAAGTTGGTTTGTTGCGCTAATTTTACAGCGTAAACATAACGACAAGGCCTAAAATGAAACGACAAATATGACTTTCGGGTGGGGGAGAGAATGAAAGGTTTTGTATATCTTTGCATCGTTGTAACGTATTTAAACAATAAACAACGATATGAAAATTTTTACCAAACGCTTTGCGTTGCCCGCTGTCATGGCCCTTATGAGCCTTGGTGGCTTCGCTGCAACGCCGGGAGTGACATTCCTGTTCTCCAATGGTCAGAAGGCTAGTTTTGCCTTCGCCAACAAACCTGAGATTGCCGTGACTGCTGACGGACTTACCGTCTCGTCTACCGGCACCTCCGCAGTTTCTTACACTTTTGCTGAAGTGCAGAAGTTCTACTTCGAAGATGACATCAACACAGCCATCTCGCAAGTGGAAGACGCAGTATCTGCCGGTCGCCCCGTGTTCAATTACGTTAACGGCGTAGTGACCGTCAGCGGCATGGGAGCTGGCGAGCGCCTCACCGTGGTGACTCTCAGCGGCAGTCAGGTAAATGCAGCAAAGGCAGATACCGAGGGCAATGTCAATTTAGACCTCAGTGGCGCGCCAGCTGGAGTATATGTAGTAAGCACCGCCAGCGGTGTAAGTTTCAAACTTTTGAAGAAATAAGGAGAAATGACGATGAAGAAAGTTTTCACACTCTTGCTCGTAGCGCTTTTCTCTGCGCAGTTTGTTGCAGCCCAGCACACGCTTTATGTTTACTCGAAGGCTGGTAATCTGGCTGCTTATTCTGCCAATAAAGTGTCGTTCGATAATGACCTCTTCACCTTTATTTATGGCGATGTAACAGAAATAACCAACGAAATGTTCACGGCCTCCTTCAAGGTAGCGTTCAAGTCGGATGACTATAAATCCTTTAAGCAAACTCCCGAGGTTGGTATCTGTTTCTCTGATTTGAATGAAACGCCTACTATTTACGACGGCAAGATAGCTAAAGGCTCTTCCTTGTCCGACTATACCTTCAGCATTTATGGTCTTGATGCCGGCACTACCTATTATTATCGTGCATACGTAAAGATTGGCAATGCAGTGTACTATGGTGATGTAAATAACACAACAACCTTCGGCACGAAACCTACCAATAGCTACAAGATTATCAACGGTCACAAGTTCGTTGACCTTAGTTTGCCGAGCGGTCTGCTTTGGGCGGAGACGAACATCTGTGCCGCTGCCTCTGCCGATGACGGCGATTATTTTGCCTGGGGTGAGACGGAAGCTAAGTCTTATTACGATTGGAGGACTACCTACAAGTACGGCACGTCTTGGGACAAGCTGACCAAGTACAACTCCATCGACGGCAAGACTGTTCTCGACAAGGAAGACGATGCCGCTTACGTCAATTGGGGCGATTCTTGCCGTATGCCGACTAACGACGAGTTCGGTGAACTTCTCAACAACTGCATTTGGGAATGGACCAGCAAGACCAATTCCTCCGGCAGCAGCATCTGGGGTTATAAAGTCACGAGCATGAAGAACGATAATTTCATCTTCTTCCCTGCCTCTGGTTGCCGCTACGACGGGGACCTCAACTTTCGCGGCTCGTACGGCTACTACTGGTCCAGTACGCGTGCGGAATATGCCGACGGCGCGTACTGCCTCTTCTTCTACAGAGGCAGTCGCGATACAATCTACGACAGCCGTTACGGTGGTTTCCTCGTCCGCCCCGTCGCAGAACCAGAAATGCGCTAAATTTTCCTTCTGCGTCGAATGCGCGTCGATTTTTTTGATAAAAATGAAGATAAAGCAATGAAAATACGAAAAATATATATGGCCTTGTGCGGTATACTTTTTGCCGCTCAAACGGTCTCTGCCCAGCAGAACATGTATGTCGTGGGCAGCAATGGCGAGATAGACGCCATCAGTGTTTCATCGGTGGACTATGCCACGTTTAATGTCAACGATAAGTTGTTCACTATAACCAACGATGGCGTTCAAGGCGCCACAACCAGTTCGATAACTGCCGATTGTACGGTAAGTCTGTCGGCAGAGTCAAACGTAAAGTCGCTCTCTGTCACTCCAGAGGTGGGTGTATGCTATTCAAAGTTTGATAGCGTTCCGACCATTGACGATGACAGCCTATCGTTGGGCTCTGAGTTGAAGAGTTACACCTTCTCACTCTCATCCCTCATTTCTGGCACCACTTACTATTTCCGCACATATGTAAAGTTGGCAAACGCTGTGTTCTATGGTAACGTAACAAGTGCCAAGACTCTCGGCACGGCTCCCGTTGACAACAGCAAGATCATCGACGGTCACTGGTTTGTCGACCTTGGTTTGCCAAGTGGTCTGCTCTGGGCGGAGACAAACATCGGTGCGGAAACTGCTGCCGATGATGGCAATTATTACGCTTGGGGCGAGACGGAAGCCAAATCTTATTATGATTGGAGTACCTACAAGTATGGTACATCTTTATCAAATCAGACCAAGTACAACTCCACTGACGGCAAGACAACCCTCGACAAGGACGACGATGCCGCCTATGTCAATTGGGGCGATTCTTGCCGTATGCCGACCTACGACGAGTTCGGTGAACTTCTCGACAACTGCACTTGGGAATGGACCAGCAAGACAAATTCCTCCGGTAGCAGCATCGATGGTTATGAAGTCACGAGCGTGAAGAACGGCAACTCCATCTTCCTCCCAGCCTCGGGCTACCGCTGGAGTGGGGACCTCAACGATTACGGTTTGCAGGGCCTCTACTGGTCCAGTACGCTCGTTTCCGGCAACTACTCCAAAGACGCGTACTTCCTCTACTTCTACAATGGCGGCTACGGTCAGTCCAACTTCGGCCGTGACGATGGTCGCTCCGTCCGCCCCGTCGCGAAACCCTAGGTCGATATAGATGTGTAATTTAGTAGCAGCCGTCGGCCCCAACGACGTTCGGCCTGCTACCTATTGCAATGCTACTACAGATTGTCTTCGCTCCGGCAACAACGCGGACTACTACGGGGACAGAATCGAATATGATAGATTTTCAAATCCCACACATTGCAAAGAAAAGTCCCGTGCCGCTCACTGAGCTGCGCGGGATTTCTTTTTTATCGGGTAATTCCAGGAGAAACTCGCTGAAAAGCCATGTAATTGCATATCATACCTTATTGTCACACATTTTCGCCATTTTTGTGACAAAATCAAGAATGGACATGAATAGTGCGGCACAGAAAATAGAAGACTTTATAGAGAATTATGGCAGGGGAAGGATATTCTTTGCCGATGATTTCGTGAGCATGGGGTCTGCCGAGAATATACGGCAGGCATTAGGCCGTTTTACCAAAAGCGAGAAGATTGTACGTGTGGCAAACGGCATATATTGTTATCCGGAAATAGATGATAAGTTGGGACTTGGCGCGCTTATGCCATCGTTTGACCAAATTGCCAAGGCCATCGCAGAACGCTCGCACGCCAGAATAGTTCCAACGGGCGATTATGCATTAAATGTGTTGGGACTGTCCACGCAGGTTCCTATGAACTATGTCTATCTAACCGATGGCAGTCCGCGCAAAGTAGAGATATCAGGCGGAAGGGGGATTGTCTTTAAAAAGACTGCGCCGAAGAATCTCGCGTTCAAGAACCGCTTGGCCATGCTTGTTACATCTGCCTTGAAATCAATTGGGCGTGATAATGTTACTCAAGAGCAAATATCGCAGATAGAGCAGTTGTTGAGGAAAGAGGACAAAGAGGCGGTATTGGCTGATTTGGTGCTTATGCCCATTTGGATTAGAAAAATAGTGACCAAGGCTTATGAATAACTATTTCCAGCTTTCGCCAGACGACCAGCAGCGCGTACTCCAACAAGCATCCGCTCGCTTGGGGCTTCCACCGCAAGCCATTGAAAAGGACTTATGGGTGACAACGATACTACAGATTGTGTTCACATTGCCATTTGCAGACAAACTGATTTTCAAAGGTGGTACGTCTTTGAGCAAAGTATGGCATCTGATAGAACGCTTCTCAGAAGACATCGACTTGGCGGTAGACCGTTCGTTGTTTGGGATGGAAGGCGATTTGACCAAGAAACAAATCAAGAAACTCCGTAAGGCATCCTCGTTGTTTGCCAGTTGCAATTGCCTTCCTTATCCTTGTTGGCGGCGAGGCGCAAATAGAGGGCACTATCCATTTGGCGGCGCAGCGACCGCGCGTTCCAATGCTCGGCTATGGGACGACTGAATCCCTTGCCCAATTTTACCGTAAGCAGTTTTGCAGCTGCTTTCAGCCAAACGGTTGACATTCTCGTCCTTGCCAGTGGGTGGTTCTATTTTGTCTGTTCCCACTTTGTGACACTGGGCATGCAGACGGGATAGTCGTTGGGTGGTGGTGAAGAGTTTTCCGATTATTGGAGAGGGGGAGTTACTCCATCGGCTTTATCATTTTCTCGATGAACTGCACCTCGTCGGCAGTCAAGCCGTACTTCTTGTACAACTGCTGGTCGATGTCGCCAACGCTTTTCGTCCAGTCGATGGGGGTGTTCGAGCTGAAATCTTGGAGGGGGACGAAGGCAAACTTGTCTTTTGACAAGTGCTGTGTAGACGCCAGTTGTGCAACCAAAAAACGAACAAATCTTGTCTTAAGATAGGCACGTAGATGCTCTGCTTCTTCTTGGGTGTCAAAGGCGTCAACTACCAAATATGTCTCGGTACAAATTTCTTTTGGTGCGAGTATGTCCAGTGAGGACAAAATACGTTTCCGTCCTTGTTTGTCGGTTTGGCCGGCATGTTCTGCAGTCAAACAAGAAATAATTACTTTCCATTGAGAAATCATCTCCTTTCCAATTGTAATTAGCGCAGATTGATATGCGCCTTTGCCTTTATTGTGTTTGAGAATAATGTCACCTTCCTCTAATGGAGTTACATTTGTCGCCAATCCGAAGGGCTTTCTTGAACTTACCTTTATACTGTAAAATCTATCAGCAGCATTTTTTATCTTATCTACTATTGTAACAGCATCTAAATATCTAATAAAGTCATCATCAGCTCCCAAATCACGTAATAATGATTTCCTCTCCCCATTATGAACACTGACAAACTCGCATTTTCCATTGTAAACTTTGTTTCGATGGAAATAGCATACTCCGCCAGCAATATCTACGCCATCAAAGCAATCGCGAGAATCAGTGAAGTCAACAAGTTTCTGAATACACTTGTCAGATAACATATCTGCCCGGAACTCGTCAAGTCCCTTTCCGTCTGTATACCATTTTGCGGGCATAATCATAGTGATATGCTCAGCATCAATACTTTTCCCTAAATTTACAAAACGATTGTATACTGGTGTAGCTGATACGCCAGCACCACCATCCATAATTTGATACGGCGGATTTCCCACAATAGCGTCGAAGTTCATATCTGTCTTGTTGTTACCCCAGAAGTTGCCTTTGATGCGCGCAACAACATTGGGAAGTTCTTCTTTGTCTTTAATATCTGCCACCAAGTCACGGTCTTTCAGATAAGGGTACGTGTTGGTCTTCACGTTGCGATAGCCTGCCAGCACACGATGAGTTATCTTGGCAGCCATCTCACTCATGCAGAGCACGTAGAGGTTCTCGGTCAACACCTTGTCCCATACATATAGCTTTCCCTCGTCAGTGTCAATGGACGGTGCAAACATATCGGTCGGCGGCATACTGATGCGTTCGCGGTAGAGGCTGTAAGCCATGTAGAGCGGATAGAGACCCGACTTGGAATTGATTTCGAGCACGCGGGCGTCGGCACGGAACACCTTGTCGGTCACGCCGTCGTGAGTGACGAGGCGTGGCTCGGGCAGCATTGTCTTGTGCTCAGAGTCGAAGAAGTCGTAGCCGCCGATGGTATCGCTCAGGTGCATGTTCACTACACGCCAAGGCGTGAGCACCGTCTCCTTGTCGGGGAAGCGGAAGCAGCCTATCAGGTCGGCCATCGCCTTTACGCGCTCGGTGATGGGCAACTTGTCGGCTGCTTTTATCTCCGTAAGAATTTCTGATGCAGCGGCGGAAAATCGGTTTTCGTTCAGCACCTCCAGCGCCATCAGTGTTTCCATTTCCTTCTTGCCTATGCCTTTTGGCATGAATATCTTCCACGAAGCATCGTCCACCTCGTCGAGGATGAGCTGAAGCGATATGTCCCCATCCTTCAAGTCGCAGCCGAAGATGAGCATCGGCAGCCGTATTAAAATATCTCCCAACACCTTGAACGCCTTTTTCGACTTGTCGACAGGTTTTGATGACTTGGTGGTAGGTCTCTTGGTCTTATCCGTTTTAGAACCTTTCGTCTTGCCCTTTTTGGAGGGCTTGTCTTTGTCAAGTCCGGCTTGGGCAAGACCAACGATGCCATCACTGCCACCGTTGCCAGCTCCGAAGGTGTGGCCGCTTTTAGCCATCTTCAGACCAATCTCTCCGATGGCGCGATACTGCTCGTCTGTAAGTCTTCCAAGGTCGACGAAGAGGCGACGGTCACGAAATCCCTTGCGCTTGATGTGTTCCTTATAAGCCTCGCCTATGGCCTTCATGAAGGACATTGTATCGTAACGTTTTTCCTGGCTACCCTCATGGGCAATTATGGCCAAGAAGTGCAGAGTTGATTCTATGGACGTTTCGCGAGACACGGTTGGCTGACTGTGGTTTGTCTTCCGTTGCTGGTCAACATACTCGTTGATGACCTCAATGGCGCGGTCGGGTGCGAAATCGAAAGCATAGCACACCTTCTTCTTCGGGAACACGTTGCGCCGGGTAGGCGTCTGGGCGCGGAAGATGGTCTGCAGATAGAATGCTGCACTAATCTTCGCACCTCCGCAGAGCATGAACACGGCACTCCACTCGGGCACGCTTACACCTGTCGTCAAGCGGCCGCAAGTGAGTGTGATGGTCTTCTCGTGGGCGGCAACATTGTCTTTCACGTTCTTCACGGAGTCGCTGTTGTCCTGGTCGTCATCGCCTTCGCCGGCAACGTTGATGACATAATATTGCTTCAGTGTGTCGTGCTGCTTAATCAGGCGGCTCATTGCAGCTGCTTCCGCCACACCGGGCAGCACCCACAGTGTGTGGCTGAGCGAGAAGCGGTATTCATCGGTAGAGTAGGGGTAGTTGGAGTCGGTACTTTCCTTGCACATAAGGTCGAGGAAGTCCTTTACTTCCTTCTCGTGTACGAAGGCCTCAGTCTCCTTATCTACGCGGAAGAATTCGGCAAAGTTGAAGAAGTCGTTCTCTTCATCGCGCTCGTAGTCGAAGACGTTATCGATGTTATAGGTATGCAGTTCCAGGCGTGGCAGGTCTTCGTATGGGTTAGGCTCGTCGGGGTGTTCATCGTACCAACGCTGTTTGGCCGCCTGCTCCATCTCGTAAGTCCACGAGTAAATTTCTTCGGGCTTGAATTTGTTGAGGATGTTGTAGGGCGTTCCCGACAAGTAGAGGGTGCGCATCTTTTCATGCTTCTCGCGCTTCTGCAGCTCGGCAATGACGCTCTGACCCAGTTCGGTTTTCGTGCCCTCATGGGCCTCGTCAACGATGAGCAAATCCCAGTCTGCCTCGAAAATCTCACGGTTCTTCTTGTACTGCCCCTTCTCATCCCATGACCCTCGGAGGTCTTGTATGGACGCGAAGTATATATAGCGCATCTTGTCTTTCTGGGCATGCTCCTCCAGCACATCAAACTTCTTGACCTTCGTGGCAATCAGCTCGTTGATTTTCTTCTGCTCTTCGGTGTCATCGGGTGACGGTTTTGGCATTGCCACCTTCTTGTGGCCGAAGAAATAATCCTCGCCGAACCCCAGCAGGTTGAAGTCTTCGAACCATCCGCTGCGCACCGCGGGGCGGTGGGTGATGATGAGCGTGCGGCGGTATTGCTGGCGCTTTATTACCTCCAAGGCGCAGAATGTCTTGCCAAAACGCATCTTGGCATTCCAAAGCATTTTGTTGCCGACCTCGAAACGCGCAAGCGTTTCGTCAATGGCCATGTTTTGTTCGTCGCGAAACTTGATGATGACTGGCGACAACGGCTCTGACTTTTTGAAATCATTGGAGTCCAAAGACTGACGACGTCCTTTGACGGCAGCAATGGCGTTCTTGACTATTTCCACGTCGCTCACCTCGACCCACTCGTTGGCCACAGCGCCGTTGTTGTTGGTTAGTCTTGCATTGGCGTAACCGCTGTTTGCCAACACTTCTCTTACGTCATAGTCGGCAAAATGGTATTTCACTCCATCTTCCTCAAAGAATGCCAGTTCGGTATAGAGCAGGTCATAGTCAATGGAAGCAGTGCCTGTCTGCTGATTGATGCGTGCGATGGCCTTCTTGCGAAGTTCACCGCAGTTTGGCTCAAGCAAGTCAGCACTCTCTGCTTCTATCGCGGTCATGCCCACCTTCAATATATCTTTGTGCTTGGCATCGTCGATGCGGTACACATAGATAACCGGATATTCGTATGTGGCTATTTTTATCATACTATTTGTTCTTAACAAGTGAGGCAAAGTGGATGGCTTTGTTTTCGTCCCAGTCCATTATCTTGCAGAATGTGTCATTGGACTCTTCGAACAAGCTGCTTTGTTCGTACTTTTTCTTTGGAGAGTAAATCAGTTGCAGCGAAAGTCCATCCATTTGCCATAGATTCCAGGAGATGATTTCCGCAATTTCCCGGACAAACTCTATCGGAGGCATCTCATCCTTGCCAAACTGAAACTGATAATAGTCGAAAAGTGAGAGCACCAGGTTTTCGCGAGCCAAAAGCAAGTTGTCGCCCTGCCATTCGAAACCATAACAATGCTGGTAGGCTTTGCGGGTGAAGTCCATCCATTCTTCTTTTGACAGCGCATTCTCGCAGATGACCCTCATCTTGCGATCGAGCAGTCCGATGCGCAGCCGCACGTTGCTGCGGAAACGCACTGTAGGACTGTCGCTGTCATATCGGTTGACAAGATAGGGAGCCTCGCCGCAGGTCATCTCCATGCGGTTAAGCGATACATAGTCTTGCCACGTTTTCCCGTCGGGGAAGGCGACTTTCTGTTCGGGGGATTGCTTCTTCAGCGGAGAGAGCGTATACTCGTGTGGATTCTTCTTGTTGGAGTTGGGGACATTAAACGGATTTTTATACCCGAACCAGGCCTCGTCAATCAAATTGTTTTGAGCATTGCATATCCATGCTGGAGTAAACACCTCCGCTTTGTCTCTAGACCTGGACTTTTGGGCATCGCGCGCTTTCATTGCACGGGGTTTGATGATGCCGTTGTTCTCTGCCGTGATAAGATAAATCTGTATCTGTGAGTTATGGGCATGGGCTGTGTCATCGTCCGAACGGCAATAATCGTCCGTACCCCACAGAATATTGTTCCCTGTGGTGCGGTCGATGAGCAGCGTTTCCAGTACTTGTCGGTCGTAATCCAAGAACCGCTGCTCGCTCACGTCAACTTGTGAAAACCAAGCCTTTCTCATAATCTGTCTTTGTTATTGACCTGAGGTGTCGGAACTGTTTATGGCGAGTGCGAATAGACGTTCTTGAAGTTGAGCAACGAAAATCTTGTAACGTTGCAACAATTCCTCGTACAATCCATCTTTAATGGGCTGCCATCGGTCTTGTATTCCATCTCGGCACTCATTGCCTGTCCAAATGGGGGAAATGTTCTCTGGGTCAATTCTGAACAAATCATAATACACTCGGTTCTCCTCTATTTTGGTCACAGTGTGGATAGAACGATAAAAGTAACGTCTTCCCATTTCAATTTCAAAGTCACCATCGACAAGATTCTCCTGAATGAGTTGGCGTGATTGAACATAGAAATCTTCCATCCGTTGCTTTACTTTAGCATAAGTATCTTGTGGCAACAAAATGGCTTCTTCCGGAATGTCATTGTCGTACTCATTTGGGAAATCCCAACCCATGATTTGCTCTTTCTTTATGAGGATACTAAAGGCATCCATCTTGTCTTCTCTTACACTATCGATTTTATACATAGTCATAGGCTCGTCTTGGTTTGAGCCTATCATAATAAAGCAATCGCCTATTGTCATAATGAGTTACGTTGGTTCCCCTATTGGTCGATATCATATTTAGATGGCAGCGATGCAGCTCTGTCATGCAGTCGATGTTTCCTTCTTCCCTTGTATCGATCAAAGGCCGTTTGATATTCAGTCAAGCAAAAATACAAATAAATATGATTTTTTGCACGATGAAGCACGCAGAATGTCCGAATCCGAAAAAGTGTATTTTTCTGTTACTATTGATTACTCAATATATCGTCAACTAGTTCGTCTTGCTTTTATGTCAACTCCATTCCATTCCTCTCTATTGACCGCAATTTTAGTCTGGCAGCATGTTCAGAAATTAGGTGCTTGTAAGCCGTCTTCACTCGTCTTCGGTTTGCAGACCGACAAACTGGTCGAGCAAATATCTTGCCCTGTTTCATCATCCGTCACTTCATTGTTTAATCAAGAACACGCGGTGCATCCACCGGCCCCATTTCTTTTCCGAACAGCGCCAGTACTTGGTTCACTTTGTCAAGTCGGAGTGTCTGCTTGCCTTGTTCTATCTCGCGAACGAAGCGCAGCCCGACACCGGATTTGTCAGCCAAATCCACTTGTGTCAGTTTGCACTGGCGGCGCATTTCCTTTCTGACTTCTTCGATGACATCATTCCGTATATAGCCAGTGCTGTCGCTGATACGTTTTATCGTAATGATTTGGTTTTCCTCATAGCCTTTCCTTCACTTCAGCCAGCCGCAGCGGGAACCCCAGTCCTCCATCACCTGGTCGCGCCAGCGGGCGACGGTGGCGGCACCCTGGCAGCTGTTGCCTTGCGGGGCATACTGGGCAGGGTCGAGGAGGTCGCTCCACCAGGTAGGGCCGAGTTTGTAGTCGGTGTCGCGGTGACGGCCGGGGAAGACGTTCTCCACGTAGAGCTGGCCGCTCTGGGCGGGGAAGCCCGGGATGTCGGCCTCGATGGTGTAGTTGATGACGCCGGTCTTGTAGGTGGCGTAGCGGCACATGTAGCGGCCACGGCCCAGGTAGTAGACGGGCCAACGCTGCTTGTCGACGGTAAGGAAACCCACCTCGTCGTCGGCACCCGACGACCACTTGGCCTGCACCTTCGGGTAGTGACCCTTCTTCAGTCGCGGACCCTTGAAGTGCCATTCCACGATGCCGTCGCGCTGAATGGTGTCGGCGGCGGTGGTAGCGCGGTCGAAGACACAGCGCGAGCTGTAGGTAATCTTCTCATACTGTCCGCCCCACGACTCACGCTCCGGATTGGCAGGGTCGCCGTCCATCATGTAGAGCAGCGTTGGGGTGTCGCCCAGTTTGGGCATTCCTTTCAGATAATTGTAGAAGTCGGCACCCAGATGGCCCGCCCCTTTCACATAAGTCTCGTAGAAGCCGGCGTGGTAGCGGCCCGGGTCCTTGCGGTTGGATATGAAGCCGCGATACGACTCGTTGTTCTCGATGAACCACAGGTCGGGGAAGTGCTCCACGATGTAGCAGTAGCTGGGCACGCTCCACTTCTTGTTTGGTCCGCCAATCCAGTGTATGCGCACCTTCGGGGCAATGTCAGGAGCGTCGTGCAGTGCCTGCGCCACATCGTCCAGACCGCCCCACACGAGCAGGTAGAGCGGTCGCGGGTCTTCCTTCCTGGCACACGCGATGATCCAGTCAGAGCCCTCGGTGGCAGTGGAGTATCCGCACCGTGGGGCAGCACCCTTGCGGCCTTGCTTGGCGATGGAGCGCAGATAGTCGGGCGAAGGCCAACCCTCGGCATGCTGCTTCAGCACGGGCAGGTCTTGCTCATAGAGGCCTATCATGCGGATAATCTCCTGCTTCGTGCCGTCGCCGTAAGAGGGCGAAGAGACGAGGCCTTCGCAGTCGAACAGGTTGCAATAGAGCAGGTAGTGCATCATCGACTGGTTGTCGTCGGGGTCGGTGCCGCCGATGTCGGTCGAGATGAGGATGCGCGGACGCCCGGTCATGGACTCCGGTCCGTGAGTGGTTTGTGCCAGTGCCCATGTAGACAGGGTACACAGAAGCAGTGCGAGGATGGTGGTTCGTTTCATTATAATCTTCTTGGTTTTATTCGATTCGGATGCTAAAGTAGACAATCGGATAGACTTGCAAAAACAATTATCGGGAAAAACTTTCTCAATCCGATGCGTCTCGCCATTGACGTGGCAGAGGATACTCCCGCCTGGCGGAAGATTGCCGCCGTGAACGCCGAGCGCGAACGCAGTGCAGCCGAAGCGCAGGCCAAGGCGCAAGCCGCTGCCGAGCAAGCAAGGGCTGAAGCCGAACGTGCCGAAGCCGAGCAAGCCAAGGCCGAAGAGCAAGCGCGTTTGCAGGCCGAAGCCGAAGAACGCGCAAGGGTGCAGGCTGAAACCGCGGCGGAAACCGAAACCGAAGCCGCCACCGACGCGCAGGGCGCAGCCGAGGAAAAAGAAAAAGCACCCTCTTCTTCTGCTATACAAGAACGCAAGACAGACACGGATATTCCGCAGCCGATAGGCAAGGGTGTGTTCGGCAACATCTACGACCAGTTCAAGGGCAAGGCGAAGGAGGCCTTTGATTTTTTGCTGAAGCACAAGAGTGGCGATTTGCTTGGTGTGTTCCACCGCGACGATGTTGGTGACATCGATTTGGTGTGGGGTGACAGAGGCGGTGGTTTTGACCATATCGTCAGCAAACATGTAGGTGAAGGTAAGAGCTTTCCTACTGCTGATGAAGCAGCACGAATTATTGATGACATCATCAAGACGGGAACGAAGGACTTTGAGGACGGTGACAAGATTGTGTTCAAGAAAGGAAGCAAACTTGTAACCATCCGAAAGAATTTCCGTGACAATGGCAAAAAAATAGCCGACAAGAACTGGGTTCTGACGGCCTATGATGAATTGTCAGCTGACGGAGACGTTAGCGCTATAGCTCCGACGAATGAAGTGCAAGCTGCGCGGCACACCGGCAAGTCTGATGCAAAGGTAGAAACAACTTCCGAGAATACCAAAAACGAGAAGGAGAGTGTTGCGCAGTCGGAGAACGACAATGATGTGGCAGACTTCCTGGAGAAGACAAA
>CAVEPA010000013.1:0-51909 GCA_963617485.1 bacterium | reverse complement strand
TTGCTGCCGACGATGTTGAAAAATGGGATCCCGCTACCGACAAGACCCTCACCGGTATCGAAAGCGTTGTTATCGCTCCCAGCAAGGGCGTGGTTTACAACCTCCAAGGCCAAATTGTAGGCGAAGACTATCAAGGCATCGTCATCAAGGACGGCAAGAAATATTTGAACAAATAAATTTGAGAAATAACCATAACGACAGCTCCGGCCGCAAGCCTGGGCTGTTGTTTTTTTAACTGCTTCCAATGAACAAGCACTTTCTGCCGCTGGCTTTGCTGGCAGCATTGACAGCGGCTCCACTTGCCGCCCAAGCCCCCTTTAGTGTGAGCAGCGGCCTTTTCAATGCCGACAATACGAACACCTTGGGGCTGTCTGTAGCCGAAGGAACGGAAACCGTTACGGTCTTCGCCCCCAGCGATGCGAGCGACCACTTTAGCAATGGTGTGGTGATGGCAAGTTTCAAGGATGCCCTTTACTGTATGTGGCAGAGTTCCAAAACTAATGAGGATTCCGAGGATACCTGGGTGGCCTATGCCCGCAGTACCGACCAGGGCAAGACTTGGTCTGAACCTATGGTGTTGGCCGCCACTATCGACGATGGTTATTGCTCGTCAGGCGGGTGGTTGGTAACGGCCGACTCTCTGGTGGGCTACATCAACACTTGGCCGGCTTCTTTGGACCCCAAGGGCGGCTACACCCGTTATGTCGCTTCGGCCGATGGCCTTACTTGGACTGCCCCGGCCGATGTGCTGATGGCCGACGGCAGCCGTCTGGACGGCATTTTTGAACAGGACCCCCACCGTTTGTCCAACGGTCGAATTGTCAATGCTGCCCACTTCCAGCCCGGCTTGCACATAGCTCCTATCTATACCGACGATGCCTCTGGCGTAAGAGGCTGGAAAAAAGGTTCTTTTACTTATACAGACAACGGCTCACAATCGGTGGAGATGGAACCGAGCCTTTTTGAACAGGAAGACGCTACACTGGTGATGATTTTCCGCGACCAGAAGTCATCGTACTTCAAACTGGCCGCTACCAGCAGGGATGCCGGGCTTACTTGGAGCAAGGCTGTCAAAACCAATATGCCCGATGCCCGCACCAAACAGTCGGCCGGAAATCTGCCCGATGGAACGGCTTATATGGCCGGCAATCCTGTCAGCAATAAACGCCGGGTTCCGCTGGTGCTTAGCCTAAGCAGCGATGGCAAGCTTTTCGACCATGCTGTGCTGCTGCGTAGCGATGACGACATCCAGCCCCTGCGTTATTCTGGCAAGGCCAAGAGCGCCAATTCGGGCTACAGCTATCCCAAATCGATGGTGGCCGGCGACTATCTCTATGTATCCTATGCCACCAACAAGGAAGATGTGGAATATACCCGTGTTCCGCTAAGTGCCATCTCGCTCCGCTCAACGGGGCTGTCTCAGACCGAAGGCTCGTTTGATGTAAGGGCGTTTGCCTTGTATAGTTTGGAAGGGCGTCTGTTGTATCAAAGCAGCGAGGGTGAAACTTTCGAAGATCTAGACAAGGGCACTTTCGCTCAGGGTACGTACATTTTGCGGACTACCGATGGAAAGTCCGTGCGTGCCAAAGTGGTGGTGGTCGATTAACGACAGACGATATTGCGTATGCAGTTCAGCCCTACCGACTCGTTCAGCTTCTTGATGAGCGAGTTGCGCATCAGCATCAGCTCGTTGCGCACGATGGCCGAATTGACGTGAAGATAGAGCGTTCCGCCCCGGATGTAGAGCTTCTCGGTGTGCGCCGCCAAGTTTGGGCCGACGATGTCGGCCCAATTCTTTATTAGCCTTACTTCGGCCAGCTTGCCGTCCAGATGCTGCTCTTTGAGCACCTGCTGCAGGACGTTGTCCAGACTTTCACTGTTGCGCCGTCTCATCCCTGGTGTAAACTGAAATCTGACCGTTCTCTACATAGAACACTTTGTGTTCGCCTTGGGTGCTGTGCAGTATTCGCTCCAAATGCGACAATTGCGTATCGGTGATAAAAATCTGTCCGAAGTTGTCTTGCGATACCAGACGGATGATGTTGGCTACGCGCAGGTCGTCGAGCTTGTCGAAGAGGTCGTCGAGCAACAGGATGGGTGTCTGACTGCTCTTTTGACGCAGAAAATCGGCTTGCGCCAGCTTCATGGCAATAACGCAGGTCTTGTTCTGTCCCTGGCTTCCCAGCTTCTTGAGCGGATAACCATCGAGCTGTATATCAATGTCGTCTTTGTGTATGCCGTGCGTGCTGTAGCCGATAATCTTGTCGCGCTCGCGCCAGTCGGCCAGCTGTGGGGCCAAGTCGCCCTGCTCCAGATGAGAACTGTAAGTCAGCCCCACTTTCTCGCCGTTCCCCGAGATGACTTGGTGAAATTGGTTGAACAGTGGAGTGAAGGCCTTGATGAAAGCTTGGCGTTTGCAGAAAATATCCTGGGCATACTGCGTCATTTGGTATTCGTAGATTTCGTAGACATCGTCGCTAAAGTGTTGCCGTTCTTCCTGCTTGAGCATGGCGTTGCGCTGCTGTAGGGCTGCGTTGTACGAGACAAGCGCCTGCATGTACTGCGAGTCGTATTGTGCGATGGTCATGTCCATAAACCGACGCCGTTCCTCGCTGCCTTCGCGTATCAGTGCCTCGTCCGAGGGAGAAATCATCACCAGTGGCAGCTTGCCGATGTGTTCCGAAAGTTTGTCGTAGCTTTTCTTGTCCTGCTTGAAAACCTTGCGTCCGCGACGTTTGGTGCCGCAGTAGAACTCGTGGGCCTTGCCGTCTATCTGATAAAGGCCTTGAACCATATAGAATTCGGCATCGTGGCGTATCAACTGGGAATCGAGGGCGTTGTTGTGGCTCTTGCAGAACGACAGCAGGTAAACGGCATCCAGCAGGTTGGTTTTTCCTTGGCCGTTGTTGCCAAAAAAACAGTTGAGTTTGGGCGAAAGTCCGATGCTGGCTTCGGCAATGTTCTTGAAGTTGAGTATGGACAGCTGTTGAAGATACATAAGGCGTTGTTGGTCATAGCAAAATTACAGCAAGACTAGAGGAAAAACAAGCGGCCCAACTTTGTTTTTAGTGAAAAGATTTTTATACCTTTGCGCGCTTAGTGAATACTGATAACAATTGAAAAAACATAAAACTATGGCAACTACAAAAGTAAAGGCAGAAGACAACAAAGATGCCTTGGAAGGAATGAACGAAGCTTTGGGCCGTTCGGAACAATTTATCGAAAAGAACCAGAAAACCCTGCTGATAGCTTTGGCAGCCGTTATCGTTATTGTCGGCGGTGTGCTGTTGTATAACAACAAGGTGGTGCTCCCCAGAGAACAGAAGGCTGCCGAGCAGATTTTCAAGGGTGAACAATATTTCGCTGCCGACTCTTTGCGTTTGGCTTTGGAAGGCGATGCTGTCGACTATATCGGTTTCGAAGCTATCATAAAGGACTACTCCGGCACCAAGACCGCTAAATTGGCCAAGGCTTATGCCGGTTTGTGCTACAAGGCTCAGGGCGATTACAAGACCGCCATCTCTTACTTAAACAAAGTCAAGACTTCCGATTTGGTTGTCAATCCTGCTTTGACCGGTGCTATCGGCGACTGCTATGTAGAACTTGGCGAAACCCAGAAGGCAACCGCTTATTTCGAAAAAGCCGCCAAGTCGGGCAACAGCCTGCTTGCTCCTATCTATCTGATGAAGGCCGGTCGTGCTTATGAAGCGCTGGGTCAGTGGTCGAAGGCGCTGAAGGTTTACGAAACCATCAAGGCTGAATATCCCAACTCTTTGGAAGGCACCGAAGTAGAAAAATACATCGAACGCGCAAAGTGCCAGAAATAAGCGCTGATGGCTACCAAAAATCTTTCTGAATACAATCCGCAGCTACTGCCGGATGCGAGTGCTATGGTCTTTGATGTGGTGGTTTCAAACTGGAATCACGAAGTGACCGATGCCCTGCTTAACGGTGCGCTGACATGTCTTGCCGACAATGGTGTTGCCCGCGAGAATATCCGTGTGTACCATGTTCCCGGCAGTTTTGAACTGGTGTACGCAGCTGCTCGCCTGAACAGCGAGAACGCTGTGCGCGAACATCCCAGCGATGCCATTATCGTGCTCGGCTGCGTGGTAAGGGGCGGCACCCCGCATTTCGATTACGTCTGCCAAGGCGTTACGCAGGGAGTGGCAGCCGTCAATGCTCAGGCCAAGACTCCTGTCATTTTCGGTTTACTCACCACCGACGATATGCAACAGTCGCTTGACCGTGCCGGTGGTGTCCTTGGCAATAAGGGAGTGGAAGCTGCTCAGACCGCCATTCATATGGCAGGTTTCGCACAGTCCATATAAATTGGGAACAGCAGAAGAGTCAGCCGGCACCCAAGGTGCCGGCTGACTCTTCCGTTTTAGAGACTCCTCAATATCTTCATCAGCACTGTTTGGGCGGAAATCTCGCGATTGGCCGCTTCGGGAATGACAATCGACTGCGGACTCTCAATCACGTCATCGCTTACAATCATATTGCGGCGCACGGGCAGACAATGCATAAAATAGGCATTGTTCGTCCATGACATGTGTTCAGTATCCACCGTCCATGATGGGTCTTTGCTGATAATCTGGCCGTAGTTGGGGTCGCGGTAGGCCGCCCAGTTCTTGGCGTAGATAAAGTCAGCCCCTTCGAAGGCTTTCTTCTGGTCGTATTCCACGCGGGCCTTGCCCACAAATTTTTCGTCCAACTCGTAGCCCTTGGGATGCGTAATGACAAAGTCGTAGCCGGCGGCATTGGCCATTTCCGCAAAGCTGTTGGGCACGGCTTGAGGTAGGGCTTTGGGGTGAGGCGCCCAAGTAAGTACCACCTTGGGACGCTCGCATTTCTTGTATTCCTCAATGGTGATAAGGTCGGCGAAACTTTGCAGCGGATGTCCCGTGGCGGCTTCCATGCTGAAGACAGGTTTGCCCGAATACTGGATGAACTGGTTCAGTATCTTTTCGTTGTAGTCGTCCTCCTTGTTCTCGAAGCGGGCGAAGGAGCGCACGCCGATAACATCGCAATAACTGCCCATAACGGGAATGGCCTCCAGCAGATGTTCCGACTTGTCGCCGTCCATAATGACACCGCGTTCAGTTTCCAGTTTCCAAGCACCTTGGTTGACATCGAGCACAATGACATTCATGCCCAGATTCATGGCAGCCTTTTGTGTGCTGAGGCGGGTACGCAGGCTATTGTTGAAGAAAATGAGCAGCGCAGTCTTGTTCTTGCCCAGGCTTTGGAAGGCAAAGCGGTCTTGCTTGATGGCCAGAGCTTCTTTGACGGCGGCTCTGATATCGCCCAAATCGTGGATGCTGGTATAATGTCTCATGATGAATGATTTATGAATTTCGTATAGCAAAATCTTGACTTTCAATCAAATATTTGTAGCTGCAAAGCTCGGGTAGCGCCATCGGGCCGCGGGCGTGCATCTTCTGGGTGCTGATGCCTATTTCTGCTCCAAAACCAAACTGCCCGCCATCGGTAAAAGCTGTCGATACGTTCACGTACACGCAAGCGGCATCTACCTTGGCCTGGAACAAAGCTTTGGCCTCGGGGTCTTCCGTGACGATACTTTCGCTGTGCTTGGACGAATAGCGTTGTATGTGCTCTAGCGCCTGTTCAATGTTGTCCACCGTCTTGATGGCCATCTTGTAGTCGAGAAACTCTGTGCCGTAATGCTCCTCGCTTGCGGGCGAGAGCAGTGCCTCTGGGTAATGGCCCTGCAATTGGACCAAGGCCGGGGCATCGGTAAAGATATGCACTTGCGAGTGGGCCAGGGCATCGCACAAGCGCGGAAGGTCTTGTAGTCTGTCGCGGTGCACGATAAGGCAGTCGAGCGCGTTGCAAACACTCACGCGGCGTGTTTTGGCGTTGTTGACAATGGCCGCTCCCTTGGCCACATCGCCCGCCTTGTCGAAGTAACAATGGCAAATGCCCGCACCCGTTTCAATAACCGGCACCTTGGCGTGTTCGCGCACAAAGCGAATCAAGTTCTTGCCGCCACGCGGAATAATCAGGTCTACATATCCGACGGCTTGCAGCAAGGCCTCGGTGCTGGCATGATCATTTGGCATAAGCAAGGCTGTGCGAGGCGAGAAACCAAAGTGACACAAAGCCTCTTCTATAAGCTTTATGGCCGCCAAATTGGAGAAGGAAGCATCGGATCCGCCCTTCAGTACACAGGCATTGTGGCTGCGCAGACAGAGCGAAAATACATCGAAGGTGACGTTGGGCCGCGCTTCATAAATAATGCCGATAACCCCAAAAGGCACGCGCACCTTCTTGATGGTCATGCCATTGGGACGCCGGGTCTCGCTCAAGACCTCGCCCACGGGCGAAGGAAGCGCGGCCACATGACGCATATCGTCGGCAATGCCCTTCAGACGCGCTTCGCTCAGCTGGAGACGGTCGTATTTAGGGTCTTCGGCCGACATTCGCTCCAGGTCTTTGCGGTTCTCCGTCAGAAGAAAAGAGCTCTGGGCCTTGATGCTGTCGGCCAGATAGAGTAACAACTGCGCTATGTCATCGTCCGAGGTGCAGGCGAGTGCGAGGCTGGCCTGCTGTACTTCGCGGAGGGCTGCGGTCAAGTCCATATTATTCCAAATAGAGATAATCGTAATGAATAAGCGGGCGTTGTCCCTTGCGACCCATATTGCGCTTGGCGGCGGCACTGTCGCAGGAAGCCTTGCCGATGCCGATGATTTGTCCATCGGCCACGATACGCACCAAATCGCCCTTCTCAAACTCGCCCACAATGCTTGTCACGCCAACGGGCAGCAGGCTGCAGGCCTTGCTCGAATTGATGGCCTGGCAGCAGGCTTCGTTGATATGAACCTCACCCTTGGCGAAACCATCGCTGTGCGCTATCCACTTCTTGACGGCCGACGAACGTTTCTCGGCCACAAACAAGCTGAAGGGCTGTCGTCGTTGTGCCAGCGGTAGCTTGTGCCCTTCCACGATATCGGCTATGATATGGTCGCGTTTGCCGTTGGCAATAGCTACGGCTATGCCTTCTTCGGCTACCTTGGCGGCAATACGGTATTTGGTAAGCATTCCTCCGCGTCCGAAGGCCGATTTCCGGGTCGAGATATAGGCACTGACATCCTGTAAAGGCTCAATCTGCGGTATCAGTTCGGCTCCCTCTTTGGGGTCTCCTTTGAAAATGCCGTCCACATTGCTCAGCAAAATCAGCATATCGGCATCCATCATGGTGGCGATAAGCCCCGACAGTTCGTCATTGTCGGTAAACATCAGCTCGGTTACCGAAGTGGTGTCGTTTTCGTTGATAATGGGAATGATGCCGTTGGCCAGCATCACCTGCATACATTGCTTCTGATTCAGGTAATGACGACGGTCGGAAAAGTTTTCTTTGGTGGTAAGTATCTGTCCGCAACCGATGTTGTGGTCGCGAAAAAACATATAGTATTTGTTGATGAGGATAGCCTGTCCGATGGACGAAAACAGCTGGCGCTGCTCCACGGCATCGAGCTTCTGCTGAGGCTTGAATTCTCCTCGTCCGGCGGCAACGGCTCCCGACGAGACCATCATCACTTCGATGCCTTGTCGGTGCAGCTCGGCCACTTGGTCTACCAAGGCCGACATGCGTGTAACATCCAGACTGCCGTCTTCGCGGCTGATAACTTGACTTCCTATTTTGACAACGATTCTCATGGTATGTGTGGACCCTTAGAGGCTGGCTTTCAAGCCTTGAATGACAGCATTGCTGAAGCCCCTGGCCTCCATCTCGTTCAACCCTTTAATGGTAATGCCTCCAGGCGTGCAAACCTTGTCAATTTCCTGCTCGGCAGTGGTGTCGCCCTTCAACAGTAAAGCCGCTGCCCCCTTGATGGTCTGAGCCACCATCTCCTGCGCCTGGGCCGGACGGAACCCCATCTCTACTGCGGCCAGCACCGATGCGCGTACATAGCGCAAAGCATAGGCAATGCCGCAAGAAGTGAGTGCCGTGGCAGCATTCATCTTGTCTTCGTCCAGCAACAGGCAACTGCCCATCTTGCCGAAGATGGAAAAAATATAATCGTTCTGTTCTGGTGTCGTGTTGCAGGCGGCAAACAGGTTCATGCTTTCCTGCTCGCTGATGGCCGTATTGGGAATCAGACGATAGCAGGGCAGCAAATCCATCTCTTCGGGCAGATGCTGATAGATATGCTCAAAATTGATGCCGGCGGCCACTACAATCAGAATCTTGCTGTTGTTGAGCACTGAACCGACTTCGCATAGAACCACATTGACCAGCCAAGGTTTGACGGCCAGCAGTACGATGTCGGCTTGGGCGGCCTGCAGGTTATCCTTGCAGGTGCAAATGTCGGGGCAATCGCCCTTCAATGTTTCCAGACAAGTTTCGGACAGGTCGCTGACAATGATGTCGCTGGATTTGAACTGTGCGGTTTTTACAAGTCCTCTTGCAATGGCGCCACCCATATTTCCTGCGCCGATAATACCTATTTTCATAGCAAATCCCTTAATGAGTCGATGAAACACTGCGCCTCTTGTTTGGACAGACAAAGCGGAGGCAAGAGCCTGATGACATTGGCACCGCTCACCCCTGTAAAAATATGCTTGTCGTAGAGCAAAGCCTGACGAAGTTCCTTGATAGGCTGATCGAATTCCAATCCTATCATCAGGCCGCGGCCGCGTACATCCTTAATTTGCGGCAACTTGCGACATTCTTCCAAAAGAAAATCTCCCACCTTGGCGGCATTGTCGATGAGGTGTTCACTCTCGATGACATCGAGCACGGCCAGAGCCGCGGCGCAAGCCAGATGGTTGCCGCCGAAAGTGGTACCCAGCATACCGTACACAGCCTCGAACATGGGCGAGATAAGCACGCCGCTCATAGGAAAACCATTGGCGATGCCCTTGGCTACGGTAATCAGGTCGGGACGTATGCCGCTGTACTGATGAGCGAAGAATTTGCCGCTGCGGCCATAACCCGACTGTATTTCGTCCAAAATGAGTACGGTTCCTGTGGCGGTGCAGACCTCACGCAGTTCGCGCAGGAACTCGTCGTCGGGAAGCTGTATGCCGCCCACGCCCATAATGCCTTCAATCATTACGGCGCAGACATCTTGAGCGGCCAACGCTTTTTTGACGGCTTGGATATCGTTCAATGCAATGAATTCCACTTCCAGCCCCTCGTTGATGGGAGCCACGATTTTGGGGTTATCGGTGACGCGCACGGCGGCCGAAGTCCTGCCGTGAAAGGCTTTCTTGAAAGCCACCACCTTCTTGCGCCCAGTGTGGAAAGATGCCAGTTTGAGTGCGTTTTCGTTGGCTTCGGCCCCGGAGTTCACCAGAAACAAGCTGTAGTCGTCGTAGCCGCAGGCCTTGCCTAAACGCTGTGCGAACTCGCGTTGCAGGCTGTTGATGACAGAGTTGGAATAAAAACCCAGCTGAGCCACTTGCTTGGAAATCATCTCCACATAATGTTGGTGCGCATGGCCTATCGAAATAACGGCATGTCCGCCATAAAGGTCGAGATATTCCTGGCCCTTGCTGTCCCAAACGTGGCAGCCTTTGCCCTTGACAATGTCCACTTGGAACAAAGGATATACATCGAATAAGTTCATGGTAATAACTTTAAAAACCGATGCCCTTTAGGCCGAGGCCCGTCTTCTCGTCCAGGCCGAACATCAGGTTCATGTTTTGGACAGCTTGGCCGGAAGCGCCTTTAGCCAGGTTGTCGATGGTTGAAAGTATATGCAGTTTGTCGCCGTGCTTGCGTACCTGCACCAAGGCCTTGTTGGTGTTGACAACTTGTTTCATATCGATGTCGGCATCGGTAACAAAAGTAAAGGCTGCATTGCGATAAAAGTCTCGGTACAAGGCAATTGCCTCCTCTTCTGACAAGCCGCATTTTGTGTATACAGATGCAAAGATGCCGCGAGCGAAATCGCCTCGCATAGGGACGAAATTCACTTCGTATGCAAAACCGGGCTGCAAATGCTTGAGCGTTTGGTTAATCTCAATCAGATGTTGGTGAGTAAAGGCTTTGTACACCGAAATGTTGTCGTTGCGCCAACTGAAATGCGTAGTGGCCGAAGGCTTTACGCCCGCACCAGTGGAACCCGTAATGGCTGTTACGTGCACATCGTCTTGCAGCAGTTGTGCCTTGGCCAGCGGCAAGAGCGCCAATTGTATGCAGGTGGCAAAACATCCAGGGTTGGCAATCTTCTGAGCGCCTTGTATGCGGCTGCGCTGATATTCGGGCAGACCATACACAAAGCCATTGCTCTCGTCGCGATAATCGGTGGACAAGTCGATGATTTTCAGCGACGAAGGCAGGCTGTGAGCCTCCAGAAACTTCTTGCTGTCGCCATGACCGGAGCAGATGAACAGCACGTCAATCTTTTCGAAAGGCAAATCGTCGGTAAAACAAAGCTCACATTCGCCAATCAGTCCGCTATGCACCGACGCGAGGCTGTTTCCTGCGTTGCTGGAGCTGTTGACAAAGACAATCTCGGTCTGCGGATGATGGATGAGTATGCGTAGCAATTCTCCAGCCGTGTAGCCCGCCCCGCCAATGATACCGGCTTTAATCATGGTTCTGGTTTTTGGCTACGCGGTTCTGCACGTTTTGGTAAATCTTCATCTGGTTGCCCATAATCTTGACAAAACCCTTCATGTCGTTGGCATCCCAAGCTTTGTTCACTTCGCCGTATTCGCCGAAGTCGGTCTTCATCAGATCGTAGTCGCTTTCAATGCCGACCAATGTATAATAATGCGGGTGCAATTCGATGATAACCTTGCCCGTAACATTCTTCTGCGAGCTTTCCAAGAAGGCTTCCATATCGCGCATAACGGGTTCCAGATACTGGGCTTCGTGCAAGAACATGCCGTACCAGTTGCCAATTTGGTCTTTCCAATACTGCTGCCATTTGGTCAGACAGTGTTTTTCCAGCATCTTGTGCGCATTGATGATAAGTAGCGGACCGGCAGCTTCGAAGCCTACGCGGCCCTTGATGCCGATGATGGTGTCGCCGATATGCATGTCGCGTCCCAAGCCGTAGGCCGAGCCGATTTCTTCCACCTTTCTGATGGCATCCACTTTGCTGTTGAAGGCCTGGCCGTTGACGGCGCTAATTTCGCCCTTGACGAAATCGATGGTGAGCGTTTCACTGCCATTTTTGACCACCTGCGAAGGATAAGCCTCCTCGGGCAGGGTCTGATTGGATTTCAACGTTTCCTTGCCGCCGATGGAAGTTCCCCAAAGACCCTTGTTGATGGAGTATTCCATCTTCTTGAAGTCGGCTACGAAGCCTTTCTCCTTCAGATAGTTGATTTCGTATTCACGCGTCAGCACCATGTCGCGTGTAGGAGTGATGATGCCGATTTCGGGAGCCAGAATCTGGAAGGTGAGGTCGAAGCGAACCTGGTCGTTGCCCGCGCCCGTACTGCCGTGAGCCACATATTTGGCACCGATAGACTTGGCGTAGTTGATGATGGCGATGGCCTGGAAGGTACGTTCGGAACTTACCGAAATGGGGTAGGTGCCGCCTCTGAGGATATTGCCGTAAACCATATAGCGGATGCTCCGGTTGTAATAGTCTTCGGCAATGTCGAGGGTGACGTGCTTGACTGCGCCCAGCTGGTAAGCCTTCTTCTCGACGGCAGCAATTTCTTCGGCACTGAATCCGCCGGTGTTGGCCAAAGCGGTATAAACATCGTAACCTTTTTCTTCGCTCAGATATTTGACGCAAAACGAGGTGTCCAAACCTCCGCTATATGCCAATACTACTTTCTCTTTCATCGTGTTTCGTTTTTATGGTTTTACTTTTCAATCTTGATATGTTCTTCGGGGTCGTAAAGCATAGCCGTGCACATGCAGAAACGGCGCTTTTTCTCCTGAAGGATGGGGTAGTTGACGCAGCTTTGGCAACCCTTCCAGAAGGCATCGTCGTCGGTGAGTTCGGCGAAGGTTACCGGACGATAGCCCAGCTCGTAGTTGATTTTCATGACGGCGGCACCCGTGGTGAGGCCAAAAAGCTTGGCATTGGGAAAACGCTCTCGTGACAAGGCAAAAGCTCTTTGCTTGATGCGCTTGGCCAGGCCGTGGCCGCGAAACTTTTCCACAACGATTAGACCCGAGTTGGCCACATACTGTTTGTTTCCCCAAGTCTCGATGTAGCAAAAACCGGCAAACTCGTCGCCGCAAAGTGCCAAGATGCCCTTGCCCTCGAGGATTTTCTGTGAAAGGTATTCGTTGCTTCGTTTGGCAATGCCGGTGCCGCGCACTTTGGCTGCCTCTTCGATAGTTTTCAGGATGGTATCAACGTATGGAAGATGCCTTTCGTCAGCGATGACAATTTGAATTTCTTCTGTTTCCATTTGAGTGATAGATTCGCAAAACCCCTCTCCCTTTCGTGCCTGACTTGGCCTCAAAGGGAGATGAAACGTGTCTTATGATTTATTTGAAATTAGCGGTTGATGGGCAAAATTTCTGACAATGTTCGCAACATCTTGCGTCGGTCGGTGCCTTCGCGGGGAATCACCAGAATGGTATCGTCACCGGCGATAGTTCCCAAAATGTTTTTGGACGAGCGCCGGTCTATTTCGGCAGCAATACCTCCTGCAAATGCAGGCTTGGTCTTGACAACGGCAAAAGGCCCGCAAAAAGCGATGGAAATGAAGCCCGTGGCCGCGAAATGAATTTCTTGGGTTTTCATGCGGGCCGATTTGCTGAGCGGCGAACTTTCTTCGGGCAGAACGTAAATGTAACCGCCTTCATAGTCGGGCATCTTTGCGATTTTCAATTGCTTGAGGTCGCGCGAAAGCGTGGCCTGGGTCAGGACGAACCCTTCGTCCGAGAGCAGTTGCAGCAGTTCTTCTTGGCTGCTGATTTTCTGTGAGGAAACGTATTTCCTGATGCTTTTCAAACGGTTGCCTTTATCCTTCATACCTAAAACATTTTGGTTGGTTGTGAATACAAATGCAGAAAATGCCTGCAAAAGTATACATTAATATCGAGCGGCCAAAGAAAATGATAGAAAAATGTATATGAAAGATTTATACAAAAAAACAAGACCCCGGTTTCCCGAGGTCTGTCTTATGTTGTCCAAGGCGGATTCGAACCACCACAGGCAGTACCAAAAACTGCAGTGCTACCATTACACCATTGGACAATCATCAAAGCGCTTTTCTGTAAAAAGCGCGCAAATGTAGTTCTTTTTGTGACAAAAATCCAAACTTTCGCGATGTTATTTTGCCATCAGCAGGAAATAATTCTTCTTACCGCGTTGAGCCAGAAGGTATTTCCCGTTCAGCAACTGCTTGCAGTCGATTACGGAGTCGAAGGCAGCAAGCTTCTCCTTATTGATGGCTACACCGCCGCCTTGCACGGTCTTGCGCATTTCGCTCTTGGAAGGAAATACGGCTGCATGGTCGGTGAGCAGGTCCACTGCGCGGATACCTCCCGACAAGGCATCTTTGGAAATCTCGAAAGTGGGTACGCCTTCAAATACATCAAGGAAAGTCTTCTCGTCGAGCTGGGCCAGCTGGTCTTGCGAAGCGTTGCCGAAAAGAATGCCGGCGGCTTCCATGGCTTTGTCGTAGTTTTCTTCGCCGTGAACCATCGTGGTAACGTCCTTGGCCAGACGCTTCTGCAACAGACGCAGGTGCGGAGCGGCGCGATGTTCGGCAATCAGGGCTTCACATTCTTCCTTCTCGATGGCAGTGAATATCTTGATATATTTTTCGGCATCGGCATCACCCACGTTGAGCCAGAACTGGCAGAACTTGTAAGGCGAAGTGTATTCGGCCGACAACCATACATTGCCACTTTCGGTCTTGCCGAATTTGCCGCCATCGGCTTTGGTGATAAGCGGGCAGGTGAGGGCGTAGGCTTCGCGGCCGTTGGTGCGGCGGATAAGCTCGGTACCGGTGGTGATGTTGCCCCATTGGTCGCTGCCGCCCATCTGTAGTTTGCAGTTCTTGTGCTCGTTCAGGTAAAGGAAGTCGTAGCCTTGCAGTAGCTGGTAGGTGAACTCGGTAAACGAAAGACCGTCGCGGGCTTCACCGTTGAGACGCTTCTTGACCGAATCCTTGGCCATCATATAGTTGACGGTGATATGTTTGCCTACTTCACGAGCGAAGTCGAGGAAGGAAAATCCCTTAATCCAGTCGTAGTTGTTCACCAGCTCGGCATGGTTGGGTGCATCGCTGTCGAAGTCGAGAAAGCGGCTCAGCTGTTTTTTGATGCATTCCACATTGTGACGCAGCACTTCTTCGGTGAGCAGGTTCCTTTCCTGCGATTTGCCCGAGGGGTCGCCAATCATGCCGGTGGCTCCTCCGATCAAGGCCAGGGGCTTGTGACCACAACGCTGGAAATGGCGTAACATCATCACACCGCAAAGGTGTCCGATATGCAAGGAGTCTGCAGTCGGATCGATGCCGACATAGGCTGTGGTCATTTCTTTTTTGAGCTGCTCTTCCGTGCCGGGCATCATGTCGTGAATCATGCCGCGCCAGCGGAGTTCTTCAATAAAATCCATCGTAGTAATTGCTTTTTTAATCAAGATTAAACAAGGCTGCAAAATTAAAGAAATTTATCATATGTAGTTTTGCTTTCGATAAAGCTTGTGTTATTTTTGCGCTGAACATAAAATTTTCCCACTATGAAATCGCTTAATGGATGTGTGTTGCTATTTGCCTCAAAATTAGCGCAAGTGGCACCTCAAATTAAAGAATCTTTGGAAGACATGGCTGTGGACTTTGAGTACACTAACAACACGCAGAAAGCAATGGATTATGTGCTCGAAGAACAACCCTGTCTGGCTATTTTCGACACGGAAGCTGACGATGCCCGTGCTCAGGAACTCTGCAGGAAACTCAAGAAAAACAAAGAGTCCTTGCCCCTGCATATTTTTTTCTTGCTGGACGATAACAAGAATTTCGAATTGCAATGGACCTGGTTCGATTGCGGTGTTGATGAATTCGGCACCCGCGATACCAACCAATTGCTGATTATGCAGCGTATCAAGAATATTATCCGTCCCTATTGTGGCAGAATCAAGACGGTGCCCGGCAAAGGCTTCATCGTCGACCGCGAGCGCTACTCGGTCTTTGTTGACGGCAAGCAAGTGTCTTTGCCCCGCAAGGAATTTGAACTGCTGACGCTGCTCTCGTCACGTCCCGAAAAGGTTTTTACCCGCGAAGACATCTTCCGTTTGGTTTGGGGTAACCGCCTGGTGGTGGGCGACCGTACCATCGATGTCCATATCCGCAAAATCCGCGAGAAGATAGGCGACGAATACATCGTCACCGTCAAGGGAGTTGGCTACAAATTCGTTGAGAAACCGCGCGGCTAATGTCTTTGCAAAGCTGCTGAACCGGGCTATACCTTATTTATATAGTGCGGTAAAACTTGGCTAAAGTTCGGCGAGCAGCCGTTCTATCACTTCTGGAAAGTGTGCGTATTCCAATGCGTGCACTTTTTTTGCGACCTCATGAAAATCGTCACCGGGCAGCACGGGACACTTGGCTTGAAAAATAATGTCGCCGCTGTCGTAGAACCCGTTGACGTAATGGATGGTAATGCCCGACTCTTTTTCTCCGGCCTCCACGACAGCCTGATGAACGCGGTCGCCGAACATGCCTTTGCCGCCAAACTTGGGCAGCAGGGCCGGATGAATATTGACAATAGCTTTGGGGTAGGCCTCGATAATGTTTTGGGGAACTTTCCACAGAAAGCCCGCCAGCACAACAAAGTCGATATTCAGGGCTTGCAGTTTGGCCAGCAGGTGTCCGCTTTCGAAATCTTCGCGCGAGAAACATTCGCAGGGAACCTGCAATTTTTTGGCCCGTTCAAAGACGTAGGCCTTGGGATTATTGCAAAGTATGATGGGAAATTCGGTTTCCATGGCATTTTCACCCTGCTTGTTTCTAAAATATCCGATGATATTCTCGGCATTTGAACCGGAGCCCGAAGCGAAAATGGCTACGCGATGCTTTTCTGACATCTTTGTAAAGGTTTGAATATTAAACACTTGTGTTTTGAGATGCGGCTTTGGCGCAATTTTTTCAGTGCAAAAGTAGCATATATTTGATTTTCGTAGTTAACTTTGCCGCGTTTTTTGACGTAGAAAAAAATCATTTATTAACTAAAGAAAATTATTATGTCTGAAGCTGAAATTACACAGAAAGTATCCGCCATCATTGCTGAGAAGCTGGGCGTAGAGCTTTCACAAGTTACCCCCGAAGCCAGTTTCACCAACGACTTGGGAGCCGATTCTCTTGATACCGTTGAGATGATCATGAGTTTTGAATCAGAATTTGGCATTAGCATTCCCGATGAAGATGCAGAAAAGATTTCTGTAGTTAAGGATGCAATCGATTACATTACAAAGGCTTTAGCTTAATTAATTAATTTTTTAGATGCTCTGGCCGTTGATGGCTCCGGGTTTCGAGAACAAATTATGAAATTAAGAAGAGTAGTCGTAACAGGTCTTGGTGCAATTACCCCTATTGGAAAATCAGTTCCCGAGTTTTGGGATTCACTGATTAAGGGCGTAAGCGGAGCAGGACCTGTTACTCATTTTGACCCCTCCAATCACAAGACGCAGTTCGCTTGTGAAATCAAAGAATATAACCCCCTAGACTATTTCGAACGCAAGGAAGCCTCCAAGTATTCCATGTTCGAACAGTACGCCTTGATTTCTGCCAAGGAAGCCGTCGAAGATGCCGCTTTCGATTTGCAGGCTGAAGACCTTAGCCGTTTCGGCGTTATTTGGGGCAGTGGCGAAGGTGGTGTGGATACCTTCGAAGAAGATGTGCGCAAGCACTATGTAGACGACAGCGGCGCTATGCGATATAGTCCCTTCTTCGTTCCCAAGGTTATCACCGATATGCCTGCCGGGTATATTTCCATCAAATACGGTTTTTCCGGTCCTAACTATGGCACGGTTTCGGCTTGTGCTTCTTCCAATACGGCCGCCGCATCTGCCATCGACCTTATCCGTTTGGGCAAGGCCGATGTGATGATAGCCGGTGGTTCCGAAGGTGCCATTACCTCTGCCGGCATGGGTGGATTCAATGCCATGCGTGCCCTTTCGACCCGCAACGACAGCCCTGCAACGGCCAGCCGTCCCTTCTCTGCCAGCCGCGATGGCTTTGTGCTGGGCGAAGGTGCCGCTTGTCTGGTCTTGGAAGAACTCGACCACGCTTTGGCCCGCGGTGCCAAAATTTATGCCGAAGTGATAGGCAGTGGTCTATCGGCCGATGCTTACCATATGACGGCGCCTCATCCCGAAGGCTTGGGCGCCAAGCGCGTTATGGAGTTGGCTTTGGAAGAAATGAACGTGTCCAAAGACGAAGTGGATTACATCAATGCTCACGGTACCTCTACCCATCCCGGTGACATTGCCGAGGTGAAGGCCATCAAGGCTGCCTTTGGCGACAGGGCTTACCAGATTAGCATCAGTTCCACCAAATCGATGACGGGACATTTGCTGGGCGCGGCCGGTGCCGTTGAATCTGTTGCCACCATCTTGGCTATCAAGAACGGTATCGTTCCTCCCACTATCAATCACGAAGAAGGTGACGAAGATCCGGAAATCGACTATCGTCTGGACTTTACCTTCAACAAAGCTGTTAAAAGAGATATCCGTGTGGCCTTGTCCAATACTTTCGGCTTTGGCGGTCACAACGCATGTATTGCCTTCAGAAAATGGCAGGGCTAGGATTGTCTTTTATTCGCAGACAGCGTTTGTATTTTTCTCTAAGGAAGATTTTAGGCTTTTGGCCAAGGCATATAGCTTATTACGAGCTTGCCTTGCGCCACAAGTCTTTGTCTTTACATAAGGCGGACGGTTCCTTGCAGAACAACGAGCGGCTTGAATTTTTGGGCGACTCCATCCTCGATGCTCTGGTGGCCGATGCTCTCTATCGACATTTTCCCAACGAGGAAGAAGGTTTCCTTACTACCACGCGCTCCAAAATCGTCAAGCGCGACAGCCTGAACCATCTGTCCGTCAGCTTGGGTCTCGACCATATGACCATGATGGCCAATCATACCAACTCTTTGCGCAGCGATGTTTATGGCAACACCCTCGAAGCGCTCTTCGGCGCCATCTACCTAGACCGTGGCTTTGGCTATTGCCGCCGTTTTCTGGAGCGGAAGATTTTGGGGACCTTGCTCGATATCGACGAGGTAGCCAAGTCGGTATGCAATTACAAATCGCTGGTGCTGGAATGGTGTCAGCAACGTCGTTATGAGCTGAATTTTTCTACCATGGAAGCCCATCTTCCCTCCGACGGCGATTCACATACGCCCAGTTTCGACTGTGAGGTCTTGATTCAAGGCCGTTCTGTGGCCTGCTCGCAGGGTTATTCCAAGAAAAATGCGCAGCAAAAGGCTTCCAAAATGGTCTGGGCGAAAATACAAGCCGGCGAATTGGAATAATTGCGTAGGAACTGGGTTTTTGCCAAGCTTTCATTATCTTTGCAGGAATCTTTGCCTACGGAAAATCCATTATAACTGAGGGTATTATGCCGACCAACTTTCTGACACCGTTTTTTTCGATGTGCAACAAAGACCGTCTGGATGAATTCCAGGAGGCCAAGGCTATGCCGTTCGAAGCCCAGCATGAGCAGCTTTTCGACAATTTGAGCGAAGCTGCCAATACCCTTATGGGCAAACATTACCGTTTTCTGAATATCCATAGTTACGAAGATTTTCGTCAGTGCCTGCCCTTGCAGCGCTATGAAGACTTGCAGCCCTATGTGCACCGTATGATGGCGGGCGAATCCAATCTTGTATGGCCGGGCACCTGCAAGTATTTCCTGCCTGCCGGCAACGACGGGGCTGAGTCGCATTTGTTACCCCTTACGCGCGATGCCTTGATAGACAACTTTTTTGTGGGTATCAACGATGCGGGTTCCATGTACTTGCAGTCGAAAGGTGAGAGCTGCCGCCTCTATGACGGCTTCTCTCTTTGGATAGGCGCCGACCGGCACGATCAGGTGTACCGTAACCTGTCGAGTGTGCTGGTAAAAGAGGCTCCGTTCCCGCAAAGTATGTTCATACGCCCGCTTGTGCCCATAAACAAACCAACGCAGCAGGCCGAGTTGGAAGCGCTCTTTCACGAGACGGAGACTTATCCTGTCAGCAATATCCAGGGCCGTCCGCACCGCTATGCCGAATTCTTGAGCTATGCCGAAAAAATGACGGGCAAGCAGGGTATCCGCAATATTCTGCCGCAGGTGGAAGTCTTTTTCCACAGGGGCAAACCTACGCGAGAACAGTTGCTTGAGCCGCCGGTACAGGACATCGCCTATCATGCTTCCTTCTGTACACCCGAAGGCTTTTTCGCTTTGCAGGAAAAACCGGGCGACCCCGATATGCTTCTACTGACCGATGCCGGAATTTTCTACGAATTTATCGCGGAAGACGCTGCATTCAGCCCGAAAAATGTCATCCCCTTGGAAGAAGTCAAAGCTGGGGTTCCCTATAGGATGATACTCAGCACTCGCGCGGGTCTGTGGCGCTATTTGAGCGAAGGTCCGGCCGTGGTATTCACTTCAACGCAACCTTATAAACTTTACATAAAATGAAACAGGAACTGCTTATATACAATACCTTGACCCGAACCAAGGAACTGTTCAAGCCCTTGCATGAAAACCATGTGGGCATGTACGTCTGCGGCCCAACGGTTTATGGCGATGCCCACTTGGGTCACGCCCGTCCGGCCATCACCTTCGATATCTTGTTCCGCTACCTGCAACAGCTTGGCTACAAGGTTCGCTATGTGCGCAACATTACCGATGTGGGCCATTTGGAACACGATGCTGATGAAGGCGAGGACAAAATTGCCAAGAAGGCCCGTCTGGAACAGCTGGAACCCATGGAAGTGGTGCAATATTATTTGAACCGCTACCATCAGGCGATGGAGGCTTTGAACGTGCTGCCCCCAAGTATTGAACCGCATGCTTCCGGCCATATTATCGAGCAGATACAGCTGGTAAAGGATATTTTGGACCGTGGTTTCGCCTACGAAAGCCAGGGCTCGGTGTATTTCGATGTTGTCAAATACAATCAGCAATATCATTACGGTAAACTCTCCGGCCGCAATCTGGAGGATGTCATCAACACTAGCCGCGATAACTTGGACGGACAGTCCGAGAAGCATAATCCGGTAGATTTCGCTTTGTGGAAAAAGGCCCAGCCCGAACACATCATGCGCTGGCCATCTCCCTGGAGCGACGGCTTCCCCGGCTGGCACTGCGAATGCACGGCCATGGGCAAGAAATATCTGGGTGATACTTTCGACATTCACGGTGGCGGCATGGACCTTATCTTCCCGCATCACGAGTGTGAGATTGCGCAGGCAGTGGCTTCGCAAGGCAAGGAAATGGTGCATTATTGGATGCACAACAACATGATAACCATCAACGGACAGAAGATGGGCAAGAGTTTGGGCAACTTTATCACGCTCGACCAGTTCTTCAAGGGAGAACACGAATTGCTCACGCAAGCCTACGCTCCCATGACCATACGCTTCTTTATCTTGCAGGCCCACTACCGCAGCACGGTCGATTTTAGCAACGAGGCGCTGCAATCGTCTGAAAAGGGTCTGGAAAGATTGATGGACAGCTACAAACGCTTGCAGATGTTGCAGGCATCGGAGCAGTCTTCGTCGGACGAGGCCAAGACGCTGCGTCAGCGTTGTTTCGATGCCATGAACGACGACTTGAACACGCCCATTGTCATTTCGCATCTGTTCGATGCGGGACGCTTTATCAACAGCGTGTACGACGGCAAAGCCAGCATTTCGGCTCAAGATCTGACCGAACTGAAGGAGGTGTTTAAACTGTTTGTGGAAGATATCATGGGCTTGCGGCCCGCCGGTGCAGCCACGGAAGAAAATCCCAAGAAGGAGGCGGCTTTCCGCGCCGTGGTTGATATGTTGCTCCAAATGAGAATGGAGGCCAAGGCCAATAAAGATTGGGCCAAAGCCGATGAGATACGCAACTCGCTTACCGCCTTGGGCTTTGAAATCAAAGACCGCAAGGATGGTTTCGAGTGGAAAATCTGAGTCAATTTCCTACTTTTTCTTCTTGGAATCGGTCTGGATGAGTTCTTTGGGTTTCTGCTCTTCGATGGGCAGTTCCCAAATGTTCCAGCTCTCCTGAATGGTCCAATTAGACCTTAGCGTCAGCTTCTTGTTCAGGTATAGCACTTGCTCGGGCTGACGTTTCGTTTGGTAAGAACCGGTGGTCCAGACGAAGTCATCGTTGTTGTCGAGGATGAGGCGCAAGTAGAAGTCGCCGGCGGGTAGGTTCAGGCAGTCGGCCACCCCATCGATGACGGATTCGCGGTACACCAGTTCGTCTTTGCTATTGAGCAGTTCTACAAAGGCGGGCTGGCCTTGGTTGAGACCGACAATGTTGACAACCAGCCGCGAGTAGGTCTTTTCGAATTTGGTCTTGAATTCAAATTTGGCCGCCGCATTGGTAATGGAATCGTACAAACAACGGTAGGCTCCGGAGTCGAGACTAAGCATATAGTCTTGTCCGTAATCCCAGTCGTAGTAGAAGTGGTATTTGCGCGGGTTGTATTCGTCCTGCTCCAGCTCGAATCCGCTAAGGGCTTGCCAGAGCGTGTCAACTTTCTGGTAGAGATGCCAGGCCGCCAGCGAATCGTGGGCCACGGGACTTTCCCAAGTGAAGGTGGGTACGGCGTAGATTTCAATTTCCTTGCCCAGCTGGGCGTTCATCTTGAAATGCTTGACTTCGGGTTTGGCCTTTTGTGTGCTGTCGGCTGGCTGTTCATTGCGTTTGCGCTTGTTGCCGGTCTTTTTGTTTTTGCCATCGTCGGTGGCGGCTTTCGGCCGGTAGACGAAATTCACGGTATCGCGGGCGGCTGTCAGTGAGTCGTTGGAACCAGTCTTCAGGTAGTCTATCTGTAGGCGGATGGTATCAAGTTTGATAAGGGCAGAATCCTTTACCCAATAGCAGAGACTGTCGTGGGTGGGGTTGTCTTCCAGCACGAACCAGTCGTTTTGCCAGTAGAGACTGTCTTGCCCCAAGGTGCTGTCGGGGTTCAGTACCCTCACTTGCGGCAGACAGTCGGCGCGATAGCTGAAAAAGAGCCTAAGCTGGTTGGCTTCCTTACGCTCGCTCTTCACCAAATATTGCCGGCCGAAGTCTTCGTTGAAATACATCAGCAACAGGTTGTCGGGCTTGAAGCAGGTTGTCGGACGCATCACGACACTGTCGACCAGCCGCAAAGTGTCACCCTTGGCCATGGCTTTCCAGACGGTATCCGGCTTGAGGCAAGGCTCGGCCCAGGGCCTAACGGCCGAGTCGGGAAAAGCAATGCCTTCGCCCTTCTGGTCGAAACGGTAATCGCGGTTCTGGTCGCCCAGCGCGTAGATGTTGTAGGGGATGTCTTTCAGTCCACGGATGCAGAAATAGCCATGTTCGTCGGTCTGGGCGATGCGCAGGAATTTTTCCTTGATGAAGGTGCTGTCGTCGAGATTGGCGTGCGCGCCCACCACAACGCCTTGCTTGGGGCTAAGGGTGGCGGCGTCGAGCACATGCCCCGACACGCAGAGGCTGTCGATGCTGTCGCCGGTGGAGAAACTGAACAGATATTGCCCGTAAGGGTTGCTTTCGTTGTAATCGACGATGGCATCGGAAAAATCGATGGTGTAGGTGGTGTTGGGCATAAGGCTGTCCTTGAGTTCTACCACCACCTTCTTCATAACGGTGCTGACACTGGCCGGTTTTTTCTGCGGCGGCGAAACCACCACTTTCTCGCTGGCATTCTGGACACTCACCAGTTCATCGAACTCTATCTCTATCTTGTTCTTGTTCCAGCCGGTGACGTTGTTGTCGGGTTTGGACTTCATCAGCTTAGGTGGAGTCTCGTCCTTAGGACCGCCCTGAGGCATGCCGATACTGGCGCAACCCGCTATGCAGGCGCAGAGCAACAGGGCGCAGATTCCAGTAAATTTCGACATCGACATAGGGACACTTTTCTTGCGAAGCGCAAATTTCGTGAAAACTTCCCTCAAATAAAAGGGATTTGCTTAACTTTGCATGAATTTTTTACACACAAAAAACAAGGATGAAAATTGCACTTGTAGGCTACGGAAAGATGGGCCATGAGATAGAAAAGATAGCTTTGCAAAGAGGCCATGAAATAGTTTGTACCATCGATGTAGACACGCAGCACCTTTTCGATTCGCCGGCTTTCCGCTCGGCTGATATCGCCATTGAGTTTACGGGCCCTTCGACGGCCTTCAACAATTATCAGAAATGCTTCGCTGCCGGACTGCCGGTGGTGTCGGGAAGCACGGGCTGGCTCGATAGAATGCCAGAAATTCGCAAGGCTTGCCAGGAAGAAGGCCGAACCTTTTTCTACGCTTCCAATTTTAGTCTGGGCATGAACATTTTCTTTGCGCTCAACAAGTTTTTGGCCGAAAAAATGAACGCCTTCGACCAGTACGATGTGAAGATGCGGGAAGTACACCACACGCAGAAACTGGATGCTCCCAGCGGCACGGCCATCACGCTGGCGCAAGACATCATCGCCCGTATCGACCGCAAGACCCAGTGGGAGAATCGGGCTGTGGACAAGGCCGACACTATCGGCATTGTGTCGGAGCGCATTGGCAACGAACCCGGCTATCACGAAGTGGTCTACGATTCGCCTGTCGATACCATCAGCATTTCGCATAATGTCAAGAGCCGTTCCTGCCTGGCTTACGGTGCCGTGCTGGCCGCCGAATTCACTTTGGGCAAAAAAGGCCTGCTCGGTATGGAAGATATGCTGGGTTTCTGATTCTCCATAAATACGCAACAAGGATGATACAATTCAAGACAAGCCCTCGCCGCTGGATAGGTTTCGCCCTATGGACCATCGTGTTGGTTCTGGTGGCTATATGGACGCGCAGCGCCTGGTTCCTGGTGGCAGTACCTTTCTTCTTCGATTTTTACGTTACCCGGCTGCTCCCCTGGTTTTTCTGGCGTAAATGGAAGAAGTCTTTTTGGCGCAGCCTGATGGACTGGGTCGATGCCATCGTTTTCGCATTGGTGGCTGTATACTTCGTGTTCATCCTTTTCTTCCAGAATTATCAGATACCTTCGTCGTCCTTGGAGAAGAGCCTGCTGGTGGGCGATTTCCTGGTAGTGAACAAAGCCGCCTACGGTCCGCGTATGCCCATGACGCCGCTGCATTTTCCCTTGGCACAGCATACCATGCCGCTGGTGGGAGGCAAGTCTTACTTCGAGAAGCCCCAATGGCCTTATAAGCGTATTGCCGGTTTGGGAGACGTGCAACGCAAGGATATCGTGGTGTTCAATTTCCCTACGGGCGACACCGTGACACTGAAGATGCAGAACCCCGATTATTACACCCTTTGTTATCAGCTGGAACAGGAACGACATTTTTCGCATGCTCAGGCTGCTGCCTATGTGCGCAATCATCCGCAGACTTTCGGCAAGGTGATATGGCGTCCTGTAGACCGTCGCGAGAACTATGTGAAACGCTGTGTGGGTCTGCCCGGTGACAGTTTGCAGATTGTCGACAATGTGCTGTATGTGAACGGCAACCTCCTGCCCGACGAACCCGGAGTACAGTATAACTATTTCGTGCAGACCAAAGGCGGCTATATCTCTGAGCGTCAGTTCGAAGACTGGGGCATCAGCCGTGAAGACCGCATCCTGCTGCCCGAAAACAACATCCTGCCGCAGTTGCTCGGTTTTCAGTCCTCGACCGATGGTAAAAGCCTGCCCGTTTATCATTTCCCGCTTACCCGCGAGGCTTTGGCCAAAGTGCGCAAGGCTCCCAATATCCAAGCCGTCAAGATAGAGCCGGCTATGGTCGGTGCTTATAGTTTGGGCGGCACCATGTTCCCCCTGCACGCTTCCAATACTTGGACGCGCGACAATTACGGACCCATTTGGATACCCGCCAAAGGTGCCACCATCGCGCTGAACGAGGCTAATGAAATTCTTTACGGGCGTGCCATCCGTGTGTACGAAGGTCATCGTCTGGAAAAGAAGGACGGTCGCTACTTCTTGGACGGCGAACCCGCCGATAGCTATACTTTCGCCATGGACTATTACTGGATGATGGGCGACAATCGCCACAATTCTGCCGACTCACGTTGTTGGGGCTTTGTTCCTGAAGACCATATCGTGGGACGTCCTGCCTTTGTATGGCTCTCTTTGAACAAAGACAAGTCCTGGGGACAGGGCAAAATCCGTTGGAACCGTTTCTTCAAGGCCGCCCGTTAGTTGTCATGTCCTTACCCAAGGTGTTGCTTTCCACGGCCTATTTGGCTCCGGTTTCCTACTATGCCTGCCTGCTGCACAGTCGGCAGGTGCTGGTGGAACAACACGAGCATTATCACAAGCAAAGTTATCGTAACCGCTGCACCATAGTGGCGGCCAATGGAACGATGGATTTGAGCATTCCGGTAAAGGCACTTAACGATCAGCCCGTGCGCGAAGTGCAAATCGACTATTCCAAACCATGGCAACGCCGGCATTGGCTGAGTTTGGAGGCCGCTTATCGGTCTACGCCTTTCTTTGAGTATTGTCAAGACGATTTGAAGCCCTTTTTCCAGCGGGATGATATCCGCTTGCTTTTCGACTTCAACGCAGCTTTGCAAGACCGTATCTGCTCTCTTCTCGGTTTTGCTCCCAAGTTGTGCTATACCGACACTTACCGCTTGCCGCAAGAGAAGGAAGTCCTTACGGAAGATGTCTTGGACTGGCGCGAGGCGATACATCCCAAGAAAGAATTGCCCGCCGCTCTGAGCTCGCACTACTGTTCACCAAGATATATGCAGGTGTTCGAGCCTCAAGTGCCCTTTGTGGCCGATGCTTCCATCGTAGACCTGCTTTTCAACGAAGGGCCGGAAGCCTTGCGTTTGCTGCACGACAGCGTGCCACCGCAGGCAGCATGCCCTCTCAAATGATATGATGCAAGAACGTATTAAAAGTTTCCCCAACGGCATACAGGCCATACTTCGTCCTTGTAGCGGTGATGTGTGCTGTTGTGGCTTTGCCCTGAAGGCCGGCACCCGCGACGAACTGCCTCACGAGCAGGGCATCGCCCACTTTACCGAACATATGCTGTTCAAGGGTACCGGCCGACGTCGCGCCTGGCAGATTCTCGACCGTATGGGAGCCGTGGGTGGCGAGGTGAATGCTTATACCACCAAAGAAGAGATTTTCCTCTACGCCATTTGCCTGAAGCGCGACTATGAGCGGGCGCTGGAACTGATGTGCGATATGCTGTTCAATTCGGTATTCCCGCAACACGAAATCGAGAGTGAACGCGAAGTGGTACTCGACGAAATTGATGTTTACGAAGATTCTCCCTCCGATCTCATTTATGACGATTTCGAGAAGATACTCTATCCCGACCAACCTTTCGGTTATAATGTTTTGGGGGATGAGTCTTGTTTGCGCAGTTTCCGTACAGAGCATTTCCGGCAGTTCGTGCAGCGTTGCCTTACCACCGACCGCATTGTGTACTTTTCCATGTCGCCCATGGAGACGAAAACGGAGAACCGCTTGCTGGACAAATACCTTGGCGACCGGCCCGACACCTCGGCAGCCTCGGTCCTTCACCGGCGCGAACCCGCCCGTATGCAGCAGTCTTTGCGCCGCTGCATCGACAAACAAAGCCATCAGGCCCATGTGCTTTACGGCAATTCGGCCTATCACCTGTATTCGCCAAAACGTCTGCCGATGTTCTTTCTGAACAATATGCTGGGTGGCCCGGGTATGAACAGCTTGCTCAACAATGCTTTGCGCGAGAAAAAAGGTCTGGTCTACACGGTGGAATCGACGGTGAATGCCTACAGCGATTCGGGTCTGCTTAGCATATATTTCGGTTGTGACCATCAGGATGTGCCGCGCTGTTTGTCTATCGTGGATAAGGAACTGAAAACGCTGCGCGAGAAGGCTATGGGCGATGCCCGGCTTAGGGCCGCCAAGAAACAGATACAGGGACAGTTGGCCATTGCCAGTGAAAACAAGGAGTCGCAGGCGCTGAGCATGGGCAAAAGCATGCTCTATTTCCAAGCCTTTGAGTCGACCGAGCAGGTGCTGGCCCGCATAGAAGCCATTACGGCCAAAGAATTACTTGAAGTTGCCAACGAGGTCTTGCTTCCCGAAAAGATGTCGTTGTTAGTTTATGGAAACGATGAAAACATTTGAAGAATTAGGATTGCAAGACAACTTGCTCAAGGCTATTGCCGAGCTGGGTTACGAAAGCCCTATGCCCGTGCAGGAAGAAGTGATACCCTATCTCTTGGGTGAAGACAACGATGTGGTGGCTTTGGCCCAGACCGGCACCGGCAAGACGGCGGCCTTCGGTTTGCCCATCCTGCAGAAGATAGACACCTCCAAGCTTTATCCCCAAGCCTTGGTGCTGAGCCCTACGCGCGAACTTTGCCTGCAGATAGCCGACGACCTGAAAGATTATGCCAAATATATCGAAGGTCTTTACATCCTGCCCGTGTACGGCGGTTCGAGCATTGAAACCCAGATACGCAGCATGCGCCGTGGCGTGCAGATAGTGGTGGCTACCCCCGGCCGTCTGCTCGATTTGATGAACCGAGGCGTGGCCGACCTTTCGGCCGTGCGCAACGTGGTGCTCGACGAGGCCGACGAGATGCTGAACATGGGCTTCTCCGAAAGTATCGATGCCATTCTCGAAGCGGTACCCACCGACCGCAACACGCTGCTTTTCTCGGCCACCATGCCCGACGAAATCGCCAAAATCGCCCGCCAGTATATGCACCAACCCAAGGAAATAACCATCGGCAAGCGCAACGAAAGTACGGCCAGCGTCCGACACCTATATTATATGGTGCAGGCCAAGGACAAATACCAGACCCTCAAACGCATCATCGACTACTATCCCAATATCTATGCCATCGTGTTCTGCCGCACCAAACTCGAAACGCAGGAAGTGGCCGACAAACTCATCGCGGACGGCTATAGTGCCGATGCCCTGCATGGAGACCTGTCGCAGGCGCAGCGCGATTATGTGATGCAACGTTTCCGTGTGCACAACGTCAAGCTGCTGGTGGCTACCGACGTGGCTGCCCGTGGCATCGATGTGAACGACCTGACCCACGTCATCAACTACACCTTGCCCGACGAGGTGGAGGCTTACACCCATCGTAGCGGGCGTACGGGCCGCGCTGGCAAGACGGGTATTTCCATCTCCATTATCAACTTGAGGGAAAAGCACAAGATTCGCGCCATCGAGAAGGTAATCAACAAAACTTTCGAGGCGGGCAAAATGCCTACGGGCAAGGAAATTTGCAGCAAACAGATATTCAATCTTATGTCGCGGCTGGAAAAAGTGGAAGTGAACGAAGCTGAAATCGCCGAGCTCTTGCCGCAAGTGTACCGCAAGCTCGAATGGCTCGACAAGGAAGAACTTATCAAACGTCTGGTGTCGATGGAGTTCCATCGTATTTTGGCCTACTACCAAGACAACGAAGATATCGAGACCATCGTCGAAAAACCTGCCAAAGACAAGTCTCAAGACGACAGACCTCGTGGCAAGTCGCAGAACATCACTACAGAAGAGGGCTTTACCAAGATTTACATCGGTTTGGGCAAGATGGACGGTCTGCTGCCCAAAAATCTGCTTGAACTGCTCAATGCCAATGTGGAAGGCCGCGTCCAGGTGGGCCGCATCGACTTGTTCCGTCGCTATTCGCTCTTCGATGTAGACAACAAGAGTGCCAAGAAAGTACTGAGGGCCCTGCGCTCGCTACGCTATCTGGGCCGTGACGTGCGGGTGGAATTTGCCAGCGATGAACAATTGGCCCGTGCGCAGCGCGAAAGGGAAGAGGGCAGTCCTAAACTGCGGTCCAAGCGCGGCCGTCAGGATGGTCCCTATCGCGATGCTGACAAACCTGCCAAAAAAGCTTCGAAATCGAAACAAGTTTTGCGGAATAGAAAATAAATATTACCTTTGCGTCCGCAATTGACGAAAGATTGCGCATAAAACATTATCAATTAACCAATTAATTATTTCAACATGTATTTGTCGAAAGAAAAGAAGCAAGAAATCTTCGAAAAATACGGAAAGTCTAACACGGATACTGGTTCTCCCGAGTCTCAGATTGCCTTGTTTTCATACCGTATTTCTCATTTGACTGAGCACCTCAAGTCAAATCGTAAGGATTATAGCACTTCGCGTTCTTTGAAGATGATGGTAGGTAAGCGTCGTCGCTTGCTCGACTATCTCAAGGAAAAGGATATTGAAAAATATCGTGCCTTGATCAAAGAGCTTGGTATCAGACGTTAAGTTCTGCTACACATCACGACAAGAGGCTGGGCCACGAAGGTCCAGTCTCTTTTTTTTTGCCCGTTTCGCAGCAAAAAGGCAGGCGTGTTTTGGTTTTATAAAATTTTCACATTAATTTTGGACGTTTTTGCAATAGAGTGACCTTAACTAAGAAAGGTTGACTAGAACAATAAATTTTGTAAACGGTTTTTTTCAAATAATGACAAACCAACTAACTTTTTACAATAAACTTATGAATCTACGAATGAAAAAACTGGCGGCATTTTTGGCTTTGTTCCTCTGCTGTTCAGTGGCATTTGCGCAGAACAGCGTTTCGGGCAAGGTGATAGATACCACCGGTGAAACGGTTATCGGCGCGACAGTTCAGATCAAAGGCGGTTCCACAGGTGTCATTACCGATCTCGACGGTAATTATACCATTACGGGAGTTCTGCCCTCTGATGTACTGGTATTCTCGTTCCTGGGTTATACATCACAGGAAATCAGCGTTGGAAACCAGAAAGTAATTAACGTAACCCTGGCCGAAGATGCCAAAGACCTCGATGAAGTGGTACTGGTGGGCTATGGCGTGCAGAAAAAGAACGACTTGACGGGTTCTGTCGGTTCTGTAGCACTCGACAAGATGTTGCAGAAAGGCTCTCCCAGCTTGCTGGAAACTATGCAGGGTTCAGTTCCGGGTGTCAGCATTACCCAGTCTTCGGGTCGTGTGGGCGGCGGTTTCAACATCGAAATCCGCGGTAAGTCTTCGCACAACTCCAACACCAAGCCCCTGTATGTAGTGGACGGTGTTATGTGCGATGATATCGACTTCTTGAACCCCTCGGACATTGCCCAGATTGACGTCCTCAAGGATGCTTCTTCTACCGCCATCTACGGTTCGCGTGGTACTGCCGGTGTGGTAATGGTCGCTACCAAGAGCGGTTCGGCCCTGGCAGGCAAGCAGGCCAAGCCCCATATCGAATATGCAGGTTATTACGGTGTGTCCAAGATTGCCCGTATGCCCGACTTTATGACAGCTGATGAATTCTATCAGTATCGTTTCCTCAAGTTCCTCGGTTATGCCGAAGCCGGTTCCGCCACTGCTACCAGCGGACGTCCCGCCTATGGTATGGCTTCTTACGAGCAGATGTCCTTGTGGAATGTCGACCGTCAGGCCTCCGTGCTTAAGGAGATGTTGGCCAGCGGCGAATCTTACGATTGGATTCGCATGGTTCATCAGGACGGTTTGCAGCAGAACCATTATCTGTCCGTAAGCGGCTCGTCGCAGGATGTAAATTACCACATGGGTGTGGGCTATACCGACGAACGCGGCGTAACCCAAGGTGATAACATGGACCGTTACTCTTTCAAGGGTAGTGTGGACACCAAAATCAACAAGTGGATGTCGGCTGGTTTTAACGTGAATCTGGCCATTACCCACCGCGACTATGCTAACGATGCCGGCGTGCAGAACGCCTACCGTGCCAACCCCTTCTTCAAGCCTTATGATGCCGACGGCAATATGAACAAGAACCCCGGCAACTATCTGGCTATGGGTTCTACCACCGGATATCAGTTCTCCGACCAGACCAACCCCTTGCTCTATATGGAGAACCAGACCAAGATGAGCGATACTTACCGCGTGCTTGGCAATGCCTATCTGCAGGCCAATCCCATCAAGGGCTTGACGCTGAGAACCGTCTTCCAGCCCACCTTCTCGCAATATCGCCTGGGTCAGTTCGATGATACTATCGTGGATAACGAAAACTCTACGGCAACCCTGAATACCAGCCGCAGCTTCGGTTGGGTTTGGGACAACGTTGTTACCTACGACCGTACTTTCGCCGATGTTCATCATATCAATGTGATGGGTCTGTTCAGTATGGAAGCATACAACAGCGAGAGCATCAAACTGGTTTATCAGGATGTGATGGCCGGTACTTATTGGTGGAATCTGGCTACCGGTACTTACCTGACCGACTCCAACAACAGCTATACCGAAAACAGCATGCTGTCTTACGCCTTGCGTGCCAACTATACCTATGCAGGCAAATATATGCTTACCGGAACGGTACGTTGGGATGGTTCTTCCAAGTTCGCTCCCGGTCACCGTTGGGGTTACTTCCCCTCAGCTGCCGCCGCTTGGCGCATCTCCGAAGAAGAGTTCCTCAAGAACGACTGGTTGAGCAACCTTAAGTTGCGTGTCAGCTATGGTCTTACCGGTAACAACACGGGTATCGGCAACTACGCCACCCAGCAGACTGTCGGCGGCCCCGTTTATTATCCGCTGGGCAGCACTTATGTATCGGCTTACTATCCCAGTGGTGTGGTTGATAGCGAACTGTCGTGGGAATCTTCGCGCGAGTTGAATGCCGGTTTGGACTTTGGTTTCTTTAATAACCGCATCAGCGGTAGCATCGACCTCTACAACAAGACGGCCTACGACCTGCTCTTCAACGTGCAGTTGCCTTTGGAAGCCGGTACCACCTCGGGCGGTGACATCAAGGAGATGACTACCAACGTGGGTACCGTCAACAACCGCGGTGTTGAAATTTCTCTTACCACTGTAAATGTTTCCACCAGAGATTGGCGTTGGGAAACCACCTTTACCTTCTCCAAGAACAAGAACACCTTGCTCGAAATCAACGGTACGGGCGAAGACCTGCCCAACGAATCATTGTTCGTGGGTGAGCCTATCAACAACTTCTACACCTACGAATGGGACGGTATCGTGAGCGACCGCGACATAACGGTTCCCGACAACGAGATTGCCCGTCTGAAAGGTCTGACCCCCGGTACCACCATGAAGGAATATGACTATTACTATACCTGCTATGGCCTTACCGAAGGCAACCCCATCATTGTAGACCGCAACGGTGACGGTACTATCAACGACTCCGACAAGCGTCTGTACTATACCGACCCCGATTGGGTGGGCAGCTTCAACACCAGCCTCAGCTACAAAAACTGGGATTTGTCGGCTTCCATCTACACCAAACAGGGTGGCTATGTACGTTCGGCTTTCTTGAGCGAATACACCAACTTCGGCGACCGTGGCCGTACCAAGCTGCAGACCGACTACTACATTCCTGCAGGTACTCTTATCGACTGCGACGGTGTGAACCCCGATGGTACTTACATCAACCCCGTTTATCAGGAAACCACGCATTACGGCAGCTATCCTTTCCCCAACAACGGTGCCAACAACAACGGTTTGGGCACGGCTTATTGGAAGAGCACGACCAACCACATTGCAGATGTTTCTTATATCAAGGTTAAGAACATCACCTTGGGTTATACCTTCTCCAAAAACTTGCTCAAGAAGGTGGGTGTTGAGAAGCTGCGTCTGTATACCACCGTTACCAACCCCTTCGTCATTACCGACTTTATCGGTTTCGACCCCGAATGGGCCAGCGCTTCTTTGAAAAACGATACGCCAAGTACCATTACCTGGCAGATTGGTGCTAATCTGAAATTCTAACGACACCGCAACCTAAAGACATTACGATTATGAAAAAACTTACATATTTCAGTGCATTGCTCTTGTCGGCCCTCTTCGCGCTGACATCTTGCGAGGACTTTCTGGAAGCCGAAAACAAGAGTGCCGGCGGACAGACTGCCTACGACTATTTCAGAACGGCCGAAGGTTTGGATGCTTTCCGTGTCTATGCCCTCCAGTCGCTGAAGGCCATTGCTACCTCCAATACTATTCAAGACGACGGTACCGACTTGTACACGCCTTCGCGCGGCAAGGGTGCTACGCCTTTCCATGAATATTCTTTGGCTCCCGAAAACTCCGATGTCAAGAATTTCTATGTAGCCTGCTACCAGGTTGTCAACAACGCCAACGGTATACTCGAATACGGCGGTGAAGACTGTGCCTACCGTAACGATGCACTTTTCCTGCGCGCCTACGGTTACTATCAGCTGACCCAGCATTTCGGTTCTGTCCCTTACAGCGACAAGTATATCAACAATGCCAATCGCGAATATCCCAAGACCGACCTCAAGACCATTTACGACAATATCATTGCCGACCTTGAGAGCATTGCTGCCGATGACGCTTTGGCCGACCAGACTTTTGACGGTACGGTGAATAAGCGCGCTGTGAACGCTCTTCTGGCCAAGGTTTGCCTGGCTGCCGGCTGGGATTTGGAAACCCGACAGATTGACGAGGAAAAGGGTACCTGGGAACGCACCGGAACAGCTTATTTCACCAAGGCTGCTGCTGCCGCCAAGGCCGCTATCAATGGTATCGAACTGACGCAGTCTTTCGAAACCAAGTGGAGTCCTGCCGGCGAAGTGAACAACCCTGAAACCTTCTTCGCCGTTCAGTACGAACGTGAAGGTTATCCCGGCGAATCGGCTACGGGTGGCCATGGTCTGCAGAACGACTACGCTCACTACTACGGCCAGATTGCCGCCAACGGTCTGAAGGTGGCCTCTTCTGCCAAGGTTCCTTCTGCCAAGTCTTTGTATCTCTACGAAAAGGGTGACCAGCGCTACGATGCCACTTTTATGGTCCGTTTGGCCAACTATGCTCCCAACGACGAATGGGGTCAGACCGGCTACTATGCTTATTACAACAATGTTGCCAATTTCGCTTCGCTGCCCATTGCCAACTATTTCGCCCCGCATTATGTTACCGAGGCCGAAATGGAAGCTTGGCTGGCCGCCAATCCCAATTTGTTCGTTCATCAGAATGCTGCCGGCACCACCTATGCCAACGCTACGCTGATTCATATTATGAAGGATCCTGTTGTCAGATATTCTTTCAACAACGATGGTACGATACTCAAGAAGGAAACCTTTACCTACAACCGCGCCACGCTCGACAACTCGCTCAACTTTACGCCTCCCGTCAAGAAGTGGGACGATCCTGCCACCATACAGGAAAACGGCAATAATAGCAATTGTTACCGCGATATCGTGCTCTTGCATGCCAGCGATATCTATCTGGTGGCTGCCGAGGCTGAATATATGCTCAATGGTGACGCCGCTGCCATGCCTTACCTGAACGCTGTCCGCCAGCGTGCCGGTCTGTCTGCCATCTCGGGTCTGGCCGACTATCAGCCCCAGTACAACACGCCTTCTTCTTTCGGCGAGATTACGATGCTCGATTTCATTCTGGACGAACGCGCCCGCGAGCTTTATGCCGAGATGCAGCGTTGGATGGATCTTCGCCGTACGCGCCAGCTGGTTCGCTACAACCTGGCCTTCAACTTCTATATTGAAACCGCCGATGATATGCGAAACAACAAAGGCGAAACCAAATGGTATCGTCCCATTCCTGTTCAAGAAATCAACTCGAACACGGCTATGGCCGATTCTATCAGTCAGAACCCTGGTTATTAATGCTTTAAAACTGAAATAAAGATGAAAAAAATATTGTATTTCTGCTTGCTGGCTTGTCTGGCTGTATGGGGTTTTGCTGCTTGTGAGCCCGAACAGCTGGTAGACAATACGCCGGTAACCGGCCATCCGGAACAAGATGCCGCCGGTGTGTATGTAGGCACTTGGACGCGCATCCTCGATGCCGATACCACTTACGCCGAGGGCACGATAACACTTACTGCCGACACTGCTTATGTGGTAAATATCAGCGTGGCAGATGCTACTGGTGTTAACCTGACGGCGATGTCTTCGCTGGCCAATATCGCTCAAGAAAGCTATCACGGCACCGTCTTCACTAACTTGGCGGGTTCTGCTAGCGGCTTCGGCGTTTCGTTCCGCGGACGCACCTACACCAATGCCGATGGACAGCCTGAAATGATGCTGGCCTTTGTAAAATCGGTCAAAGTGGGCCGTAAGAATTACCAGTACAACTTCAAGTTTGTCGGTATAAAACAAGCCGGCGAATAACTATCGGATGCGTGGGGAGAGCGCCAGCCCACGGCTGGCGCTCTCCTGCCCGCTCGGTCTTCTATTAATATTGAATACAAACAACCAAATCTCCATTTTTACTAACTATTTAAACTTTATTGTTATGAAAAAAATCTTTACGCTTGTTGCTGCTGCTTTGGTAGCAGTTGGTTTGAATGCTCAGGAAGTGGGCCAGGTGAGTGCTGATGTCACCGGTTCTTGGACTTCTACTCCGGGTGATGATGGAAAAGACGTGTGGGGAACCGTTAGTGCCGGTACTGTATTGGCTCAAACCACCAATGTTACTATGAAGGTAGGTGCTGACGATGGTTATAAACCAATCAGTGCTACGGCTAATGGTATTACTACTGTTTTGGTCGGTACGGCTTCTATGGGTCTGGACGTGGCTTGCCAAGGTTCAAGCAACCCCAAGAATGTTGATGGTGGTCTCTGCGATGCTACCGCTACTGTTCCTGCTTCCGGCGCTTTCTTGTCGTTCGAAGTTGCCAAGGATGGTTATCTGTATGTTTTCCACAAGGCATCTTCCAACAAGACTTATTTGGTGGGTGAAGAAGGCACCCTTATCGGTTACGATTTCGCTATGCATTGCCCCGATCAGCCCTGGGGAACTATCTTGAGCTATACCATGAAGGGCCATGGCGAATTCAATCAGATTACGATTGCCGATTCTTTGCAGATTAAATGGCCTGAAAAGATTGTTTTGGGTGCAGACGCTGCTGATGTTAAGAAGGGTGGTGTTGCCGTTATCCGCTTCGCTGTTTTCAAGGACTGCAAATACACGGTTAACGCTTGCGGTTCCAAGATTACCTGCGCCGGTTTCATCTTCTCCGATGAAATCCTCGAAACCAAGGTTTCCGATGGTACGACCGAAACCACTCTCCTTGGTACAACTCCTGTTGGCTTGAATCAGAATGTGGTTGCCAGTGTTGTTGCACAGCGTTACTATCTGTTGAGTGGCGAAGAAGTTGCTGCTCCTCAGGCAGGCAATACCGGTCTGTACATTGTTAAGAACATCATGTCTGACGGCTCTGTCAACATCAACAAGGTGCTGATTAAATAAGGCTGGTACGTCAACGAAAAGCAAGGCAGAGCGGCTGCGCCGCTCTGCCTTTTTTTTGCGCCCATGCGGGCGCAAAAAAAAGGAGCCGGCGCGAAGCGCCGGCTCCCCCTTGCTTATGGCTCAAGGAGCAAGTTCCTAGTTTTCGAGCAGAATCTCCATCATGGCAATAACCGACTTTGAGATAGGCGTGCCAGGGCCAAAAATGGCGGCAACACCGGCCTTGTACAGGAAATCGTAGTCTTGCGGAGGAATAACACCGCCAGCAACTACCACAATGTCTTCGCGGCCCAGTTTCTTAAGCTCTTCGATAACTTGCGGAATCAGCGTCTTGTGACCGGCAGCCAAAGAAGAAACACCCAAGATGTGGACGTCGTTCTCAACAGCCTGCTTGGCAGATTCTTCGGGAGTCTGGAAGAGCGGACCCATATCGACGTCGAAACCGCAGTCGGCATAACCGGTGGCAACCACCTTGGCACCACGGTCGTGGCCGTCCTGGCCCATCTTGGCAATCATGATACGCGGCTGACGGCCTTCTTTCTTGGCGAATTCTTCCACCATAGCGCAAGCTTTCTGGAAGCTGGCATCGTTTTTGGTCTCTGATGAATACACGTTGGAAATAGTTCTAATAACGGCTTTATAACGGCCTACGATGCGTTCGCAGGCATAAGATATCTCACCCAAGGTGGCGCGTACACGGGCGGCCTCTACGGCCAATTCCAGCAAGTTGCCCTTGCCCGTTTCCACGCACTCGGTAATGGCAGCCAGTGCCTTGTCTACGGCAGCCTGGTCGCGGTTGGCCTTAAGCTGCTGCAGACGTTCAATCTGCTGTTTGCGCACGGCCGTGTTGTCAACTTCCAGAATATCGATGGGGTCTTCGTGGTCGAGTCGGTATTCGTTCACACCGATAATCTTCTGTACGCCAGAGTCGATACGGGCCTGCGTGCGGGCAGCGGCCTCTTCGATACGCATCTTGGGAATACCGGTTTCGATGGCCTTGGCCATACCGCCCAGTTCTTCCACTTCCTGAATGTGTTCCCAAGCCTTGTGAGCCAATTCGTGGGTAAGCGATTCTACATAGTAGGAACCGGCCCAGGGGTCAACTTCGCGGCAGATATTGGTTTCTTCCTGAATGTAAATCTGGGTGTTACGGGCAATACGGGCCGAGAAGTCGGTGGGCAGGGCAATGGCTTCGTCCAAAGCGTTGGTGTGCAACGACTGTGTGTGACCCAGCGCGGCACCCATAGCTTCGATACAAGTACGTCCGACGTTGTTGAAGGGGTCTTGTTCGGTCAGCGACCAGCCTGAAGTCTGCGAGTGCGTACGCAGCAGCATCGATTTGGGGTTCTGCGGGTCGAACTGCTTCACAATCTTGGCCCAAAGCATACGAGCGGCACGCATCTTGGCGATTTCCATAAAGTGATTGGTACCGATGGCCCAGAAGAACGACAGACGCGGAGCGAAAGTATCAATGCTCATACCGGCGTTGATACCGGCACGCAAGTATTCCAAACCGTCTGCCAAGGTGTAGGCCAACTCGATGTCTGCCGTGGCACCAGCTTCCTGCATGTGGTAACCGGAGATGGAGATGGAGTTGAACTTGGGCATGTATTTCGAAGTGTATTCGAAAATGTCGGCGATAATCTTCATCGAGAATTTAGGCGGATAGATATAGGTGTTGCGCACCATAAACTCTTTGAGGATATCGTTCTGGATGGTACCGGCCATTTCATCGAGCTTGGCGCCCTGTTCCTGTCCAGCCACAATGTAGAAAGCCAAAATAGGCAGTACGGCACCGTTCATGGTCATGGAAACCGACATCTTGTTAAGAGGAATACCGTCGAAAAGCACCTTCATATCTTCTACCGAGCAGATGGAAACGCCAGCTTTGCCCACATCGCCTACAACTCGTGGATGGTCGGCATCGTAACCGCGGTGGGTGGCCAAGTCGAAGGCTACGGACAGACCCTTCTGGCCGGAAGCCAGGTTGCGGCGGTAAAAGGCGTTGGATTCTTCGGCAGTAGAGAAACCTGCATACTGGCGAATGGTCCAAGGACGCATCACATACATGGTGGAGTAGGGGCCGCGAAGCGCAGGAGCCAGACCGGCAGCATACTGCAGATGTTCCATGCCTTCGAGGTCGGCTTTGGTGTAAACAGGCTTTACATCAATTTGTTCGGGCGTTTTCCAATCTTTTGCTATGCCCTTTGCGGCTTCCCATGACTTGGGGTCTTGCGCTGTGGCAGCCGCTTTGATATCAATATTCTTAAAATCGGGTTTCATACGTTCAAACTATTTGATGTTTAACTGTTTGTTGAATTCTTGCAGGCTCTCCAGCACATTGGTGCGAACATGGATAAAGTTCTCTATGCCGGCGGCTTTCAGGTCTTCCATGCAAGCGGGAGCACCGGCCACTACGAAGATAGCCTTGCCGTCCAGGGCCTTGAAGGCACGGGGAGCCAATTCTGCATATTCATCATCGCTTGAGCAGATAACCACGATATCGGCCTGAGCCTTCAGGGCAGCTTCGATACCTTCTTCAGGGGTTTGGAAGCCGAGGTTGTCGATGATTTCGTAACCGGCGCAACCGAAGAAGTTGGTCGAGAACTGGGCGCGGGCCAGACGCATGGCCAAATTGCCGATGGTCAGCATAAATACCTTGGGACGCTTGGCATTGGCCTGGGTAGCGAAGCGCAAAGCTTCGAACTTGGCAGCTCCACGGACAAAATTGATAGTCTGTATGGGCTTGTCTTCCTGACAATTGCAAGAGCAGGCGTGAGGCTCTTTTTCCAGTTCATGTGCCTTGGCAATCTCGTTGATGTTAGGATACTGGTTGTTGCCAAGCAGGATTTCGCGGCGCTGGGCAATGAAGCCCTGACGCTTTTCGCTCGAAGCGTTCACTTCGCCCTGAATGTAACCTTCCTTGATGGCAGCGTAGAAACCGCCCTTGTCCTGAATGCCGAGGAAAAGTTTCCAAGCTTCTTGAGCGATGGATGCTGTCAGGTTTTCGATATAGTAAGAACCGGCCGAGGGGTCTACAATCTTTTCGAAATGAGACTCTTCCTTAAGCAGCAGCTGCTGGTTGCGGGCAATGCGCTCCGAGAAGTCGTTGGGCTGGGCAAAAACCTTGTCGTAAGGCAACACGGTAAGCGAATCTACACCGGCAATGGCGGCCGACATACTCTCGGTCTGGGTGCGCAGCATATTCACATAAGCATCGAAAATACACATATTCCACTCGGACGTGGTGGCGTGCATCTTTATCTTGCAGGCGCAGTTGCAATCCACGCCGTAAGCCTTGACAATCTTGGCCCACAACATACGGGCAGCACGGAACTTGGCGATTTCCATAAAGTAGTTGGTGCTGATACCGAAGTTGAACTTGATACGCTTGGCAATTTCGCAGGCATCGTAGCCCTTTTCACTGAGCTCGTCCAGATAGGCCTGGCCGTAAGCCAGACCGAAGCCGAGTTCTTGGGCAATATAGCAACCGGCGTTGTTGAAAATTACGGGGTTGGCGGCCAGCAAGCGGAAGTTGGGCAATTCTTTGGCTATTTCGAAAATTTCGGCAAAACGGGTCTTTTCCACCCAATCGCCAACTTCGCGGCCCTTCAACAGCGGACGCTTGTAGGGGTCGAGGTTGATGCTGCCTTGAACCTTGCTCAGGTCGGTGCCTTTGGCCTTCAGATAGTCGACGAACAGGCGCAGTACGTTGTGAGCCTGCATGTTGCAGCCACGGAAGTTGATTTCGACACATTCAACATAGATGCCGTCGAGGAGGGTGGCCATATCGTCGGCACTGAAGTCCTTGCCGCTGAAGACAAAGCCCAGCGAATCGACACCTCTGTTCAGGATATCGAGCGCCTTCTCATTGGCTTTCTTGGGGTCGGTCACTTCAATGTCCTGACGCACCAGCCAGTGGTTGTCGGTTTTGGTACTGCGGACGAAGGGATATTCGCCCGGCAGTGAATCGGGAGTTTCCAGACCATTCAAATCCTCTTGACGGTAGAATGGCTGTACCTTGAAGCCCTCGTTGGTTCTCCAAACGAGTTTTTTCTCGAAATCGGCACCTTTCAAGTCTTTGGTGATTGCTTCCATCCACGCTTCGGTAGAAACGGGCGGGAATTCCGAGAATAATTTTCCTTTATTGTCTGCCATAATAAATAGGAATGATGTTGATATAAAATGGGAATATTGTTGATGTAAAATCTTTATAGGTAGGCGAGTAGTAGTCCGGATTTTTTAAAACCAGCCAAAGATAAAAGAATATTGATTGAAAATCAATAAATATGCAGCGAAAAGATTGGGTCCCGCAGAGGTTTTAACGGCCGACCAAATCGAGTATTTCCTCTTCCTGCGAGGGATGAAACCAGTGGTAATCGCTGTCGCGGCGGAACCAAGTGAGTTGTTTGCGGGCGTATTTGTGGGTGTTGAAGCGGATTCTGGCTACGGCCTCGTCCAGGCTGCACTGCCCGTCCAGATAGGCAAAAAGCTCGTTGTAGCCCACGGTGTGGAGGGCGTTCAGCGACCGCTGCGAATACAGGCCTTGTACTTCGGCTAGCAGCCCTTGGTCCATCATTTGCTGCACCCGCTCATCGATGCGATGGTAGAGTTCCTCGCGCGGGCGGTCCAAGCAAATTTTCAGTATCTCGAAGGGCCGTTCTTTCACCTTGCCTTGGCGCAGTCTGGAGTAGGGGCGGCCGGTCATCAGGCACATTTCCAAGCCATGCAGCACGCGTTTGTGGTTGTGGCGGTCTACCTCACGGTAGTAGTCGGGATCGAGCAGGCGCAGTTGTGAGAGCAAGTCGTCCAGGCCGTTTTCTTCGTAGCGTTGCAGCAGTTCGCGGCGCAGTTCTTCGTCAACATCGGGCATATCGTCGATGCCTTTGCAGACAGCATCAATGTAGAGCATCGACCCGCCGCAGAGCAAGAGCTGGTCGCGTTGCTTGAATTCCTCTTCCAGCAGGGCCAGGGCTTCGCTTTCGAAGCGAGAGGCGTTGTAGTAGTCGTGTATGGAAAGGTTGTCGACAAAATAGTGCTGCACGCTGGCCTGTTGCGCGGGGCTGGGTTTGGCCGTTCCGATAGACATCTCGCGGTACATTTGGCGCGAGTCGCAGGAAAAAACAGGAGAACCCAGCTCGCGGGCAATGCGCAAACTGAGTTCTGTTTTTCCTACACCCGTAGGTCCGGTCAGCACGACAAGTCTTTTCATCAGGAAAGACCGGGAAGTTAAAAATCGTCGCTGAAATCGTCGTTGAAACCCTCGGCTTCGAATTCGTCCATGTCGTATTCGCTGTCGCCGTAGAAGTTGTTGTCCATATCGAGACTCTCGGCCTGTTCGCCTTTGAGGATTTTCTTGACGGTATCATCGTACGATTCCTCGATATGCTGAACGGGAGCCTTTCCACTCGATTCCAGACATTTGGCCTTGCTCTGGTGACCGGAGCGTATTTCTTCCAACTCCATGTACAACACGCGTCCGTTGATGCTGTCGAACATATACTGCAGGCGTTGGCCTTCGTCTTCGAGCAGTTCGTCCAAGCGGGTGCGGTCCATTACCCAAGTGTCTTCCTCGGGGTTGAGGGCCATCTCCAAAAGGGTGATTTCCAACTCTTTGTTCCAGCGGTCGTCGCAAAGGAAGAAAGAAGTGACATCATCGTTCTTGTAACCGGTGAAGTCGAGAATGGCTTGATGAAGATCGCTGAACTTCGCTTCCGAATCGATGCTGATGATGCGTTCAAACAAATCTTCTTCGTCTGAAAAGATGCGGAATTGATAAATCATAATACAAACGGTTAAATGATTCCTCTGACTATACCTCTATCGGAGGCAGTGACAAAGTTAACAATCATTTCGCGTTCCGGTGTATCTGGCAGCTCATTTTTTATGCATTCCAAAGCTTCGCTGATATTTTTACCCGACATATACAGATAACGGTACACATCCTGGATGTTGTGAATCTGTTCGGGAGTGAAGTTGCGGCGGCGCAGACCTACCGAGTTAATGCCGCAGTAAGAGATGGGGTCGCGTCCTACGATGCTGTAAGGAGGAATGTCTTTGTTGATTTTGCTGCCGCCCTGTACCATGCAGTGCGCACCGATACGGCTGAATTGGTGTACCAGACAGCCGCCGCTGATGATGGCATAGTCGTCAACGATGACTTCGCCGGCCAGCTGTACGGCATTCGACATGATGATATGGTCGTGCAGGCAGCAGTCGTGGGCCACGTGACAATAGGCCATGATAAGGCAGTTGTTGCCTACCACGGTCTTGCCTTTGGAAGCTGTGCCGCGGTGTATGGTGACAAATTCCCTGATATTGTTGTTGTCGCCAATTTCTACGGTGGTATCCTCTCCGACAAACTTGAGGTCTTGTGGAATACCGCCTATCACGGCTCCGTAGTAAACATTGCAGTTCTTGCCCATGCGGGTGCCGGACAAAATGCATGCGTGCGGATAAATATGACAACCATCGCCAATGACAACATTGCTGTCGATGTAGGCAAATGGATCGATAATGACGTTGTTCCCGATTTTAGCGTCGGGATGCACAAAAGCATGGTTGGGTGTTATCATCTTATTGTTTTTTTTGGAATATCGCTGACATCTCCACTTCGGTTACCAGTTCGCTGCCCACAAAAGCATAGCCTTTCATTTTGGATACGCCGTGCATGAGCGGCATAGTCTGGATAACCTTCATCACCAAAGTATCGCCCGGTTTCACTTTGCCTCGGAAACGGGCGTAGTCAATCTTGGTAAGAAAGGTGAGATATTGTTTGGGGTCGTCCATCTGCGACAGAATGTACAAAGCTCCCGTTTGGGCCAGAGCTTCCAGCTGCAGCATGCCGGGCATGACGGGCTCGTCGGGGAAATGCCCTACAAAGAAGCTCTCGTTGATGGTGACATTCTTGACCGATATGATGCTCTTTTTCTCGATACCCATCACTTTGTCTACCAACTGGAAAGGCCAGCGGTGAGGCAAGATTTCGCGTATCTGCATGCTGTCGTACAAGGGCTGGTCGGTAAGGTTGACACGGGGTGCGCGCACTTCCTGACGCTTGATCTCGGCGCGTATCTGGCGAGCCAGCTGATTGTTGATTTTGTGGCCCGGGCGCGTGGCGATGATATGTCCTTTGAGCGGTTTGCCGATAAGGGAAATATCGCCCGTCAGGTCGAGCAACTTGTGACGTGCAGGTTCGTTCTCGAAGCGCAGCGGCTGGTTGTTGATATAGCCCAGTTCGTAGTTGTCCTTGCGTGGAATCTGCATCAGGTCGGCGATGTGGTTCAGGTAATCGCTCGAAGTAGGCTGGTCGTAGATAACCAAGGCATTGTCCAAATCGCCACCCTTGATAAGGTTGTGCTTGAGGAGCTGCTCTATTTCGCGTACGAACACAAAGGTGCGGCAGGCGGCTATTTCCTTGCCGAAGTCGGACATGCGCTGCAAGCGGGCGAACTGGTTGTTCAGAATGGGCGAGTTGAAGCTGATAAGGCAGGTGATGCTGAAACTGTCGTAAGGCAGGGCGATGAGCGATGCACCTGTTTGGGGGTCGCTTACCTCTATCTTTTCGTGAACGATGTAATAGTCTTTCTCGGCGTTCTGTTCCAAAATGCCTACCTTCTCGATGCCGCGCACAAATTCTATGGCACTGCCGTCGAGGATGGGAACTTCGGGGCCGTCCACCTCGATGATGCAGTTGTCGATGCCGGCGGCATAAAGAGCTGCGCAGGCATGTTCAATGGTGCTTACCGTTACACCGTCTTTCTCCAGCACGGTGCCTCTTTCGGTATGTTCTACAAAATCGGCCAGTGCGCGAATTTCCGGCTGGTCTTCCAAGTCGACGCGTCTGAAACGGATGCCCGTCCCAACGGCGGCAGGTCTAAAAGTGGCCTTGAGGTACAGGCCGGTGTGCAGGCCTTTGCCTTCAACACTGAAACTATCTTTGAGTGTGAGTTGCTGATCCATGTACTATTGCTTGTTTTTGAGTTCGTCCAATTCCTTGCGCAATTGTTGCAGTTCCTTGTAGATGTCGGGAAATTTGCGGAACAAGGCATAAGACTTCATGTATTGTTTGATGGGAAGCGATGGCGAACCGAGCAGCGGTGCGGTGTCGGCCTTGACATCGGAAATAACCCCTGTTTGGGCGGCCAAGGTGCTGTGGTCGGCAATGTGCAGGTGTCCGGCTATGCCAACCTGTCCGCCTATCATGCACTGACGGCCCACCTTCGACGAACCGGCTATGCCGCTCTGCGCTGCCATCACCGTATTTTCGCCAACCTCTACATTATGAGCCACTTGGTTGAGGTTGTCAATCTTCACGCCCTTGTGGACGATAGTAGAACCCATAGTGGCGCGGTCTACCGTTGTATTTGCACCGATTTCCACGTTGTCTTCTATCACCACGTTGCCCAACTGGGGAATCTTTTTGTAGCTGCCGTCGCTTTGCGGGGCGAAACCGAAGCCGTCACCGCCGATAACCACGCCGGCGTGCAAAATGCAGTTGTTGCCGATAACGCAGTCGTGGTAAATCTTGACACCGGGATAGATGATGCAGTTGTCGCCGATATGGACGTTCTCGCCCACGAAAACCTGTGGATATATTTGGCTGTTCTTGCCGATAACGGATTTTTTGGAAATGTAGCTGAAAGCGCCCACGTAGACACCCTTGCCGATTTTGGCCGAGCAAGCAATGCGGCTACGCCATGAAATCTTCTTGCGCCGGGGCTTGCAGGTGACGGCCATCTGCATAAGCTTGGCCAGGCACTCGTAGGCGTTGTCTACGCGCACCAAAGTGGCGGCAATGGGCTTTTCGGGAACGAAGTCCTTGTTTACCAAGATGATGCTGGCCTTCGATTCGTAAATATAATGGGTGTACTTGGGGTTGGCCAAAAAGGAGATTCCTCCGGGTTTACCTTCCTCTATCTTATTGAAAGTCGTGACTACTGCGTTGGGGTCGCCCTCGACTGTTCCTTGCAGATAATCAGCAATCTGTTGAGCTGTAAACTCCATAATTATCAAGTTTTGAGTCGCTGCCTGAGATTAATTCAAGGGTTAGACGCTCTCAGCATAGAAATGTTACAAATCTTTCCCGTAAATTTGCGGACAGGGCTGCAAAGATACTAACTTACTATGACGCATACAACATCCACCACCGTTGTCGGCGAGGCCGTACAGGCACAACGCCGCTTTTTCGCTACCAACCAAAGTCGTGACCTGGCTTTCCGCCGTCGCATGCTCAAAAAACTGGAAGCTGCGCTCAAACAATGGGAAAAGCCCCTTTGCGACGCGCTTTGGCAAGATTTGCACAAATCGTACGAGGAAGCCTATCTGACCGAAATCAGCATCGTTTATGCCGAAATACGCCAACATCTCAGACATTTGTCGTCTTGGACGCGTCGCCGTCGCTATGCCACGCCGCTCAAGATGTTTCCTTCGCGTTCGTACGTGCAGCAAATGCCTTTGGGCTGCACTCTGATTATTGCGCCTTGGAACTATCCGGTGCAACTGCTGCTGAACCCGCTGGTGGGTGCCATTTCGGCCGGGTGCACGGCCATACTCAAACCCTCACCCTATGTGCCGAATGTGGCCCGCGTACTCGACGAGATGGTTAGCGCCAGTTTCGATGAGGGCTATATTAAGCTTGTTCAAGGTCATCGCGATGTGAACCAAGCGCTGCTGGCCGAGCGTTTCGATTTGATATTCTTCACCGGCAGCCCTTTGTTGGGCCGTGAAGTGATGCGGGCCGCTGCCGAACATCTGACACCTGTAGTGCTTGAACTCGGTGGAAAAAGCCCCTGCATAGTCAACAAGGATGCCAACATCGCTTTGGCGGCCAAGCGCATAGCTTGGGGCAAGACCCTCAACTGCGGCCAGACCTGTATTGCTCCCGACTATTTGATATTGCATGCCGAAATCAAAGAGGCTTTTGTACAAGCTTATGCGCACAGCATCAGACGCTTGCACGGCAGCGACATTGCCACCTCGCCGCATTATGTGCGCATGGTCAGCGACAAGGCGTATGCCCGCGTGAGCGCTTATCTGAAGGAAGGCCAACTGCTGTACGGCGGCCGTTGCGAGGAGCGGACCCGCTTTATCGAACCCGCTCTGCTAGACCATTTGCAGCCTGATGCCAAGGTGATGGAAGAAGAAATTTTCGGCCCGGTGCTGCCCATCATTACTTTCGACGACAAGGAGACTAGCTTTACAGACAAGTGCATCGCCTACATCAACGCACGCGAACATCCCTTGGCCTGCTACTGCTTCGGCAACGAAAAAGAAGCTTGGCGTTTGCTGGAAAACTGTATTTCGGGCGGAGCTTGCATCAACGACACCATCATGCACATCACCAACGAAAAACTACCCTTCGGCGGCGTGGGCAATTCGGGCATGAATGCCTATCACGGACGCAAAAGCTTCGAGGCTTTCAGCCATAGCCGCACGGTGGTCGCCTCCAGTACTTGGCTGGATGTGCCTTTCCGCTACATGCCTTACAAGGCTTTCCGCTTTATCAAGAAGTTAGTCTGAGGAAATTTTGACTACATCCTAATGCGGGTGTAGAGATGCTTTTTCACCTTTTTCGACAGTACATCGATGTTGAGCATGTCCGAAGCTTCGGCAATAGGACGGATGCTGCCGTCGTTGTAGAGAATCTCGATATCCTGCTCGTGGTTGTTGTACATATTGCTGGAAACTTCCGAGCTGACAACCAGATATTTGGCCTCCTCGCGACTAATTGAGAAGCGCTCTGTGACGGCATCCAAATCTTGCTGTACACGTTCGGGTTGGGGCGCTTCGTTGCTGAGGCAGGCTTTGAAAAGCCGACGGTTCAGCAAACCCTGGCAAAGGGTGGAAAGCACGAAATCCTGACTGTGTTGCCAGTATTTCAAGGCTTGCCAAATATCTTCATCGTCCAGTTGAAGGAAGTGCTGCAAGGCCTCTTCGGTAATCTGACCGGGCGCGAGGTGCTGCTCCAAAAAGAACAGTAGTGAGGGCGATGCGGGCAGGCTGACACCCTGGGCTATCAGGTCTTTGGCGCGCTGCAGGGTGTTGATGAGCATCTTCTCGGCGGCCAGCGAGGTCTTGTGCAGGTACACTTGCCAATACATCAGGCGGCGGGCCACCAGAAAGTTCTCTATCGAATAAATGCCCTTGGCTTCAACCACCAAGTGGTCGTTCACCACGTTGAGCATTTTGATGATGCGGGCCGAGCCGATAGTGCCCTCCACCACGCCGGTAAAGAAACTGTCGCGGCGCAGGTAGTCCAGACGGTCAACGTCCAGCTGGCTCGAAATGAGCTGGTGCAGGAAACGTTTGGGATATTGGTTGGTGAAAATCTGTATGGCGATGTCGAGTTTGCCGCCGAATTCCTCGTTGAGCTTCTCCATGAGCCGCAACGAAATCTGTTCGTGCGACACGGCATTGAAAAAAGAATGCTCCAGTACATGCGAGAAAGGTCCGTGACCGATGTCGTGCAACATCACGGCGGCCGTCAGCCCTTCGGCTTCGGCCTCGGAAATGTCGTGACCTTTCAATCGCAGTTGGCGTATGGCTTCGGTGGCCAGAAACATTGCCCCGCTGATGTGCTGGAAGCGGCAGTGTCTGGCACCTGGGTACACCATCTGTGAAAGACCCAATTGCGCGATACGAGTCAGGCGGTACAGATAAGGGTGTTGGTAAAGTTCGTACAGAAAACCCGTGGGCAGATTGATAAATCCGAATACGGGGTCGTTGATGATTTTCGGTTTGGCAGTAGACATAGGTCGGTTGATATTTGGGTTGCTATTTAGAAAATCAGTTTAAGATGAGCCTGCATCTCGCTTTGCACTTTGGTGGCTTCGGCACGGGCTGCAGTGGCGAAATCCTCGGCTTGCGAAGCGTAGATAATCTGGCGAGAGCTGTTCACGATAAGGCCGCAGTCTTGGTTCATGCCGTATTCCACCACTTCTTTAAGGCTACCTCCCTGAGCACCAATGCCGGGCACCAGCAGAAAATGGTTGGGAGCGATGGCGCGGATATCGGAGAAGAGACTGCCACGGGTAGCGCCCACTACATACATCATATTCTCCTGATCGCCCCACTGCTGCGATTTGCGCAAAACCTTCTCGAACAGACGTTCACCCTGATTGTCGGCCGTCAATTGGAAGTCCAGCGAGCCTTTGTTGGAAGTGAGCGCCAGCAGGATAACCCAGTGTCCCGGATAGTTCAGGAAGGGTTTCACGCTGTCTTCGCCCATATAAGGAGCCACCGTTACGGCATCAACGTTCAGTTCCTCGAAGAACGAGCGGGCATACATATCGGAAGTGTTGCCGATATCACCCCTCTTGGCATCGGCGATAATCATCTGGTCGGGATACTGTTCCTTGATGTAGCTGACGGTTTTCGCAAAAGCTTGCCAGCCCTTAACACCCTGGCATTCGTAAAAGGCTAGATTGGGCTTATAGGCAATGCACAGGTCTTGCGTGGCATCGATAATGGCTTTGTTGAAAGCGAAAATGGGGTCCTTTTCGCTCAGCAAGTGCTGGGGAATTTTCTTGATGTCGGTATCGAGGCCAACGCACAGGAAGGATTTCTTGCGTTTGATGTTTTCGATAAGGCTTGCTCTGTTCATGATGGCAATGATAAAACGGTTGCTTATATTTCGCTGGCTTTGAGGCGTTCGGCGTTTTCGGCAATAATCAACTGGTCGATAATGCCTTGCAAATCGCCGTCCAAAACAGCACTCAGATTGTACAAAGTAAGGTTGATGCGATGGTCGGTGACGCGCGCCTGCGGATAGTTGTAGGTACGGATTTTGGCCGAACGGTCGCCGGTAGAAACCATGGTCTTGCGTTTGGAAGTAATCTCATCGAGATACTTCTGGTATTCCATGTTGTAGATACGCGTACGCAATTCCTGAAAAGCGTGGGCCTTGTTCTTGAGTTGCGAGCGCTCGTCCTGGCACTGTACAACGATACCCGTTGGAATATGCGTCAGACGGATGGCCGAATAGGTGGTGTTGACACCCTGACCGCCGGGGCCCGAGGCGCAGAAGGTATCCACCTTCACATCCGATTCCTTGAGTTCGATGTCGAATTCTTCGGCTTCGGGCAACACGGCAACCGTGGCGGCCGATGTATGCACACGGCCCTGAGTCTCGGTCTGAGGCACGCGCTGAACGCGGTGTACGCCCGATTCGTATTTGAGGATGCCGTACACGTTCTCGCCCGCAACGGTGAAGATAATTTCCTTGTAGCCGCCCGAGGTGCCCGGACTGCTGCTGGTGACTTCGGTTTTCCAGCCCTTGATTTCGCAGAACTTGCTGTACATGCGGAAAAGGTCGCCGGCAAAGATGGCAGCTTCGTCACCGCCCGTGCCGCCGCGAATTTCCACGATGGCGTTCTTGCTGTCTTGCGGGTCGGCCGGAACCAGCAGCAGCTTGATTTCCTCTTCCAGCTGCGGCTGGCGTTCCTGACTGGCGGACAGCTCATCCTTGGCCATCTCGCGCATATCGGCATCGCTTTCGTGTTCGAGTATGTCCTTGGCCTCTTCGATGTTGGCTATCAGCTGACGGTATTCCTTGCCCGCCTTGACGATGGTGTCGAGTTCCTTGTATTCCTTGCCGAGCTTGGCATAGCGTTTCATGTCCGATGTCACGTCGCTTTGTGTCATCAGTTCGGATACTTCTTCAAAACGGCTTTGTATCCAGTCGAGTTTTTCCAAAAGGGGGTTAGCAGCGGCCATAGCATCAATATTCAAAACGTCCGTATTCGCTTTCGATAATCAGCTGGTTGCCCTGCGAAGACTCTCCCACATAGCCCACGATGCGGGCATCGATGTTGAAGCTCTTGGCAATGTCGATAACCTGCTGGGCTTGTTCGGCATCCAGATATACTTCCAGACGGTGACCCATGTTGAAGACTTTGTACATCTCCTGCCAATCGGTGCCCGACTGTTCCTGTATGGTCTTGAACAGCGGTGGAATGGGGAACATGTTGTTCTTTACCACTTTCTTGTTCTTGACAAAATGCAGCACCTTGGTCTGTGCGCCGCCCGTGCAGTGTACCATGCCGTGAATCTGCGGACGCATCCGGTCGATAAGCTGACGAACCACGGGTGCGTAGGTGCGGGTGGGCGAAAGTACCAGCTGGCCGGCATTCACGCCGCTCAGCCCTTCGATGGCATCGGTCAGCTTGAGCTTGCCCGAATAAACCAAGTCCATGGGCGTGTTGGGGTCGAAACTTTCGGGGTACTTCTCGGCCAGGTATTTGGCGAAAACATCGTGGCGGGCCGAAGTAAGGCCGTTGCTGCCCATGCCGCCGTTGTAAGACTTCTCGTAGGTGGCCTGTCCGAACGAAGCCAGACCCACGATAACATCACCGGCCTGGATATTGGCATTGTCGATAATGTCGCTGCGCTTCATGCGGCAGGTTACCGTGCTGTCGACGATGATGGTGCGCACCAAGTCGCCTACATCGGCCGTTTCGCCGCCGGTGGCATACACGCCCACACCCATGTCGCGCAGCTCGGCGAGCAGCTCGTCCGTGCCGTTGATAATGGCTGAAATCACTTCGCCGGGAATCAGGTGCTTGTTGCGTCCTATGGTGGACGATACCAGAATATTGTCGACGGCTCCCACGCAAAGCAGGTCGTCGATGTTCATGATAAGGGCATCCTGGGCAATGCCTTTCCATACCGACAAATCGCCCGTTTCCTTCCAATAAAGGTAGGCAAGCGAAGACTTGGTACCGGCACCGTCGGCATGCATAATGTTGCAGTAGTCGGCATCACCGCCCAAAATATCGGGGATAATCTTGCAGAAGGCCTGCGGATACAAGCCCTTGTCGATGTTCTTGATGGCGTTGTGCACGTCTTCCTTGCCCGCCGAAACACCTCTGAGTTGATATCTTCTGTCGTTGCTCATGATGGCTTATTTTCGCGATTTCAGATATTCGCTGACATTCTTTTCGATACGGGCCAGCGTGTCGCTGCATTCTGCCTTCTCGAATTTTTTGTCGGTTACCTGCTCATAGAGCTCGATGTAGCGGTCGCTTACACTCTGTGCGTATTCGTCCGTAATCTCGGGCATAACCTGTCCGGGCTCGTTCATGAAGTTGTGCTCGATGAGCCACTGGCGCACGAACTCCTTCGAGAGCTGGCGCTGCGGCTGACCTGCTGCAAACTTCTCCTCATAGCCCTCGGCATAGAAGTAGCGCGAAGAGTCGGGCGTATGGATTTCGTCGATAAGGATGACCTTGCCGTCGCGCTTGCCGAACTCGTACTTGGTGTCGACGAGTATCAGGCCCTTTTGGGCTGCGATTTCAGTGCCACGGGCAAAGAGAGCGTACGTGTACTTTTCCATCTGCTCGTAGTCCTCCTTGCTGACGAGGCCCTGAGCGATGATTTCCTCCTTTGAGATATTGAGGTCATGGCCCTCTTCGGCCTTGGTGGTCGGGGTGATGATAGGCGTCGGGAACTTCTCGTTCTCCTTCATTCCCTCAGGCAGTTTGACACCGCAGAGCTCACGGCAACCGGCCTTGTACTCACGCCATGCCGAACCGGTCAGGTAGCCGCGGATAATCATCTCGACGCGGAAGCCTTCGGCCTTCAGACCGACGGTAACCATAGGGTCGGGAGTGGCAAGTTTCCAGTTGGGAACAATGTCGCTGGTAGCGTCCAGGAACAAAGCTGCAATCTGGTT
>CAVEPA010000012.1:0-59569 GCA_963617485.1 bacterium | reverse complement strand
TCGGCATCCGTTATCTCGTTGTAGGTCTTGTAGGTCGGGTAACCTCCCGCGTCGGTGGGTTTGTTGATGATACCCTTGGCACGACCGTTGTCGCAAGTACCATAATATTGAGCCGTTCCGGTGCGCACCTCTTCTATAATACGTGTATCGACGGCATCGCGGGGGAAAGCGCCCGCACCTGCCAGCACGCTGTTGTAGGCATCCTGGGCCGATTCGGTCTTGACAGGACAAGCAACAGGAATATGCTCGGATTTCATATCGGCCAGCGTCAGGCCTGGAACATTCTCCTGATAGGCACTGATGTCGAAGCCGGCATAATTGTTGGTATTATAGCCCTTACTTTCGGCATAGCTGCCTTCCATATAATTGCCCGACAAATGCCATTTGCCATAACTCTTGCCCTGGCTTCCCTGCGAGGGATTGCAATAGGAAGCCCCTACGAATACCATCGATTTTTCACCCGTATAGGCAGGGCCGGGCTTGTAGTAATTGTTGACAAAATTCAGCTGGAAAAGTCCTTTGTCGCCCTGACGGTTGTCTCCGCCATAGCAAGCAGCCTTGCTGCCATAGTTGTAGTTGACATTGTTCACATAGTCGAGCAGCATCACCACATCGTTTTTGGTGGTAGCACCGAAACGGGGCGAGCGGCTCTTGTTGTGCGCCAAGAGATTATGGTGATAGGTAGCCGTCTTGCCGCCCAATACGGCACCATAACTGCGGGCTCCCTTGCCATGACCGGCCTGATACAGACCTTCGTGGAAGATACACCATTGCACGGTAGTATTGTCGTTGTCGTACCAGCCGCCATTTTCTTCGGCCGACCAGCCAAAGGTGCAGTGGTCGACGATGAAATTACCTCCGTTCTCGATATTGAGCGAAGCACCCGCAATAAACTGATCGGACGTTGGCGGCGTGCTGGGATCGTAGGCAGTGTCGTCGAGCACACCCACGCGCGAACGGATGTGGCGGATGATGAGGTTGCGACTGCCGCCCAGATTGACACAGCCACCCTTGATGCAGATACCATCACCAGGAGCCGTTTGTCCGGCAATGGTGATGTCGCTGCGGTTGTTGCGAAGTTCGTTGCCTTTCAGGTCGATAACACCCGAAACGCGGAAAACGATGGTAATGGGTTTGCCCTTGTGTTGCTTGAGCGCCCAACGAAGACTTCCCTCAGGTGGATTGGACGGGTCGTCCAGCAGGTTGGTTACTTCAACCACCTCTCCTCCGCGTCCGCCAGTAGCGAATTTACCGTAACCTTCGGCGGTAGGAAAAGCCAAGACTTGTGCTTGCGCACTGATGCCGGCAAAGAACATTAGCGACAGCATCAAAGAAAATAAAAACTTTTGCATCTCTCCTTTTTTAGTGTGAGATGCAAAAGTAATGTCAAACGCCGGCAAACACTAGTGGTAGCGCGTTAAGATGCGTTATATTGTCTTAATCGATGATGTCGAAACCGCAATAAGGAACCAGCACCTTGGGAATGCGGATGCCTTCGGGGGTCTGATTGTTTTCGAGCAAGGCGGCCACAATACGAGGCAAAGCCAAAGCACTGCCGTTCAAAGTGTGGCAAAGCTGCGTCTTGCCGGTTTCAGCCGAACGGTAACGGCATTTCAGACGATTGGCCTGATAGCTTTCGAAGTTGGATACCGAACTTACCTCGAGCCAGCGCTTCTGGGCAGCCGAGAACACTTCGAAATCGAAGGTAAGGGCCGAGGTGAAACTCATGTCGCCGCCACACAGACGCAAGATACGCCAAGGCAGTTCCAGGGCATCAACCAAAGTCTGCACGTAGTTCACCATCTTGTCTAGGCGCTCATACGAACGGTCGGGACGCTCAATGCAGACAATTTCCACCTTGTCGAACTGATGCAGACGGTTAAGACCGCGCACATCCTTGCCATAGGCGCCGGCCTCGCGACGGAAGCAGGCCGAATAAGCCGTATTCTTGATGGGAAGGTCTTTTTCATCCAAAATAACATCGCGATAGATGTTGGTCACGGGGACTTCGGCCGTAGGAATCAAATACAAATCGTCCAAATCGGCGTGATACATTTGGGCTTCCTTGTCGGGCAATTGACCCGTACCGTAACCCGAAGCGGCATTTACCACATAGGGCGGCTGAATTTCGAGGAAACCCTGCTCGCGGGCGCGGTCGAGGAAGAAAGAAATAAGTGCACGCTGCAGACGCGCCATCTTACCTTTATATACAGGGAAACCTGCACCGGTAATTTTGGCACCCAGTTCGAAGTCGATAAGATCGTATTTTTTGGCAAGCTCCCAATGAGGCAGGGCGTTCTCGCTCAAATCGGGGATGACACCGCCCATACGTTCAACTACATTGTCTTCGGCATGCAAGCCTTCGGGCACCGATTCGTGGGGAACATTGGGGATAAGTACCAGCAATTCCTGAATTTTGTCTTCGGCGGCTTTCTTTTCAGCCTCGAGCTTCTTGGAGTTTTCTTTGAGTTCGGCAGTTTTGGCCTTGGCGGCATCGGCCTCGGCTTTCTTGCCTTCCTTCATAAGAGAACCGATAGACTTGGACAAGGTGTTCAGCTCTGCGGCACAAGCATCGGCCTGCATTTGTGTATTACGACGAAGCACATCCAGTTGGAGAATCTGCTCGATAAGTTCTTTTGCATCAAAATGCTTTTTGGCCAGGCGGCTGATTGCTTCCTGCGTGTTTTCGCTAAGATACTTAAGTGTAAGCATTGCCCTAAAATTAAAAAAGTCGGGATGAGAAGACTCGAACTTCCGACCTCCACGTCCCGAACGTGGCGCGCTAGCCAACTGTGCTACATCCCGTTTTTGCGGTGCAAAAGTACGGTTCTTTTTACTTTATCACAAATAATTTTCATCAAGTTTCAGTCCAAGCATTGCTTTTTTTCAAAATAATCGTCAAAAATGTTTGGCAGATTGGAAAAGCCGTCGTACCTTTGCAGCCGTCTAAAAAACCAAATGGTGCCATAGCTCAGTCGGTAGAGCAAAGGACTGAAAATCCTTGTGTCCCTGGTTCGATTCCCGGTGGCACCACTCAAACAGAGAACGCAATAACGTCCTCTGTTTTTTTATCCCATCGTTTTCAGCACCCGAAGTTGTAAGATTCTCGAAGTTGTAAAATTTTTGCAGACGGTTTTGGAATTGTATAAAAATCTATATTTTTGTCGTTATTATGGTGGTGTAATATTCAATCTCCTATGACAGCCGAACAGGAACGTTTGTTGAAGAACTTCGAAACCCGGGTCAGACAATGCATCCTGCGCATCGAAGAACTTCAAAAAGAGAACGATAGCCTTAAGGAAACCTTGGCAGAAAAAGAAGAATCGTTCCAGGCGCTGAAAGAAGATTGGGAAAAGATTACCATAGCATACGACAAGCTGAAACTGGCCAAGAGTATGGCCGGACGCGAAGGCGAACTAAAGGACGCACAGCAGCAGCTGTCGAAAATGGTGCGGGAGATAAATGCTTGCATTGCACTTGTTAACGAGCAATGATGAAAGACGACACTTTCAAGATCCACTTATACGTTGCCGACGAAGATTTCTACGTTGAAATCCCCAAAGACGAAAACGAGGAACTTCTCTATCGCAACGCCGTAAAAGAAATTGACAGGCTGATCAGAGCATATCGCGAAAAATTCAAGACTTCCGAGGGTACGGAGCTGGATTTCAAGAGACTTTTGGCCATGACAGCCTTGCATCTTGCTAGGAAAAATGAGGAGCTACAAGTCTTACAAGACGATAGCCAATGTCTGCAACGCATAGCAGAGCTCGACAAGGAACTGGCATTGTTTCTTGGTAAATAGATGTTTATCCGTCCGCACTTGGTCTCGCAAAGGGGCTTAGTGTGGCGTTTTGTTTTTATTATATTACTGATTATCAGATGAATACATTATCCATTATTATTATTTCTGTAGCAGCCTTCCTTGTGGGCGGACTGCTAGGATGGATCGTCTTTAGGTTCATTCTCAAGGCACAATACCAGCTTAAGATAAAGCAGGCTGAACTGGAAGCGGAAAGTATCCGCCAAGCCAAACTGCAGGAAGTGAAAGACAAGTTCTTCAATTTAAAGAGCGATTTCGACAAGCAGATGCAGCAACGCAATGCCAAAGCCCAGTCGGCCGAAGCACGTCTGAAACAGCGCGAACTGCAGCTTACGCAGCGCAACGACGAGCTGCAGCGTAAGAAAAACGACTTGGACATCATCCGCGAGAACCTCGATGCCCAACTGCAAGTGGTTGAAAACAAGAAAGCCGAACTGGACAAACAACACCGTCAAGAAGTGGAACGCCTGGAAGCCCTGTCGGGTCTGTCGGCCGAAGAAGCCAAGAACCGCTTGGTAGAGTCGCTCAAGGACGAAGCCAAAACTGCCGCAGCATCGTACATCAACGAAATTATGGACGAGGCCAAGATGACGGCCAACAAAGAGGCCAAGCGCATTGTGGTACAGTCTATCCAACGTGTGGCCACCGAAACCGCCATCGAAAATGCCGTGACGGTTTTCCATATCGATTCTGACGAAATCAAGGGTCGCATCATCGGTCGCGAGGGCCGCAACATCCGCGCTTTGGAAGCCGCCACCGGTGTGGAAATCATCGTGGACGACACGCCCGAAGCCATCGTTATTTCGGCCTTCGACCCTGTGCGCCGTGAAATTGCCCGCCTAGCCCTGCATCAGCTGGTGGCCGATGGCCGTATTCACCCCGCCCGCATCGAGGAAGTGGTAGCCAAGGTAAGCAAGCAGGTGGAAGACGAAATTATCGAAACCGGCAAGCGCACCACCATCGACCTGGGTATCCATGGATTGCATCCCGAACTTATCCGTATGGTAGGACGTATGAAGTACCGTTCGTCTTACGGCCAGAATCTGTTGCAGCACGCCCGCGAAACGGCCAACCTCTGCGCCGTTATGGCATCGGAACTCGGCCTGAATCCCAAGAAAGCTCGCCGCGCCGGCCTGTTGCACGATATCGGCAAGGTGCCCGAAGACGAGCCCGAACTGCCACACGCACTTCTTGGCATGAAACTTGCGGAGAAATACAAAGAAAAACCCGATATTTGCAACGCCATCGGTGCACACCACGACGAAGTTGAGATGCAGACCCTGCTGGCTCCCATCGTTCAGGTTTGCGATGCCATTTCAGGTGCCCGTCCGGGTGCCCGCCGAGAAATAGCCGAGGCCTATGTGAAGCGCCTCAACGACTTGGAACAGCTGGCAATGTCTTACCCAGGCGTGGTTAAGACCTACGCCATTCAGGCCGGTCGCGAACTGCGCGTCATTGTGGGTGCCGAAAAGGTTGATGACAAGGATACCGAGCAACTCTCGGCCGAAATCGCCAAGCGTATTCAAGACGAAATGACCTATCCCGGTCAGGTCAAGATTACGGTTATCCGCGAAACCCGCGCCGTAAGTTACGCCAAATAAAGCCCTGGGGGCGACTGGTTTTGACAGCGGTCAAAGCAGATAAGCAAGCATGCAGTGCAAGGCCACCGCGCACTTTAATCTCAGTGGCGACGCTATAACTGGCGAAAACAACTACGCTCTCGCTGCGTAATCGAAGTATAGTAGATTAGCGCTTTATCCTTGCCAGAGTGGCAGGGACGAGACATCACCCCGTTGCTGTTGTTCCGAAGCGTTCGGACCAGGTGGTGCAGGAATATCGGAAATAGGGCAAGGAGCGCTCTGATTCTTGCCTGAAGCTTTAAGAGATAAGCGTCAAGTGGATGGCTTCGGTTTTGCTTGACGACGAAAACCTAAGCGAAGATAAGCATGTAGAAAACTTATAGGTTTTCCGTTTGGACGAGGGTTCGATCCCCTCCGCCTCCACTTTTCCTCACACGAGGATACAATAATGAAGCCGCATCGAATCACTTCGGGCGGCTTCTTTCAGCTTTTTGGGGTTAGTGAGATGTATAAGCAGTTTATTGTTTTGCATCTCACTTAGCTGACAAATAGAGAAGAACTTACGAGAAAATATATTTAGGGGATGAATATCTTTTGGACGGATTCTTGTCCGTTGACCAGTACCAAGTACAGACCGCTTTCGAGCGAAAAGCTGTTGATACCCACCGACAGTGTATTTTCCAGCACTTTCTTGCCCAGCACATCAAAGACTTGCAATTGGCAGGCTTGGACGGCATCGACCGACAAGCTCTCTTTCCCGACCATAAACTTCAGCACATCGGCAGTATGCTCGCTCAGCGCTGTTTCCACTTTGGCCACGGTTTGCAGACAGAGCGCATCAATAAGGATGCCGTCTTTGGAGGTGGATGCTACCGAAAAGATAATCTCTGCAGAATCGATATCAGCCTTCACTTCGAAGCTATAATCTATCTTTTTCCATTCGTTCTCGGAAAGTGCGGTATACTCGCTGTAAGGGTCGTAGGAAGTTCCCTTGTGATAAGAGTTTCGCACATTGCCGCTGCCTTTGGCATAATAGCTGAGTTGATAGTTGCCGGCCTTGAGTGCCAAGGTCTGACTCGAAAAACGGGCATGTGTCTTCTGGGTCTTGACAAGCCGGCAGGCATACTTGCCGGAATAAGCATCTTGGTCGGGAGTTACGGCCTTTACATCAATATTGGAAGTTGTGCCCAACCACTGAAGAGGTACACTGTCGTTCCAGTTCCATTCTTCGAAATCGGCATTGGCAAGCTTGATTTGTTCGGCCCAGGCCTGGGATGAGATAAGGGACATCAACAGCACGGCCAGCAGCCCCAGCACTTTATGGTTGATATACAGATGGCTGCGAAAGGAGAAAAAAGTTTTCATAATGATACAATTTAAGGTAAAACATAGGTGTTTTTCAGGTGCACATGACAAATACGTTGCAAATGTATCGTTAACTTTTCATTTAACAATACATTAATGCAAAAATTTCAGAAGAAAATATTTCCTCTGAGTTTAATCGACTGACAGACAGCAATTTGCCACAACAGTCAATCTACAGTATCTGTCGAATTCGGAGAATCTTCTTGGCTAGACCAGCACTTATAGGGTTGCTTCATCAAGGAGGAGTTGTAGTAGCGCACATCGCCGGTAAGCTCGCGGCCCAGCCAAGCGGGTTTGTCGAAAGCTTCATCTTCGGACGAAAGTTCCACTTCGGCCATTATCAGGCCCTCATTGTCGCCACGAAACTCGTCCACCTCGAAGGTATGGCTGCCCACATCCACCAAGTAGCGCACTTTGTCGATACGGCCATGTTCGCAAACCTGGAGCAAATCTTGAGCCTCGGCCAGAGAAATTTCCTTTTCCCATTCGAAACGGCGCATACCGCCGGCATCGCCCATACCTTTGACGGTGATATAGCCTTTGTCGTCCTTGATGCGCACACGCACCGTACGCTCCGGATTAGAACTGATATAGGCTTGCACGATGTGCATCGCCTTTTTGACGTAGGGTTTGAAATCGCCCTTAACCAGAAATTTGCGTTCTATTTCCTGAGCCATTGTCGCTTACGCCTTGTCGGGTTCGTCATCGAAATTGTCTTCGAAGTCATCATCGTCAGCTTGGGCGTCCAATTGCAAATCGCGGTGAGTGATGACTCGTATTTGGTTACGTTCATCGTTGAGCTCGCGCCAAAGCATGTCCTTTAGCTGGTCCAAACCGAAATTGGCCACGGAAGAAATGAACACGGACGGCACATCGGGCAGACTTGGACGCATTTGGTCGATAAGTTCCTGGTCGAGCATATCGCATTTGCTGATGGCCAGCACCCGCTGTTTGTCCAGCAATTCGGGATTGTACTGCTGCAGTTCGTTGAGCAGGATATGGTAGTCGCGGGCGATGTCATCGCTATCGGCTGGCACCATAAACAAGAGGATAGCATTGCGCTCGATATGTCGCAAGAACCTCAGTCCCAAGCCCTTGCCCTCGCTCGCGCCCTCGATAATTCCCGGAATATCGGCCATAACGAAAGACTTGTCGTCGCGATAAGGAACAATACCCAAATTGGGTACCAGGGTGGTAAAAGGATAGTCGGCTATCTCGGGCTTGGCCGCCGAGAGTACCGAGAGCAGCGTCGACTTGCCGGCATTGGGGAAACCCACCAAACCCACATCGGCCAGCAGCTTGAGCTCCAAAATGACGTGTCGCTCTTGCATAGGCTCGCCCGGTTGCGAAAAGCGCGGAGTCTTGTTGACGGCATTGCGGAAGTTCCAGTTGCCCAGACCACCGCGGCCGCCTTTGAGGAGTATCACTTCCTGACCGTCCTCGTTGACATCGCAGAGAAATTCGCCCGTTTCGGCATCGTAGGCCACCGTACCTACCGGCACCTCGATAATCTTGTCGGCACCCGAGCGGCCCGTGGCGCGACAGCCCATACCGTTCTGTCCCGACTCGGCAAAGACATGACGGGCATAGCGCAAGTGTATCAGCGTCCAATAGTTGCGGTTGGCGCGGAGAATAACGTGACCTCCCCTACCGCCATCGCCGCCGTCCGGGCCGCCTTTGGGCACGAACTTTTCGCGATGGAAGTGGGTAGAACCCGCACCGCCCTTACCGGAACGGCAATAAATCTTGACGTAGTCTACAAAGTTGCTCTCGGCCATAAAAATGTATTACTTATTTTCAGCTAGGAAGGCATCGATTTTACCGGCAATATCGGCAGCGGCTTCCTCGATAGAACGGGTACCGTCAATGCCGATATACAGGTCTTTTGCCTTGAAATAATCGATGACGGGAGCGGTCTGTTCGTGGTAAACCTGCACCCTTCTCTTGATGGTTTCTGGATTATCATCACTACGACCGGAAGTTTTGGCGCGGAACAACATTCTCTCTACCAGTACGTTGTCGGGAACCACCAAGTTGAGCAGCATTCCGAGTTTATAGCCGCGTTCGGCCAGCATTTCTTCCAAGATGGAAGCCTGAGCCACATTTCTGGGGAAACCATCGAAAATATATCCCTTATCGTTCTTTTGGCTGTCGATGGCAGCGGCCAGAATCTTCACTATCATCTCGTCGGGAACCAGATTGCCTCCGTCGGTGTAGGATTTGGCTATCTTACCCAATTCGCTGCCTTTGGCCATTTCGGCACGCAGCAAATCGCCCGTCGAAAGATGGGTCAGTTGGTATTTTTCAGTGATAATTTCGCTTTGGGTGCCCTTGCCAGAACCGGGGCCGCCAAAAATAACAATGTTCAGCATCTCTTTTTAATTTTCGCTATTAGACAATATTAATGGTATGTGATTCAATACGTTGGGAGTGTACAGGTAGTACATGACCGATGAAAAAATTGATTTAGACCTTATTGACAAATGATTTTGAGGATAAATCGATTTTTGAAGAGGGAGTGTACAGGTAGTACATGACCGATGAAAAAATTGATTTAGACCTTATTGACAAATGATTTTGAGGATAAATCGATTTTTGAAGAGGGAGTGTACAGATAGTACATGACCGATGAAAAAATTGATTTAGACCAAAATCATTCAGAGAGAACGTAGATATCGGGGAGATTGCGCCCATAACCATCATAGTCGAGGCCATACCCCACCAAAAACAAATTCTCAAAATCAAAAGCCACATAATCAACTTTGAGAGGACATTTTAAAGCCGCGGGCTTCATGGCACAGCAGGCGATACGCAAAGAAGCAGGTTCTTTTTCGAGAAGAACGGATTGAAGACTTTGCATGGTAAGGCCACTGTCGACGATGTCTTCGACGATGATAACATGACGGCCTTTGATGTCTTGTTCAAGACCGATAAGACCGGTGACATTGCCGGTACTTTGCATGCCGACATAGGATTTGTACTTGACAAAGCAAATTTCGCAGGGGAAATCGAGAGAGCGGATGAGATCTGCTGCGAAGATGAATGCGCCGTTAAGTACAGCGATTAAAAGTGGTTTTTTGTCGCCGAGATCGGCTTTGATGGAGGCAGCCATTTCTTTGATGCGCGCTTGTATTTCACTTGCGTGTACGGCTACTTCAAACTTTTTGTCCAATACTTGTACCATATCTGCACTATTAGGAAAAAATGTGCGCGAAATTACGAATAATTTGTGAAAACACTACCTTTGCCGCATTAGTATTTTGCTGGAAGGGATTCAAGGGCTTTATGGAAGGAAGATTTATAGATAATAGATTGTTAGCAAGTATATTGCATAAAAGGGACACTTTTGCGCACAAGGGCGATTTTGGCAGAGGATTGATAGTGGCGGGGTGCAAGGAGATGAGCGGCGCCGCCATTCTGGCGGCGCGCGCTGCCCTTAGAAGCGGCATTGGCTTGTTGCATGTGCATATTCCGGAGAGCATTTACAATTGCGTGCAGGGAGCTGTACCGGAGGCGATGGTGGAGAGAGACGCTAAGGATGACAATGTGTTTGCAGACGCGAAGTTGGATATTGGTCGCTACGATGCTGTGGCTGTGGGGCCTGGCCTGGGCCAGGGGCCCAGGCAGTGCGCAGCGCTGGAAGCGCTGCTCACGCAACAGCGACAGCTGTTGCAGGCCCCACCCGCCAGCAACGCTAGCAACGCNAGCAACGCTAGCAACGCCAGCAACGCCGCCACCAGCGCCAAACCCATGGTCATTGACGCAGATGCCCTGAATATCATTGCTGCCAACCCTACGCTCTTGCATTTTTTGGGAGAGCACTGCATACTCACCCCACATCCCGGCGAGTTTAATCGCCTGCAAAGAGCCGACAACCCACAGGCAGAAGACACAACCTACGACTACGGGAAAAGGCTGGAGGCAGGCATCCGTTTCGCCCAGAAATACAAAGTTCATTTAGTACTGAAAGGAGCAAAAACCGCCGTTATCCAGCCCAACGGCAGCTATCTGATTAACCCAACCGGAAATCCGGGCATGGCAACCGGTGGCAGCGGTGATGTTTTGACTGGAATTTTGCTATCTTTGCTCGCCCAACACTATACCTGCCACCAAGCCAGTCTTTTGGGCGTGTACCTGCACGGCCTCAGCGGCGATATAGCCTTGGAAAAAGAATCACAGGAAAGCCTTGTGGCCAGCGACTTGTACAGGAATCTGGGCGCGGCTTTCAAAACATTAATCTGAAAACATCAACAGAGAATATGAAAAAAATCTTCGCTATAGGATTGAGCCTGATTCTACCAGGCATCCTGCTGGCTCAGCTACAGTCTTATCCATTGGTAGACAGCCTTCCCGACAATGCCCGCGTGTACCATCTGCCGCAAACTGGCATGAACATCAAGTTCAGCACCCGAATCGTCAAAGAATATCCCGGAGAACTCGCCCGCTATGCCGAACGTTTCCTAGGTCCATGCCCCATCATAGAAGAGGCCAGACAATATCAAGAAATCGTTGACGTTCAAGTGGAAACCATCACTTGTAGCGATAAGGGCCAAGCCTATTATCTCGTGCAACAACAGCCCAAGAAAAGCAAATGGCAGAGCAAGAAAAAAAGCGTCAGCGCCAACAACATCAAGCTTGTCTGCAATGAGCAAGGTGTTATCGTGTCGCTGGGACAGGAGGCCCAATCCCAAGGGTTCAAGCCCGTTCCACAACCTGTACATCAGCAGCCTCAGCCAAGGAATCAACAACATCCCTGCATCACCGACCGTCTACCCCAAGGTTCTTATATGACCCAAGAAATGAAGATGGCCAACTCCAGTCTCAAGATGGCCGAACTGGCCGCCAAACAGATATTCAGCCTACGCGAAACCCGCTTGGCTCTGCTGCAAGGCGAGGTAGAGCATTTTCCGCAAGACGGAGAGGCATTCCGCCTTTATCTGCAAGAACTGAACCGCATAGAGCAGCAATATCTTGAGCTTTTCATCGGTCGACGCGAAGAAAGTACCGCCGAATATACCTTGACATTTTTCGCCCAAAAGGGAGAGCAACGCCAACTGGTTTGCAGATTCTCTTCGCAGGAAGGCATTATCGACAAAGACGACTTGAGCGGCCGTCCCATCTACTGCCTTATCGAAACCGAGAGCGACAGCCTAGTACAGACAAACACTTCGGACGATACCGCGCCTTGTCTGTATTACTATCAACCTCGTAGCTCACGCGTCAGCCTCGTGGACGGCACCCAACAGCTTTGGCAACAGACCATGACACTGGCCCAAATGGGACAGCTGCTGCGGCTGAACTGCGAAGACAACCGCCCCATCATCTTGAACCCCGAAACCGGCGCCATCATCAGTTGGTAAGAATCTTCTTGCTCGCTGAAAGTTGCACAGATTTGTTTTCGGTTAGAACTATTATCGTATCAGGATTTTGGTGCTGGCATTGAGGCCGGAACCGCTAACGCAGAGCAGGCAGACACCGCTGGCCTGAGGCAAACTGATGACGGTGCTTGCGCCCGTAAAACTGTGCTGGGCGAGCAGGCGGCCGCCGCCGTTGTAGATGCACAGCCGGTGCAGCGCAGTGGCATCGGTATCGCCATTAATGCTCAGCAAAAGGCGGCCGCCTGCCAAAGGCGTAATGTTCAGACGCTTATCGGTAGTGGCCGAAACACTGGCGCGCGGCAAGTCCGTTGCATCCCCAGCAGTTTCGAAGCAGCCCAAGTCGGGTGCCAGACCCTTGTAAACGATACCTTCGGCATTGCGGTACTCACCATCGTAAGGAGTCACTTCACTGCCCTTGTCGATAAGCTTGGCGTTGCCATCGGCGATGCGCATAAAGGAGAGTTGCGGCAAGTTGCCCGCGCTGTCGCGCGGGCCGTCCATACCCGCAGCATCTACACTCTTGAAATCGGAAGGCTGGGTATTCATATCGCAGGTAACCAAAGTGCCCACCACACTGTAAGGCGCATAAGACGATTTGTTGCGGTCGGCAATGCCGTCGCTCACGGCCACGCAGTTGGTCAGGCGGATTTCCTTGCCGGTAGCCACAGCCTCGTCCAAACGGTAGGTGTAATGACTCTTGGAGCTGAGGTCTTTGGCGGCATAGCCCGAGCAGTTGTTCAGTATCATGCTGCCCGTATTGTGATTCTGGTCGAAGCCCTTGTTAAGGTTGTTGAAAGCCAGACAACGGTTCAGTATCACGTTGTTGCGGCCTTGGTCGCTACCCATCTTGAAGCCGTTGCCATTGCCCGAACCGGCCGTGCCGTCTTCGAGATAACCGTTGTTGAAGGCCCAGCAATATTCAAGCGTGGTAGTGATATCATCGGGGAAACCGCCGTCTTTCTTGATAAACTGATCCCAACCGTCATCGGAGTTGTTCCAAGCACGGCAACCGTAGAAGTAGTTGCCCGTACCGTGCGAAATCTTCACGGCAAAGCCATCGGCATCGCCCATATCGGGGTCGCAGTTCCAATAAGCGTCGCAATTGATAACGCAGTTGTTCTCGGCCAAATTCTTCATCTGCAAGCCTGAATCGCGGTTCTGGTAGAAAGCACAATTCTCGATGACGTTATCGTGGGCCTGCTCGGTAAGGGCCGCAATGTCGCTGTAGCTACCGCCCGAAGGCTTGTTACGCTCAATAAGCAAACCGTTGTCGCCCGCACCCTTGATGTCGATACCGTAGAAATGCCAATAGCTGCCCGTCAGACGGATGCCTTGGTTGGCATCGGCCACTGCCATGGACGAGAAGTCGAGCACTGCCCTGCCGCCGCGGGCGAAGAGAGCTATCATGCCACTGTTGGGCTGGCCGATTGCACCCATATTGATACGCTGCGAATAGGCATAGGTCCCGGCATTCATATAAATGGTATCGCCAGCCTGCACCAAATCGGCCGCTTTTTGCAAAGAGAAGAAGGGTCTTTCCAAACTGCCATCGGCTGTGGCATCATCGCCGGCAGGGTCGCAATAATATACTTTGTGGGCATATCCGGGAACAACAATCTTTGCCGTAGTAAACTGACGCTCAGGCCCGTAAGCAACGCCAACTTCGTTGATGGCATAGGCGCGGAAGTAGTAGGTGGTTTCCTGTTGCAAGGGCAGAGAAACACTGAAAGAACCATCGGCGAGAACGCATTTGGCCTTGTAGCCATCGATGGTGGGAGCGGGCGATGTACCATAACAGATACCCACTTCGCTTGGCTCGGCGCCGCCGTTGTCAAGCACTTGTCCACCCACAATCACATAGACGGATTTTTCATCGCTATAATCGTCGGCACGGGGTTCGTCGGTGCTAAGCGTAGCCAAACTTGGTGCCAACGTCTTGAAGTTCTTTACATCGCCATAACTTACACCGGCCAGACCAAAAGCATAGGCACGATAATAAACGGTACTCGATGCTGCCAAGCCGCTCAACGCAACCTTGGTTTCAAGGGGCATAACGCTGCTCCCATCGACAACAGCCGCAGCCTTGACACGCTGGTCCGTCACCAGTGTGGGGGTTTCGTTGTCGATGCTCCAGCAGATACCCCACTCGTTGATGCTACGGTCGCCGGCCGAGGTCATACCAACCTGCACTTGGGCCGTAGAAGCGGTAATGTCGGCGGCCTCTCCCGTGAACAGGCTAGCCGGCGTTCCCTGCGGATAAGCCGTGACGCAAAGGTTGTCCAAGTCGAGGTCGCCACTGGTGGTTTCGTTGGCAAGCTTTAGGCGGTTGATGCCGGGTTCGCTGAGCGTGAAACTGTTGAAGGTTTCGGTCTTATAGTCTTGTTTGTAGAGAGACCAAGTCTGGCCAGCATCGGTAGAGGTGTAGATGCTCAGTTTCTTGCCCGTGCGGCCTTCGTTGAACGACAGGTCCACCACGCCTTGGCCGAGCACCGGCGTCACCACATAAGACGAACCCTTGAGCATACGCAGCGAGTGTGCGGAGCCATCGACAATATACGATTCGTTGGTACTCTTGTAGGCATTGCAGTAGAGCCATTCGCCCTGACCGTCCACATTGAATTTGGTTTCGGTAGTGCAGCTTTCCTTCGATGAAGGATAGGTGGCCGTATTCTCAAAATCCTGCGTAAAATAGGCGGCGGCCAGAGTCGGCACGATAAGGTTGCCGTCGGCATCGCAACCGTCAGGTTTGGTCACGATAATGTTATCAAGATAGAAGCTCTTGTTGGAATTAAGCGTCAGACGGATATAGCGCACGCTGGCATCGTTGACAGTGACAATGCGCTTGGCCCAGCCGGTGGTTTCCTTGTAGCTGGTCAGCGTTGTCCAATTTACATTGTCGGCCGAAGCCTCAATGGTAACCTGTCGGTTCTGATTATAGGCATAGTACACCAACGAACCTGCGCCCTCGCTCAAACATGGCGTGGTGATGCCGCTTTTCGAAGCCAGAAAAAGACTGTAACTGCCGTCCTGGGCCTGGGTATTGTCGCGGTAGTTCTTGTTCACCGTCCAAGTGCCGGTAGCCGAAGTAACGGTGGCCGTCTTGGCATCCCAGACAGCCTCTTCGAAGCTTTCGGCGCGATAGGTATAGGTCTGCGCCGTTGCGCAAAGCGGCAAAATGGAAATCAGGCCGCACAGTAGCGCCTGCATGGTTTTGGTAACAGTATTGTTCATAATAACAGTTAGTTGTAGATTCGTTGCGGATAGATTCCAGCCCGCAAATATGGTCAAAATTGTTTAAAATGCATAGAAATACAGGTCAAAAATAATCGGCACAAAAAAAGCCACCGGAAGTTATTCCGATGGCCTTTGTGGCTTGACATTTCCGCTGTCTTATTTCTTGTTGCGGTTGCCGTAACGATGCATAAACTTGTCTACGCGACCGGCTGTGTCGACCAATTTTGACTTACCTGTGTAGAAGGGATGCGAGGTAGAAGAAATTTCCAGCTTTACCAAAGGCAGGGTTTCTCCTTCGTACTCGATGGTTTCCCTGGTCGCAATCGTCGAGCGGGAAACAAACATATCGCCGTTCGACATGTCCTTGAAGACAACGGGGCGATAGTTTTCAGGATGTAAATTCTTTTTCATTATGGTTATTTTTATTAGTTATATATGCTAACGTATTGAGACCCAGTGCTCAAAGACTCACAAAGCCGTTTTTACGGGGTCCTTGCGCCTATCAACGCAATGAATCTATATTGGCCCGCAAAAGTAGGTAAAAAATGGCAAATACAAAAAAATCGCCTTACAATTTTAGCGGCATTAGAAATAATTAGACTAATTTTGTCCCGTTATTCTCCAAGAGAAAATTCTAATTCAATTTAATACTACTATGGTTAATTACAAAGATCTAGGCCTGGTCAACACCAAAGAGATGTTCGCCAAGGCTGTGGCTGGAGGCTATGCAATTCCTGCCTTCAACTTCAACAACATGGAACAGCTGCAGGCTATCATCATGGCTGCCGCCGAGACAAAATCGCCCGTTATCCTGCAAGTGTCCAAGGGTGCCCGCAACTACGCCAACCAGACTTTGCTGCGCTATATGGCCGAAGGCGCTGTAGCCTACGCCAAAGAACTGGGCTGGGAAAAGCCCCAAATTGTACTGCACCTCGACCACGGCGACAGCTTCGAACTCTGCAAGAGCTGCGTCGATATGGGCTTCTCTTCGGTTATGATTGATGCTTCGTCCAAATCTTTCGAAGAAAACATCGCCATCACCCGTCAGGTTGTTGAATATGCCCACAAATACGATGTTACGGTAGAAGCCGAATTGGGCGTTCTGGCTGGTGTGGAAGAAGAAGTTGCCGCTGAGCAGTCGCACTACACCAAGCCCGAAGAAGTAATTGAATTTGCCACCCGCACGGGCTGCGATTCGCTGGCTATTTCTATCGGTACCAGCCACGGTGCCTACAAGTTCAAGCCCGAACAGTGCACGCTCGACCCCAAGACTGGCCGTCTGGTACCTCCTCCATTGGCTTTCGACGTACTGCACGAAGTTGAGGCCAAGCTGCCCGGTTTCCCCATCGTTCTGCACGGTTCTTCATCGGTGCCCCAAGAAGAGGTGGACACCATCAACAATTACGGCGGCAAGCTGGTGGCTGCTGTAGGTATTCCCGAAGAACAGCTGCGTGAGGCTTCCAAGAGCGCCGTTTGCAAAATCAACATCGACTCCGACTCACGTCTTGCCATGACCGCTGCCATCCGCAAGGCTTTGGCCGAGAATCCTGCCGAATTCGACCCCCGCAAGTACCTGACACCCGCCCGCGAAAGCATGAAGAAACTCTATATCCACAAGATTGTCAATGTGCTTGGCTCCGACGGCAAAGCCTTGTAATCTATCGATAAACCACTAAAAAAGGTGACCACCGATGATGTGGCCACCTTTTTTGTTTCCCGTTTTTGGAGCTTAAACCGACACTTTGCCGGGAATATGGGGATGCGGATTGTAATTGACCAGCTGGAAGTCTTCGTACTTGAAATCGAAAATATTGTCGACTGCGGGATTGAGCAGCATTTCGGGCAGGGGACGCGGGTCGCGGGTCAGTTGCAGCTGCACTTGCTCCATATGGTTGAGGTAGATATGGGCATCGCCCAAGGTGTGGACAAAATCGCCGGCTTTAAGGCCGCAAACCTGCGCCATCATCTTGAGCAAGAGCGCGTAAGATGCAATGTTGAAGGGAACGCCCAAGAAAATATCGGCCGAGCGCTGGTAGAGCTGCAGACTTAGGCGGCCGTTGCATACGTAGAATTGGAAGAATGCGTGGCAGGGCGGCAGGTTCATGTTGTCGAGGTCGGCCACATTCCAACTGCTCACAATGATACGACGCGAGTCGGGGTTGTGCTTGATATCGTCGACCGCATTGGAAATCTGGTCGATAAAGCCGCCCTTGTAATCGGGCCAAGAACGCCACTGGTAGCCGTAGATATGCCCCAGACTGCCGTCGGGGTCGGCCCACTCGTTCCAAATGCGCACACCGTTTTCTTGCAGATAATGCACATTGGTGTCACCTTTGAGAAACCACAGCAGTTCGTAGATAATGGATTTCAGATGCAGTTTTTTGGTGGTAAGCAAAGGGAAGCCTTCTTCGAGATTGAAACGCATCTGGTGACCGAACACGCTCTTGGTACCCGTTCCGGTACGGTCGTGCTTGATTTGGCCTTCGTCCAGCACACGTTGCAAGAGGTCTAAATATTGTTTCATGTTTCAGCTTTGTTTTAAAACAGTTTGTAGGTGGTTTTCAGCACCTTGAACTCGCAGCGACGATTAATCTGATCGCAGATATCTTGCTGTTGCAAAGATAATTTTTCTATATATTCCTCACTAAGAATATCGCCTTCTTTTAAAAAAGGATATTGCTCCTGCAAGGTCTTGCTCACTTTGGTCGGCTTGGTTTTACCATAACCTTGGGGGCTGAGACGTTCCTTTTCTATGCCGGCGGCCACCAGATAGTCTACCACAGCCTGGGCGCGTTTGGCCGAAAGATTTAAGTTGTAGTCGTCTTTGCCGCGACGGTCGGTGTGCGCCGAAATCTCGATGGTGACGTGCGGGTTGTCCAGCAGCAGCTTGAGCAGTTCCTGCAGGGCGGGCACCGATTCCTTCATCAGGGTCCAGCGGTTGAATTCGAAGAAGATATTGTCCAGACGCACAGGCAGATGCAAAGATGTCAGCACGAAATCCTTTACGTAAGATGTGTCTTTATCCTTGGAATAGAACTGGTTGGAATAGTTCAGATAGCCTCGCGAAGTGCCCAGCATAACGTATTGCGCCGATTTTTCTATCTGGTAAGCGTAAGTGCCGTCCTTGTGCGAACGAATCTTGGTGTTGGTACCTTTGTCGTTGACAATGCGAATGGTGGCATCGGGGATGGGCTCGCCGTTGCGGTCTTTCACCAGGCCGCTCACCTGCACCAGGCGCTTGGGCTCACCGAACTCGTAGATTTTGTCGATGCTTTTGGCTTCCTTGCGGTTGGACGAAAACAGCCCACGTTCTTCCTTGCCGAAAAAGCTGATGCCAAAATCGTCGGCATTGGAGTTGAGCGCCATCACGTTCTCCACTTTCCAAATGGAGTCTTGCTCCTGATACACAGCCTTGAAAATATCCAGTCCACCTAGCCCGGGATGGCCGTTCGAAGAAAAATAGAACTCGCCGTTCACACGAAAATAGGGAAACATCTCGTCGCCGGGCGTATTGATTTCAGGACCCATATTCTCGGGCGGTCCGAACACATTGTCCATCATCTCGACCCGCCAGATGTCCTTACCGCCGTAACCGCCCTTCATATCGCTGACGAAATACAGGTAACGGCCATCGTTGGACAAAGCCGGATGGGCGTAAATATAGGCCGTATCGCGATAGACTTCCATCAGCACGGGCTCGCTCCATTGTTCGCCCGAACGAGTGGAACGGTAGATGGCCGCCTTCGACTGTCCGCCTTCTTCAGTAGCCTTGGTGACGCAGCGCGTAAAGTAAAGGGTAGAGCCGATATCGTTGAAACAGCCCACGCCTTCGTCGAACTCACTGTTGATGGGGCCGTCCACTGCCAGGGGCTTCTCCCATTGGCCCGACTGGTCGAGCTGCGTTATGTAGAAGTCGTTCTCGGGCAAGCCGGTAATCTTACTGGGTTTGGCACCTTCCTTAAGGTTGGCCGAAGAGGAGAAAATGAGCGTATGATATTCGCTGGGTATCAGTATGGGCGCAAAGTTGCCGCGCTTCAGATTGAGCCGTGTCGATTTCTTTACCGTATAGGGCTTGGCCTGCTCGCGCCACTGCTCTATCTGCGTACAGGCAAACAGGCCGTTCAGCGCCAGCACATCGTCGGGATGGTTCTCCAAATAGCGGTCGTAATTGACAATGGCTGCCTTGTACTTGGCATTTTTGTGCAGCATAGCGGCGTATTGCAAGTATACCGTATCGTTGTCGTAATGATAGCGGATGGCCTTGGCATAAGCGTTCTCGGCCTTCACCGACTGGTTGCTGATGCGGTAGCACTCACCCTGACGGAAGGCCACGCGGGCACGCAGATCTTTCTTCTTGGAATCGATGCGGCGGTAAGCCTTGGCATAAATCTTGGCCGCTTCCACATATTCGCCGTAGCCATAATGTTTGTCGGCCTTCCTGACATCGCGCATAACCGAGCAGGAAGACAAAGCAAGCAACAAAGCAAGGCCGATTATGGTTCTTGAAGCGGCTTTCATATAGAACTAAACGAAGTTTGATGCTATTTATTGCCTTAGGCCGGACCGGATTGCGTCACTTGCGGCTGGCGGCATTGCAAGAGCGAACTGTCGCCATAGCTCAAGAAACGGAAATCATTGGCCAGCGCATAGTCGTAAATCTTACGCCAATCCTGTCCCACATAAGCCGACACCAAAAGTAGCAAAGTACTCTGCGGCTGATGGAAATTGGTGATGATGTCGCTGACCACTTTAAAGCGGTAACCGGGTGCGATGAGCAAACGGGTGGCAGCCGTAAAGACCTCTTCGCCATTAGCCCGCAAATAGGCCAGCAACGCACGCAATGCATCGGGGGTACTGTAATTTTTGTGCGGCTGATAGGGATACCATTGATCTAGCGTCCAGGCTTCGGGCGCTTCGGGCTGTTCCAAACAATGCACGCCAAACCAATAGAGGCTTTCCAATGTGCGAACAGAGGTAGTTCCAACCGCAGTCACCCTTTCTTCGCAGTCGATAAGCTCCTGAATAAGAGCTGCTTCCACCGAGATAAATTCCAAATGCATGGGATGTCCGTCCATCTGTTCCGATTTAACAGGCTGAAAGGTAGAGGCGCTCACATGTAGTGTCACTTCGCGGCGGCCAATATGTCGGTTGTCGATGTTTTGCAACACTTCGGGCGTAAAGTGCAGGCCGGCCGTAGGAGCAGCCACCGAACCCTCAATGCGCGAATACACTGTTTGGTACGATTGCTCGTCGCTCTGCTGGCTTTCGCGGTTGAGGTAAGGAGGAATGGGTATCTGTCCGGCTGCTTCCAGCAAATCGCCGAAAGCCACTTGTGCCGGTGTCCACGAAAAACGGATGCGTTGCGCCTTGTCGTGCTGGCCCAAACATTCGGCCGAGAAGACCACTTCCTGATCCTCCACTGTGAGGCTACGGCTCAAGCTACCACCCTTCCATTTCTTGAGATTGCCCACCAGACAAAGCCATTCGCATGAACCCTGCGCCTGGAAATTCTGCGCATAGTCGGCAGGGGTCAGCGGTTCCAGACAGAAAATCTCTATCTGCGCTCCCGTCTCCTTATGGAAAAACAAGCGCGCGCGGATTACCCTGGTATTGTTATAAATCAGCAGCGAATGCTCGGGCAGATAGTCGGGCAGATTGCGGAAGATGTCGCTGCTTATCCGACCGTCGCGGTAGAGCAACAGTTTGGACGTATCGCGAGGATTTACCGGAAACTTCGCTATGCGAGTTTCCGGTAAATCGTAGCTGTAATCCTTGATGGAGATACTTTTAACCTCGTCAATAAGTGCCATGTTACCAAATGGAAACGCGTTCTTCTTCAGACAGATACATCGTATCACCAGGCTGGATGCCAAAGGCATCGATAAAGGCCGACACATGAGGCAGGGTGCCGTTTACGCGCCAGCGGCCCAACGAGTGCGGGTCTTCGGCAGTGCGGCGCAAAATTTCCTGCGGACGGATATTGTTGGCCCAAACGTGTGCATAGGCGATAAAGAATCGCTGGTCGGCGGGAACACCGTCAACGGCAATGTTCTTACGGCCCTGGAGGGTTTGCTTGAAAGCGTTGAACGACACTTGCAGACCACCGTGGTCGGCAATGTTCTCACCCAACGTGAAGGCACCGTTGGCATAAACACCGGGAGCCACCTCGATATGGTTGAAATACTCTTCGAGTACTTTGGTGCGGGCAGCGAACTGTTCGGCATCGCTCTCGGTCCACCAGTTGGACAGATTGCCGTCCTTGTCGTACTGGCAACCCTGATCGTCGAAACCGTGGGTCATTTCGTGGCCGATAACCACACCGATGGCTCCGTAGTTGACAGCATCATCACCTTCCTGGAAGAAGAAAGGCGGTTGCAGAATACCGGCAGGGAAGCAGATTTCGTTGGTAGTGGGATTGTAGTAGGCGTTCACCGTCTGGGGTGTCATCAGCCATTCGTCACGGTCGACGGGCTTGCCCAGCTTGGCCATATCTTCATCGAAAGAGAAGCGGGCCACGGCATACATATTGTCGAGCAGCGACTTGGCCGGATCTATCTGCAAAGCGCTGTAGTCTTTCCACTGGTCGGGATAGGCAATCTTCACATGGAAGCAGGCGAGCTTTTCCTGAGCTTTCTGCTTGGTTTCAGCGCTCATCCAATCGAGACGGTCGATGCGCTGACCCAGACTCTTCTGCAGATTGGCCACCAGTTCCACCATTCTTTCTTTGGCTGCGGCGGGGAAATACTTGTTCACGTAAGCCTGACCCAGTGCGTGACCCACCGTACCGTCAAGCATGCTGACGCTACGCTTCCAACGAGGCTGCTGTTCTTGACGGCCCGAAAGCGTCTTGCCGTAGAAATCGAAGTTGGTCTGTTGGAAATCGTCGCTCAAAACACCGGCGGCATTGTTGATGACATTCCATGCCAAATAATTCTTGACGGCCGACAGGCTGCTGTTTTCAAACACCTTGGCCATCTCTTTCATAAAGCTCTCTTGAGCCAGGTTCAACTCGGTGACATTCAAGCCCAAAGCCTTGAAATACGAGTCCCAGTCGAAGTTGGGAACAATCTGTTTCAACTCGGACAGAGAGACTTTGTGATAGTTCTTGTAGGGGTCGCGCAGGTCGACACGGCTGTACTGAGCCTGAGCCAAAGGTTTCTCGATAGACATCACATCGGCAGCGGCCTGCTTGGCGGCTTTCTGGCTATAACCGGCAAAAACGAACATCTTGGCAACGAACTGCTGGTATTTTTCCCTAAGCTGTTTGCTGCGGGCATCCGTCTTCAGATAATAGTCGCGGTCGCTCATGCCGATACCAGCCTGATAGCTGTGCAGCATATTCATCGATGAATTCATGTCATCAGCCGACACGTATAGGGCGAAGAAGGGCCAAATGCCTTCGCGGTTCAACTGGGCCATCGTTTCGATTACCTGAGGCTTGCCGCTCAAGGCCTTGATACTGTTCAGTTCGTCTTGAATGGGCGCATTGCCTTCCTTGTTCAGACGGACACTGTCCATGCTCAGACGGTAGAGGTCGGCTATCTTCTGTTCGGCAGTGCCTACTGCGCATTGCTGCAGCGAGAGGGAGTCTACCAATTCTTTCAATTGTTCCTGCACTTTGGCAGCCAGCATGTCGAAACTGCCATAACGGGCATAAGCGGCAGGCAGAGGGTTGTTGGCCATCCAACCACCATTGGCATACTGATAAAAATCTTGTTTCGGATCAATGTTCTCGTCCAAATAACTGAATTGTAATCCATCCACCATAACGGGTGACATTTTTTCATTGCATGATGCCAACACAAGGGCCATCATAACAATCATTGCAAAACGTTTCATACTATAAATGTTATGTTTGTTGTCTTAGTAATCTGTTTCAATTTTTAGTAGCCGTAAAGGCCTCCACCTCGCCGTAGGCGGCTTCCCAATAGCTCATAGCCACCTCGAGCGCCTTCTGCTGTCGGGCATACTGATTATGCAGCGAGGCATCCGCAGCGCCCTGAGGCGTAGACAGTTGTTCGGCGGTTGCAGCCAAAGCCTCTTCACACAGCTGTACTTCTTTTTCGCATTGAGAGAGTTGCTGCTGCAGTTTCCGAAGACGCTTGGCATCTTCCTTACGAGCCTCGTATTGTTGTTTGCCCGTTTGGACGGGAGCCTTGGGCTGAACTTGCGTCTGCGGCTTAGCGGGAGCCGAATCTTGAACCGCCGTGGATGCCTCCTTACGACGCTCTATTTCCTGCAGACTGTCCATTTTCTTCTTCTGCAAAAAGTCGGCGATGCCACCCAAATGTTCGGTTACCTTGGTATCGGCAAACTCGTAGACCTTGCCTACCAGACCATCCAAAAAATCGCGGTCGTGCGACACTACTATCACCGTACCGTCAAAGTCTTTGATTGCCTGTTTCAGCACATCTTTCGACCTGATATCCAAGTGGTTGGTGGGTTCATCGAGAATAAGCAAATTGGCAGGGCTGAGCAGCAGGCGTATCATAGCCAAGCGGCTGCGTTCTCCTCCCGACAACACCTTCACCTTTTTGTCGATGCTCTCGCCGCCGAACATAAAGGCACCCAGAATGTCACGGATTTTCGTGCGGATATCCCCCACTGCCACCCGGTCGATGGTTTCGAAAACAGTGAGGTTTTCATCGAGCAACAAAGGCTGGTTTTGTGCAAAGTAGGCAATCTTTACCAGATGGCCCAACTGCAATTTGCCTTCGTAGGGAACTTCGCCCAAGATACACTTGACCAAGGTGGACTTACCTTCGCCGTTGCGACCCACGAAAGCCACCTTCTGCGAACGTTCAATCACCATATTGACATGCTGAATGACGGTATGCTCGCCATAGGCTTTACGCAAGTCTTCGATGATAAGGGGATAAGCTCCCGAATGGGGTGCCGGCGGAAAACGCAGGTTCATGGCCTCGTTGTCGAGCTCGTCCACTTCGATACGGTCTATCTTCTCCAGTTGTTTGATACGCGACTGCACCTGCACGGCTTTGGTGGCCTTGTAACGGAAACGCTCAATGAAAGCTTCCGTATCCTGTATCATCTTCTGCTGGTTTTCGTAACTCCTAAGCTGTTGCTCACGCCTTTCTTTGCGCAGCTCAAGAAATTGAGTATAAGGCACTTTATAATCGTAAATCCTACCCAGCGAAATCTCGATGGTGCGCGTGGTAACATTGTCAAGAAAGGCCCGGTCGTGCGACACCAGCAACACCGCTTTAGACTGCTGCAGCAGGAAAGTTTCCAGCCACTGTATCGACTCGATGTCCAAGTGGTTGGTAGGCTCGTCGAGCAGGATTAGGTCGGGACGACGCAAGAGCACTTTGGCCAATTCGATGCGCATACGCCAACCACCGCTGAACTCACTGGTGGGACGGTCGAAATCTTCTCGCTTGAAGCCCAGCCCCAGTAGCGTCTTTTCAATCTCCGACTGGTATTGGTACACGCCCGACATTACAAGCAGGTCGTTATTATGATTCAGGCGTTCTATCAATTGCTGGTAAGACGCCGACTCGTAGTCAGTACGTTCGGCTATTTGGTTTTGCAGGGCTTCTGTTTCGGCCTGCAAGGCAAAGATATGGTCGAAAGCCTTGGCTGTTTCTTCTTGCAAGCTGCAAGTATCTACCGTGTGTAGCACCTGAGGCAGATAGCCGATGGTAAATTCCTTAGGCACAGAGACTTGTCCAGATGTCGGCATCTGTAGGCCGGCGATAATTTTAAGCAAGGTAGACTTGCCCGCACCATTGCGGCCAGTAAGTGCTATACGGTCACGCTTGTTAACGACAAAGGAGATTCCGTCCAAAAGACAGTATCCCCCGAATTCAACCACAATATTCTCTACCGAAACCATACTTAGAAACGTACAAAAATCGTGATAGCCATAAGACTATCACGATTCTCTGTATCCATATAGAAACTTAGCGCATCTGCGATGAATTATCGCGGCGACCGGCCGAATAATTTATCTTCAACGCATAAGCCTTACGCAGTGCTTGTTTCACATCGTTGACGATACCCATAGAGGTCTCGCTGTCAATCTTCAAAGAAACAGTCATATAGGGCTGGTCCTCTTCTTTCATACTACCCTTTTCCTGGGCAATGTAATCCTGGATTTCGTCCACTTCGGCAAATCTGTCGTTCAGCTGAATACGGGTTTCCGAACCCATACGGGCACGGTTCTGACGGTTAGGTTTACCAATGTATATATACGTCACCAAAGACTTCTTTTCCAGCTTGGTAAGTTCTGTAGCTTGAGGAACCTTCACTTCCACCTTCAAGTCCACTTCCTTCATGGTCGTTACCGACATAAAGAAGAACAGGAACATGAAAACGATATCCGACATAGACGACATATTAAGATCGCCGACATCAGCTTTCTCTTTTTTTCTGAATTTACTCATAGCAAATATTAATAAGTCTTAGGTTCGGCTTCAGAAATCTTCTGAGGATAGTAGGCAGCAACAGCCTTCTGATGAGGCTCGTCAAGGTCGTCGTAATGCTTGCCGAACTCGCGCAACGCCAATTCGTCACGCAGCTCGTTGTAAGCGGCAATCAACTCGTTCTGCACGTCCATATAGCGCCAGTATTTGGTTGCACGGTCGTTCTGGAGTGAGATAACATGAGGTTTGGTAATCTCACAATCACCCAAGAATTCAATCGTAACAGGTACTTTTTTGGGCAAACGGGGGCTATTGTTGGGGTTCTCGATAAACTCCTTGGCAATGTCCTTAAGTTCGCTCAACTGGATTTCCTCCCCTTCGCACATGATACGGTTGTCGTAGCTTACCAATACAACCAGCGTGTTGCGTTCCTCAACCTTCTGTTCCACATCTGAATCTACTGGCGGAGGCAGACGGCGGGTAATACCCGTATCGGTATCCATCGTAGTGGTCAGCAGGAAGAAGATCAACAGCAGAAACGCAATGTCCGCCGTAGAACTAGTGTTCGGTTGTGGTAATTTCTTGGCCATTATCAGTTATTCTTTACTTTCGGCTTAAACACGCCGGAGAAAATAATCATCAGGATAGCCACACCCAGCAGAACGAAGGCACCCAACAGACACATATTCGTCAATTGGTTCATTCCCAGAGTGATGGTGCCGTCAAAAGTAGGCATTGTTTCGGCCGACATATAATATACATCGTTCATGCCGAAGTAGCCAATCAGCAATACACCGACCAGAAGCAAGGGGGAAATCAACGATTTGAGCACGGCTCCCGGCCTCTTTATCAAGCCTTTGATCAGTTGTACCAGCGCGATACCCAGGGTTACAACAAGTGCAAGCGCGAGAGAAACCACCATCCAATACAGAAGAACGTCGGTATAGACAGGTTCCAAGTATTCTGCGGACGGGTCCACGCTGCCTCCGAAAAGAACCAGGGCAGTAGCTACAACTGAAATCGGCATCAAAATCCAAAGCGTAAGCTTAGGAAGGATGTTCACGAATTTAGACATAGTTGTATTTTTAATTACTTGCCTTCCTGGGCAATATCCATTTTAGCGAAAATATCAAGCAAAGAGATAGAAGCGTCTTCCATTTCGCCGGTGATGGCGTCAACCTTAGACAAGATGTAGTTGAAGAACACTTGCAGAACCATGGCTACAATCAGACCGAACACGGTGGTGATCAAGGCAACCTTCATACCGCCGGCAACAACCGTAGGGCTGATATCACCAACTTGCTGAATCTTATCGAAGGCCTGGATCATACCGATTACAGTACCCAAGAAACCGAGAGAAGGAGCCAGCGAGATAAACAGTGAAATCCAGGGGAAGTTTCTCTCCATCAAACCGGTCTGTACACCACCGTAAGAGATGATGGACTTTTCGGCTACATCAACACCTTGGTCGATACGGCTGATACCCTGATAGAAAATAGAAGCGACAGGACCGCGGGTGTTCTTGCAGATATCCATAGCCTTGTTCACGTCCTTGTCTTCCAGAAGGGCTTTTTCAACCTTCTCCAACAGTGCCTTGGTATCTACCGAGCTGAGGCTCAGGTAAAGGATACGTTCAATACAGAAAGCCAGACCAAGCACAAGGGCCAAAGCGATAGTACTCATGAAGCCGGCATCACCTTCGATAAACTTGATTTTCAAGGCCTTGTAGATACCGCCCAGAGGAGTGTCCTCGGCAGCGGCTTCAACTACATCTGCTGCAGGAGCGGCAACAGAATCGGTAACCAAGGTGTCGGTTGTTTGTTCTTCTGCTGCAGTGGCAGTTTCTTGAGCATACATTCCGAAAGTCAGGATGCTCAACAGTGAAAACAGAGCAATAAACTTCTTCATTTTTGATTATTGTTTAAATGATTAAAATAAAAAATTCCATTCAAGGTTGTCTTAGCGGAGAAAGCGGGATTCGAACCCGCGAAACGATTCCACACCGTTTACACGCTTTCCAGGCGTGCCTCTTCAGCCACTCGAGCATCTCTCCTTAAAATTCCGCGCAAGTTATGAAAAATTTGCGACTCGCAAAGCCATTTATTAAGGTTTTTTCCGATTTTCAAGACAAATTGCGTTTTCTGTTGTCTGTTTGGCGATAAAATCGGCCTCACATTTGTAAATATCTGCTAAAGTATCCACTACTCGAATCACATACGACGACTCATTACGCTTGCCTCGATAGGGTACCGGAGCCAAATAGGGCGAGTCGGTTTCCAGCACGATATGCTCCAGCGGAAGCTGGGCCAAGAAGCCGCGCAAGGGCGAGTTCTTATAAGTGATACTGCCGCCGACACCCAAACAAAAGCCTTGACCGACCAATTCGCGGGCCTGCTCGAGACTGCCCGAAAAACAATGGAACACCCCCCGAAGGCCTCGTCCATAGTAGGGACGGACCAGGTCCAGCGTCTGGTCGAAGGCATCGCGCACATGGAGCAACACGGGCAAGTCCATTTCGACGGCCCAATCGAGCTGGATGCGCAATACTTCCTCCTGCAGCGCCTGGCGCGATTTGTCCCAATAAAGGTCCATGCCAATTTCGCCGATGCCCGTATAAGCGCCGCCTGTCAATGCCTGATGGATGGTTTCAAGTTGCTGCCGGAAATCGTCCTGGATTTCGGTGGGATGCAGACCGGCAAAGAGCCGGAAATAGCCGGGATAGCGACGGTCCAAGTCCCGCATGGCGGGCAGACTGGAAGCGTCAATGGCCGGCAGCCAGCAACGAAGTAGGCCCGCGCCTCTGGCGCGGGCCACCACCTCGTCTATATCATCCTGAAACTCAGGTAAGTACAAATGCGCGTGCGTATCAATCATCATCGGTCTTTTTTTCGCCTTTGCGATAGTAATAATTGATGCCGAAACGCTGGCAGGCCTCCATGCGTTCTGCCAGAGGCAAGTCTTTGTAATGGTCTTCCACCGCATTCCATATTTCTAGAACCAGTGCATCAACGCTCTCGTGCAACTCGTCCAAACGTTGCATGGCGCGTTTCGTATTGGCCTGCAAAATATTCTTCGAATATCGGGCCTCGACAAAGATGTCGTAATACACCTGCACCTTGGCTATGGACGGATTATATATAGGAGAAGCGCCTTTTTCACATCGCTTCTTTTCACCTTCTATAATATGCTCACCCCACTCTATCAAAGCGGCTTCGGTCGTTATCTCTGGAACAGCATATCCATTTTCGGGCAAGTGGTAGAACTCACGCACATCCTCCTTAATCTCGCCACGTATCATCGACAAGAGCAGCACCTGAATAAAATGCGACACATAGAGTTTGGCCATACGCATCTTTTTCTGGTAGTCCTTGGCAAAAGACACCTGCTGTTCGTAAGCCACCTGATATTCCGCACTTGCCTGCTCCATCTGCTGCAACAATACCGCAGCCTGCGCATGAAGTGAATAAGGATAAGGCATATCAAAATAGCCCAAGGCATTACCTTGATCTACTGCCTTCGACAAGGAAAGCATACGGGCCTTATCAGTATTTGGCAATCGACGGTAGGGCATAGCAGCTTACATTTGGCGTTTCATCATACTTTCAGCGAGTTGCCTCAGGTATTTCGTTCTTTCGCGATCTACGGCCAGCGCATCAAGAGCAGCCATAGCCATATTCTCGTGATCTTGCATCAAGTCTTCGCATACCTTTCTGACACCCACTGCTTCGTAAAGTTCGGTAACGGCTTGAACTTTTTCGCTACGGTCGATATCATCGGAAGACATATAGCGCAGCAACTCGCGGCGTTGGTCCTCATTGGCATGCTTCAGCGCATGAATCAGCAGGAAGGTTTTCTTGTTGCACATGATATCGCCTCCGATAGCCTTGCCAAAAATAGCAGGGTTACCCCAAACATCGAGCAAGTCGTCCTTGATTTGGAAAGCGATACCAATATGGATGCCGAAATCGTAAAGATGCTGGGCATCGCTGGCGGGCGCACCGGCCACAATGGCACCCATCTTCAGGCTGCCGGCCAGCAATACGGCCGTTTTCAGACGAATCATCTCCAGGTATTCATCCTCGGCGACATCCTGTCTGCTCTCGAAGAGCATATCGTACGACTGACCTTCGCAAACTTCCAAAGCCGTTTGGCTGAACAAATCGAGACATGCTTTAAGACAAGCGGCGGGAGCTTGGGCAACTAGCTGATAGGCAACCACTTGCAAGGCATCGCCAGAAAGAATGGCGGTGTTTTCGTCCCATTTGACATGCACACAAGGCTGGCCACGACGTATAAAGGAACGGTCCATCACATCGTCGTGCAACAAGGTGAAATTGTGGAAGAACTCCACTCCCAGCGCAGGCATAAGGGCTGTTTCAACATCCTCTTTATAGAGATTGTAGGCCAGCAGGCACAAAAGCGGACGCACACGCTTGCCACCAAGACTCATGGCATAGGCAAGAGGTTCGTACAGGCCAGCAGGCTGCTCCTTGAAGTGGTAGGCACTGAGGGCTTTCCGGATAATCTCAATAAGTTCGTCGGTCGACTTCATACAGTTAATAGATAAAAATGGCACACAAAATACGCAAAGGTATCATGTGTGCCATTGAAAGTTCGAAGTAGCTTAGTTCTGCAGACGGAATACGATAGGCAGGGTGTAACGTACACGCACGGCCTTACCTTGCTGCTTGCCGGGCTTCCATCCGGGCATCATGTTGATGACACGCAAGGCCTCCTTGTCGAGGTTGGGGTCTACGGAACGGAGTACTTCAGCACCCGTAATGTTACCCTTGCCGTCTACCACGAAGGTACAGATGACACGGCCGGAGATACCGTTCTCCAAGGCTATCTGCGGATATTTCAGATTCTTCTTGATAAAGTTCTGCAAAGCAGTTTCACCACCGGGGAAAGAGGGCATTTCCTCTACCACAACGAAAACTTCACCTTCGGGGTCATAGTCTTCCGAAAACTCGCCCTCATAATATTGGATGATGGCTTCCGTTGGGTTGTCTTCCATAGATTCGAATTCGACATCCTCGTCCAAAGTGTTGTCTTCTACAATTTGAATCAAGTCTGACTGTACTGTTTGTGGTGGAGGTGGTGGTGGCGGAATGTACTGTCTGGTAATTTCTACCATAACTTCCTCTTCCACAACACCCTGCGACTCTTCAACTTCGGCAACTGCTACATCGGTATTCGACCATTCGAACCCGATGAAGACGAGACCGAGAGCCGCAGTAAGACCCATCAAGAAGTAGGTCAAGCGATTTTTCTCGAGATTGACCTTTCCGGCTTTTTTCTCTTCCATAATGTTATGTTGCTTTTCGAAAATTCTACAAAGCGCAAAGATACATTTTTTTACGAATAAAAAATCTTTCTTCACAAAAAAATCGGGTGCAAGGAGTTTTTTTGACAAAAGGCCTATCTTTGTGCGTCCAAACGACAGAGCTCAACGCTAATGAAGCCCAAGGTTATTGCTTGCATATTCCTGATTTATACAATGGCAGGTCTGGCCCAGAGCCACTCCTTTGTCTACGAGTTTCTGACGCTGCCGGCATCCTCGCTGGCCGCCGGTCTTGGAGGCAACCAGATAGCCAACCCCGAGCAAGACCCCGCCCTTAGTCTGCATAACCCTGCCCTATTATCGGAAGAGAGCCATAACAACCTGGCACTCAATTACATGAATTATGTATCCGATATTCATTTCGGCAGCGCGTTCTATAGCCGCAGAATCAACAGTCGAAGTTCTTGGATGACAGCTGTCCGCTATCTCGATTACGGCCAAATAAGTGCCACAGACGAGTACGGCAACGTGCTCGGCAGCCTGCCCGCCCGAGACATGACGCTGACGGGCGGATACGCTTTCTTGATGGCCGAAGGGCTGCGGGGTGGCATCAATGCGAATATCCTCTACTCCGTTTTGGACGAGTACACTTCGCTTGGGCTGGGAATAGATTTGGGCCTCTACTACTTTAACGAAGAGAAGCTGTTCTACGCGGGCATAGCCCTAAAAAATCTGGGACGACAATTCATCGCCTACGACGAGCAATACGAAAGCCTGCCCTGGGATATCCAAATAGGAATAAGTAAAAAGCTCGAGCATGCGCCTTTCCGATTCTCGCTTTGCGCCGAACGCCTGTGGGAGTGGGATATTCCGGATGTCAAATGGCACGAGAACCTGCTACGTCACTTCATTGTCGGCGTGGAGTTTATGCCCAGCGATGCCTTCCATGTCAATTTCGGCTACAATATCCGTCGCCGCGTCGATTTGAGCATTGAGCAGCGCAACGTCTTGAGCGGTATGAGTGCCGGTTGCAGTTTCAAATGGAAACAAGTGCGCATCGGGGCCGCCTACGCTAAATATCACCTCAATGGCAACTCGTTGAGTTTCAGCATATCAACCCAACTCGGAAAAACATCTCTACTATGAAATCGACCATTATCGCCATAGACGGCTATTCTTCGTGCGGAAAAAGCACCATGGCCAAGGCCTTGGCCAGACAATTGGGTTTCACCTATATTGATACGGGAGCCATGTATCGTGCCGTAGCGCTTTACGCTCTAAGACACGGCTGTTTTAAGGACGGGCGGTTACAGCCCATCGACTTGATTGCCCAGCTGGATGGTCTGAATGTCAGTTTCGGACAGCCCGACGCCCAAGGCAAAGCCGATGTTTTCCTGAACGGCGAGAATGTCGAAAAGGAAATACGCGGACTCGAAGTGTCGAACGCGGTGAGCATCGTGGCCCAGGTGCCGGAGGTACGCGAAAAGATGATAGGGCTGCAACGGCAAATTGCCCACTCGAGAAATGTGGTGATGGACGGGCGCGATATCGGCACGGTGGTTTTTCCCGATGCCGACCTGAAAATTTTCGTCACGGCAGATGCCGGCGTGCGTGCACGCCGGCGTTACGACGAGATGTTGGCCAAGGGGCAGCCCGCCAGCTTGGAAGAGATTCGGCACAACATCGAAATGCGCGACCAAATGGACATCAACCGGACCATTGGGCCACTACGGCAAGCTGCTGACGCCCTGGTGCTTGACAACGGTCACATGAGTATCGAGGAGCAGAACGCCTGGCTTATGGACAAATACCGTCAATTGAATAAAAGATGAACATCGAGATAGACCAGTTTTCGGGTTTCTGTTTCGGTGTTGTGAATGCCATACGCAAGGCCGAAGACCAATTGCAACAGAGTAATAGCTTGTATTGTTTGGGCGACATTGTCCACAACAGCATAGAGGTGGAACGCTTGCGCCAGAAGGGACTGCAAACGCTCACGCACGAAGAAATGGCCGGGCTTCACCACTGCCAGGTGCTGTTCCGTGCACACGGCGAACCGCCATCCACCTACCAATTGGCCCGCGAAAACGGCATCGATGTTGTCGATGCCACCTGCCCCGTGGTGCTGAGCCTGCAGAAACGCATCAAGCGCATCTATCAGGAACACAAAGGCAGCCAAACGCAATTGCTCATTTTCGGCAAGGCCGGGCACGCCGAAGTGAACGGACTGGTGGGCCAAACCGACAATACGGCCATCGTTATAGAAAAGAAGGAAGACCTGGACCAACTCGACTTCGCTCGCCCTATCGTGATGTTCTCGCAGACCACCAAATCGGAAAGTGCCTATATGGAGTTGGCAGAGATGATAAAGGCCCGCATCGAAAAGCCGGAACTATTTGAATACCACAATACTATCTGCCGTCAATTCGGCAATCGTCTGCCCAAAATCAAGGAATTCGCCGCCAAACACGACTGCATCATTTTTGTGAGCGATGCCAAAAGTTCCAACGGCAAAGCCCTGTATAAGGCCTGCTGCGAGATGAACAGCTGCTCGCATTTCGTGTCGGGGCCGCAAGACTTGCAGTCCCAGTGGTTCGAAGGAAAAGAAAATGTCGGCATTTGCGGTGCCACTTCAACACCGGCCTGGCTTATGGAAGAAGTGCGCGACCGTATCGCCATTATGGCCACGCACTGAGTAGACGCTCGCTACCGCTACTGCAAACCCTTAAAATAGACATCCAGCAAATCTTGGGCGGCGCGAAAGGCCGTGATTTCGCTGTTGAGCACTTGTTCTTGCTTGGATTCCATCAGCTGGGTGATATGCTCGTTCTGATAGAAATGATTGCGCAGGGCCTCGTCGATGGTTTCGCGCATCCAGTAACTGTCCTGACGACGACGACGTTGCTCGAAAACGCCATTCTCCTTGCAAAGGGCAATGTGTCGCTCCACCATATTGATTACATCCTCAATTCCCTGACGCAACTTGGCCGAATAAGTGATGACCTCGGGACGCACACCCGATTCGGGCATGGGGAAAAGCATCATCGCATTGCGGAAATTGGCAGCCGCCAGCTTGGCACGGTTAACATTATCGCCATCGGCCTTGTTGATGGCAATGCCGTCGGACATTTCCATAATGCCACGTTTGATGCCTTGCAGCTCATCGCCGGCACCTGCTATCTGTATAAGCAGGAAAAAATCGACCATAGAGTGCACCGCCGTTTCCGATTGTCCCACCCCCACCGTTTCGACAAAGATGGTATCGAATCCGGCCGCTTCGCACAGGACGATAGACTCGCGAGTCTTGCGGGCGACGCCGCCCAAAGAGCCTGCCGAGGGGGAAGGCCGAATAAAGGCATTGTCCTGCACCGCCAGTTTCTCCATACGGGTCTTGTCGCCCAAGATACTGCCCTTGCTGCGCTCACTGCTGGGGTCGATAGCCAGTACTGCCAGCTTGCGACCCTGGCGTATCAGGTTCATGCCCAGTTCTTCGATGCTGGTACTTTTGCCCGCGCCCGGCACACCGGTAATGCCCCAACGCTGCGAACGGCCCGCATAAGGCAGGCAACGCTCCACTATCTGCGCAGCGGCCTCACGATGTTGGGGCAAAGTGCTTTCCACCATCGTAACTGCCTGACTAAGCAACACTTTGTCGCCAGAGAGGATGCCCTGTACGTATTCATCCACCGTATGGGTGTGATGCTGCACTTTCTTGCGATAAGGATTCACCATGGGCAGGCGCTCTACCCCTTCGTTCACAGCCAAACCCTTGTACTGCTGCTGGTTTTCGATATGCTCTTCCATTATTCTTTAACCGTTGCGCTTACCGTTATGCGATAAAGCGGGTGAACAGGATCGTTGGTAATGATATCAAGATAATACTTGACAAAGAATTTCAGTTTGGAAGTATCCAAGGTAACTTTCAGATTGACAGACTTTCCAGGCCGTATCACTTGGCGCGGCGACTGCAATTGCAAAGCCGTAGAAGGAGAACTGATTTTGCGTATATGCAAATCATCACTGCCCGTATTGGTCAGAACAACCTCCGCTTCGGCCACCTGGCCTTGCTCAACTTCTCCCAAATCAATGACGGAAAAGCTGTAACTGGCCTCGGGCTTCTTGGAAGCATGCTTCATCTTGGAAAAATCTTCCTTCAAGTGACAGGATACGCTTATCTTGCCGCTCGATTTATATCCGGTTTCCGATTCGGCAGTCAAGAAGAAAAAGTCTTCGCGACTCCCATAATCCTTGATTTCGCCGGCCATATAATTGACAGTGATGATGGCCGTTTCGCCCGCTTCGAGCAGCGAATTGCTAACGCTCACACGCAAATGCTTGGGTACCGACTGGAAAGAAATCTTCACCGAAGCTTCCTCGTTCTGGTTGTAGATAGCAATGGTTTCGGTACGCAGGCTACCCAGCGTCACTTCGCCCAAAAACAGATGATTGGTGCGTAGTCGAATAGGACCTATTTCTTTGGGATACAAAGATGTAGCCGTATTGTCGCGGCCTTCTACCGTTCCACGGATGGTGAGGGTGTAGGCCGGCTTGGAAAGGGCGTTGCTGTAGACCGTAACATTCTTGTTGAAGTTGCCCGGACGGCCTTCCGTGTTGTACGCCAACTTGATAACAGCCGTATCACCCGGTGCAATGAGCGTCTGAGGGTAATCGTAGGTGGTGCAGCCGCAGGAAACTGTCACGCGGCGGATAATCAGCGGGGCATCGCCCGTATTTTTGAGAACGAAGGGAGCCACCGCCTTGCCCTCTTCGCGCAACTTGCCAAAATTGTAGACATCTTGCTTGAATTCAATCTCCTGCGCCGACAGACAGCAGGACACCAACAACAGCACAAGCAAGCATATACGGCCTTTCATAAGGGTTTATTTTTTTACATAATGTACATACGAGAATGCGTAAGGCTCGGCTTCAAGATGGTCTTCGCGTTCCACTTCCTTCCATAGATTCATATCAATTTCGGGAAAGAAAGCATCGGCCTCGAAACTATGATGTATCCAAGTGATATACAATGAATTGACATATTCCATTGCCTGACGGTAAACCATAGCGCCGCCCATAAAGAAAATCTTGTCTTCGCCCTTGCACATTTCCAGGATTTCGGGGAAAGAATGAGCCGTTTCGCAGCCGGGAAAAACTTTTTCTTCGGGATAAAGCACAATATTACGACGGTTGGGAAGCGCACCCTTGGGCAAAGAATAGAAAGTATTGCTGCCCATTATCACCGTATGGCCCGAGGTAATTTCCTTAAAATGTTTCAAATCGTGAGGCAGATGACAAAGCAAAGCGTTGTTCTTGCCAATGCCGTAATTTTCGGCCACAGCCACTATTGATGCAATTTCCATACTTATAAACTTAATTGTTTCACATACTCGGTAAAAGCTGCGGCATTGTTGAGGTCGGCCTGCTTCTCGCCAGCAGAAATCACCTTGGTCTTATAATGTCGACAGGGCTTGGTGATGAGCAGTACTGCTTTTTTGGTCACCTTTTTCTGCTCGAGCGCAGCCTTGTTGAATACCATGCCACCGCCGATATTGATGGGATTCTTGCTCACATCCTCCGGATGACGTCCCCAAGTGGCGATATGCGTATCGTCCACGAAAAGTTCCTTGCCGTCGTGGAAATTGACACCGGTAACGAACTGCACCCGACCACCCTTCTTACAGAAAGCCTCCACCACGGCTTCGCGTTCGCCATCGCGCATGGTGATGCGGATAAGGATATCCACTTTCTTGTTCTTGTATGGCACGCCTTTGGCCAACATTTCGGCCCGGGCACCGTTTTTGAGCTTCTTGACGCGGGCCAGGCGGCCTTCGGTAGCCGTCAGTTTGATGACGTTTTCGCCATCCCAAAGGTTGTATCCGCCGAGACCCACCGTCGAGCCCACTTTGTATTCATCGCAGCCATAGCCTTGAGCCTGCATTTCGGCCGTAGGATACCAATGGGCCGTTGCCAGCTCCAGCTGTGGTTGCTGTTTGGAGTACACATCTATGGAACCGCTGTGGTTGAAGTAGATACGCAAGGCCATCTGCTCGTTTTCGATAGCAGGACCATGATGCCCTACCTTGCGGTAAAGGTCGCCCTCGGGACTGAATATTTCGTTCACCTGCACACTGTCGGAGCGCCAGAAAAGGCTCACATCGGTTTGCGCGCCAGCCTGTAGAGCGGCTGCGGTCAGTAAGGCGGTCAAGATTGTTTTCTTCATACGATAGGCTTTAAGAGTTCGTCGATTGCTTTGTCTACTTTTTCGAAACCAAAACTGTTGTAAATCTGCTCCATACGCGCTGCGATGGCCTCATTGCAAAGATTGCCGATACTGCCCTCGTGCGTGTGATGAACCTGTTTGTCGGTGTGGAAGTTGCCGGCCTCGATTTCCAGACCCACCTGACGGTAAGCTTCCCGGAAAGGCACACCTTGCAGCACTCGTTTGTTCACTTCTTCCACACTGAACAGATAAAGGTATTTGTCATCATCGAGAATATTTTCCCGCACTTTAATCTTGGACATCATGGCGGCGGTCATATTCAGACAGTCTATCAGTTCGTCGAAGGCGGGCAAGAACACTTCCTTCACCATCTGCAGATCGCGGAAATAGCCCGAAGGCAGATTCTGGATAATGCTGGAAATCTGCTGTGGAATGGCCTGAATCTTGTTGCACTTGGCCCGCGTAAGCTCAAAGACATCGGGATTCTTCTTGTGCGGCATGATGCTCGAACCGGTGGTAAACTCGGCGGGAAGGCGGATAAAGTCGAAGTTCTGCGAATTGAACAGACATGCGTCGAAGGCCAGTTTCGAGAGCGTTCCGGCAATGGATGCCAAAGCGAAGGAGGCCAGACGTTCCATCTTGCCGCGGCCCATCTGTGCGTACACCACATTGTAGTTAAGTCCGTCAAAACCAAGCAAATCGCTTGTCATTTGGCGGTTCAAAGGGAAGGACGAACCGTAGCCTGCCGCCGAACCCAAGGGATTGCGATTGCAAATGCGGTACACCGACTGCAAGAGTTGCATATCATCTACAAGCGACTCGGCATAAGCGCCGAACCACAAACCGAAAGACGAAGGCATGGCTATCTGCAAATGGGTATAGCCGGGCATCAACACTTCGCGGTAACGTTCGCTCTGCTGCTGCAGCACATGGAAAAGATGCATCGTTGCCTGGGCCACCTGTTCCATTTTGGCACGCATAAAAAGGCGAAGGTCGAGAAGCACCTGGTCGTTGCGCGAACGGCCGCTGTGTATTTTCTTGCCCATATCGCCCAAGCTGCGGGTCAGTTGCAGTTCCACTTGCGAATGCACATCTTCCACGCCTTCTTCTATGCGGAATTTTCCGGCCTTAATTTGGGCATGGATGCCGCGCAAGCCCTCCAGCAACTGAGGCAATTCTTCAGAGGGGATAAGGCCAATGCTTTCGAGCATTCTGATATGAGCCATAGAGCCAAGCACATCGTACTCAGCCAAATACATATCCATTTCGGGATCGCGTCCTACCGTAAAACGCTCAATATCTTTGTCTACGATGGTATTTTTCTGCCAAAGTTTATTCATATCAATCTAAGTTATCAATAGGGCAAGCGGCACAGCAGTTCGGTGATCTTTTCCAGGCCATCGTGCAGACTTTTGGAGAGCATACCCTTGAGCATAAAGGGAATTTCGGCATGCACGGTAAGCCTGACATAGCAGGAAGCAAAATCTTTTTCCTTGATTTGCAGCCATAGGGTAAATGGCACTGGACTGGCTTCTGACTTCACCTTGACGGTTTTGAAGGGTTCGCGGTCGACGATACGCAAGGCCACGCGGCCGACACCCATCATGTTAACCTGGAAACTGCAACTGTCGCTGTCGTAACGGAAATCTTGGATTTTGTCAGCGGGCAGATAGCCTTCGGCTTGCGAAAGGTTATTCCAATCGGAGAGTTTGCGGTACACATCTTGCGCCGGGCAAGGCACCACTTTAACAGGTCCTGTAAATTCGCTTTCCATCAGATACCCCAGTTTGCAGGATCTTTACGCCACTCCTTGAGCGTTTCCACATCGGAAGCGGCGATATAATTGGTTGCCACGGCCGTTTCGAGTACGGCGTTGTAATTGCTCAAGGTAGTGAGCTCCACGTTGGCCTGACGGAACTGTTCCTCGGCCAAAGGAAAACCATAGGTAAAATTGGCCACCATGCCCAGCACTTCACAACCGGCCTGACGCAAAGCTTCAACGGCCTTAAGACTGCTCATGCCAGTAGAAATGAGGTCTTCGATAACCACCACCTTCTCGCACGGCCTGAGTTCGCCTTCTATTTGGTTGCCCATGCCATGGTCTTTCGGCTTGGGACGCACGTAGGCAAAAGGCATGGAGAGTTCTTCGGCCACCATAGCACCCTGGGCGATGGCTCCGGTTGCCACGCCGGCAATAGCGGTTGCCTGAGGATACAATTCGCGCACCAGTCGGGCCAACTCAATTTTTATCAGATTGCGCAGCTTGGGATAAGCCAAGGTTTTACGGTTGTCGCAGTAGATGGGGGATTTCCAGCCACTGGCCCAAGTAAAGGGTTCTTCGGGCTGCAATTTTACTGCCTTGATTGCCAGGAGCTGCTCGGCTATCATCTTTTCTACAGTATTCATATCGTACGGATTTTTACAGATTACTTAAATTGGGCAAAGATAACATTATTCGTACAAAGTCAAGCCAAGGCCAAGGCAAAAATATTGAGGGACGAAGGCCCGGCCTGCCACAGCACTCGGCCGCAGGCATCCAGCGTGGCACCGGTGGTGAGAACATCGTCGACGAGGAGGATGCGCGCGCCGTCCAGGCGCGCGCCGGTCACCAGTGAGAATATGCCGTAGACTTCTTCCTGCCTTTGCCAACGGCTTTTGCGCGTTTGGGTGGTGTTGGCCACGGCGCGTTGCACCACATTCTCCAACACGGGAAGCGCAGTGACGGACGACAGACCCTGCGCAATGCAGGCAGCTTGGTTGTAACCACGTAGCCGCTGCTTGGCGGCGTGCAAAGGAACGGGTATCAAGCAGTCAATGTCGTCGAAGAAGCCGCGCGCCGCCAAGCGGCGCGCGGCCATCGCTGCCAACGAAACAGCCACCCGCCTGTTGCCGTGATATTTGAATGCCTCAAACAGCGTCTGCACCGACGATTCTTTTTGGTACGCAAGGGCCGCGGTCGCTTTGTCGAAAGGCAAGCGTCCAGCCAGACGAAGACAGGCATCGTTATGACGGAAGGATGGTTCTTCGCGCCAAGGCAAACAATAAAGGCAGTGCAGGCAAAGATGTTCTTCGCCATCCAACAAAGGTTGTCCGCAAACCATACAGAAGCGCGGATACCAAAGGTCTAAAAATCGTCCGAAAGATTTATGCATTGTCGTATGTGTTCAGGCTCAAATCCGCGCCCGTAGGCGAACCTGAGCAATTTCATGGTATGTTCGTAAGGTGTTTTCGCGGTGATTTTCTTCTTTTTCTCATCGACAAGACGGCGCAGCACCTGCATATATTCGTCTTGCGGAATGTCAGTCAAAGCGGCCTGAATCGCAACTTCGTCTATTTTTTTAAGCCTCAGCGACTGAGCTATTTTCAACCGGCCCCAATGGGCAAAGCGCAACTGGTCCATGGTATAGGCCCTAGCATAACGGTTTTCATCCAGATAGCCTTCTTTTTTCATATACGACAACAGCCTTTGCAGCTCGTCGTCGGAAAGTTCATAGCGGTCCAGCTTGGCCACCACTTCGGAACAGCAGTGCTCCGCTTTGGAACAATAGGCGGTAGCCCAACAGAGTGCATCGTTGTAATTGCTCATAGACAGGCTTTTATCATACGGTCACGGCCCGAAAGGTCGCGATGGAGAAGGGTTGTTGCATAACCGGCTCGACGGAAGACTGCAGCCGTCTGTTCGCCGAAGAGTTCGTTGATTTCCACATAAATACAGCCACCGGGAAGCAAACGCCGCTTGCCAAGTTGCGCCAAGGCTTCATAATACCTAAGGGCATCGTCGTCGGGAACAAAAAGAGCCAGATGAGATTCGTGTTCCAGCACATTGTCCTGCATATCGGCGGCCTGACTTTCACAGATGTATGGAGGGTTGCTTACGATTAGCTCGTAACGTTCTGAGGGAGACGGCTGTATCTCGGACTGCCGGAACAAATCGCAGCATCGCACCAGCACCTTGGCACCGAGAGCATCGGCATTGACTTTGGTACATTCCAGCGCCTGGGGCAGAACATCCCAAGCCTCCACCTGCATGGCGGTATGCAGGGCCAAAGAAACCGCAATGCAACCGCTGCCGCAACCCACATCCAGCAAGCGTCCCCGGCGGGCTGCCTGCTCCTTAACGACCCAATCGACCAGTTCTTCGGTTTCAGGCCGTGGAATCAACACGGGAGGAATCAGCTTGAAAGGATGGCCGTAAAATTCGCAAACGCCCAGCACGTACTGTAGCGGTTCACCCTGAGACAGTGCCTGTAGGGCCGTCTGTAGCAAGCCTCGTTGTTCTTGGGAAATATTTATATCTTTGCCGATGTAAAAGTCGCTGGAGCTGCAGGCGGTATAATGCTGCAGCAAACATTTGCAGATGGCGCGTATTTCGCGCTCGTCATAGCGTGTCTTCAAGGTAGCTTCGGCGTCGTGGATAAATTGTCTCATCATCAATAACAAGACTGCAAACTTAATGTCTCGAGCCTCGAATTCCAAGCAGAACGAAGACAAAATTTTCATGCAACGCTGTCTTCAACTGGCCTATCATGCCATAGATACCGCCGCGCCCAACCCCATGGTGGGAGCTGTGGTGGTGCATCAAGGTAGAATTATCGGTGAGGGCTGGCATCGCAAGGCCGGTCAGCCGCATGCCGAGCCAAATGCCATCCGCAGTGTCAAAAATCAGGAGTTGCTCAAAGAGTCGACACTGTATGTCAGCTTGGAGCCCTGCTCGCATTACGGCAAGACCCCACCCTGCGCCGACCTGATTATCGAAAAGGGCATCAGGCGCGTCGTCGTTGGCTGCGAAGACCCATTCCCGGAAGTAAGCGGTAGAGGAATTCGCAAATTAAAGGACGCTGGTATAGAAGTAGTTGTAGGCGTTGAGCGGGAAGCCTGTCAAGCCTTGAACCGACAGTTCTTCACCTACCATCTCAAGCAACGTCCCTATATCCTGCTGAAGTGGGCCCAGAGTGCCGACGGCTACATTGATTGCCTGCGCGAAAGCTGGGATAGCCCCAAACTGACCGTTTCCGACGACTATACTTCTTTGTTGGTGCACAAGCTGCGCCACGAGAGCGATGCCATTATGGTGGGCCGCCGCACCGCTCAGCTCGACCGCCCGTCTTTGTCGGTGCGCAACTGGCCTTCACAGCGCAAGCCCCTTCGTGTCGTTCTCGACCGTGCGGGCTTGCTGGGCCCCGAGGTCCTCGGGGCCCAGCAAGCCCAGCCCACCCTCGTCTTTACCGCAAGCATCACCAAGCGCGAAGACAACATAGAGTGGGTAGCCGGTTGCCAACCCGAAGAGATTATGCAGGAGCTTTACCGCCGGGGCATCCAACGGCTTTTGGTTGAAGGCGGCAGCCAAGTGCACCAGTCCTTGCTTGATTTGGGCCTTTGGGACGAGATACAGATAGAAACAGCCCCCATCATCGTCGGCGAGGGCGTTCACGCACCGCAACTGGACCCGTCCATTGCCCGGGTTGGCAATGAGTACTGGGTCTACAGCCACCAAGTGGGCTGTCACGGGCATCAAATTATGCATATCATCCGAAAATAAGGCCTCTACCCACCTCTTTTCAAGAAAGTTTGCTATCTTTGCGCCTTAATATGCGATATTCCGATATGCTTACAAAGACGACAAAGATTCTGGCCATTATACTGACAGCGGGCCTGCTGAGCCTGTTGCCCACCGCCTGCAACAAGAGCGGCAGCGATGCATATAATCCTGCAGAAATCAGCCACTTCGGCTTCGATTCCTTCCCCGATTTCAAAGACTACACTTTCTATATCGACCATTTCGGCAGCAAGATTTACAACGAAGACTCCCTGCCTTTCGCCTCGGATGTAGACTCGCTCTTCCCCACCATCACAGCCGTTTCCACCAACGACAAAATCACCATCGACGGAGAGGCTTGGTCGAGCAAAGAGTACCGCGACTGGTCATCGGGCGGGCCATTCGAGCTGGTGAATCATTCCGAAGACGGGCTGTACACCAAGACTTACCGGGTTTACGTCAACAAGCATCAGGTAGATCCCGATTCCATGCAGTCGAGCCTGCGCACCGGCAATTATCCCGCTTACGAAGGTGAACAAAAAGTACTCCGCCAAGACCAAGGACTGCATTGCTTTTACGTGAGATCGACCGACAGCACGCTGGCCCATTACCAGAGCACCGATGGCATCAATTGGTCGGCAGCGGCCGAAGCCAGCGGTCTGGAAGGCGAAGTTAAGGTTGCCTCCATCTGCGCCTATCGCGACAGTTTCTATCTTGTCAATACCGAGGGCAGTCTTTTTGCCAGCGGCGACTTCATCAACTGGACCAAGGACAACTCCGGCTACAGTTTCATCAATCTGTACGGCGAACTGCGCGGACGCAAGCACCTCAGCAACAATGCCCTGATTGCCATTATTGAAGACACCGCGACCCAAGTCCGTCACTTTGCCCGCTTCGAAGATGCGTGGACCCTGGGCGACAGTGTTCCTAGCGATTTCCCGGTCGACAAATATGCCAGTGTACAAAGCACCACCGTCACCGATATCGACTATCTGGTGGTTACCACGGGTCTCGACCGGACAGGCCAGTACGCCAAGAGTACCTGGTCTACCATGGACGGTCTGTATTGGGCGCGTATCTCCAATAATCAGAGCAGCGACCTGCTCCTACAAGGTGCCAGCATGTTCTACTACGACGGAGACCTTTACCTCTTGGGTGGCATGAACGAGGACGGGGCCTACCACGACTTGTACATTTCCGAAAACCAAGGCATCAACTGGGAATTGGCCGAAAACCGCAAACAGCTTAAAGCCATCGACGAAGAGGTGGTGAATGCCCAAATCTTCTGCGATGATGCCTATATCTACGTCTACGGCGGCAATAGTGGCAGCGACAAAAAAATGTGGCGTGCCTGCTTGAACCGGATGTTGTTCATCAAGAAATAAAGACCCGTCATGAAGTTCCGTCACCTCTTGTTTGCCCTGATGCTGTCTGCCGTTTGCCCGCTGTTGCAAGCGCAGGCTTATCGTGCCGAATTGGGTGTCACGGGCGGTGTGGCTTCTTATATGGGCGATGCCAACCAAAAGTTTTTGAACAACCGCGAACCTAGCCTAGCCTTGGTGGGACGCTATCATTTCAATCCCCGCTTCTCGCTCAAGGGCGATTTCGGCTGGAAACGGCTCTCAGGCAACACCATAGGCCGCAGCAAACTTTATCCCCAAGGTCAGGAACTGAGTTTCAACAACCAAGTGCTGGACGGCAGTTGCCAGATGGAAATGAACTTCTACGAATTCGGGGCACCCGACTACAAACCGGGGTCGAGCCGTATTTCACCCTACGTTTGCGCGGGCATCGGCCTGCTGGTTTTCGAAGACAATGAAAGTTGGAAAGCCACTGCCTGCCTGCCCCTGGGCTTGGGTATCAAATACAAGACACCTTTCCGGCTGAACATCGGTTTGGAGTTGTCGTACCGCATCAGTTTCAGCGACAGACTCGACAACGAAAGCCAAACCCAAGATTTCCAGTTGGACACTCCCTGGATGGGCAACAGCAGCTGGAGCAAAAACAACGATCATTTTGCCGAACTGAAATTATTCATCACCTACGACCTCTGGTACAGGGGGTCTATATGCTATAAAGAATGAAAACGTATAAAGACCAGATAGACAAAAGCCGTTTGCCACGGCACATTGCCATAGTGATGGACGGCAACGGGCGCTGGGCCAAGGCCCAGGGCAAGGAACGCGTTTTCGGTCACGCAGAAGGCGTGGCCTCGGTGAGAACCATCGTGGAAGCGGCCCGTAGCATCGGGATTTCCTATTTGACGCTCTATACTTTTTCTACCGAGAACTTCAATCGTCCCGAGGCCGAGGTCTGTGCCTTGATGGATTTGTTTGTCGATGCCATCAACCGCGAAACCGACGACCTGATTAAGAACGATGTCAAGGGCTTGATTATCGGCGACTTGGACCGTCTCTCGCCCAGCGTGCGCGCCAAGGCCGATGAGTTCATGAGACGCACCGCCGGCGGCACGGAACTGACACTGGTGCTGGCCATCAGCTACTCCTCGCGTTGGGAGTTGAGCCTGGCAGCCAAGCATATGGCAGAGGATGTCCAGGCGGGCAAGCTAAATCCGGAAAACATCGACGAAGCGAAGTTCGCCTCTTACCTCTGCACCAAAGATATTCCGGACCCCGACTTGATGATACGCACTGGCGGCGAAGAACGCATCAGCAACTTCCTGCTGTGGCAGGTAGCCTATTCGGAACTTTATTTTTGTCAGACACCTTGGCCCGCCTTCAAGGAAGAGGCCTTTTACCAAGCCATCGTCGATTATCAGTCGAGAGAAAGACGTTTTGGCAAAACCAGCGAACAAATTCAACATGATGCACAATAAAACCACACTGCCAAAGTTTAGGAAAACATGCCTAATGGCTTTCCTGCTGCTTTTCGCCCTGCAAGGCAAGGCTCAGGACAGTCCGCAAATATATTATTCATCGCCCAGAGAATACAAGATTGCCGACATCGCCGTTGAAGGTATCGACAACTACGAAGACTACGTGTTGATAGGCATTTCGGGTTTGTCGGTAGGGCAAAGCATCAAAGTGCCCGGTTCGGACATCAGCGATGCCATCAAGCGTTTTTGGCGACACGGGCTGTTCTCGGACGTGCAGATTTCGGCCGACAAAATCGAGGGCAGCAACATTTGGTTGCGTATCAAGCTGAGTCCGCGTCCGCGCATCTCGGCCGTCAACTACAACGGCATGAAAAAGAGCGAGCGCGAGGACTTGGAGAAGCGTTTGAATATGGTGGTAGGCAACCAGATTACACCCAACATCATCCAGCGGGCCGAAACCATCATCAAGAAATATTACGACGAAAAGGGCTTCCAGAACGCCGAAGTGTCTGTTATGCAACGCGATGACATCACCAAAGACAATCAGGTGATTGTGGACATCAACGTGGACAAGCACGACAAGATCAAGGTGAATGACATCATCATCGAGGGCAACCATGCCTTCCCCGACAGCCGTATCGACTGGATCATGAAGAAGACCAACCGCCGCAGCAATTGGCTCAACCTTTTCCGTTCCAAGAAATACATCGAGAAAGACTATATCAACGACAAATACAGCCTCATAGACAAGTACAACGAATACGGCTACCGCGATGCCATCATTCTGGAAGATTCGGTCTATTCCTTCGACAAGAAAAGCGTCAATGTTTATATGAAGATTGACGAAGGCCGACAGTACTTTATCCGCGATATTTCTTGGGTGGGCAACACGCTCTATTCCAGCGATTATCTGGACGAAGTGCTGCAAATCAAGAAGGGCGACATCTACAACCAGAAGCGGCTGAACAAGCGCTTGAAGGAAGACGAATACGATGCCATCCAGTCGCTTTACATGGACAACGGCTACCTTTTCTATCAGATTAATCCTGTGGAAGTGCGCGTGGAAGGCGACTCCATCGACTTGGAAATGCGTATGTACGAAGGCGACCCGGCTACCATTTCGCGTATCGAGATTAGCGGTAACGACCGTCTGTACGAGCACGTTATCCGCCGCGAACTTTACATCAAGCCCGGACAGTTGTTCAATATGTCGGCCTTGCGCCGCTCGGCCCGTGAAATTGCGCAAACCGGACACTTCAACCCCGAAACCATGGGTATCAACCCCATCCCCAACGACGAGGACGGCACGGTAGATATCGACTTGAGCCTCGAAAGCAAGGCCAACGACCAAGTGGAGTTTTCGCTGGGTTATGGTACCACGGGCGTTATCGGTTCTGTGAGCTTGAAGTTCACTAACTTCTCGCTGCGCAACTTGCTCAATTTGGGCACCTACAAAATTCTGCCGCAAGGCGAAGGCCAGACGCTGAGCTTGACGGGCCGCACCAACGGACGCTACTACCAATCCTACAGCTTCTCCTTTACCGAACCTTGGCTGGGAGGCAAACGGCCCAACGCTTTCTCGCTGGGAGCCTTTTTCTCTTACCAGACGGGCGTGAGCGACCGCTACTACAAGAACTATTACCAAAACATGGCCAACTACTACAACAACTATTATTACGGCGGTTATGGCTATGGATACGGTTATGGCTACGATGACGGCAGCTATTACGAAATGGAATCCGACCCCAACAAGTACATCAAGCTTTGGGGTGTTTCGGCAGGTATCTCCCAGCGTCTTACCTGGCCCGACGACTATTTCCAGCTGTACACCGAACTGGCCTTCCAGCAATACAATATGCACGACTGGGCCTACTTCATCATCAGCAACGGTGTAAGCAACGACTTCCATCTGGGCATCACCTTGAGCCGCAACTCGCTCGACAATCCGCTTTACACGCGCACCGGTTCGAGCTTCACGCTCTCGGCCTCGCTGGCTCCGCCCTACTCGCTCTTCGACGGAATGGACGATGAAGATTACGCCAAGATGAGCGACGAGCAGTTGATGCTCTGGCAGGAGAACTACAAAATCATGTTCAAGTCGAAAACCTTCACACCCATTTCGCCCAACCGCAAGCTGGTGTTCGCCACCCGTTTCGACTTGGGTTTGTTGGGATCCTACAACCAGCGCAAGCTGACGCCTTTCGGAGCCTTCTACATGGGCGGTGACGGTATGACTGGCTATTCCAGCGCTTACGCCTACGATGTGATTGGTCTGCGCGGCTATAGCAACGGTTCGTTGGGCGTGGGCTATCTTTACGAACGCATCGGTATGGAACTGCGCTACCCCATCCTGCTCGAAGGCAGCACTACCATCTGGGCATCGACCTTCTTGGAAGCCGGCAACCTGTGGAGCGACGTGAAAAAGTTCTCGCCCTTCGAGCTGAAACGCTCGGCCGGCCTGGGCGTACGTATATTCCTGCCCATGATTGGCCTGATGGGTATCGACTGGGCTTATGGTTTCGATTCGGTAGACGGCACGGGCAAGGCCAACGGCAGCGAGTTCCACTTTGTACTGGGTCAAGAATTCTAAATTTTATCATTCTATATTTATCGACCATTAATACAAAACGCTATGAAAAAATTGATCATCGCCGGCATTATCGCCTTGATGGCTTGCGGCAACAGTTTCGCACAGAAATATGCACTGATTGATATGGAATACATTTTTTCGCGTATTCCCAGTTACGAAATGGCCAACGAACAATTGAACCAAGTTTCCAAGAAATGGCAGGCCGAAGTGGACGCTCTGGCCAAGGAAGCCAAGGAAATGTATGCCAAATACCAGTCGGAAATGGTTTATCTGTCGGCCGAAATGAAGAAGACCCGCGAAAACGAGATTTTGGCCAAGGAAAAGGAAGTTTCCGACCTCAACCGCAAATACTTCGGTTCGGAAGGCGAACTCTACAAGAAACGCGAAAGCCTGCTCACCCCTATTCAAGACGAGGTTTACAACGCCGTCAAGGAGCTGTCTGAAGAAAAAGGCTACATGCTGGTGCTGGATCGCGCTTCGGGAGTGAACATCGTGTACGCTTCGCCCACCATCGATGTGAGCGAGGATGTCCTCAAGAAGATGGGATATTAATTTTAACACCTATATTATTATGAAGAAATTTGTTTTGACACTGCTGTGCATCTTGCCTATGCTGGCTTTTGCACAGGAACAAAAACCTCAGTTCGGCTATTTCAACAGAGCCGAGATTTTCCAGGCTATGCCCGAAACGCAAGAAGCCATCAAGAAGATGGACCAGTTGGCCAAAGCTTACGAAGACGACCTTCTGGCCATGCGTACAGAATATCAGAAGAAGGGTTCGGAATTCATCGCCCAAAGAGACAGTCTGCCCGAGTCTATCCGCACACGCCGCATGGCTGAAATCCAGAATTTGGAAGAACGCATCCAGGATTTCTATCAGGTTTCTCAGACCGACCTGCAGAAGAAGGAACAAGAGCTGATTGCCCCCATCAACGAAAAACTGATGAAGGCTGTCGAAAAAGTGGGCGAAGAACAAGGCATGGTTTATATCTTCGACATTTCCACTACCAGCACGCTCATGTACTACTCCAAGAGCAAGTGCAAAGACCTTACCAACGCCATCCGTAGCGCACTGGGCTTGTAATGCTATGGGACCGATAGGTGTTTTCGACTCGGGCTACGGCGGTCTGACCATACTGGAAGCCTTCCAGCGGCAACTGCCCCGCTACGATTATCTCTATTTGGGAGACAATGCCAGAACACCTTACGGCAACCGCTCGTTCGACGTTGTATACGAATACACTTTGGAAGCAGTCCGCTACCTTTTCGGTAGGGGCTGCTCCTTGGTTATTTTAGCCTGCAACACCGCCTCTGCCAAAGCCTTGCGCAGCATTCAGCAAATAGACCTTCCCAAAATGGATGCCAGCAAGCGCGTACTGGGCATCTTGCGTCCCACGGCCGAAGCACTCGGCAACATGACGCGCAGCCGCCACGTAGGGCTGCTGGGTACGGCGGGTACCATTCAGTCGGGCTCCTATCCCATCGAAATCAACAAGCTGTATCCCGATATCAGGGTAGTCTCCATGGCTTGCCCCATGTGGGTGCCTTTAGTGGAATGCGGCGAACACCATTCGCCCGGTGCCCGCTACTTCGTGCAGAAATACTTGGACGGGCTCTTTGCGCAGGACGACAAAATAGACACCATTATTCTGGGTTGCACCCATTACCCGCTCTTGCTGGACCTTATTCGCGAATACGTACCGGCGGGTGTCAACATCGTGACGCAGGGCAAGCTCGTGGCCAGAAGTTTGGCCGATTATCTGCAGCGCCATCCCGAAATGGCCGCCCGTTGCAGCCAAAACGGACAAACCACCTACCTCACCACCGAGGCGGCCAGTAAATTCGAAGACATGGCCGATGTTTTCAGCCATGGTCAGATACGCGCCCAGCAAGTAAAGCTTTAGAAGCCTCTTTGGCGCATGGCCTCAAAGGTGAGTACCGCCGTTGAAACCGACACATTCAGTGAATCGATAAGCCCGCGCATGGGAATCTTGATGCGGGCATCGGCATGGTCGAGCCAGAACCGGCTCAGGCCATCAGCCTCCGTACCCATCACAATGGCCGAAGGCTGGGTGTAGTCGTTCAGATGATACCAATTGGAAGCCTGCAATTCGGCCGCATAGCTCTTGATGCCGTGTGCGTGCAACCAAGCCAGCGTCTGCTCGGATGTAGCCACGGCCACCGGTACCGAAAACAGACAACCAATACTCGAACGCACCACATTGGGGTTATACACATCGGTGTGTGGATCGCAAACAATCACGGCATCGGCCTTGGCGGCATCGGCAGTACGCAAGATAGCGCCCAAGTTGCCCGGCTTTTCCACCGCTTCCAATATAATGACAAAAGGATTGTCGGAAAGTTGCAAGTCGCTCAGTTGGTGCGGTTTGGCCGCCAAAAGTGCCAGCACGCCATCGGAAGCTTCGCGATAGGCAACCTTGCGGAAAACATCGGGAGTGAGCTGCACCTGCAAGGAGGCAGGAATCTGCTGCAGGAGTTGCGGATAATCGCTTTTCGCATAGAACTCGGGGCAGAGATATACCGCCTTGGGCTGATAATGGTTGGACATGGCAATGAAGAGTTCGCGCGCACCTTCCACCACCACCAGTTGTTGCTCGTGACGTTCCTTGGCCTTGGTCTGCAAACGTACCAGGTTCTTTATCCTGGGATTTTGTAAACTACTGATTATTTCCATTGCGTTCTTAGAAGCTAGTTGGCCGCCCAGATGGCGTTTCCGAGCCACAAAAGAACATCATCCAAAAATATTTTCAAAAAAAACCGACAAAATATTTGGAGCATTGAAAACTTGTCGTACCTTTGCGGTGTTCTAGTATTGTAATACACTAACAAAATACAACAAGCGATATTCCCATTTCAACCATTAGGTTTTTAACCTTAACACAACATATATGATTACCATCAACAATCTAAGCTATGCCTACGGCAAAAACATTGTGCTCGACGGCATCACGATGAATCTGAAGCCCGGCAACATTTACGGGCTTTTGGGCGAAAACGGTGTGGGCAAGACCACGCTCCTTACTCTCTTATGCGGTCTGAAAAAACCGCTCACGGGCAACATTGACATCGACGGATACCGGCCTTACGGCCGCAAGCCCGGTTTTCTGAGCAACATCTATTACCTGAGCGACGATCCTGCCGACAGCAGCCTGCAACCCATGCAGTACGCAGCAGCCTACGGACAGTTCTGGCAAGGCTTCGACATGAAAAAGTTCACAGAGCTACTTGCCCTCTTCGAAGTGCCGGTGAACAACAGCATGGACAAGATGTCAACCGGTGAGTTGAAAAAGACGCACATCTCGTTCGCGCTGGCCTGCTCTTGTCGCTACATTTTGATGGACGAACCCACCAACGGCCTGGACATTCCTTCCAAGACCCAATTCCGCAAGGCCTTGATGCATTACACCGCCGATGAATCGACACTGCTCATCTCCACGCATCAGGTGAAAGACCTCGAAAACGTCATCGACCCCATTATCATCCTAGACCGCCGCGAGGTACTGCTTAATGCCAGCGTAGCCGACATCACTGCCAAACTCTTCTTCGACTATGGCAGCAATCTGCAGACCGAGGCTCTATACAGCGAAATGATGCCCAGCGGTAGCATCCAAGTGCTGCCCAACAGCGAAGGCCGCGACAGCAAACTGAACCTGGAAGCGCTGTTCAATGCCGTGCACAAGAACAAAGACTGGTTCCGCACCAACTTCGGAGCCAATCAAAACCAAGCCAACCTTTAAAACCTCACAACTATGAACGAAACATTCTGTTTCCAACGTTTTGGAAAATACTATAAAACCGAATTGCAAGCACTGTTCAACAACACTTGGATTACCGTTCTGCTGACGGCACTCGCAGGTATTATCGCCTATTTGTTCTGCGGCATTATGAATCTGATTATCTGCGGAGGCTGGGACTCTTACGGCTTGGTAGGACGTTGGTGTACCTTTCTTGCCACCTTCTTTGTACTGACTTTAAGTTTGCCGTCGAAGGCTTACGGCTTCTTCACCGAGAAACGGGCCGGAACGCTCTACACGCTCATTCCCGTATCGCAGCTGGAGAAGACCCTGTCTATGATCCTGAACGTTTGCATTGTGGCTCCCGTTGCCTTTATCCTGCTGGCATTCTCGGCCGACGCCCTGCTTTGCCTCTTCGATCCCCATTGCGGTGAAACCCTTATCTACTCACTGGCAACCGGGCTGCAAGGCATAACCGAATTCTTCGAAGAAGGTGGCAATCCGAATCTTATGCATACTGGAGATATTGTTTTCATCGTTTGCCAGAGTGCCGTCACCTACTTCCTGTATTTCCTGCTGGGTTCCCTGTATTTCAAAAAACACAAAATCGGCAAAACCATTCTGGTGTATATCGCTGCGGGTCTTGTATTTAGCCTTATCATAGCACCTTTCAGCCATCTGATTACCGAGATGGATTGGCAAAGATGGTTTGAAACGCCCGAAGGAGCTGTTCGGGTATTCAAAAACGTCACTTACAGCATCGGCATTGTAGGTCTGCTTCTCCTGTCGGCATGGACTTACCTGCGCATCAAAACCGTTAAACACTAAAGCGATTTTCTATGGAATTCAACGAAAATAAAGCTATCTACCTCCAGATAGTAGAGGCTGTGTATGAAAAGATTCTGAGCGGCCAGCTCTCGGAAGAAGACCGCCTGCCCTCGGTAAGGGAATACGGTGCCGACATCGGGGTTAATCCCAACACTGTTATGCGTAGCTACGAGAAGCTCACGAACGAAGGCATCATCTATAACAAACGCGGCATCGGATACTTTATCTGCGAAGGTGCCAAAGACAAGGTGCTGGCAAACTTGCGTCAAGCATTCGTGGAAAACGAGTGGCCGGCCATACTGCGCCGCGCCCGCCTGCTGGGTCTCAGCCTCAGCGACCTACCCGCCGACTAGCGCCTACGCCCCGACAATAACCGAGTGAAGGGTCTGTTTTGTATATCTTATGAATTCTTCCTATCTTTGCGAGTTTTCTTGAAAAAACAGCAAGCGCAACAGGTATAATGAAGCAATTTAAACTGTACAACAACATCTTCGGATGGGTGGCTTTTGCTATTGCAGCAGTCACCTATCTTCTTACTATCGAACCGACAGCCAGTTTCTGGGACTGCGGCGAGTTTATCTCATCGGCCTATAAGCTCGACGTGGGACACCCGCCAGGGGCACCCTTCTTTATGCTTACCGGACGTATGTTCGCCAACTTGGCATCCAGCCCCGAAATGGTGGCTATGTGCATCAATGCCATGTCGGCCATTTTCAGCGCCCTTACCATATTGTTCTTGTTTTGGACCATTACGCATCTGGCCCGCAAGATTGTGTTCAAGGACGAGCAGAACCCCACTTTGGCCGAAAGCATCACCGTGTTGGGTGCCGGTCTGGTCGGTTCTTTGGCCTATACCTTCAGCGACACTTTCTGGTTTTCGGCTGTAGAGGGTGAAGTTTATGCCTATTCATCGCTGTTTACCGCCGTGGTATTCTGGGCCATCCTTAAATGGGAAGACTGTGCCGACGAGCCCTTCGCCAACCGCTGGATTGTTTTCATAGCCTATCTGATGGGCCTTTCCATCGGCGTGCATTTGCTCAACCTGCTCTGTATTCCCGCCATGGTGCTGGTGTACTACTACCGCAAGTCGGAGCAGCCCACGCTCAAGGGTTCCATTGTTGCCTTGCTCGCATCGTTCGTGCTGGTAGCCATCATACTTTACGGCATCGTGCCTGGCTTCGTCAATATGGCAGGTTGGTTCGATTTGCTGTTTGTCAACACCTTGAGTTGCCCATTCAATACCGGTGTCATCGTCTATATCGTGCTGATGATAGCCTGCATCGTCTGGGGCCTGTGGGAAAGCTATAACGGCCATAGCGAACTGCGCACCCGCCTGTCGTTCTGCGCCAACATGATATTGGTGGGCATTCCTTTCGTGGGCTACAAATGGTTGCTTTGGGTTGTGCTTATCGCCGCTATCGTGGTGGTATCCTTCAAATGGAAACGCCTTAACGGCAGCTTGGCCAACACGATACTTCTGTCGATGATGGTGATGCTGATAGGCTATTCTTCGTACAGTCTGACGGTGGTGCGTTCATCGGCCCACCCGCCCATGGACCAGAACTCGCCCGACAACATGTTCTCGCTGGAACGCTATCTTAACCGCGAGCAATACGGTGAAACCCCGCTGCTCTACGGACAGACTTTCGTTTCGCAAGTAAAGTGGAAGCGTGTGGGTAACAGTTGCATTCCGCAATATCAGAAGCGTGGTGCCGTTTGGAACAAGAAGGCCAAGGCTTCGCCCGATGAAAAGGACCGTTACGAAATTACGGGTTACAACGAACGCGCTGTCATGGCCGATGAGCTGAATATGCTCTTCCCGCGTATGCACAGCGGCCGCGAAGACCACGTACAAGCCTACAAAGCCTGGACCAATTTCAAGGGCAAAAAGGTGACCTACGACAAATGCGGACAGAAGGAAACCGTGATGATGCCTACCATGGCCGAAAATCTGCGTTTCTTCTTCTCTTACCAGATAAACTATATGTACTGGCGTTATTTCATGTGGAACTTCTCCGGGCGTCAGAACGATATTCAGGGAACCATGGGCGAAATCAATGCCGGCAACTGGATTACGGGTATCAAGTTTATCGACAAAATGCTGGTGGGCGACATGGACAACATGCCGCAAGAGATGAAGGAAAACAAGGGCTACAACCGTTACTATATGCTACCCTTGCTGCTCGGACTGCTGGGCATTCTTGTCCAGGCCTACTCGGGCAAGAAGGGCGCACAGGGTTTTTGGGTAACGTTCTTCTTGTTCTTCATGACCGGTCTGGCCATTGTGCTTTACTTGAACCAGACACCCAACCAGCCTCGTGAACGCGACTATGCTTATGCGGGTTCGTTCTATGCTTTCTGTATTTGGATAGGCATGGCTGTACCGGCTCTTTATCGCCTGGGTGCCAAGTTTCTGCCCAAGACAGTGGCTGCCGTTGCCGTGAGCGTGCTCTGTTTGGGCGTACCTACCTTGATGGCCAGCGAAAACTGGGACGACCACGACCGCAGCGGCCGCTACACTTGCCGCGATTTCGCCTACAACTATCTGGTGGGTTGCGAAGAGAACGCCATCATCTTTACCAACGGCGACAACGATACTTTCCCGCTCTGGTACATTCAGGAAGTGGAGGGTGTCCGTACCGACGTGCGCGTTTGCAACATGTCGTATCTGCAAACCGACTGGTATTACAGCCAGATGCTGCGTCCCTACTACGAATCGGAGGCCTTCCCTGTCGATTGGGACGAACCCATGTACAAGAACGGCAAGCGCGATGTTGTGCGCATCATTCCGCGTCGTCAGGATTCCATTTCCTTGCAGCAGGCTATGGCTTGGCTCGAAAGCGACAAGGAATTCACCAAGCGTATTCAGGGCTACGATGAGCCTGTCGACAACATTCCGGCCAACCGCCTGTATTTCGACATCGACAAAGAACAAGTGCTTGCCAACCATTATGTCGATGATAAATATGCCAACAAGATTGTCAGCAAGATGGACTTCAACTTCAAGGGCAAGTCTTATCTGGGCAAACACGAGATTATGGTGCTCAAGCTCATCGAAGAGAGCCAGTGGGAGCGTCCGCTGTATTTCGCCGTTACGGTCGATCCGGCCCTGATGCAGAACTATCAGCGCTACTTTATCCACGAGGGTTTGGTGTACAAGATTGCTCCTGTAAACCGCTGCATCGATACGGACAAGATGTACGACAATCTGTGCAACAAGTTCCACTGGGGCAACATCCAAGACCCGAAGGTTTACTTGGACGAGAACATTATGCGTATGTGCCGCACACAAAGGCAGATGTTCGGTACGCTGATTCAGGCTCTTTGTCAGGAAGGCAAGTTCGACAAGGCCCAGACAGCCATTGAGCGTTGTTTGGAAGTGTTCCCTCAGGAACTCTTCCCCGTCAATTACGCAGATGCCGGTCTGGCAGGCTATCAGGAGATTATCGAAGCCTACTACATGATGGGCAAGACGCAAGAGGCACAAGAGCTGGTGGCTCAAGTCATCAATATCAGCGAGGAATGCCTGGCTTGGGTTTTCTCTCAGCCCGAAAGCAAGTGGGTAGCCGGTCTGCGCCTGGCCAACAACCAATTGTATGTGATGCAGAACCTGTTGAACGAGATGAGTCACTACGACAAAGAGCTGCTTGGTATGTACGGCGAGGTCTTCCAAAAGTACGCCATACTTTACCGAAGCATCCGTTAAGAGACCAGCCATGTTTATAGAACAACTTCCAGTGTGGGTGCGCTTTGTCAAAGGTACCAAGTGGCGCTACTCGCACAAAAAGAACGACATATATCTAACCTTCGACGATGGTCCAATACCCGAGGTAACCCCTTGGGTATTGGATTTGCTCGATCATTACGGCATTAAGGCGACTTTTTTCTGTGTGGGCGAAAACGTGAGCAAATATCCCGAGCTGTATCAGGAAATTCTGCGCCGAGGCCATCAGACGGGCAACCATTCCTACAACCACATCAAGGGCCTGCACCGCCATTCCGACGACTACATTGCCAATGTGGAGAAGGCCGCCCGTCTTATCGACAGCCATCTGTACCGTCCGCCGCATGGTTTGGTCAGCTACGCACAATACAAGAAACTGCGCGAACAGGACTACCTTATCGTGCTTTGGGACGTGGTGCCTCGCGACTACAACCGCAAGCTGCGCCCCGAGCAGGTACTGCACAAGGCCTGCCATTACACGCGCAAAGGCAGCATCATCGTCTTCCACGACTCGCTCAAGGCCGAGAAGAATGTCCGCTATGCTTTACCAAGATATATAGAGTATTGTCTGTCAAAGAATTACAATTTCAAACTCGTATAGCGATATGGCCACTTTGCACGTCATTACGCCCGTAAAGGATGCGATAGAGAACACCATGAGCTGCGTTGCTGCCGTGATGCGTTCCAAGATGGACCGGCCCTTCCACTACACTCTTTTCGATGACTACAGCAGCGAAGAGAACGCGGCCACCCTGCAGAAGCTATCGGCCGATGAGGGTTTTGAGCTGGTTCACTTGAAAGACCTTACGTCGCACCCTTCGCCCAACTATCGCCTGACCCTGCAACTGGCTCAGAAACGTGCGCTGGCCGAAGGTGCCGACCTAATTATCATCGAGTCGGACGTGGATATTCAGGAAGATACGCTGCAAAGGATGTGCCAAGCCGCACAACAGCACGAAAAAGTGGGCATGGTTGCCGCCGTCACCGTTGACGGAGCCGGCCAGGTGAATTTCCCGTACCTCTATGCTCAAGACTGGCCTCGCAAGACCATAGCCACCCGAAAACGTCTCAGTTTTTGCTGCACACTGCTCAGCAATGCTTTTTTGTCGGCCATCGACTTTAAGCAGCTCGACCCCGAGAAAAACTGGTACGACGTGTTCATTTCGCACCAATCGTGCAAGCTGGGCTTCACCAATCTTCTTATGTGCGACAATGCCGTGCTGCACAAGCCTCACGGCAGCCGCCCTTGGAAACAGCTCAAATACACGCATCCCCTCAAATATTATTGGCTCAAACTAACCAAAGGTTACGATAAAATTTAAGGCTATGGCTTCGTCAACACCCAAGCTTGTTTCCGTCGTTGTGCCCATATACAATATGGAGCATTTTCTGGAAGAAACCGTCAACGCCATCTTGGCATCGGATTATTCCAATTTCGAGGTGATACTTATGGACGACGGTTCCAAGGACAGCTCCTGGCAACTTGCGCAGGAACTGGCTGCCAAAGACGCACGCATCCGCGCTTACCACCAAGACAACGGCGGAGCTTCGGCGGCCCGCAACCACGCTATCCGCCTTGCCAAGGGCTACTACATTCTGCCCGTCGATGCCGACAACAACATCACGCCTACCTATATGCGTCTGGCCGCCGAATACCTAGACAGCCATCCCAAAGTGAAGGTGGTGAGCTGTCAGGTGGAGTATTTCGGCGACAAGTCCGGTCCGATAAAGTTTGCCAAATTCAGCCGCGAGAAACTGGCTGTCAGGAACATGATAGACAACTGCGCCATGTACCGCAAAAGCGACTGGGAGGCCTGCGGAGGCTATACCGAACACATCAAGGGCCGCGAAGACTGGGTGTTCTGGATTTCCATCTTCCGCACAGGCGGCGAATTCTATCGTCTGCCCGTACTGGGATTTTACTACCGTGTGCATGCCAATTCCAAGCGCCTTGCCACGCAAAAGCGCAAACGCATACTCATCGACGATCTCAACGCGCTCTTTCCCGACTTTTTCGAGGAATGTCTGGGCGGACCCTTGCACTACCATCGTTCGTGGTCGAAGCTGCTGAATCGTTTCAAGAAAGAACGCAAGCTTGGCCATTTCGAAAGCTGGGACTATGGCGACATTATTTACCAAGGGCGCAACACGCTAAGGAAAATTGATGGAACGATTTCAAAAAAATTTGCCACACCGCCGATTTGGCGCGGCATCATCTACGGATTTTTTAGAAAATCTAAGGCACGCCGCTCGTACGAATACGCACTGAAACTCCAAGGCTTGACCCCGGCCCCCATCGCCTACCGAGAGTTGCGCTACTGCGGCATTTTGCGCGAAAGCTGGTATGCCTGCAAGCAATCGGAATGCCAGCATACCTTCAACGAACTGATCAATTGTCCCGACTTTCCGAACCGTACAGCCATACTTCAAGCCATAGGCCGATTCACAGCCACACTGCACCGCCAAGGCGTGCTGCATGCCGACTACTCGGGCGGCAATATCCTATTCAACGACGATGGCAGTCTGGTGCAGGTTATCGACCTAAACCGCATTCACTTCCGAAAAAAAATCAGTACGAACCAGGGGCTGAAGAATTTCGAACGGCTCAATATCGACTGCGAAGCGCTCGGCATTATGGCTGCCGCCTACGCCCAAGAGATGCAGATTGATGCGAAATTTGCAACAGAATACATCATTGCACACCGCTGGAGCAAACACGTAAAGCACGGAATTACGAACCTATGAAAGCTTCATTAATCATTTCGATATACAAGAATGTCCAGGCTTTGGAAGTTGTGCTGGAGAGTCTTCGCCGGCAGAGCGAGCAAGATTTTGAATTGATACTTTCAGAAGACGGGCAGGACGCGGCGATGGCCAAATTCATCGGTTCGTACAATTTTCCCTGGCCCATGCAGCACCTGACGCAGGAAGATTTGGGCTGGCGCAAAGAACTTGCACTCAACCGCGCTGTGATGGCGGCTCACTGCGATTGGCTGATTTTTGTCGACGGCGATTGTGTGTTGCATCCTCGTTT
>CAVEPA010000011.1:0-67436 GCA_963617485.1 bacterium | reverse complement strand
CAAAGTTAATCTTTTTGTCTAATTCGGAACTGTCCTACTTTTAGGGAAGGCTACATATAACACAATCATTTCAAAAAAAGCAAAAATAAACTTATTTTGCGGGCATTATACACTTTCCCTCATGAACCGCTCTGGGTCGCGCAGGAAATCCATCAGATTTATTATATATACGCCCTCGTTGTTCATATAGGTAGGCTGTAGGCCGTTGACAATTACAATCCTGCGAAATCCATCGCGTAGTTTGCGCAGTGAAGCCAATTCCTGGTCTCTCTTCTCGTCCGTATCCATAGCATAGGCCGACTGGATATACACACGCTCATACCCTCGGTTGCAGACAAAATCAATCTCCAGCGTCTTGCGCTGACGTGAACCGGTTTCGGTTTTGACTTGTGTGTACACCTGTCCCACATCCACCTTCATTCCAATCGTGCGAAGTTCATTGTAGAGCATGTTCTCCATCATGTGGGTTGGTTCAACCTGCCGGAATCCCAATCGGGCATTTCTTAGTCCAAGATCTTCAAAGTAGTATTTGAAAGGTGAATCAATATACTTTCTGCCTTTGATGTCGTAACGGGTAGCACGCTCCAGCACAAATGCATCTTCCATGTATTCCAGGTAGAGGCGTATTGTGTCCAGCGAGATACTACTCTGCTTTACACTTCTGAAAGTGTCTGCAATCTTTGGTGGATTGGTCAAACATCCCACACACGAGGCCATGATGTTTACCAGTTCCGACAGATCACTGTCCTGGCGCACATCATACCGTTCTTTTATGTCGCGCAGATAAGTATGCTCCATCTGCTGTTCCAGATAGTTCATTTTCTTATTGACATCGTTTTCCAAAACGACCTGAGGCAAGCCTCCATACAGCATGTATTCACGAACCAACTCCTGCGAATAGTCGCCACGGAAATCGGCAACTTCCCTAAAGGTCAACGGACGCACATGTATCTCGTCTCCGCGACCACGAAACTCTGTGATGACATCTTTCGACAGGAATTTGGCATTCGACCCCGTCACAAATACATCCACGTTGCTTATGCTTAGGAATGAGTTCAACACGTCTTCAAATTCGCTGACCATCTGCACTTCGTCCAGCATAACATAGTATTGTCCGTCTGATGAAAGACGGTCCATTATGTACTGTAGCAAAGCGTCCGGATCCCGCAAACTCTTATTCAGACGGTTCTCCAGATTCACCTCGAGAATGTGGTCTTCTCTAACACCCTGTTTCAGAAGGTAATTCTTGAAGAGCGTAAACAACAGATAGGACTTGCCGCATCTGCGCATACCGGTTATCACCTTTATCAAACCATTGCCGCAGCTGTGGATTAGCAGATTCAGATATTTATCTCTACAGATTTCCATGTTTGTGGTCGTCTATTTTGTGCAAAACACATTATTAACGATTACAAAGTTATGATTCTTTTTCGATTCTTCAATTGTTTTTGATAGAAAAAACGGGTCATCTGCAAATATCCGTGTTTGTCCTGATGTGAATTATCAACCACGGGAGTTTGTCGCTATTATGGTCGCCCTCTCACCGGTTTCGGTGGATATCATATTGAAGAGCAGTTCCGCACATACTTGCTGTTCTCGATGCACTGCTCCTCTATATATTTGATAATGAGTTCGTTATCTGGGCTATACTGGTCCACGTCGTTCTTCGTCCGAGCAACTTGGTCCCATTTTCCATTACATTTTCACATTGTCTGAGGATATCCTCGCTTCCGGCTTCGCGGCGGTCAGACCTCGATGACGCTGAACGGTCGCAGGTTCAGAACGTAGTGTAATAGGTAACTTTGCTTGTACAATTTTTGGCAAAGTAGAATGTACGGATTTTCGTAAAGGTAAATGTACATCTTGTCTTATCCGGATTTAGGTTGACTCGGATTGGAGTCTATCCCTGATTGAAGTTGACTCTGGTTTTACATTATTACTGGTAAGGGTTGACTATTTCCCTTATCCCTGTTTTTGGTTGTTTCTCCAGGTCTTATCCCGTTCAGGGGTTGACTGGAGGGCGCAGCCCGGAAAGAGACCCCTGAACGGAAGGCAAAGGTAAACCATCTTCAGGGATTTCCAAAGTGCGTTCTGGACTATATGCCCTTTTGTTGAAATCTGCTCCGTAATAGTTGCAAATTGAACTATTATGATTGTATTTGCGGCGTAATGGTTTAATTTAAGACTTTTATGGATGATATCTACGCTCTTACCGACAAGGGAATTGAGCAGAAGATTGGAGAGAAGATCAAGGGCACACGGCTGCGACAGAACATCACTCAGGACAGGCTCGCATCCGAGGCCGGGATTTCCCTGTCTTCGGTAAAGAAGATTGAGAGCGGGCACATCGGCTCATTCGATTCTCTTGTCCGCGTGCTGCGGACTCTCGGGCTTCTGGATTCACTGCAGAGACTTGCGGAACCGATGGAGCTGAGCCCCAATGAATATTTCGAATTCGTCAATTCAGCCAAAAAGAATTCACGCCGGAGAGCCCGTGCAAAGGACACTAAAGTCACGGAGGGCACAGGATGGTAACATCAGCTAAAGTGGTGCTTTGGGGTCTCACAATCGGGACGCTGCACTGGAATGAACGATATGGGACAGCTGAATTCGAGTACGCCCCCGCCATTATTGGGAAAGGGGTAGAGCCTTCGCCACTCTTGATGCCTGTGAAGGAAGGCCGCGTTTATTCTTATGGGAACCTGAACCCTGTCATATTCAATGGCTTGCCCGGGATGCTGGCAGATTCGCTGCCAGACACCTACGGAAGAGCCTTGTTCGACAGAGGGCTAGCGCTGACAGGACGCACCGCTGCCAATCCTATAGAAGCACTCTGCTTTCTCGGGAGGCGGTGTATGGGAGCGCTTGAGTTCGAGCCTGCGATTGACAGCACCGCCGATGACAACCAGCGCTTTGAAATCGAAACTCTCGTGGAAGTCGCAAGCGAAGCTTTGATCGCGAAAAGCGGCTTCGGAACCGACCTGAACGGCGACCGGAAAGCCGCCGTCGCAAAAATCCTCCGACTCGGGACATCCGCCGGCGGGCAGAGGGCGAAGGCCCTAATCGCCTACAACCGCCAGACGGGTGAAGTCCGTTCTGGGCAAATACCGGCTCCGGAGGGGTTCAGTCAATGCCTTATAAAACTTGACGGCGTCAGCGCGGAGGCGGGTTTCAGGGAGACCACCAATTTCGGGCGGCTTGAATACTCGTTCTACAAGCTGGCGTGTCAATGCGGCATCAAAATGAGCGAATGCTTTCTCATTGAAGAAGGCGGACGGGCGCATTTCGTGACGGAAAGATTTGACAGAAGCGGCACCGAGAAAGTGCATATGCAGACACTTTGCGGCATAGCCCATTACGATTTCAGGGCACTGAGGGCATACACTATCTTGTGGATTGCCTTACAAAAAGGCGCGCCGGAAAGCTGGTTTTGATTTCTTTGGATGGCGAAGAAAAACTACCTTTGCCAGCGGGAAGTTGCCGTGCGTTGCCGTACGCGATGGGAATGGCCAACCAGGGCTAAAAAGCTTCCGAAATGCGCTTATGAATATCCTTATACTGAACGGAAGCCCCAAGGGCGAGAATTCCATTACGCTACAGACTTGTCTGTATATTCAGCAACATCATCCTGAGCATCAGTACCGCGTGCTACATGTGGGACGGAAAATCCGCCAGTTCGAGAAGAACTTCGCTCCGGCGACGGAGGCCCTGGATTGGGCGGAACTGGTGCTTTTCTGCTACCCGGTGTATACCTTCCTCGTGCCATCGCAGCTGCACCGCTTCATCGAGCTGACAAAAGAGCACGCGCCCTCGCTGGAAGGCAAATGGGCATCGCAGATTAGCACATCGAAACATTTCTACGATGTCACGGCGCATCGTTTCATCGAAGAAAACGCCAAGGACTTGGGACTCAAGGTTCTGCCCGGCCTAAGCGCCGATATGGAGGATTTGTTGAGCGAACAGGGTAGGCGAGAAGCGCTGCAATTCTTTGATTATCTGATGTTTCAGCTTGGGCCTTCGGAAATTGGGGACATCTCCGGCAAGACGGTGGCCCTGGTGGCGGACATTGAAGCCGATGACGAGCCTCTAAAGCAGATGGTGGAACGCTTCCAAGAGCAGATGCCTTGCCGCGTCAAGCTGATCAATATCCGCGAATACCCCTTCAAAGGCGGCTGCATCAGCTGTTTCAACTGTAGCGGCGACGGCAAGTGCATCTACACCGACGGCTTCGACATCTACCTGCGCGGCGAGATTCAGACCTGCGATGCCATCGTCTATGCTTTCACGGTGCGCGACCATTCGATGGGCAGCCGCTTCAAGATGTACGACGACCGCCAGTTCTGCAACGGCCACCGCACCGTGACTATGGGCAGCCCGACCGGCTATCTGGTCAGCGGCAGCTATGCCGATGAGCCGAATCTGCAGATGGTGGTGGAGGCCCGCGCCAATGTGGGCGGCAACTACCTCTGCGGTGTGGCGGTGAACGATGGCGTGGAAGACCCCGAGCACCGCACCATGAGTGTGGAAGCGCTCGTTCGGCGGCTAAGCTATGCCCTGGCGCGCGAGTACCGTCAGCCGGCCAACTTCTTCGGCGTAGGCGGTATGCGCATTTTCCGCGACCTGATTTACCAGATGCGGGGAATGATGCGCGCCGACCACAAGTTCTTCAAGAGTCACGGGCAGTACGACTTCCCGCAGAAGAAGTGGAAGCAATCTCTGATGATGTATCTTGTCGGCTGGATGATGCACAGCAAAAAGCTCAAGTCCAAGATGGGCGACAAGATGAACGAGGGCATGATGAAGCCCTACAAGGAAGCCCTTGAAAAGTGATTATTCGGCAGGCTTGGTTTCTTCAGCGGGCTTGGTTTCTTCGGGATCGGAAAAATCGTCGTTGCCGGAAGCGATAAGCAGGTTGTACCAGCTGTAAAGTTTCTTCAAATCAGACAGACGCACGCGCTCCTTGTCGTAAGAGGGCAGTACGCTCTGCATATAGGCGCGCAGCGTTTCTTCGTCGCCGTTCTTGATATCGAAAGCAGTAATCTGGGCACCGTTTTCGTGTTCCTTGATAAGGGCCAGCACTTCGCGCAGCGGCTTTTCCTCGTCTTCGGTATAGATGGCAATTTCGCCCAGTGAAACCACTTTGTCCTGGTTGTGCGAAGGCATACGGCGATGGTCGCTGAGCGACTCTACGATAAGCATGTTCTTGCCTTGCGAAATAAGTTTGTACAGACCGGGCTTGCCGGCGATGGATAAGATTTTGCGTAACATAAGTCTTATAGTTGATGTAATATTGTCAATAGCTGAGGCAGAATGGCCTGACGGTTGTCGTTGACGATGACGGCATCGGCTTTTTGCTCCAAGGTGGCTTGCGGCAACTGGTGCTGCATACGCGCCTTTACTTCGGACACGCTGATGTTGTTGCGCTTGCACACACGCTCGATGCGCAATTCTTCGGGGGCCGACACGGTGACGATGAAATCGAAGTGCAGGCCCAACTCAGACTGGAACAGAATGGCACTCTCGAAGGCGACGATGGGGCAGTGCTGCTGCGCTTGCCAGGCTTGGAAGTCGCGAACCAGGGCCGGGTGCACCAGTGCGTTCAGCTGCCTGAGCGATGACGCGTCGTTGAAGACAAGCCTGGCAAGCGCAGCCCGGTCTATCTTGTTGCCGTTGAAGATGCCTTCGCCGAAAAGCGCTTTCATTTCGCTGCACAATTGTGCGTCCTTGTCGTACAGGGCCTTGGCGGCATCGTCGGCAATGTAGACGGGAATGCCCATGCTGGCGAGAATATGGCTGACAACAGACTTGCCGCTGCCTATGCCGCCGGTAATGCCTAAAGTCTTCATCGTTTTTCTATCAGACATTCAACTTTAGACGGCTTGATATTGAGCCGGCTGATGTCCTTGGGACAAGACTGTACCTTGACTTCTACCAGCCCCTCGGGCGTGGCCAATATATCGGAATACGTCACACCGAGCACGAAATCTTCGGCTTTCATCTGGCCGTAGAGCGATTCGCGCACCAGAAAGCTGGCATTCACTTTAGCCGGGAAGGCTTTGAGTTTGTAGTCGGCGGGAAAATTCAGGGCTTGCAGGCTGATGTCGAAACTGCATTCGGTAAAAGCCTCGATGGGAATCATCACCTCTATCTGTTCTTGATTGTAGCGTACGCCGTCCATGGCTTGCAGTTCAAGCTTGCAGACGGTGGTATCGCCCAGATTCTTGAGACGAAGCACCTTGGTGGAAACACTCTTGAGCGTGTCCAATATAGCTTTGGGAGCCGATACGGCAACGGTGGCGGGATGGAGCTCGACCTCGCCGGTCAGCGTGTGGCCGCCGGCCAGTTGCAGGTCCGACTGCAGGCGTATGGGCACTTGTTTGCTCTCGTTCTCGACAAAGAACACCACCAAACTGTCGGGCTGTATGCGCAGTATCTGGCTGACAGGCTTGTATTTGGAATAAAAGTAAGGCTCGAAGTTCTTGGTAGAGATACGGCAGATGCCATCGGGCTGCTTGAGGTTCATCAAGTCGATGTTGAGCGCGTGCTTCTTGCGCTTGAAATAGTAGCCGTACAGACGGCCGCCTTTGTCCTGGACCGTTACCTGCAGACTGCTGGGCAACTGGTTGCTGACGGTGATGTTGCTGGGCAGTTCCTTGTAATGGATAGGGTAGGAAATAGTGGTCTGCACCTCCGATTGCGTGGTGTGCAGAAACCAAATAAGCGTGGCCAGCAGCAAGAAAAACAGGAAGCGGAGCATTTCTCCGCTTACCAGACGCGGCAGCAGGTTCCTGGCTAAAGTAATGTAAGCCTTGATTTTGCCGACAATACCTTTGGCATCCATGGCCCAAGAAGACGTTTACTTATTCTCCTTCTTTTCTTCCTTGGCGGGTGCAGGCGCGGGCAGGGCGAATACGGCCGACTTCTCGATACGTACTCTGACATTTTCGGAAATCTCCACGATGAAAGAGTCTTCCTTGATTTCGCGCAGCTTGCCGAAGATACCGCTGTTGGTGAGAACCTTGTCGCCGGGTTTCAAAGCGGCACGGGCCTTTTCCACTTCTTTCTGTTTCTTGGTCTGGGGACGTATCATAAATAGCCACATAACCAGGAAGATAAGTATCAGAGGAAGGAACGATCCCAGCGCGCTGCCTTTGGAAGCGGCTTGCAGAAGAATGCTAAGTGTTGTCATATCAGTTAGTTTTTGAAAAGTTTATTCTCTTTCTTAAGTTGTTGTACCAGATTGTCGAGGGTGCCGTTGATAAAGGTGCCGCTCTTTTCGGTGCTGAACACTTTGGCCAGGTCGATGTATTCGTTGAAGCTGACATTCAGAGGCACTTCGTCAATGTTCAGAATTTCGGCCACGGCAATCTGCAGGATAAGCAGGTCCATCATGGCCAGACGGTCCATCTCCCAGTTCTTGACGGAAGCCATAATCATCTCGCGGTATTCCTGTCCGTGCTCGATGGTGCTGCGCAGCAGACGCAAGGCGAATTCCTTGTCGCTCTTGTCTTTGAACATGGGCAGCAGCGGCTGTTCGGCACCGTTCTCTTCCTTGAATTGCTTGATGGTCTTGACAACGAAGGTGATAACAATATCCAAATCGTCGTTCCAATAGATGCAGCTTTCTTCGAGCGTTTCGGCCAGTTCGCAACTGTTGGCGATGGTCTGCTTGAAAATCTTGCGCCAAGCTTCCTGGTCGTCTTCGTAGCTACAGCTTTCGGCCTGCATATATTCAAGATAGGCGGGCGATTGGCTTATCTGCTCGTAAAGCAGCTTGAGCAACTGTTCGTGCTGGCCCCAGCTGAGGCAGTGGTCGTTCACGTAGTGGGCAAGAGCGGTGTTTTCGCGCAGTTGGGCTACGAAGCGGTTGTCGATAAAGCGTGTATTGGGGTTCTTTTCTTCCTCGGTGGGAAGATATTTGTTACGTCCGGCATCGATGCGACGCTCCGCGTAGTACGTGATGTCACTCATCAACAAAAGCAGGTAGTGATAGAGTTCGTAGCTCTTTTCGAGGCTCTTGATGAACTCTTTTTCACATTCACTCAGGCTTGCGTTTTCCTTTTGGTAGTACGCATATACCATTTGCAGGACCTTGGAGCGGATAAGAACGCGATTAATCATTATAGTCAAGTATCGTTTAAACCGCCGCAAAAGTACGAAACTCTTTTGGAATACGAACCATAATCAAGAATCAATCTTGCAGAATTATTTGTCAGTTCGAACAAGAAACACTACCTTTGCCCCGCTTTTAAGACGACCCGTGTGATGGGAAAATTTAAGGCACAATTAAATTTTTGAGTAACACAAAAACCAACAAAATGAAAACTTTAGCATTGAACGCTATTGCCAGAACCGATTTCGGCAAAAAGGCAGCAAAAGAAATCCGCAACAACGGTTATGTACCTTGTGTCATGTACGGCGGAGAAGAAACCATCCATTTCCAGGTAAAAGACGAAGAACTGAGAAATCTGCTCTATTCTCCCGATGTATATGTAGTTGAAATCTCGCTCGAAGGCAAGACCTATAAGGCCATCCTGAAAGATTCGCAGTTCCATCCCGTTAAGGATACCACCCTGCACCTCGATTTCCTGCAGGTATTCGATACCAAGCCTATCGTTGTTGAGATTCCCGTTAAGCTGAGTGGTTTGGCCAACGGTGTGAAGGCTGGTGGTAAGCTGAGCCTCGATATGCGTAAGCTGCGCGTGAAGGGTCTGTACACCAACGTTCCCGAATGCCTCAATATCGACGTTACTTCTCTCGAACTTGGCAAGACCATCCAAGTGGGTGCCCTGCACTTCGACAACTTGGAGCTGATGAACGCCAAGAATGCTGTGGTTTGCGCCGTCAAGCTGACCCGTGCCGCCCGTGGTGCCCAGTCACAACAAGAATAAGACTGAATGAAGTATCTTATTGTCGGCTTGGGTAATATCGGAACCGAGTACGAACACACCCGGCACAATATAGGATTTGACATGTTGGACGCTTTTGCTAAAGCGTCCAACGTTGTTTTTCAAACCCAGCGTTACGGCGATGTGGCCGAATTGCGGCTGAAGGGTAAGGTGCTGATTTTGCTCAAACCATCCACCTATATGAATCTCAGCGGCAATGCCGTGCGTTATTGGCTGCAAAAGGAAAATATCCCCATCGAGAACCTGCTGGTGCTGGTAGACGATATCGCTTTGCCCTTTGGAAAGTTCCGTTTGCGCGCCGGCGGAAGCAATGCCGGTCATAATGGCTTGGGCAATATTCAGGAAATGCTCGGCACCGACCAATATGCCCGCCTGCGCTTCGGGTTGGGTAACGACTTTCCGCGCGGTTCGCAGGTGGAGTATGTGCTGGGCCGTTTCACGCCCGAACAGCAGGCTGAAATGCCCAAGTTGATGGATTATGCCGCCGAGGTCATCAAGGCGTTCGTCTTGAGCGGTCTCGATTTCGCCATGAACCATTACAACAAGAAATAAGCTATGGCTACTCAGGTCCGTATCGATAAATGGTTGTGGGCGGTGCGCCTGTACAAGACGCGCACGCTGGCAGCCGAAGCCTGCAAGAAAGGCCATATCAGCATGAACGGTGTCAATCTGAAGCCGGCGCGTTGCGTGTCGGTGGGCGATGTGGTGCAAGTACGCAAAGCACCCGTCACGCTGTCGCTCAAGGTGCTGCAAGCCATAGAAAACCGGGTGTCGGCTAAATTGGTGCCTGAAATGTTGCAGGATGTCACACCGCCTGAACAGTACGAGCTGCTGGAGCTCTCCAAACTGGGCGGCTTCATCGACAGGGCCAAGGGAACGGGCCGTCCCACCAAAAAGGAACGTCGCAGTCTGGAAGACTTCTTCGACACCGAAGCCGACGACGATATGTTATGGGACGAGGAATAGTTTCTGGTACAACACTACGTCTTCGAATTTTCCCTTGTCGCTAGCCAGCCAGTCGCGCAAAAGACCGCATTGGCAGAATCCCGCTTTTTCGAATACATGACGGCAAGCATTGTTGCCGGTGGCTATCTGAGCCGTGAGTTGGTGCAGGTGCAGAGTGTCTTGGGCGTAGCCTAGCAGCGTTTCCAAGGCTTGGCCGGCATAGCCTTGGCCTTGTGCTTGGCGTTTGACCACGAGGCCCACTTCGGCGCGCCCATGATAGGTGTCCATGCCGATAAGGTCGATAAAGCCCAAGGCTTCACCGCTGGCTTTCCCTACGATGACCAGACGCAACTCGCCCGATTCGAACAGACTCTGGCTGAGCGAAGTTTCCAGGTACTGTTTCAGTGCAAAGCGCGACAGGGGAGTCTTGTTGGCTCCGTGTTGCCACAGAGCGGCATCGTTCTCTATTTCGTAGAGCAACGACAGGTCTTCCGGCTCAAGGGCGCGCAGAAATATGTCCCGGTTGTACAGCATCTTAGAGGTCGAAAGCGTCTTCGCCTTCGCGTTTGTGGTTGCGCGGAATGAAATCGTCGTCATCGTCGGCGGCGCTGGCTTGGGCCGTATCGCTCACTTCGGCGGCGGGAACCGGTTGCTCCGGCACAAAAATGCTGCCGTCGGGGTTCAAATCAAGGTCGCGGCAGAGCTGCATCTTGTTGGGCAGGATAAACAGAAAGAAGACACCCGTCATCATGAGCAGTGTCATGGCGTTGTTCTTCGAGATGAAAATATGCATCAGAATACTCAGCAAACTCAGACAGTCGAAAACAATCAGTCTGACCATAATGCCTTTGCCATAGGCCAGTACCCTTGCGGCGGGTTCTTCCAGCTTTTTCCATTTGAGACTTTTGCGGCGGAAAATGCTGAGCGTGGTGGGGATAAGTATCAGTATCACCATCATGATGACGCTTTGCAGCGAATGGTTGAGACGCTCGGCAAAGACGTTCAGACTGGGGATGATGTCGAAGTAGCAGAGAGCGCCCAAGGCGATGATGGCCACTACCGAGGCCAGAAAGAACCAGCCGTAGCGGCGGACGGTTTGACGGATAAGATTTTCCATAGACTTTGTTTGAATGAGGCTTTATTTGAATGGAGTGCGGTTGAGAATGCTGCGGCCCAAGGTGAGTTCATCGGCATATTCCAGCTCGTCGCCCACCGAAATGCCGCGGGCCAAAACGGAAATCTGCACGGGGTAGGCCGAGAGTTTGCGGTAGATATAGAAGGCGGTGGCGTCGCCCTCGCTGGTGGCGGCCAGTGCCAGTATCACTTCCTTGATGTTGCCTTGGGCTACGCGTTCAACCAGCGAATTGATTTCCAAGTCGTTGGGACCGATTCCGTCCATGGGGGCGATGAGTCCGCCCAGCACATGATACAGGCCGTTGTACTGATGGGTGGCCTCTACTGCTATTACCTCGCGCACGTTCTCCACCACGCAGATGCAGTCGCTCTCGCGCTGCGGATTGGCGCAGATGTTGCAGATGTCGGTGTCGGAGATGTTGTGGCACACTTGGCAGTATTTCACTTCCTGCTTCAGCTTGGCGATGGCCTGGCAGAAATGTTCCACCGTTTCGTCGCTTTGACGCAGCAGATGCAGCACCAGACGCAGGGCTGTCTTGTTGCCGATGCCCGGCAGTTGATGGAAAACTTCTATGGCATCTTCCAAGAGGGAAGAAGGGTAGGAAACTTGCATAAAATGTTTTGTTATCCCGCAAAAGTACGTTCATTTATGCAGAATCGGAAATAATGCATGCGGAATAATTTGCGTCTTTCATTACCTTTGCCGCCGATTTTGTCTTAGCCTATGAATGTGTATCTGATGGCCGGTGTGCTGCTGGCTTACTTTCTGATATTGATGTTGGTTTCGTCCTTGCAGGGCAAGAAGGCTACCAACGAGAGTTTTTTTCGCGGCGACCGCCGTTCTCCCTGGATAGTGGTTTCCATCGGAATGGTGGGCGCGTCCATCTCGGGTGTCAGTTTCGTGTCGGTACCGGGTATGGTGCGGGCCTCCTCTATGCTGTATATGCAGACGGTGCTGGGCTTTTTTATCGGCTACATCCTTATTGCCAAGGTCTTGCTGCCCACCTATTATAAAATGAACGCCACCAGTATCTATGTCTACCTGCGAGAGCGTTTCGGACAGCGTTCTTACAAAACCGGCGCTTCGTTCTTTCTGATATCCAAGCTGATAGGTGCGGCTGCCCGGCTTTATGTGGTGGCCATCATCCTGCAAACCTTTATTTTTGATGCGCTGGGCATACCCTTTGTGCTTACCGTGGCCCTGATTATTCTGATGATATGGCTCTATACCATGCGCAGCGGCATCAAAACCATCGTTTGGACGGATATGTTGCAGACCGTCGCGCTCATTACGGCGCTGGTACTGATTATCGTACAGATAGTGCATTCGCTCGATATGACCTCGGCCGAGGCTTGGCAGGCTATCCGCAGCGATGAACACTTCAAGATTTTCGAGTTTTCCGACTGGAGCAGCAAACAGCATTTCGTCAAGCAGTTCTTGAGCGGTATCTTCATCGCTCTTGTCATGACGGGCCTTGACCAGGATATGATGCAGAAAAATCTGAGTATCAACAATCTGAAGGATGCCAAGCGCAATGTCTATTGCTATGGCTTCGCCTTTATTCCGGTGAATTTCCTCTTCCTGTCGCTGGGAATACTCTTGCTGATATTCGCCCAACAAAAAGGAATAACGCTGCCGGTCCACAACGACGATATCCTGCCCGTACTCACCACTCAGGGTTATTTGGGGCAAGCCACTTCTGTCATTTTCCTGATTGGCATCATCGCAGCTGCCTTTTCATCGGCAGATTCGGCCTTGGCAGCCTTGACCACATCCTTCTGTGTCGATATTCTAGACCAGCCTAAAAATGTGCCGCTGCGCCGGGTTGTTCATGTGGCCATCTCGCTACTTATGCTGCTTATTATCTTGGTATTCAGGGCGGTGAATAGCGGTAGCCTGATTGATGCCATTTATGTGATAGCCGGTTATACCTACGGACCCTTGCTGGGAATGTTTGCCCTGGGTCTTTGCACCAAAGCCTCCATCAACGACCGTGCAACGCCGTATGTAGCGGTGCTTGCCCCCGTGCTTTGCGCTCTGTTGCAATATGTGAGCACACATTATTGGGGCTATGTCTTCGGCTATGAATTGCTGATGATAAATGGTTTGATTACTTTTGTTCTCCTTTGGTGGAGCGGGAAAAACCGGCCATCGTCCAAAATGACTGCCTATGGAAATTAAGAGCGCGAACTTCGTTGTCAGCAGTGCCGACTATCAGCATTGTCCGAGTGCCGATATTCCCGAAATTGCCTTTATCGGACGCTCCAATGTGGGCAAGTCCTCGCTCATCAATATGCTTTGTCAGCGCGAAGGGCTGGCCAAAACTTCGTCCAAACCGGGCAAGACACTGCTTATCAATCACTTCAAAATAAACGATGCCTGGCATTTGGTAGACTTGCCCGGCTATGGCTATGCGCAGGTGTCGCTGCAGCAACGTGAGAAACTGCATGATATGATTACCGGCTATGTGGAGCATCGCGAGCAGCTCTATTGTTTGTTCGTTTTGGTGGATGCCCGACTGAAACCGCAGCAGATTGATCTCGATTTCATCGACTTTTTGGGCGAGGCTGGCGTGCCTTTTGCCATCGTGATGACCAAGACCGACAAGATTTCGCAGGCCGAACTTGCACGCAACCTTAAGGCTTTCAAAACCAAACTGATGGATAATTGGGAGGAACTGCCGGAGTTTTTCTTGACCTCGGCAGAGAAAAAACGGGGTCGCGACGAATTGCTGGCGTATATCGGAACGGTGCTTGCGTGAACGGTGTGCTTGCGTGAAAAAACGGGGGCCGGCGATTGCATCGCCGGCCCCCGTTTTTATCGGGACTTTCAGATTCTTTAGCTTAGTGCTACGAATACTTCGCCTTCAACTTCACTGAAAACAAGCTTGCCTTCGCGTGACAGCCAGCCTAAAGCAGCGTACATGTCTTTCTCGGTAAGTTTGCACAGTTTCTTCACTTCTTTCAAGGATTTTGCGCAGTTAGCGTTGTTCAGAGCGGTCCATACAGCACCGGCGTTCTGACCGATTTTTTCAATCATAGCTAAAATATTAAAACGTTAATATCCAAAGCTTTCCGCCCATAAAAAGAGGGGCTTCACTGCTTTTGGATTTCGGCCGCAAAGGTAAGGTATTCTGTATGAATGTGCAAAAAGTGAAGGAATTATTCTTTGATTAAAATCCAAGCATCGGGGAAGTCTTTCGACAGTTCGCGTACTTTGGCCTGAGCATCGGCTTTTACGGGGTAGAAAGCCACGATGACGCGGTACATCAACTTGTCGTTCTGGCCCAATACGCACTGGCTGTAGCCTTGCTCAATCATGCGTTTCTGGAGTCCTTCGGCATTGGTGCGGTTGATAAAACTACCGATGACTACGCCATAATTGCCGTTGGCTTTGCTCTTGTCCAATATCTCGATGTTTTCTGAAGCCTCCTTAATGGAGCTCTTTTCTACCACTTCAATGCTTTCCTGTTTGCCGGGTTCGGCCTGCTGGGCGGCTTCCTGTTGGGCTTTGGCTCTTTCGTAGGCGGCGTTGTAGGCGGCCTGATTCGATTTGCAGGAGCTAAGCGACAATGCCATTGCCGTCAATCCCACGAACAATAGGTTCCTTGTTTTCATAAGCTTGTGTTTTTTTGATGAGTCAATCACCTGCAAAGGTAGTGCTTCATGCACGAAAAACAAATTAATTGCATTACATTTGCCTTGATTTTGTCTTTAAAAAACGCTTAAATGGACTACGCCAGCTGTTTGGAGTATTTGTATACGCAACTTCCACAGTATCAGATAATAGGAGCCGGTGCCTACAAGCCTGGTCTGCATAATATAGAGGTGTTGGACGCTTGGTGCGAACATCCTCACGAGTGTTTCCCTTGCGTGCATGTGGCCGGTACCAACGGCAAAGGTTCGGTGACGAGTTTGCTGGCATCGACCTTGCAGGAAGCTGGGTATAAGGTGGGACTTTTCACTTCGCCCCATCTGAAGGATTTCCGTGAACGTATCCGCATCAACGGACAGATGATAGATGAGGCCTCCGTTTGCCATTTCACCGAAGATTTCATCGCGACCAAGCTGGATATTCATGCCTCTTTCTTCGAGCTGACCACCATGATGGCTTTCCGTTATTTCGCCCAAGAGAAGGTGGATATCGCCATTATCGAGGTAGGCTTGGGCGGCCGATTGGACAGCACTAACATTATTCGCCCCATTTTATCGGTGATTACCAGCATCAGCTTCGACCATATGGCGCTGCTGGGCGATACGTTGCCGCAGATTGCCCGTGAAAAGGCCGGTATCATCAAGGCCGGCGTGCCGGTGGTGGTAGGGGAGAACAGCCCGGAAGTGATGGAGACTCTGCGTGCCGAGGCCTGTTTGCGTCATGCTCCGCTTTGCAGCAGTCTGGGTGAACATCGCTATAGCAAACTGGCCGACAATATCGATTGTGCGCTCAAGGCCAACTATGCGCGCCAGAACATACGCACAGCCCTAATGGCGCTCGATATTCTGAGCGAGAGTTTCCGTATAGACGAGCAGAGCATACGCCGGGGTTTTGCCAATGTGGTGCGCAACACCGGGCTGCGCGGCCGCTGGGAAGTGTTGCAAACCCAACCTCTGTGCATCTGCGATACGGGCCACAACGAGGACGGTATACGTCATGTGGTGCAGCAGATGAGGCAATGTCCGCACAAAGAACTGCACATTGTTTTCGGGGTGGTCAGCGACAAGGATGTGCGGCATATTCTGGCGCTGTTGCCCAAGGAAGCGCACTATTATTTTACCCGTGCCAAGGTGACGCGTGCTTTGCCTGAGACCGAACTAGCCAAACTCGCGGCCGATTTTCAGCTGCAAGGAAAGTGCTATACGACGGTGGATGAGGCTAAACAAGCCGCTTTGCAGGCTGCCGGTCCGGACGATTTGGTTTTTATTGGAGGAAGCAATTTTGTGGTGGCTGAAGTTATCTGAAAACAAAAGAACCGCTCTGACGGAAATCAAAGCAGTTCTTTGCGGAAGAAGGGGGATTCGAACCCCCGGTACCCTAATCGAGTACGACAGTTTAGCAAACTGTTGGTTTCAGCCACTCACCCATCCTTCCTTAGTAGTGACTGAAAGCCGGCCAAACCGGTTTTCAAAAGCGTTGCAAAGGTAAACAAAAGAGTTTGAATTATGGCGAAAAATTGTCAAATATTATCGAAAAAAATAATTGTCGCCGCAATTGTGCTGGTAATCTTGCTGTTGGCTTTGACGGCTTGGCGGGCCTGGCAGATGGTCGGACAGAACAATCTCAAGCCCGGCCAGGGAAAAATTTGCCTGAAAGTGTATCCCGGCGACAGCTTCGAGAGCGTTACGGTCCAGTTGCAGCCTTATTTGCAGCGTCCGGGCGATTTCAAGACTTGGGCCCGCCTGCGCCATCTCGACCGACATATACGCACGGGCTATTACGAACTGGGCCCCGAGGCTTCCAACCGCAGTTTGCTGGCAGTGCTGACGCAAGGTCTGCAAAAGCCGGTCAAGTTGCAATTTAACAATGTGCGCACCTTGCCGCAGCTGGCCGGTATTCTTTCGCACCAGATTATGCTCGATTCCGCTCAGATAATGGCGGCCTTAACCGATAGCGTCTTTCTGCAACACAATGCGCTGAGTCTGGAAACCCTGCCTGCCATATTCCTGCCCGACACTTACGAAGTGTGGTGGAATATGTCGCCCGAGCGTCTGTGCCAGCTTTTCGAGAAAACTTGGCACGAGTTCTGGACTGAGCGTCGCTTGCAAGCGGCCCAGGCTCAGGGCTTGGACCCGATAGAGGTGTCCGTCATCGCGTCCATCGTGGAAGAAGAAACCAATGCCAAGGACGAATGGCCCATCGTGGCGGGTATTTACTTGAACCGTTTGCGCCGCGGCATGTACCTGCAGGCTTGTCCCACCGTCAAGTTTGCCCTTCAGGATTTCAGTATCAAACGGGTGCTTAAGGAACATACCGAAGTGGATTCGCCTTACAATACGTACAAGCATCTGGGGCTCCCGCCCGGTCCGGTGCGCATTCCTTCCAAAGCCGCTCTCGAGGCCGTACTTGCAGCACCGCACCACAACTATCTGTATATGTGCGCCAAAGACGATTTTTCCGGCCGCCATTACTTCTCCACCAACCTGCGCCAGCACAATGCCTACGCGCAACGTTATCATCAAGCTTTGAACAAGAACCGCATTTACCGCTAAAGCCGCTATGGGAAGAATACTCGCCATCGATTACGGACTCAAACGCACGGGTATAGCCGTGACCGATCCTTTGCAACTGATAGCCAATGCTTTGACAACGGTCGAGACCACGAACCTTCATGCCTTTTTGGATGACTATTTGCAGCGCGAGAGCGTGGAGCGGGTAGTGGTGGGGCTGCCCCGTCAGATGAACGGACAACCTTCGCAGAGTATGCCGTACATAGAAAAGTTTGTGGCTGAGTTCCGTACGCGTCATCCTCAGATGCCGCTGGAATATTACGATGAACGCTATACTTCGGTGCTGGCGCAGCAAGCCATCATAGCCGGCGGTGTCAAAAAGAAAGACCGTCGCGACAAAGCTCTTTACGATAAAGTGAGTGCAACCATTATTCTGCAGGCTTGGATGGAAGCGCGCCGAGGCTTCTGAAAAGCTTGGTGAGGCTTATAAGCTCACTTATTCCAAAAAACGACTTATTCCGAAAAACGTTTGATAAGATTGTAGGCCTTGTACAGTCCCAACTCTCCGGCCCGGCTCAGGTCGCTAAGGCCTTCGCTGCGCTGTCCCAGATAGATGCGTGTGATGCCCCGGTTGTACCAGGCCTCGGCGAAATCGCCGTTCAGGTCAATGGCGCGGTTGTAGTCTTCCAAGGCACTGCGGTAGTCCTTCTGCATAAACCGCATATTGCCACGATTGTACCAAGCATAGACGAAGCCCGGTGCCAGCTCGGTAATCTTGTCCAAATCCTGCATCACCAGCATAAATTCCGAACCGAAATGCTTCTCGGCGATTTCGCCTTCGGCCTGCTGGAAAAGAATCTGCTGGAAGCGCAGGTTGGCCCGATGAAAATATGCCAGAATAGCCTTGGAATCCAGGTAAATGGCCTTGTCCAAATCGAGAATGGCATTGTCTACGTCCTTCACGAGCGAGAAGTCGATGGCGCGGGCAAAATAATAGGCGGCCTGACGCGGATGTTCCTCTATGAGTTGGGAATAAGTGTCGATGGAATGGAAGTGACGGTCAATTTCATCTTGTTTCAAGGCCCGTTCGCTGCGCGTGATACGCAGGTTGTACAGCGATACGCCCTGTGTGGCCAGCTGCTCTAGATAAGGCTCGTAGTTCATGGCCTTCTTGGTGTCGATGGGCTTTTCCTCTTCGTAATAGCTGATGGAGAACAAAGCTTCGATTTCCACATCCACATTGCGGTTCTGCACGTTGCCACGGATGGGATTGGCATAGCGGGCCGTCTGTTCCACTTCGGTTTCGGTTACCACCACACGATTGTATTTGTTGATGTCCTTGTCGTCTTTGCTGCGCGTCTTGCCATCGTCGCCGCTGGCCGAGAAAGACTTGCCGGCCTTGCGCGCTTCCTGTAGCTTGGTTTCCAGATCCCAGGCGTAGAAATAGTCTTGGTCGGCACCCTTGGCATTGCCGCGTTTCTTGCGCACTTCGCTACGCTGGTAATAAGCCGGGATAAACTGTGGATAACGCTGGATGATTTCGTTCAAGTCTGCTTCCGCCCCCGGCAGGTCGCCCGTGCGGTTGCGCAGCAGGGCGCGGTTGTAGAAGGCAAGGTCGTTGTCAGGCTCCAGGGTGATGCTTTGGTCGAAATCTTCGATGGCACGGTTCAAATCGCCCACTTCGGCGCGGATAAGGCCCCGGTTGTAATAGGTGCTGGCCGACTTGGGATTGAGCTGAAGTACCCGGTCGAAATCGCTGAAAACGCCTTTGTAGTCGCGGTTGTAATAGCGGGCCAGCCCACGGTTGCTGTAATAGCCCTCATTGTCGGGCTCCAGGCGGATGGCTTCGTTCAGGTCGCTGATGGCATCGGCGAATTTGTCTTGCAGGATAAACACATAGGCTCTGGCGGCATAGGCCGGCGCGTGATATTTGTCAACGGCGATGGCGCGGCTGAAATCATCGATGGCACCCAAGGTGTCGCCTTCTTCTATGCAGAGATGTCCGCGGTTCATGTAGCCGTAGAGATAGTCGGGAAACTTGCGTGTCAGGTAGTTGAGGTCTTGGCGGGCACTTTTGTAGTCTTTGGCATAGATATGCGCCGCCGATTTGTTGACCATCAGGGCTTTGTTCTCGGTGTCGAATTCCAGACCCTTGTCGCAGTCGGCAACGGCTCCCTCATAATCTTTCAGTTGCAGGCGGGCGTAGCTGCGGCAATAGTAAGCCTTGACCATAAAAGGATTGCGTTCCAAGGCTAGACTACAGTCGTTGGCGGCACCCTGATAGTCTTCCAAGCTCATCTTGGCCACGCCCCGGAAAAAATAAGGCTCGGCCAGAAAAGGCTTGACGGCAATCACCTGATTGAAATACTGGATGGCCAGCACATAGTCGTTGAAATAGAGCGCATTGCGACCTATGCTCATCACACGGTCGGTATTGATTTGCGCCTGACAAGGAAGACCATAGCCAAGGCTTGCCGTCAACAGGACTAGGCATATCCATAAATGTCGGACTATTTTCATGGCTCTTTTCATAAGGTGGTTACGCTACGCTACAGCCAAGAATCAGTGCTGCGCTTTGGTCTTGTAGTCGCAGTAGACGCGGCCTTTTACCACGTTGTTCAGCTTGGCCTTGATAAGCTGCTTGCGGATGGGGCTGATGCGGTCGGTGAAGACTTTCTGCTCCAAATGGTCGTATTCGTGCTGGATAACGCGGGCCAAATAACCGTCGAACCATTCCTCGTGCTGGGCGAATGCTTCGTCCTGATAGCTGACTTTGACCCTCGTGCTGCGCGTTACGTTCTCGTGTATGCCGGGAATACTCAGACAGCCTTCTTCGAGAGAATTGGTCTCGGGCGAATATTCCACAATTTCGGGGTTGATGAAAGTCTTGGTGAAATCCTTGTAGCTAGGCTCTTCATCGCCCAGACAACGCAGGTCCACTACGAACAGGCGCAGCGACAGTCCCACTTGGGGAGCGGCCAAACCTACGCCTTCCGATTTTACCAGCGTTTCATACATATTGTCGATAAGCGTTTTCAGCTCGGGATAATCGGCCGGGATATCTTGCGTTTCTTTGCGCAAAACAGCTTGTCCATAAAGGTAAATAGGGAGTATCATCGTTGTATTTTTCTTGAAAATGATAATTTATATCAACAGCTTGCAAAGATAGTAAATCAATCTAATTATACCTTGCGAATACGCGATAATAACGCTACTTTTGCCAGCTTACTGACTGATAACAATGAAACAGACCAACTACCAACTATTCGATTTCCTGGATTTCGATACGGCCCTCAATCAAGGCGAACGCCTATGGCGGGCCTGCCAACCAACTGACATTCAAGAAAAAGACGGTGATATCATCATCACGGTACCTTTTCAACAACAAAACAATTCCAACGAGATAACCGAAGACAAAAGTGTGCCCCGCGTAGATTCTTATCTGCGTTTGCGCGCCTATGGCGACAAGGTGATGCGTATGTCCATCGCTTTTCCCGGAGCCGCTGTGCACGAAGATTCCGCCATGTTGCAGCTGGCCGATGCCATGCAGCCCCAGCCGCTTAGTTTCGTTAAGGAAGAGCTGCGCTGGACCATCCGCGATGCCCAAGGCCGCACACGCGCCATGCTTCGCTTTGACAAACCGGTAGAAGAGTGGTGGAGCGACCTGCAACCCGCCCCGGCCGAAACCATCGACCTGCGGCTTTATCCCGACGGCAAGAAACAAGTGGCCCTGTCGGCCTACGATATGTTCTCGCCGGCCCGTCACGATGCCTATGCTTTGGCTTACGTTACCAAAAACGGCCAAAGCGACCGCGCTACCTGCTCTTTTGCAGCCAAGCCCGAAGAGTGTTTCTACGGCACGGGCGAACGCTTTGCCAAAATGGACCTGTCGGGCCGCACCCTGCAACTTTACAACCAGGACGGTCAGGGCGTGAACAACCGCCGCGCCTACAAGAATATTCCTTTCTATCTGTCGTCCGAAGGCTATGGTCTGTTCCTGCACACCACCTATTTCGCCAAGTTCTCGCTGGCCGACCATTCCACCCGCTCGGCCCAGATTCTGGTGGAAGAACCCGTTATCGATACCTTCGTCATCGCTGACGACACACCCGAACGCATCCTTTACGCCTACCGTCAGCTGACGGGCTTTCCTTCCATGCCGCCGCTTTGGAGCTTTGGTACTTGGATGAGCCGCATGACCTATTTCTCGGCCGACGAAGTTCAGGAAATCTGTGACCGCATGCGCCGTGAAGGCTATCCTTGCGATGTTATCCATCTCGATACGGGCTGGTTCAAAACCGACTGGCTTTGCGAATGGAAGTTCAATACCGAGCGTTTCCCCGATCCCAAGGGCTTTATCCAAGGGCTGAAAAAACAAGGCTATCGCGTCAGCCTGTGGCAGTTGCCGTACATCGCCTACGATGCCGCCCAATATAAAGAAGCTTCCGAAAACCATTATATCAGCCAGAGCGAGAGCAAGATACAAGGCGCTTCCAACTTCAGCGTGAACGACTACGCCGGCACCATCGACTTTACTTACGACAAGGCCACCAAATGGTATCAGTCGCTGCTCAAACAACTGCTCGATATGGGTGTGGCCTGCATCAAGACCGATTTTGGCGAAGATATCCACATGGATGCCAAATATCATGCTGCCGATGCCAAGGCGCTACGCAACATCTATTCGCTGTATTACCAAAAGGCCGCTTACGACATCACCAAGGAAGTGACGGGCGATGGCATTGTCTGGGCGCGTTCTGCTTGGGCCGGTTGTCAGCGCTATCCGCTGCATTGGGGAGGCGATTCCGCCAGCACTTGGGACGGCATGGCCGGTTCGCTCAAGGGCGGCCTGCATTTCGGTTTGTCGGGCTTTGGTTTTTGGAGTCATGATGTGCCAGGTTTCCATTCCGTACCCAATTTTATGAACACCCGTCTGTCGGAGGATGTCTATGTGCGTTGGACCCAGTTTGGCGTGTTCAGCTCGCATTTGCGTTATCACGGCTCGTTCAAGCGCGAACCCTGGCATTATCCCAAGATTGCCGGCATCGTCAAGGAATGGCTCAAACTGCGTTACCGCCTGATTCCCTACATTATGCAGCAGGCCGAAAAAACCACCCGCACGGGTTATCCCATGTTGCGCGCCATGTTCCTGATGCATCCCGACGATTTGGTTTGCCGCCATCTCGACGACCAATACTACTTCGGTGACGATTTTCTGGTGGCTCCCGTGATGAATTCCGAGGGTGTGCGCAGTGTCTATCTGCCCGAAGGCAAATGGGTCAACTTCTTCACCAAGGAAACATTCGAAGGCCCCTGCTGGCTGAAGGACATTAAGGTTCCGCTGGAGGAAATGCCCGTGTATGTACGTCAAGGTGCCAGCATTCCGGTTTATCCCGAAGATGTGGCCTGCACCGACCAGATGGATTTGAGCAAGACAACACTACTGACTTTTTGATAAATACAATTATGACTATCCAACTTTCTACGGCAGACATTATTGTCTTTGTCGTGTATATCGTGGCTTTGATAGCCATCGGTGTCTGGGCGAGCTCGGGCAAGAAAAGCAATCTGTTTTTGGCCAACAAGTCTTTGGGCTGGTTCGCCATCGGCCTTACCATGTGGGGTACCAATGTCGGCCCTTCGATGTTGGTGGCCAATGCCAGCAGCGGATTCGAGGGCGGTATCGCAGCCGGTAACTTCTCGTGGTACGCTTTTCCCTTTATTCTCTTGTTGGCATTCGTGTTTGCACCGCGCTATCTGGGTGCCAATGTGAGTACCTTGCCCGAATATATGGGCAAGCGTTTCGGACAGACCACACGCAACTACATCGCTTGGTACACCATAGCTACGGTGCTGATTTCGTGGTTGGCATTGACCTTGTTCTGTGGCGGCGTGTTCATGGCTCAGATTCTCGATATGTCGCTGTGGGCTTGCATTACCATACTGGTGGTGGTTTCTGCCGCTTTTGCCATTGCTGGCGGCTTGAAGGCTATCGCTTATACCAATGTGTTTCAGATGTTGCTGCTGATAGGCGTTTCTGTGCTGTTGGTGGTTTTGGGAATTGATAAGGCCGGTGGTCTGCAGACCGTTATCGAAAAGACTCCTGCCGATTATTGGAACCTCTTCCGTCCGCTCAGCGACAAGGACTTCCCATGGTTGGCCATTATTCTTGGTTATCCCATCATGGGTGTGTGGTTCTGGTGTACCGACCAGTCGATGGTGCAGTCGGTGCTGGGTGCCAAAGACTTGAAAGAGGGCCAGAAGGGTGCCAATTTCTGCGCTTGGCTGAAACTGCTCGATGTGCCTTTGTTTATCTTCCCCGGCATTCTGTGCTTTGTCATCCTGCCCGATTTGCAGAACTCCACCGATTCTTACCTGCAATTGGCCAGCCATGTGCTGCCCTCGGGTCTGATGGGTCTGGTTATTGTGGTGATGGTGGCCGCACTGGTATCCACCATTGGCTCGGCACTGAACTCGCTCAGTACGGTCTTTACGATGGATATTTATCTCAAGAAATTCCGTCCCAATGCTTCTGAGAAGGAAATCTTGAGCATTGGCCGCTGGGTGGTGGCTGTCGGTGCCGTGGTATCCATTTTCCTGGCTATCGCCATTACCTTTATCCAAGGACTCAGCTTCTTCAATATCTTCCAGTCGGTATTGGGCTTTATCGCACCGCCTATGTCGGCGGCCTTCCTCTTTGCCGCCCTGTGGAAGAAGACTTCGGCCAAAGCTGTCAATATTGTCCTGACGGCAGGAACGGTACTCAGTATCGGTTTGGGTATCTTGTATTATTGCGGCCTGCTGTTCCCGCAGATGCATTATCTCTATTTGTCGGCCATTATCTTCGTGCTGCTCTGCCTGTTTATCTGGATTTATTCGTCCTGCTGCCAGACGGCCGGCGAGAAGGTGGATGCTTCCGTTGTTCCTGCCGAAGACCTGCAGCCCAAGGCTATCAAGGTAACACCCGGCTTGAAAATCGCTTGGGCCTTGCTGGTGGTTGTGATGGTGGCTGTCTATGTATTCTTTAACTGATAACTGATTTTTGATGAAACTTCGGTCTATAGCTTGTCTGGCTCTGGCAGTATGCCTGAGCCAGACAGTGTTTTCGCAACGGGCAAGCATGCAACTCGACGGTCTTGTCTGGACTTCCTATTTGACGAAAGCCAGCGATGCAGCGGCTAGCCTGACAGACACCCTCAAGCTTCGCCTGCCTCACAATTGGGACGACTATTACGGCTATAGACAACTGACTCATGGCAACTTGCACGGTACGGCCGAATATCGGACTCGCTTCGATTTACCAAAGGCCTGGCCCTCCAATCAGGCTTCATTTCTACGCTTCGAGGGCGTTGGAACCTATGCCCGCGTGCGCCTGAACGGACACGATTTGGGCCGTCATATCGGCGGGCGTGTCAGCTTTACCCTTGAGGTGACGCAAGCGCTCCAAGCTAAGGACAACCTGCTGGAAGTCACTGTCGAACACCCCGATATGATTACCGACATGCCCAGTGTGTGCGGCGGTTGCTCATCGGAATGGGGTTTCAGCGAAGGTTCGCAGCCTTTTGGCATTTTCCGTCCGGTAGTGTTGGAAACTACGCCCATGCTCCGCATTGAGCCTTTTGGCGTGCATGTATGGAACAACCGGACGGCCGACAGCATTTTCTATCGGGTGGAACTGAAGAACTATGCAGCGCAAACCCGCAGCGTGCGGCTGGTGCAGGAACTCTACAATCCTCAGGGCCAGCGCGTGGAGCAGGCCTTCGCGCCCGTCAACGTTGCGCTGCCGGCCGGCGCTACCGTCTACATTGGCGATTCGCTTTATCTGCCCGATGCAGAACGCTGGAGCGACAAGCACCCTGCACTCTACAGCCTGGTGACGCGCCTGGAGCAACCCTCGGGACCTTGCGATACGGTGCAGACTTCTTTCGGTGTCAGAAGCATATCTTGGCCGGTGAAACGTCATTCCTCTGCCGATGACGGCCGTTTTTATCTGAATGGAGAGCCCGTTTTTCTGAACGGAGTCTGTGAATACGAACATCTGCTGGGGCAGAGCCATGCCTTCAGTGAAGAGCAGATTCGCGCCCGTGTGCAACAGATATTGAATGCCGGTTTCAATGCTTTCCGCGATGCGCATCAGCCGCATAATTTGGCCTACCAAAACTATTGGGATCGCTATGGCGTGCTTTTCTGGACGCAATTCTCGGCCCATATCTGGTACGATACGCCCGAATTCCGCGAGCATTTCAAACAGCAGCTGCGCCAATGGGTCAAGGAACGCCGCAACAGCCCATCGGTGGTGCTTTGGGGCTTGCAGAACGAGAGCGTTTTGCCCACCGATTTTGCCCGTGAATGTTGTGATATCATCCGTGAAATGGACCCGACTGCCATCGATATGCGTGCCATCACCACTTGCAACGGCGGAACGGGTACCGACTGGAACGTCATTCAGAATTGGAGCGGCACTTATAGCGGCAATCCCGAAAAATACAACCAGGAACTGGCTATGCCTTCGCAGTTGCTCAACGGCGAATATGGTGCTTGGCGCACACTTGACCTGCACGAAGAAGATTTCAGTTTCAAACAAAACGGCCCTTATACCGAGGAACGTTTCTGTTCCTTGATGGAAATGAAGGTTGGTCTTGCCGAACAAGCCAAGGACAGTGTCTGTGGACAATTCCAATGGTGCTTCACCAGTCATGACAATCCCGGCCGTCGCCAACCCGATGATGCTTGGCGCGTTATCGACAGGGTAGGGCCGGTCAATTACAAAGGCTTGGTGTCGCCTTGGGAAGAACCCCTCGATGTCTACTATATGTACCGTTCGCATTATGTTTCTGCCAAGGACGACCCTATGGTTTACATTGTGTCGCATACCTGGCCGGAGCGTTTCAGCGAAACCAAAGAAAGCGTAGATTTGCACTTGTTCAGCAATTGCGATTCGGTACGACTGTATAACGATGCCTTTGCCAAATGCTATCTGGGTACCGCTATCAATCCGCGCGACAAGGGCCGGCATCTGATGCTTCCGCAGGTACATCTACGATACAATACCTTGCTGGCCCAGGCCTATCAGGACGGCAAGCTTGTGGCCGAAGACCTGGTGCTTTACCGGCATCTGCCCGCAGCGCCCGGCAGCGACAAGCTGCCGGGCCGCGTGCTGACCGGCTCTAACGTGCGCCCCGAAAGCTACGACCGCCACTTGCTGAAGCCCGCCAAGCGTTGGCACTACCTCTACCGAGTCAACTGTGGTGGCGACGACTATGTGGATTCCTACGGCTCTTTGTGGCGACAGGACAATCTGCTCTTCAGCAGCTCTTGGGCCGGACAATTTGCCGACATGAATCCTTATCAAGCTTCGCAACGGGTATCCTCAGACCCCGTCTACGGTACACGCGATGCCTCCTTGTTCCAGCACTTCCGTTATGGACGTCATCGTTTGCAGTATCGCTTTGCCTTGCCCGATGGGCGTTATCGAGTGGAATTATATTTCATCGAACCCTGGCATGGTACGGGCGGCGCTAAAAAACTGCAAGGACAGCGCCTGTTCGATGTGGCTTTCAACGGCCTTACGCTGATAGACGATTTGGATATCTGGGCTGAGGCCGGTCACGACGCCGCACTGAAAAAAGTGGTGGAAGTGGATGTTACCGGCGGTAGTTTGCTGATAGATTTTCCCGAGGTGCGCAGCGGTCAGGCGCTGATATCGGCCATTGCCATTGCCACCCGCTCGCGTGCCCAAGCCAAGGCCTTCCGCAGCGGGACGTATGTACAAGACTATCGCCCGGACAATTGGTCGTGGCAAGCCGCCGACGAAGACCGCATAGCGCGTATGCCAACCAATCTTTTGCCCGAGGACAAGAATCCCCGAACCAAACTCAGCTATACCATCGACAAGGCTCAGGTTACGGGAGCATTCGCTAAGGAAATACAGCGTAAGAAAGACTGCTGCTATTTTGCCGATACGCTGGCCCTGCAAGAGGGTGGTGCTGCCGCGTATCTCTGCGATGGCGACCGCGATGCCGTGGTGTTCAGTTTCAGTGTCGGTCTGGCCCAACTCTATGCCTTGCGCATCAATTACCGCAATCTCTCCGACCAAGACTTGCATATCCGCCTGCGTCTGCTGGCCAGTGACGGCCGACTGCTCAAGGATGCAGTGCTTACTTTCGGCCCCAATCAAAGAGGATGGAAGGCGCTGAGTACCACCACCGGCTCCTACATCAACGCGGGAGATTATAAAGTGGTTTTGTCAGCGCCTTCCATGCACGGTTTCGCTATAGAAAGCTTGGATGTCCAATAAGGACAGCTTTAGTCTTGGGGTTCGCCCTGAGGACCGTCTTGAGGACCACCCTGTGGGCCGCCTTGCGGTCTGCCTTGGTCTTGACGAGGACCTTGGTTGTCACCGCCCTTGCGGTTGCCTTGACGGTTGTTGTCGATACGCATGGTCATCTGGCGGGTGAATTCCTCTTCGGCGCAGTAGAACATATACATCTTTTCGGGCGACAGCACGGTACTCATTTCTTTGTGGAATTCGTCCATAAGGTCGGCTTCCTGATGCTTGAGTTGCAGGAGTTTGGCATTGGCCTCTTCGTAATTGATGCTCTCCTGTTTCTTGTTTCCCTTTTTGGTTGCCTTGCCATCGTTGTGCTTGGTTTCGCGGTGGTTGCGCATGAGTTTGTGACGTTCGTGGTTAAGCACCCAGCGCTGTTTCTGGAACTTGTCGTAAATGGGCCAGAAAGCTTCGGCTTCTTCGCCGGTCATGCCCACTTCGGCGGTGTAGTAGGCCATCAGGCGGAGTTTCATTTCGGCAAATGCCTGTTTACGCTCCTCGCGGGCCTTCTGGTCTTTTTGATTGTCTTGCTTATCTTGTGCCGAGGCAAAACCACAACTCAGGCACAAACTGAGAAAGAAAACGAGAAATTTTTTCATAGGACGTTTATTTATTGGGTTCAGTAATAGCATCTTCGTAAAGGTAATACAGCATGGTAGAGGCACTGACAGACCCCATCAGGTATTCTTCGGCGCTGTATTCGCTCTCGAGAGGGAAGTTGTCGGGCTGTTCAAGCAATTCTTGGGCGATGCCGGGGGCTTTATCGTCTGTTACATACAGAAAGCCTCGGATTCCGACAAAAAGTATCACGAACATGGCTGCCAGATATAGGTAGGGTCTGATTTTGGTCCACATAGGAATCACCTCAGCTTGCTGTTTCTTGGCAGCTTCCATACTGTCGACTTTCTCTTCTATCTGCTGCTGGAACTCCTGGAAGTAGTTCTCGGGCAATTTGAAGGCATCTTTGTGCGCGTCTTCGGGCAATTGGTAGTTTTTCATTTTATATACTGTTGGCCGTCATATAGGCTTCGATTTTTTTCACCGCGTGATGATAGGAAGCTTTCAGAGCCCCCACCGAAGTGCCTGTAATTTCGGATATTTCTTCGTAAGACTTCTCTTGATAATATTTCATTTGAAAGACCAGCCGCTGTTTGTCGGGCAGGCTCAAGATGGCTGCTTGCAGTTGACATTCCACCTCGTCACCGTCGAAATAGGGGTCGCTGCGCAAATGCTGTAGGCATGTGTCTTCCAAATCGTCCAAGCTGCTGAGCGAAGCCATGCGTTCTTTATTCAGCAAACTGAAACTCTCGTTGATGGCGATGCGGTACATCCAAGTGGATAACTTTGAATCGCCTTTGAACTGGTCGAGATGCTCCCAAACCTTCAGAAAGGTGTTCTGCAAGGCATCGTTGGCGCAGTCGTGCGAGAGAACGATTCTTCGGATTTGCCAATACAACTCTTCCGACATTTCTTTCACCAGCATGCTGAATGCCTGACGCCTGTTGTCAGGTTTGCGCAGCATTTCAGTGATTCTTTTATCGGTAAGTGCGTCCATTTTCTTTCAAAATCCAGAGTTTAGACAAGCTGAGGCACTAATGGTTTAATGCCTCAGACGAAAATTGTATAAAAAAGTTAAGAAGTGCGGTCTACAGGACGAAATAGCAGTAGATGACACTGGCCGGGATGGCCAGCAGGCTACTGTCGATGCGGTCGAGCATGCCGCCGTGACCGGGCATAATCTTGCCGAAGTCCTTCACGCCCGTGCTGCGTTTGATGAGCGATGCGAACAAGTCGCCGTAGACACCGCTAAGCGCAATGACCAAGGCCAGCCCCATCCATTGCCAAGTATTCATCAGCGAGGGCAACAGCAAAGAGGTCAGATAACCGGCCAGCAGGGTAAAGACTACGCCGCCCACAAAGCCTTCCCAGGTCTTCTTGGGCGAAATCCTTGCCATAAAGGGATGTTTGAAGATGCGCCCCAGACTGACACCCATCAGATAGGCAAAGGTGTCTGAAATCCAGATAAAGGCGTACAGCGACAGCAGTAGCTCCGGACAATAGACCCTGGCACCGTCCTGTTGCTGGAATGCAATGCCCGACAGCAACATCATCGGCAAGGAAATGTAGACTTGGGCAAAGAAACTGTAGGCGATGCTGTGCATGTTCTCTTGGGGATTTACATAGATGTCCCTGATACAGAATATCAAGAAAAAGACCAACCAAGGCAGGAAGGCCGCTGCATTGCATTGTCCGGAAAAATAGGCATAGCCCGAAATGAAGAGCACAATGCCGGCCGTGATATTGAGCCATGAACTGATATGGCAAGCGTCATGTTGGTTCATCAGACGGATGAATTCATAGAGGCTTAAGGAACATATCAGGCCGAAAACGGCGATATAGGCCCAAGGATGCAGGCAGCCCGCAAGAATGCCGCCCACCACTACCAATACATAAATGGTCCCGCTGATGATTCTGCGCAACATAATTTATCCGTTTTGCTGTTGATTACTGTTGAGCTTCTTGTTTTCTTGATAGAGCTCTTCGGTGCGGGAAGTCCAGGTGCGTTTGCCGAAAATCTTCTCCAAATCATCGGCAAAAATAACCTCGCGTTCTACCAATAAATCGGCCAGCTGACGATGGCCGTCTGCCTGCTCGCGCAAGATGCGCTTGGCTCTCTCGTACTGCTCATCGATAAGGGCTTTTACCTCTTTGTCGATGAGTTGGGCGGTTTCTTCGCTGTAAGGCTGGCGGAAAGCAAATTCGCTGTTGCCCGTGGAGTCGTAATAAGACAAATTCGACAGCTTGTCGCTCATGCCGTAATAGGTGACAATGGCGTAAGCCTGTTTGGATACTCTTTCCAAGTCGTTCAAGGCACCGGTGCAGACCGTACCGAGGAAAAGCTCTTCGGCGGCCCTACCGCCCAGCAGCGAACATATCTCGTCGAGCATCTGCTCTTTGGTGGTGAGCTGGCGTTCTTCGGGCAGGTACCAGGCAGCACCTAAAGCCTTGCCGCGCGGCACGATAGTTACCTTGATGAGCGGGTGCGCATATTCCAGCATCCAGCTTAGTGTTGCATGACCGGCTTCGTGTATGGCGATGGATTTCTTTTCGCTCACGGTCATAATCTTGTTCTTCTTTTCCAGACCACCCACAATACGGTCGACGGCATCCATGAAATCTTGTTTCTCGATGCAGGCCTTGTTCTTGCGGGCAGCAATCAGCGCCGCTTCGTTGCAGACGTTGGCGATGTCGGCACCGGAAAATCCTGGGGTCTGTTTGGCCAAAAACTCGCTGGAAACTTCCTCGTGAAGCTTGAGCGGACGCAGGTGAACTTCGAAAATCTCCTGGCGCTCGTTGATGTCGGGCAGGTCGACGCTGATTTGACGGTCGAAACGGCCGGCACGCATCAAGGCTTTGTCCAGAATATCGGCGCGGTTGGTGGCAGCCAGAATGATGACACCGCTGTTGCTTCCGAAACCGTCCATTTCGGTCAGCAGCTGGTTGAGCGTATTCTCTCTTTCATCGTTGGAACCCATGTTGGGATTCTTGCCGCGTGCGCGTCCAACCGCATCAATTTCATCGATGAAAACGATACAAGGAGCCTTTTCCTTGGCTTGACGGAAGAGGTCGCGCACACGCGAGGCACCTACGCCGACAAACATTTCTACAAAGTCGCTACCCGACATGGAGAAGAAGGGTACATCGGCTTCGCCGGCTACGGCTTTGGCCAGCAAAGTCTTGCCGGTGCCGGGAGGGCCAATCAGCAGCGCGCCCTTGGGAATCTTGCCGCCCAATTCGGTGTATTTCGAGGGGTTTTTCAGGAAGGAAACGATTTCCTCCACTTCCTGTTTGGCTTCGCTAAGACCGGCCACATCCTTGAAAGTGACGCGGTTGGTCGTGCCCTTGTCGAAAAGTTGGGCCTGCGATTTGCCCACGTTGAACACACCGCCCGAGCCGGCCCCGCCGGGGCCGGCCGACATGCGCCGCATCAGATAAATCCAGACGGCTATCAGCAGCAGGAAAGGCCCGAAATTGATGAGTATCTGCAAAAAAGTGTTGGAACTCTCCTTGTAGGTTACTTCAATGTCCAAGTCTTGTTGGCTCTTCACTTCGGCAAGAAATTGGTTCAACTCGTCGGCCGAGGGAATCTTGACCGAGAATACAGGCGGGTTCTTCACGTTCACCTTGTCTCCGAAGAATTCCTTCAGATAGGCTTCACGTACGCTGAGTTCGGCCAGATTCTTGTTGGAGAAGCAGGTGATGGCCTGAATCTTGTTTTCCTTGATGTAGCTTTCCATTTTGCTCCAGGAAATCTCGTGTACGCCGCCGTTTCTCGGGCCGAACAGGTTGGTGCCGAACAAACCGAGCAAAATAAGGGCGTAAACCCAATAGATACTGAAGCGGAACTTGGGCTTCCGGTTGCCGGAAGGGTGATTGTTGCTGTTTTCTTCCATGGAATAGATATTTAGTCCAAATCGGGAATTTCAGTCAGTTCGGCATCGTCCCAAAGATGCTCGAGGTCGTAGAAACGACGGGTTTCGCGGTCGAAGATATGCACCATAATGTCGCCATAGTCCATGGCTATCCACACGGCGTTCTGCAAGCCTTCGGCAGCAAAAGGTTTCACGCCGCACTGTTCGCGGACATGATCCCAGATGGAGTCGCAGATGGCCGAAATCTGGGTGTTGGAATTGCCCTCGCAAATGACGAAATAGTCGCAGACCGAGTCGATCTTGGTCATATCTACAATCTTGATCTGCTTGCCTTTGCGCTCTTGGATGGCATCGACCATGTGTTTGATGAGTGTCGGGTTGTCTGTCATTTATGTCTCGTATAAAAATATCTCGTTCGCAAATATAGCGGTTTTATCAGTATTTCAACCATTTCCACAGGTCTTTGTATGTTACTTTTTTGCCATACATCAGAATACCTGTCCGATAGATTTTGGCGGCCAATTTCACCGTAAGCAGGAAGGTGGCCACCAGGATGCCGAACGACAGCCACAACTCCCAGGCAGGGACGCCGGCCGGCAGACGCACCATCATGACGATGGGCGAGAAGAAGGGGATGAACGAACACCAGAAAACCAGCGGGCCTTCGGGGTTCATGGCACCGTAGATACCTACGTACAGGGCAAACAGCACGGGTATCGTCACCGGTAAAGAGAACTGGCTGGAATCTTCGTTGTTGTCTACCGCACCGCCGATGGCCGCAAAGATTGAGGCATACAGCAGGTAGCCGCCGATAAAGAAGAGGATGAACCAGAAAAGTATCTGCGCCCAATTGAACGACTGTACCAGTTGAATGCCTTCCATTACCTCGCTGCTCAGGCTCATGCCCTGGGTGCCGGCAGCTATTGCGCCGCTGCTTTCCATCAAGGCGGATGGGTCGGTGGAAATGTTGAACATATTGCCTGCTACACCGGCCAGCACCAGTGCCAGCACTACCCACAAGGCAACCTGCGTAAGTCCCACCAGGGCGATGCCGATAATCTTGCCCATCATCAGCTGGAAGGGCTTTACCGATGAAACGATGATTTCCACGATGCGGTTGGATTTCTCTTCTACCACGCCGTTCATCACCATAGCTCCGTAAATGAAAATAAACATGTAAATGAGCATGGTCGCTACCATACCTATCACCATCGACAGTTCGGAAGATGTCTTCTTTTCGGCATCCGCGTCCTTTTCAGACCAAATGATGCTTTCGGCCGATACTGATATCTTCACATCTTGCAAAATCTGTGCCAATTCGGGAATGTTGTAGGAAGCAATTTTGTCTTGAGTGGCCAAATTGCGCAACTGTCCTACCACTTCGTCCTTCATTTCCATGGGAATTTGTTTGAGCGAATAGAACTGTACCCGGCCGCTATCGTCGCTCAGGTTGCCCTGAATGGATAAAAATGCGGTGAAAGCAGCTTTTTCTTCGGCCGTCAGATGTTGAATGGGCTTGTCGTACACGCTGAAGTGATACTGCTGGCTGGATGTCAGACGGCTGACATATTGTCCGCTTTCATCGTAGACGGCAATTTCCTTGGTGTTGCTGTCCTTGATGGTCGAGAGCAAGATCGGCACCATAATAAGGGCCACCATCAGCACGGGGGTGAGGAAAGTAAGGATGATAAAAGATTTCTTGCGCACTCGCGTGTTGTACTCGCGGGCTATGATGATGCCTAAGTTGTTCATTTTGCGTTGATTTTCTGAACGGTTTGAATAAAAATGTCGTTCATGTTGGGAATGAGTTCTTCGAAGCTGATAAGGTCGAATTTGTCGTTCAATTCGCCGAAAATGGCAGCCTTGTCGCTATTTTGTGCGTGCAGGTTGAAGGTCCAGTACATATCGTTTTCCACCAGATTGTCCCAAGTGTAGCACTGCGAACCGAGCAATTCTTCGATGGAAAGGGAAGTTTCCGGACGGCGCACCTTCACTTGCAGCAGCCCCTGACGGTGGCTTTCGCGTATTTCGTCAACTTTGCCCTGCAAAACCAGATGCGAACGGTTGATTAGTCCGATTTCATCGCATATTTCCTCTACCGAAGCCATATTGTGCGTAGAGAACATGATGGTGGCTCCTTGCTTCTTGAGTTCGAGAATCTCGCTGCGGATAAGCTGGGCGTTCACGGGGTCGAATCCGCTGAAAGGCTCGTCCAGAATAAGGAAACGCGGCTCGTGCATCACGGTGATGATGAACTGTACTTTTTGCTGCATGCCTTTGGACAACTCTTCAAGTTTCTTGTCGGCCCAGGAACGAATGTCGAATTTGTCGAACCAATAGCGCAGGCGCTGGCGCGCGTCGTTGCGGCTGAGACCTTTCAGTTGGGCCAGATAAATGGCTTGCTCGGCTACTTTCATTTTTTTGTAGAGGCCACGTTCTTCGGGCAGATAGCCTATGTTGCGTACGTCGGAATCTTGCATGGGCCTTCCGTCGAAAAGCACGCTACCGCTATCGGCCATGGTAATACGGTTGATGATGCGGATAAGGGTACTCTTGCCCGCACCGTTGGGGCCGAGCAGTCCGTAGATTTTGCCCTCGTTCACTTGGATGCTCACTTTGTCGAGCGCCCGGTGTCCGCTGTAGTCTTTGACAATGTCTTTCGTTTCCAGAAATGGCATGGTTGTAAGGGTTTGAAAGGTTTGTGATGATGGGTATTATCTGCTTATGATGCGCTCTCCCAATGCTTTGGCCAGCTCTTTTTCCACTTGGCGCATCTCGCTGTAGTCTTTCATCAGACGCAGCAGCTCGTCGTTGCGTCCGTTTTTTTCGGCTTGCTTGATGTCTTGGGCGGTTTGGCTTAACTTGTCGCGCAAAATGCGGTATTTCAGTTCGGTAATCAGTTTGGGGACGAGCTCGAGCAGTGTGTCTTCCTCCTTTTCGACCTTGCGGATAAAGTTGAGCGAAGAAGTCTGGTTGTCGTCATCGTTGCGGTAGATTCTGCTCAGCTCGTAGCGATCGGTCACCAGCTCGGCGGCCACCATGCTGAATTCGTTGCGGGCGTGGCGCAAAAAGTAACGTTCCGGTACAAAATCCGCTTCGTCCATATGTTGGTAAGCCTCGTGCAGCATATCGTGGTAGACGGGATGCCTGAAGTCGATGTCATCACCTTCGAGCTCGTTTTTGATGTATGCCAATACACTGATTTCCTGCCCGTCTTCCTGGTCTGTGCAGAGCGGACGCTCGCCATAGCGGACCACCATCTTGAGCAGGTTCTTTTCGTAGTCGTCGCGATGGTCGCGCACCGGGGCCGGACCGGGACGCTTGGCCGGAGTCTCGGGCTGCTCTTGTGGTGATGGCCCCTCTGTCGGCTCTTGTCCTGCCGGCTGCAGGGCCGACTGCCCGTCCTGTCCTTGATGCTGGCTTTCGTAGGCGCGTTTTTGGCGGGCCCTTTCTGCCTGACCGGCCAGACGCCGGTTCAGTTCGTCTATCAGCAGTTCTTCGCGGGTCTGGAGCTGGTGGCTGCATGCCTTGACGTATTCCGAGCGTATGATGGGATTGGGTATCAGCGCAATGCTTTCCACAATGTCCTGAATGATACGGGCCCGCGACACGGGGTCGTCGGCGCTGTCTTTGAGCAGGATATCGGTCTTGAAACGAATAAAGTCGCACTCGTGTTGGCGGATATACTCGCGCACTTCGCTGGCGCTGTGGCTTTGGGCGTAGGAATCGGGGTCTTCGCCGTCGGGCAGCAGCACCACCTTTACGTTCATGCCGTCTTCGAGCAAGAGGTTGATACCGCGCAACGCGGCTTTAATGCCGGCCGCATCGCCATCGTAGAGCACCGTGATGTTCTCGCTGAAACGGTGTATGAGGCGAATCTGCCCGTGGGTGAGGGAAGTGCCCGACGAAGCCACAACGTTCTCGATACCCGCCTGGTGCATGGATATGACATCCAGATAACCTTCCACCAAATAACAGCAGTTCTCCTTGGTAATGCTTTTCTTGGCGAAGTACAGGCCGTAGAGCTCTGCGCTCTTGCTGTAGATTTCCGATTCGGGTGAATTGACGTATTTGGCCAGCTTGTCGTCTTTCTTGAGAATGCGTCCGCCGAAAGCCACGATTTTGCCCGAAATGCTGTGCACGGGAAAGATGACGCGTCCGCGGTAACGGTCCAGCAGACTGTGGTTGCCAGTTTCGATGCTCAGACCGGTCTTGACGAGAATATCCTGACGGTAACCGCTTTGCAGGGCTTTGCTGCTGAAGGCATCGCGCTGCTCGCTGCAGTAGCCGAGCTGGAACCTGCGGATGATGTCCTCGCGCAGGTGGCGCTGTCCCTGGAAATAGGCCATGCCGATACTTTGCCCTTCGGGGCTGTTGAACAGCTTGTCGATAAAGTAGTCGCGGGCAAAACCGTTGACGATGAACATGCTCTCGCGCTCGTCGTTGATGCGCTTCTCGTCTTCGGTGAGTTCCTTTTCCACCACTTCGATGCGGTAGCGGCGGGCCAGCCACTTGAGCGCCTCGCTGTAGGAAAGCTGCTCGTGCTCCTTGATGAAGTGCACCACATTGCCTCCCTTGCCGCAACTGAAACACTTGAAAATTCCCTTGGAGGGCGACACGCTGAAAGAAGGGGTCTTCTCGTCGTGGAAAGGACAAAGACCCATGTAGTTCGCGCCGCTTTTGCGCAAAGTTACAAAGTCGCCGATAACCTCTTCGATGCGGGCGGTGTCCAGTATTTTGTTGACGGTGTTCTGGTCTATCATTCCGACCTGGAAAAACAAATGTTAAATATGGTGTAGCAGCCTAAAATGGGCCTTTCAAATCTTGGTTCAGCCGAAAAAAACTGCGTATATTTGCCCGCAAAAATAGGGTTTTTTCTCCCTTCCAAAAAGCAAATCTTAGTTATAAATTAAATGGATATGATGAAACAACTGCGAGGCATTGCTTTAATGCTTGTAAGTGTGACACTCATCTTCGGTTCTTGTAAGGATCCTTATATCCTTGACGATCAGGAGCCTGAATGGTTGGGTGCCAGCATTTACGACTATCTGAAGGAGCACCGGGATGCCGACGGGAACGCGGATTTTTCGTACTTTGTACGCATTATCGATTCCTGCGAGTATGCCGATGTGCTGAAACGAACCGGTAGCAAGACCATGTTCGTCTGCTACGATTCCTCTTTCGAAGAGTATTTCCGTAACAACGACGATGGCATCAGCTGCTTCGAGGACTTTACCAAGACCCAGCTCAAGCAGATCATGGACTTCTCCATGGTGAACGAAGCCAACCTTATCGAGACACTGTCTTACGGACTGGAATATGTCCCCGGTCAGGTGATGCGCCGTTCCACATCGCTCGACCCTTACGACTTGCTCGTCAAGGAAGACGGTTCAACTTTCCCCGACAATAGCCCTTATTTCGATGCCTACAGAAATACCGGCCTCTTCCTGCTGAACGACAACACATCGCCTTCCATGGTGCATTTCCTGGAAGCCCAGATGCAGGAGAACAATATCACCGACGAAGACTTTTCCATCTTGTTCAACGGAACCACCCGCGTTGCCAACGATGCCCATATCTTCAACCGCAAGGTCATTGAAAGGGACATCACTTGCAAGAACGGTTATATCCATGTGCTGGATTCGCTGCTGATGCCGGTGGGCAATATGGCTCAGTTTATCCGCGAGGACAAGGGCCTTTCCATCTTCAACCGCTGGATGGACCGCTTCTCGGCTCCCTATGCCGACGCTTCCCTGACGGCCGAATACGTCAACCTGCACACCAACCAAGGCGACCACCAGTTCGTAGTACCCGACAACGGCTTCCAGAAGAGCGACAGTATCTTTGTCCGCCGTTATCTGTCCAGCTTGTCGAGCGGCGGTACCGCCAACACCTACACGCCTGCGCATGCCGGCGGCAAGCAGGTGAACTCCGATGAACTGCTTATCTACGACCCCAACTGGAACGCTTACGCCAAGGGAGAGAACGGCGACCGTGCCGATATGGCCGCCATGTTTGTCCCCAACAACCAGGCAATGGAAGCCTACTTCTCGGACGATCCTAGTGCCGAAGGTAACTTCCTGAAGAGAAGCTATGGCAGCTGGGACAATGTCCCCAACGATATCGTGGCACTCTTCCTCAACGCTCATATGCAGTATTCTTTCCTGGCTTCGCTGCCCAGCAAGTTCGACGGTCTGAAGAATGAGTCGCTCGACGAGATGTTCATCGAAAAGGAAGATGTGGAAAGAGCCAAGGTTACCAGCAACGGTGCTGTGTACGTTACCAAGAAGGTTTATCCTCCGGTGGAACTTTCATCTGTAATGGCTCCTGTATTGGTGCGCGAAGACACCCGTATCTTCAACTATCCTGTCAACTCCGACCACGGCATGGGCTTTGATATCTACCTCAAGTCGATGGAAAGTGTGTACAACCCCGGCTCCGTGCCCCCATACACCTTTATCGTGCCGCTGGACAACGCTTTCGAGAATTACATCTATCCTGCCGCTCAGGGCTACGATTTCCCTGAAATGCTTTGCTTTGAATACGATCCTTCCTACCAGACGGTAAAGGCTACGCGCTACCAGTACGACGAAACTACCGGCCAGCGTGGTGCCATGATATCCCCCAAGGAAGAGGCGGAGCTTACCACTACTACGCTGGGCGGTATCAACTCAATTGTCCGCGTATACCTGAACGATATGATGGATTACCATATTATAGTAGGTGAAGTGACACCCGAACAGAAGTATTACCAGACCAAGGGCAAGGGCTTTATCTATGTCGACTACGATGGCACCAACTACAAGATGCTGGGTGGCGGCAATATGGAACAGAACAAGAAATGGAGCGCTTCGGGCGACCAGTTTGCCGATGACTTCGCTTCCAAGAGCGTTGAGAGCATCAAGTTCAGAAACGGTACCACCATCTTTACCGACCGTGTTATGCAGCAGCCGCTTACTTCCGTTTACGGCAAGATGCGTAACATCCCCCAATTCTCTTCCTTCTTCGAATGTATGGAAAAGACCGATGGCTTCTTTATCAGAGAGTCCGGCTCGGGTAACAGCAAATGGAATGCCGTAGACCGGTTCCTGAGCTTGTTCACGGCTTACCACTATACGGTTTACGCGCCCAACAATGCGGCCATGCAGAAGGCCTACGCTGCCGGTCTGCCTTCGCCCGCACAGATTGCCGCAACGACCAATGCCAATACCAAGAAGGCCATGCAGGAAAAACTGCTGTCTTTCATCAAATATCATATCCAGGACAACTCGGTATTCGTGCAAGGTGAGCCTCTCAGCAACCAACGTTATGAAACCGCTTTGCGTAACCCCTTGACCGGTCGTTTCTATTCCATCTATGTCAATCAGGACGGCGAGAACATCACCCTGACTCCTGCCGTGGCCCGTACCAACGGTCTTGAAAACGTTCCGGGCGAAACGGCTGAAGGCGCACAAAACAACCGCCCGATGGTAAATGTGGTGAAGACCAACAACAACTACAACTTGATGACCCGCGACCAAATTCTGGTCGGTGCCAGCCTCAAGGATGTGGTCGGCTCTGCCAGCGACTGGTCGGCGCGTGCCGTTATCCACGAAATCGACAACTATCTGAGCGTGGTAAAGCCGCCGGTGGTTTCTCTGTCTTTCACTGCTAATAAGCCGGGTTCCACCTTGATTACCGCCAATCCTTTGGCTGTAACCGACAATGGTGACGGCGTGGTTTACAACGGTAGCGGCGACTCCAAGGTGATTACCGAGCTCGGTTTCTGCTGGGCTTTGGGCAAGGATCCCGACAACAGCGACGTAAACAATAATAAGGTATACAACATCACCAAAGACCTTGAATCCATCGAAAGGACCAAGGGTAGGGTGCAGTTCTCTTCCATGAACTGTCTGTCTGAATACTTCACCGATGGCGTGCGCAACGACAAAGCCGTGGCTGCCAACGACAGTATTGTCCATGTAAGAGGCTATGCCGTAAGCAAATGGGCTACCGACGGTACCCTTATGGAAGAAGGTAAGACACCTATGGTCGGCTACAGCAATGTACACCGCTTCAATTGGGTAACTGGATTAAAAGTGAACGATGATGAATAAGATAAAGAAATACAGCATTTTAATGCTATTGGTGTTGTGTGCCAATGTCTTTGCTCTGGCGCAGAACAATGCGAATGTCGTACGCGGTAAGGTTACCGACGAGGTTACCGGCGAGACGCTGATTTCCGTAACCGTTACCGAGGTCGATGCCAGCAACCGTATCGTCAATGTGACGATTACCAACTATGACGGTGAGTACGTTATGCAGATTACCGACCCCAAGAACAAACTGAGGTTCAAGTATCTGGGTTTTGAAACCACCGATATGCCCATCGGCTCGAAGCGCGTTATCAACGTGGCGATGAAGGAACAGACCCTTACGCTGAAAGATGCGGTCATCACGGCCAAGGCAACGGTTTCGACGGGTTCCTTCAATATCCCCAAGCGTGAGGTTTCTATGGCCATGCAGAAAATCAGCGCCGAAGAATTCGACGGTATCCAAGTGGCCTCTATCGATGATGCTTTGCAGGGTCGTATTGCCGGTTTGGACATTGTGAACGTTTCCGGTGAGCCTGGTGCGGGTATGTCCATGCGTGTGCGTGGTACCACCTCTATCAACGCATCTTCCGAGCCTCTGATTGTTATCAACGACATTCCTTACGATACGGAAATTGACGACAACTTCGACTTCGCAACGGCCAACGACGAGCAGTATGCTCAGCTTATCAATGTGAACCCCGACGATATCGAATCCATCACTGTGTTGAAGGATGCCGCCTCTACCGCCATGTGGGGTGCCAAGGGTGCCAACGGCGTCTTGATGATTACCACCAAGAAAGGTAAAGCCGGTCCTACCCGCGTGTCCTACTCTTACGCTCTTACGCGTTCCCGTCAGCCGCAGGGTTTGAACATGCTTAACGGTGACGGCTACACCATGTTGATGAAGCAGGCTTACTACAACCCCAAGTTGGAAAGCACTTCTTCGTCTATCCCCGAACTGAACTACGATACCAACTTTTCGGAATACGAGAACTACAACAACAATACCGATTGGGTTTCGGCCGTTTCGCGCATTGCTTACAAACACCAGCATAACCTGAATATCTCGGGTGGCGGTGAAAAGGTGAAGTTCCGTGTATCGGCCGGTTACTACACCGAGCAGGGTACCGTTATCGGCCAGTATCTGGGTCGTCTTACGCTGAAGTCGAACATCTCTTACGATGTTTCCGACCGTATCACCTTCACCTCCGACTTCCAATACACTTACGCCAACAACGACAAGAACTACGAAAACCCCTTGTCGACGGCTCAGAGCAAGATGCCTAACTTGAGTATCTATGCTCAGGATATGTATGGTAACGATACCGGTGTTTACTACCACATTCTGGAATCGTCCAATTTGCAGTCTTCGCAGAAGAGTCTGAGCAACCCGGTGGCTGTGGCCAATCTGGCTACGAACAATACCAAGAGCTACCGTACTTCGCCTGTGTTCACGCTGCGTTACGAGTTCTTCGACAAGCACAAAACCAGGGCTTCGCTGAACTTGTCTACCACGGTTTCTTTCGATATCAACGCTAACCAGAAGTCCACTTTCTTCCCCAAGGAGGCTGCCAATAAAACTTGGAACGATGCCTCGGTGAACCTGGCCGAAAGAAGCGAATCCGAATCTATGGGTCTGTATGCCACTGCCAAACTGAATTGGCGTCCGGCTTTCCCAGACGAGAATCACTCCCTGCAGTTGAACTTGAACTATAAGATCGATTACAAGACCAGCAACTCCATCGGTATGGGCGTGACCGGTCTGCCTTCGTCTTCGCTGACGGCAGCCAGCTCTACTGCCTATATCAAGAGCATGTCCACCAGTTTCTCCGAAAACCGAGGCATGGGTTATTCTTGGAACTTCCACTACGCATATGCCGGCCGCTACATTCTCGGTGGTACGGTGAACTTCGAAGGTAGCTCCAAATTTGGTGACAACTTCCGTTTCGGTTTGTTCCCCGCCATTTCTACCAAGTGGATTATCAGCGACGAGCCGTTCTTCGAGCCTTTCAGAACGGTTGTTTCGCAGTTCTCACCCCGTTTCAGTATCGGTGTGACGGGTAACGAACCTAGCGAAGCCTTCATACACTTGAGCCGTTACAAGGAAGCCGGCCGCTTTATCGACATCACTGCCGTGAAGCCTCAGAACATGCGTCTGTCCAACTTGCGCTGGGAACGCACCACCCAGACCAACTACGGTTTGGATACCGAGTTCCTGAACGGTAAGTTCGGCATAGATTTCAACTATTACTACAAGCATACCACCGACTTGCTGTTCAAGAACCTGAACATCTCTTCGACTTCGGGTTATGCCACCATCACCAACCAGAACGTAGGTACGATGGATAACATGGGTTGGGAACTTAACCTCAATACCCGCGACGTTATCAAGGCCGGCTGGTTCCGTATGGATGTCAACTTCAACTTCTCCAACAACAAGAATATCATCGTAGACCTTACCGACGAAGTATTGGCACGCTACAATGCCGATTACGACTACAAGAACGGTACCTATCTGACCCGTATTCAGGAAGGCAACTCGGTTGGTTCCATTTATGGTTTCAAGTATAAGGGCGTTTACCAATACAACGAATACGATCCTTCTCGTCCCGATGCCACTTGTCCTATCGTACGTGATGCCAACGGCAATCCTATTTTCGATGCCCAGGGTAATACCAAGCCGATGTATTTTGCTTACGGAACCTCTTCGGCTTATGAATTCAAGGGCGGTGATGCCATTTACGAGGACATCAACCACGACGGTAGCATCGACGAACTGGATATCGTTTACTTAGGTAACTCTTTGCCTAAGGTTATCGGTGGTTTCGGTTTCACCTTCCGTTTCGGCAAACAGTTCTCCGTTAATACCTTCTTCAACTACCGCTATGGCAACAAGGTTGTGAACAAGGCCCGTATGGAAGCCGAAAACATGTACACCAACAACAACCAGAGTGTCGCTGTCAACTGGAGATGGCGTAAGGAAGGCGATGTGACGGAAATGCCGCGTGCCCTCTACAACTATGGTTACAACTGGTTGGGTAGCGACCGTTATGTGGAAGATGCTTCGTTCCTGCGTTTCAAGTACTTGACGCTTTCTTACACGATGCCCAAGGAACTGACCAAGACCCTGCATTTGAATCAGGCCCGTTTCAACCTGACTTTCCAAAACATTGCCGTATTCTCCAAGTATACGGGTGTTGACCCCGAAGTCGGTTACGGTGGTATGTCGGTGGCTACCGACAACAGCAAGACACCTCGTTCGAAGGATATCCTCTTGCGTGTGAATCTTACTTTCTAAAGGAGAATGGATATGAAAAAACTATTTAATAAGATAAGAATTGCGGTACTGTCATTGGCTGTTTGCGCCCTTACCGCTGTAAACACATCATGCTCCGACTGGCTGGAACTCTATCCCGAAGGCGAAACCTTGCTGGAAGATTTCTGGAAGACGGGCGATGATATAGAATCTGTGCTGGCTTCCTGCTATCTTGGCTTGATGGAGAGCTCCTATCTGCAGCGTATCGTTGTATGGGGCGAGGTCCGTTCCGACAACGTTGAAGCCGGCCCTAAAGTGGCCGCCGATGTCAGCGACCTGCTCGATGTGAACGTGTTGGCTACCAACAGCTATTGCGATTGGGCCATTTTCTACCAGACCATCAACTATTGCAATACGGTTATCCATTATGCACCTCAAGTGCTGGACGAAGACAAGAACCTGTCGCGTACAAGAATGGAATCGCTTTGTGCAGAGGCTCAGGCCATCCGTGCCTTGACGTATTTCTATCTGGTGCGCGCGTTCGGTGACGTGCCCATTGTTTGGCAACCCACCATCGACGACTCCAATGGTTTCGACATTGCCAAATCGCCCGCCGACGAAGTGCTGAAAAAGTGCGCCGACGACTTGGAAGACGCTCTGACCAAGGCCCAGACCACCTTCGGTTCTTACCGCAGCGACTACAACAAGGCCCGTTTTACCAAACAGTCTATCCGCGTATTGCTGGCCGATATCTATCTGTGGTTGGGCGATTACGACAACTGTATCCGCCATTGCGACGACTTCTTGGCCTACAATGCCCAGATTCAGTTGAACAATCCGCAGAATGGCTACTCGCTGGTAGATATGGCCAACTATTACAGCATGTTCACTTCCAGCACTTTCGACTGCACTGAAGCCATCTTCTCGACTGCTTTCTATTCCAATACGACAAGCTGCCCGTTCTCCAATATGTACGGCTTCCAGAACAAAGACCACCAGTTGGTGGCTGCCTCTCGTATTTCCGATGCTTTCTCAGATGCCGACGACTATAGAGGCAAGTATGTTTCCTATGCTGATGTGGCCGGTTCGGTAAACGGTACGGCCATCACCAAGTATGTGGCCAGCAGCGTGGTTATCTCTTCGGGCCAGACCATTCCTGTACTGGTTTCCGACAAATACTACGAATACATATTCTACCGTTTGGCCGACCTCTACTTGATACGCGCCGAAGCCCTGGTGGAAAAGGCTGCCACGCTGAGCGGCGATGCCGAAGTGTCCTCAACTTTGAACGATGCCATTTATATGGTGAACAAGACCTATATGCGCGCTTGTCCCGACCGTGCACGTCTGGATACCTTGAGCCTGAAAACCTACAGCACGGTAGAGGATATGCGTCAGCTGGTTAGGGACGAACGTCGCCGCGAATTTGTATTCGAAGGCAAACGTTGGTTCGACCTGATACGTTACTGCCGCCGTGAGCAAAGTGCCCAGACCGCTGTAGATGCTATCGAAGGCAAGAATTTCCCGGTTTCGTCCGAGCAGGTGGCCCTGAGCAAAATGTCAACCTTGGATGCCCTTTACATGCCTATCTCCAAGACGGAAGTAGACAACAACAAATTGATGGTGCAGAATCCTTTCTATCAGTTGGATGAAACCACAGGCAAGAATGAATAATAAATAAGTATATGAAGAAGTCAGTTATTTTTTCACTTGGCTTGACGCTGTTGCTGGGTCTGGGGTCTTGTACCCATCAGGCTTGGGAAGAGCATTACAATGCCAATACGGTGAATGTCATAGACAAGACACTGAAAGAAGCCATTCTGGAGGACGCTTCGCTCAGCAGTTTCGCCGCTTTCCTGCAGGAATGCGACTATCTGGACATGTTCGGCAATAATCAGAGTTACACCATTTGGGCTCCTACCAACCAAGCTTGGGAAGGCTTCGATGCCAGCGACAAGCAGAATCTTTTGCTTACCCTCAAGAATCACGTGTCGCGTTATCCTTACCTGACCACCGATGTCGACAACCAAGAGGTGACGCTGCGCATGATGGACAACAAGTCTCTGCGCTTTTATCGCGATGGTGAAGACTATTATTTCGGTTCTCAGAAACTGGTGACCAAAGATCAGGTGTACAAGAACGGCATTCTGCACAAGATGGACTCTTACGAGCCCTTTGTGATGAATATCTACGAGTATATCCAGTATACACCCGGTATCGACTCGCTGAATGCTTTTCTGCAGGCCAACCATGTCAAGCAGTTCAATGAATCGCAGAGCTTGATTCTGGGCGTGAACGATATGGGCGAAACGGTTTACGACTCGGTGTTCATCGAATACAATGTGCTCTTGTCGCTGATGGGTGACATCAATTCGGAAGATGCTTCGTATACGGCCTTGCTGCCCAGCAATACCGCTTGGGCCGATTATATGACACGCATCCGTCCGTATTACAACTACCATCCTTTCGTACTGCCCTTGCCTGCTTCCGGCGAACCCGAAACCGACGAGCAATTGTCCGATTCTTTGGAAGTGGCTCGGATACGTACTTATCTGCTCAAGCATTTGGTATTCAACGGTGCCTTGACTCCCGAAAAAATTAAGACGCTCACATCGATGGAAACCACCTATCCCGGACTTCCGGTGGAAATCGAGGATATGCCCGCTTATTTCGCCGGTGCCTTGGACAGCTATACCGTTTTGAGTAATGGTGTGGTTTACACTACCGACCATGTAAATATGGACGAAAAGTTCTGGTGCAAGACCAAGAAGATAGAGGCTGAAAACTTCAACAACCATTACAGTATCCCCAACAGCTTTATCGGCTCGCCCGATACTTTGTCCTTGTCTTTGCAGGAGTCTGAATCGGCTACCCGCAGCCTGAATGCCAGAAGTTCCTACAAGTCGTCGCTGAACGATTCCATCTCCCAAAACGCCTACTTGGAAGTGACGGGTAATCCTACCAAGGCTCCCGTTATCGCCTTCGACCTGACGGGTATGGCCATGAGCGGTGTCGACTATAACGTGAAAGTGGTTTTCCTGCCCGAAAACCTCTACAACCCCAAAAAGGCCGTATTGCCGCTCACGATGAACTTCTCCATCTCTTACCTGAACAGCGATGGTGACATCTCCACCACCAACTACCGTGCTGCCAAGTACACCAACCCCAGCAAGATAGATACGGTGATGGTGACCACCGACGATGCAGGCAATCCCAAGCCCATCCGTTTCCCGTATTCCGATGGCTTGATTTCGCTGAAAGTGAATTCACTTATCGAAGCCGGTCAGGATACCACCTATGCACGCGATATGTTGATTGACTGTATTATCCTTGAACCTGACTTAAAGTAGTAACATGATGAAAATGAATATAAAAGGCTTGTTATTGACAGCCGCACTCCTGGTGGGTGTGTTCTCTTTCCCGGCTCAGGCTCAGGACAATAAAGACGAATATACCTGGATTGAAGGTTGTGTTACCGATATGGCCACGCAAGAAGTGGTGTTCGGTGCCACCATCAAAATGAAGAACGCTACGGTGTTCACCAACGAAGAAGGTAAGTACAAAATGCGTATCAAGCAACCTACCTCCACCATGACGGTGACGGCTCCCGGTTATGATACGCGAGTGATTGAATGGCGCGGCCGTGCCCACATCGATATTGCCCTCTCGAGCAGCAAGTTCAGCAAGGCTATCGGTGCTCCTACCACCTACGCCCTCAACAATCAGGTGCTGCTGCCCGCCGGTGCCGCTTATTCGCAGGTAGACGAGCTCAAGCAGATTGCCCCGCATTACACGCTCGACCATATCATCCAAAACCAAATAGGAACCGTACGCTCCATCCAGCGTTCGGGTAAGGAAAATATTGGTTCGGTGCTGTATATCAGAGGTGTCAACTCCATTTTGACCAACTCGCAGCCGCTGGTTGTCGTGGATGGTATCATCATGGAAACCTACGATGATATGGAGTCTATCCACAGCGGTTACTATCACAACTTCTTGAGCCAAGTTACCTTGCAGGATATCGAGAACATCACCGTCATCAAGGACGCTACCTCCATCTATGGTGCCAAGGCGGCCAACGGCGTGATTCTTATCGAAACCAAGCGAGGCCATTCGATGGCTACCAAGATTGAGGCTACCGCCTCTTTCGGCATGACCATGCAGCCTTCCACCTTGCCTACGCTCGATGCCGAGCAGAGCCGTCTGTATGCTTCGGAGCTGTACAAGAATTCGCTCTACACCACCACGCAGGTAACGGCTATGCCAATGTTCAACGACAACGAAGGTTATCTGTATTATCCCAAGTATCACAACCAGACCGATTGGTCCGATATGGTATACCAGAACGGTGTGAACCAGTCGTACAGTGCCCGCGCCACCGGTGGTGACGACCGTGGTATGTATGCGCTTTCGGTGGGCTACCGTAGCAATTCGGGTGTGGTCAAGGGTTCCAATTCCTCACAGCTGAATTTCCGTTTCAACTCGGATATCAATATTGTCAAGAACTTGAGTACGGTGGTAGACTTTGCCATCAGCAGCATCAACAACGACTTGCGCAACGATGGTATGACTTCGCGTACATCGCCTACCTATTTGGCATTGGTGAAGTCGCCTATGTTCAACCCTTACCAGTATTCTTATCTGTCGCGCACGGTGACCAATAACTTGGAAGATGCCGACGATTTGGGTATCAACAACCCCGAAGCCATCATCAGTCTGGCCCGTCAGGCTACCGATATGACTGCGTTCACCGCAACGGCCAAGCCGGTTTGGAAAATCAACAAACAATGGTCTTGGGGTGCTGTGGCCGCCTATTCATTGAACAAGATCTATGAGTCGTATTTTACGCCTATGCAAGGTGTGGCTCCCACGCTCGAGATTCTTGATGACGGTACCATGGCCAGCTATTCTTCCGAAGCCAGAGCCCAGAATATGCGCGAAATCCGTACGCATTTGGAATCGAACGTGGGCTATACCAATCATTGGGGCGAACATAATCTGTCGGCTACGGGCGGTTTCCGCATCCTGCTCAACAACAAGGTTTGGGACAAGGTTGGCGGCTACAATACCCCCGACGACGACCAGATTTACGTTTCTACCAGCTTGGTGCGCAAGGATATGGACGGTGCCCAGATTAATCTGAAGAATATCTCCTGGTATGCCAATGCCGACTGGAACTATATGCAGAAATATTTTCTGACGGCAACGGCCAGTCTGGAGGCTTGCTCACGCTTTGGTAGCGAAATTGAACATGGTGCCTTGAAACTCTTCGGTGTCAACTGGGCCTTCTTCCCCTCTATCAGCGGTGCATGGCTGCTTTCGGCCGAAGACTTTATGGCTGATGTCAAGGCCATCGACCGCCTCAAGCTGCGCGCCAGCCTGGGTATGGTGGGCAACGACAAACTCGAAGACTACGTTACTTACACTTATTTCTCATCGGCCAATTACTACCAGTCTTCCAATGGCCTGGTACTGGCCAATATCGGTAACAAGGCGCTCAAGTGGGAAACTACCCGCAAGGCCAATCTCGGTTTCGACGTGTCAGTGCTCGACAACAGACTTTCGCTGAGTGCCGATGTTTACGACCACCACACCGACGATCTGCTGACGCTTAAGCAATTGGATGCCGTTTCGGGCTTCAAGACTTATTACGACAACGATGGTTCTCTGCGTAACCGTGGTTTTGAAGTGGCTGCCAATGCGCGTCTGCTGAACACCCGCAATTTCCGTTGGGAAGTGTCGGCTAGCATAGCACACAACACGAACGAAATTCTCTCTTTGGCCAACGGCGATTACACCACCACCATTTATGATGCCGACATCCTGACGGCTGTGGGCGGTCCGGTGGGCCAGTTCTACGGTTATGAATACGAAGGTGTCTACAAAGACCGTGCCGATGTGGCTGCTCACAACAACCTTAAAATCCGCAACGAAAACGGTACCTACACCGCTTTTGCTCCCGGCGATGCCATCTTTAAGGATTTGAACAACGACGGTGTCATCGACGAAAGCGACCGCAAAGTTATCGGCGATCCCAATGCCGATTTCTCCGGTGCCCTTTCTACCGTATTCTCTTACAAGAACCTGAGCTTGTCTGCCACCTTCGGTTACACCTTGGGCAACGATGTTTACAACTACCAGCGCCGCATACTGGAGTCTATGTCGACCTTGGAAAACCAGTCGACGGCTGTGATGAACCGTTGGCGCAGCAGCGGTGACGTTACCGACATCCCTCGTGCCGTCTACGGCGACCCCATGGGCAATGCCCGTTTCTCCAGCCGCTGGGTGGAAGATGCATCTTTCCTGCGTCTGAAGAATATCAGTCTCTCTTGGGATGTTCCTTTCAAGATTCCCTATATCAACGCTATGTCGCTTTGGGTATCGGCCAACAACCTGTGGACCTTCTCGTCTTATCTTGGCACCGATCCCGAGAGCTCTGCCTCCAACAACGTGCTGTATCAGGGTATAGATACCGGCTTGCTGCCACAGAGCGCATCTTATCTTGTGGGTCTTAAAATCAACTTGTAACCCTTTAACCCGACTGCAATGAAACAATCTAAAATAGTATTGAGTGTCATACTTCTGGCTAGCCTTGCCTTTACATCCTGCCAGAATATGCTTTATGTGGAGTCTGACAGGTATTTGTATGCCGACAACAATAAGCTGGATTCTCCCAGCGACTCCGTCTATTCTTTGGCGGGTATCCTCACCAAGTGGCAGCTGCTGGGCGACCAGTATGTGCTGCTGGGCGAGCTCCGTGGCGAATTGATGGATGTTACCGAAAATGCCGATCAGGACTTGATAGACTTGAGCAATCTGGATTATAGCAATCCCGACAACGAGTTTCTCGCCCCGACCAACTATTACGCGGTAATCAATCACTGCAACTATCTGATTGCCAATATGGATACTACCATATTGGTGGCCGGTGAGACCCGTCTGAAAAGAGAGTATGTGGCTGCTACTGCCATCCGCGCCTGGACTTATATGCAGCTGGCCTTCAACTTCAACGGTGCCTATTACTATGATGAGCCTATCTTGACGGTGGCTCAGTCTAAGGCCATTGCCAACGACCCGCAGTATTTCCTTGATCGCGAGGCCATCCTCAACGAGTTGGAAGCCGACTTGCTGCCTTGGTACACCTATCCTATGCCCGAGTATATCGGTTTGGGTTCCAGCAAGGTGAGCGACCTTATTCCTTCCGTTGCCTATATGTTGGGCGAAATCTATCTCTGGCAAAACCGCTATGCCGAAGCCGCCAATATGTACTTTTACGATATCAACGAGAAGGAACGTGTGGTTTCATCTTTGTACAGGTCGTCGTACATCGAGGGTAATTATAGCACCTCGGCGAGCTCGCTTATGTCGAATTCGATAACCTCTGACGGCAAGTATTTCATGCAGAACTATTGGGGCAACCAATTCGGTGCGCGTCCCGGTATTACACCCGAGATTTCTGCCGGCATACCGTATTATTCTACCAACACTTTCGGTAAGTTCAATGTCTCCAAGATGTACAAGTATTGCTACATCGACTATAAACTTGCTCCTTCGCAGTATGCCTACGAGTGGTTCAATTCACAGCCTTACTTGGACAAGACCAAGAATGCCAGCACCGGTGTTTCTTCTAATGTGGCTACCACCGGCGATTTGCGCGGTGTGCCGGGCAGCATAGCCTATACCACTACCAACTACGAGCAGATGGATAAGTCTGACATCTCCACCACCGAAATGCAGCGATATGAGCAGATTGCTATCTATCAGGCTCCTGTGGGTTCTCTGGTGGTGGCCTTGTATACCAACTACTCCTTCTCGCCTTCGATTATCCTGCAACGCTCCACCTTGGCTTACCTTCGCTATGCCGAAGCCTTGAACCGTATGGGCAAGCCTACCACGGCCTTGGCAGTGGTCAACAATGGTCTGAAAGTGTCGACACTGCGCGATTCTACCCTTATTGCCACCAACGAAATGGACTCGGTTTTCGCAGAACAGTTCAACAAGGAATTCTATGTAAGCAATGTGGGAACCCGCACCCGTGGCCAAGGACCCAGCACCTCTGTGGAATTCTTCTTCACCAAGGATGCTTCCGAGCTGACGCTGCAAGACTCCATCTTGTATGTAGAGCAGGTTCTGGTAGACGAATGCGGCCTTGAAACGGCTTTCAACGGCAACCGTTTCCACGACTTGCTGCGCTTTACGCAACACGAGGGAGCGCCCAACTATATTGCCACGGCATTGGCCGGCAAGTTCCCCGACAGGGCAAGCGAGTTCGCCGCCAAGGCTTTCAACGACTGGTTCATTCCTTATCCCAAGGCTACAGCCAACGAGGAATAAGTCTGCGCTGACCCCATAAACGACAAGGCGGAAATGCGGCCCTGAAAAAGCTGTATTTCCGCCTTATTTTTATTGGTTTTTTAATGGCTTCAATGAAGAAATATTTCTACATTTGCCCAAACTTGTTTTCAAAGAAACAGGTTTTTGAAAAGCTTGCAAAATATTAAGAAATTATTACAATATATTAAAAACCAAACTGATATGAACACTATTCAAGAGTTGACCGAGCAATTGCTGCGCGAAGGTGTCGAAAAAGGTAACCAGCAGGCTGCCGACATCATTGCCCAGGCCGAAGCCAAAAAGAACGACATCCTGGCCAGTGCCCAGAAACAAGCCGACGAACTGCTGGCCGCAGCCAAGAAACAGGCCGAAGAACTGGACAAGAACACCAAGGCCGAACTCAAGCTTTTTGCCCGTCAGGCTGTGGAGGCCTTGAAGTCTGAAGTTATCAACCTGCTCAATGGTAAAGTAGTGGAAACCGCTATGGACAAGGCTCTCGACAAGGACCTGATGCCCAAGCTCCTGCTGACTTTCGTACAAAGCTGGGCTGCCAAGGGTGAGCTGGTTATCGAAACGGCCGATGCCGAAGCGCTTACGGCTTACTTCAAGAAGGAAGCTGCCGATATCTTGAAATCTGGCCTGCAAATCAAGCAGGTGAACGGCTTGGCTACCGACTTTACGCTGGCCGCTGCCGACGGTTCATACAAGATTCAGTTGGGCAAACAGGATTTCGTTGAATATTTCAAGGAATTCTTGCGTCCGAAACTCGTTGAAATGCTCTTCTGATGAACAGTTACTATTATCTGGTAGCAGGTTTGCCCGACATCAGTCTGGAAGACAGCAAGCTGACGCTTGGCTATATGGACTATATGTCGGAGCTGATGACTTCGTTGGCCAAGGCGGATGCCGGCTTGCTGGCCTATTTCCGCATGCCCTACGAAAATCGCAACCTGCTTTCCTGGCTGCGCGACAAGGAGGCTCCTTTCCACCCCTTGGGACAATTGACAGCCGAAGATTTTGAACAATTATGGGAGTCGCTCGACTACGAAGACCACAAGCTCCAGAGTGGTGTGCCTGCCTATTTTCCGGAGTTCCTTTGTGAGTGGCGTGACCAGCAGATTCCGGCGGGTAGGGAAGAAGCCTGTCTGACGGCGCTGTTTTACGAGCATACACAGCAAGCTTCCAATAGCTTTGTTCGCCAGTGGTTCGAGTTCCAGTGGAATCTGAACAACCTGCAGACAGCCCTGGCTTGCCGCAAATACGGTCTGGATTTGGAAAACCAGCTAGTGGGCGACAACGAGGTGGCACACGCGCTGCGCACTTCATCGGCCCGCGATTTTAACTTGGGAGGCTTGTTCCCGACCGTCGAGGCGGTGCTGCGTCTGGCTGACGAAAGCGACCTGCTGCAGAAAGAGAAGAAAATCGACCGCATCCAGTGGGATTTTCTGGACAACCTCTGTACGGGTTATTATTTCTCTATCGAAGTGCTGCTGGCCTACCTTATCAAGCTGCAGTCGCTGGAGCGTTGGCTCAAACTCGATGCCAAGCAAGGCGAAGAAATCTTCCGTCATCTCATTGTGTCGATGAAGGAAAATGTACAGATACAATAGGATAATCAACAACAAAAAACAATATTATGTCAACAAAAGGAACAGTAAAAGGAATTATTTCCAACTTGGTGATTGTTACCGTTGACGGCCCTGTGAGTCAGAACGAAATCTGCTACATCCTGACGGCCCAGACCCGCTTGATGGCCGAAGTTATCAAGGTGGTGGGAGCCGATGCCTATGTGCAGGTGTTCGAGAGTACCCGAGGCCTGAAGGTGGGCAGCCAAGCTGAATTCAGCGGCCACATGCTGGAAGTGGAACTGGGCCCCGGCCTGCTTTCGCGCAACCTCGACGGTCTGGAAAACGACCTGGACAAGATGGAAGGTGTCTTCTTGCGCCGTGGCGAATATACTTCACCCCTGGACCCCGAGAAACTTTGGCAGTTCAAACCGCTGGCCAAGACGGGCGACAAGGTGGCTGCAGCCGATTGGCTGGGCGAAGTGGACGAAAATGCCCAACCGCACAAAATTATGGTTCCCTTCGTTTTCAAGGGCAACTACATGGTGAAGAGCGTCGTGCCTGCGGGTGAATACCACATCAACGACACCATTGCCGTCCTTACAGACGAACAGGGCAAGGATGTGAACGTCACTATGGTACAGCGCTGGCCGGTAAAACGCGCCCTTACCGCTTACAAGGAAAAGCCCCGTCCTTTCCGTTTGCTTGAAACGGGTGTCCGCATCATCGATATTGCCAACCCCATAGTGGAAGGCGGTACGGGCTTCATTCCCGGTCCTTTCGGTACGGGTAAGACTGTGTTGCAGCACGCCATTTCCAAGCAGGCCGAAGCCGACATCGTTATTATGGCTGCCTGCGGCGAACGTGCCAACGAAGTTGTGGAAATCTTCACTGAATTCCCCGAGCTGGTCGATCCGCATACCGGCCGCAAGCTAATGGAACGTACCATCATCGTGGCCAATACTTCGAATATGCCTGTGGCCGCCCGTGAAGCCTCCGTGTACACGGCCATGACCATTGCAGAATATTACCGTTCCATGGGTCTGAAAGTGCTCTTGATGGCCGACTCGACTTCTCGTTGGGCCCAGGCCTTGCGCGAAATGTCCAACCGTCTGGAAGAGTTGCCCGGTCAGGATGCCTTCCCGATGGACCTTTCGGCCATTATCTCAGCCTTCTACGGACGCGCCGGCTATGTTTACCTGAACAACGGCCAGACGGGCTCCATCACCTTTATCGGTACGGTGTCGCCTGCCGGCGGTAACTTGAAGGAACCTGTGACGGAAGGCACCAAGAAAGCTGCCCGTTGCTTCTACGCGCTGGAGCAAGCTCGCGCCGACCGTAAGCGCTACCCGGCCGTGAACCCCATTGAATCTTATTCCAAATACATTGAATATCCCGAGTTCGAAGAATACATTTCCCAGCTTATTTCGCCTCAGTGGATACCCATGGTGAACGAGATGAAGACGCTTATGCAGCGCGGCAAGGAAGTGCAGGAACAAATTAACATCTTGGGCGATGACGGTGTGCCTTTGGAATATCACCTTACTTTCTGGAAATCGGAGGTTATCGACTTTGTTATCCTGCAGCAGGATGCTTTCGATGCCGTCGATGCCGTATGTCCCATCGAACGCCAGCGCTATATGCTGGAGCTGGTGATGAAGGTGGTGCGCGCCGATTACCGTTTCGACGAATTCTCTCATGTGATGGAATATTTCAAGCGTCTGATCAATGCTTTCCGTCAGATGAACTACAGCGAGTTCAAGTCTGAAGCCTTCTTCAAGCACGAGAAGGAAGTGCAGGCTATCCTCGAAGAACGTATCATCCGCTAAATTGAACTAATATGGCAACTAAAGCTTTTCAGAAGATATACACCAAAATCACCCAGATTACCAAGGCTACTTGTACGCTGAAGGCCGGTAATGTGGGCTACGATGAATTGGCTACCGTCGATGGCAAACTGGCCCAGGTAGTGAAGATTATGGGCGAAGACGTTACCCTGCAGGTGTTTGGTGGCACCGAAGGTCTGAGAACCAATGCAGAGGTCGTGTTCTTGGGCAAGTCTCCTTCGCTGAAGGTGGGCGACCAATTGGCCGGACGTTTCTTCAACGCCTTTGGCGAACCTATCGATGGAGGTCCTGTGCCCGAAGGCAAGGAAGTGGAAATTGGCGGTCCGTCGGTGAACCCGGTGCGCCGTCGTCAGCCTTCGGAACTGATAGCCACGGGTATCGCCGGTATCGACCTTAACAATACGCTGGTGTCGGGCCAGAAGATTCCTTTCTTTGCCGACCCCGACCAGCCCTACAACCAGGTAATGGCCAATGTGGCCCTGCGTGCCAAAACTGACAAAATTATCTTGGGCGGTATGGGTCTGACCAACGACGACTACCTGTATTTCAAGAACGTGTTCTCCAACGCCGGTGTGCTCGACCACATCGTCAGCTTTGTGAACACCACCGAGAATCCGCCCGTTGAGCGTCTGCTTATTCCCGACATGGCCCTGACCGCCGCCGAATACTTTGCCGTCGAAAAGAACGAGAAGGTGCTGGTGCTGCTCACCGACATGACGCTATATGCCGATGCCCTGTCTATCGTGTCGAACCGTATGGACCAGATTCCTTCCAAAGACTCCATGCCCGGCTCGCTGTATTCCGACCTGGCCAAGATTTACGAGAAGGCCGTTCAGTTCCCGGCCGGTGGTTCCATCACCATTATTGCCGTTACCACCTTGTCGGGCGGCGACATTACGCACGCCATCCCCGATAACACGGGTTACATTACCGAGGGTCAGCTTTTCCTGCGCCGCGACAGCGATGTGGGCAAGGTTATCGTCGATCCGTTCCGTTCTTTGTCGCGTCTGAAACAGCTGGTTGCCGGCAAGAAGACCCGCGAAGACCATCCTCAGGTAATGAACGCCGCCGTGCGTCTGTATTCCGATGCCGCCAACGCCAAGACCAAACTCGAAAACGGTTTCGACTTGAGCGACTACGACGAACGTACGCTGAAATTTGCAAAGGCCTATTCATCCCAGATTCTGTCGGTGGATGTCAATATCGATACCACCGAAATGTTGGATACCACCTGGCGCATCATGGCCGACAATTTCCGCGTGGAAGAACTCAACATCAAGCAAGAACTGATTGACAAATATTTTCCTAAGAACTGATGGCCATTGCATTTCAATATAACAAAACTTCGTTGCAAGGTCTTGAAAAGCAGCTCAAGATACGCCAGCGCTCTTTGCCTACCATCAAAAGCAAGGAAAGTGCGTTGCGTCTGGAAGTGAAACGGGCCAAGGAAGAAGAAAAAGCCTTGGCGCGCAAGCTCGAAGACAACATTGTGCGTTATGAGGGTATGCATGCGCTTTGGAACGAATTTGACGCTTCGCTCATCGCGGTGAAGGACGTTCTGCTGGAAACCAAGAAGATAGCCGGAACGCCTGTGCCTCAGATATCCGAAGTGCTGTTTGAATGTCAGCCATATAACATGTTCAATGCGCCCAAATGGTATGCCGACGGCATTGCTATGCTCAAGGACCTGGTAACGATAGGTCTCGAGCACGATGTCTGCCTGCTGCGTCTCGACAAGCTGGAATATGCGCGCAAGAAGATTACCCAAAAGGTGAACCTCTTCGAAAAGGTGCAGATTCCCGGCTACGAGGATGCCATCCGCAAGATTAAGCGTTATATGGAAGATGAGGAGAACTTGTCCAAGTCTTCTCAGAAGATAGTGAAAACGCGTCAGAGCGCCCAAAAAGAACAGGAGGGAAGCCTATGATAGTCAGAATGAAAAAACTCACGTTCCTGGTCTACTATAAACAGTATCAGGAGTTTCTGGAAGAAATCCGCGATCGCGGCGTGATTCATGTCATTGAAAACCGTCAAGGAGCTCTCGACGATGCGCATCTGCAGGAACAAATGTCGCTGCTCTCGCGCTATACCACCGTTATAGCCGAGCTGGAACGTTTGGCCTCCAAGACACCCGAACCGGCTGCCGACGATGCCGACTGTCCCTCGCTGCTGACTGAGTGGGCTCAACTGCAGGCCGACAAGACCGAAACCGAAGCCCAGTTGCAGAACCTGCTCAAGAACGAACAGACCTTGGCTCCTTGGGGCGATTTCGACCCTAATGCCATCGACCGGCTGGAGCAACAAGGCTACAAGCTGAATTTCTTTGCTTGCCCCTTGCGTTCGTACAAGACGGAGTGGGAGAGCGACTACAATGCCATTATCATTGCCAGCGACAAGAACCGGCATTGCTTCATCACCATAACCAAGCCCGAAGTAGAGCTTGCCATTGAGGCTGAGCTTTGCCGCTTGCCGCACGTGTCGCTCACCGAGTTGCAGCGCAATATCGACGACTGCCGTGTTCGCCTGACAGATATCGAAACCCGTATGTCTGCTTTCGCCAATGGCCATATTGCCAGCCTGCGCGCCGCCAAAGCCGCTATGCAGAGCGATATCGACTTTTCGAAAGTGGCTCTCAGTGCCGATGCCGTGGCCGACAACAAGGTGATGTTGCTGCAAGGTTGGGCTCCTGAAAAGTGCCTGCCCGATCTTTGCGCCTACCTCGACAAGAGCGCCTACTACTATCGCGTAGACGACCCCACGCCCGAGGACGACATTCCTATCCAGTTGAGCAACAACAAGTTCTTCCGTCTGTTCGAGCCGCTGACCAAGCTGTATATGCTGCCCAAGTATGGCGAACTCGACCTGACCATGTTCTTTGCGCCCTTCTTTATGCTGTTTTTCGGTCTGTGTCTGGGCGATATGGGTTATGGGCTACTCATTATGTTGGCACTGCCTGTGTTTACCAAGCTCTTCCAGCTGATTAACCCCGACTTCAAGCCCGCATTGGTCTTCCTCTTCGGCCTGTCCACGCTGGTGTTCGGCTCCCTGACAGGTTCGGCCTTCGGCTTCAGCCTCTACGACATAGACCTGCCTTTCTTCCAAAAGATGAAAGACTTGCTCTATCAGGACAACCAAAGCATGTTCTACCTTTCGCTCATTATCGGTTGTGTGCAGATACTCTTTGCCATGTGTCTTAAGGTGGTGAACCTGAGCATACAGCTGGGCTTCAAATATGCCGTGAGCACTATCGGGTGGATTATACTGCTGGTGACCTTGGCCGTGGGTGTGCTTACCTCGTCGACGGGCGCTACCTGGTTCCTGGTGCTGATGATAATTGCCGGCTGCATGATTTTCCTCTACAACAGCCCCGGCAAGAACATCTTCCTCAACATCGGCTTGGGCCTGTGGGATACCTACAACATGATAACCGGTTTGCTGGGCGATGTGCTGTCGTATGTGCGTCTGTTCGCGCTCGGTCTTTCGGGCGGCATTCTGGCCAGCGTATTCAACAGCTTGGCCGAGGGTATGAGCCCCAAGATACCGGTGCTGGGCTTCTTGGTGATGGCCATCATCTTTGTGCTAGGCCACGCCTTGAATATCTTTATGAACGTACTCGGATCTATGGTTCACCCCATGCGTCTTACCTTTGTGGAGTTCTTCAAGAACGCCGGCTATGAAGGTGGCGGTACCGAATACAAACCATTCAAGAAATAAGAAACAAGAATCATAAACAACTTAAACAATTAAAACTATGGATGTTAATCTTTTAATCGCCTATATTGGCGTGGGTCTGATGATTGCCCTTTCGGGCATCGGTTCTGCTTATGGTGTGACTATTGCCGGTAATGCCGGTCTGGGCGCACTGAAGAAAACCGACAAATTCGGTAACTTTCTGGTGCTGACCGCACTTCCCGGTACGCAGGGTCTGTACGGTTTCGCCGGTTACTTCTTGCTCAACAGCTTTGGCCTGCTGACGGGCGAAATCACTTCTTTGCAGGCTTCTGCCGTTTTCGGTGGCGGTCTTGCACTGGGTCTGGTAGGTCTGTTCTCGGCCATCCGTCAAGGTCAGGTTTGCGCCAATGGTATCTCGGCCATCGGTCAGGGTCACGACGTGTTCTCCAAGACTTTGATTTTTGCCGTATTCCCCGAATTGTACGCCATCGTTTCTTTGGCCGGCGTATTCCTTATCGGTACGGCAGTGGCATAAACATAGTCCCAAACAGATAATGAAATGACGGTAGCGCCGGCAACGGCGCTACCGTATTCATACCACAAAATGCAGAAAGTCGTCTTAGGATTGTCGGGCGGGGTAGACTCCAGTGTCGCCGCCTATTTGCTCAAACAGCAGGGCTACGAAGTGATAGCCGTGTACATGATAAACTGGAAAGATACGGTGGGAACCCTCTCCGGTGCCTGTCCTTACGAAGAGGACGTGCTCATCGCCGAGCTGGTGGCCCGCAAACTGGACATTCCCTTTCATGTGGTGGATTTGAGCGATACGTACCGCTCGCAGGTGGTAGACTATATGTTCTCCGAGTACGAGAAGGGCCGCACGCCCAATCCCGACGTACTCTGCAACCGCGAAATCAAGTTCGATGCCTTTCTGAAGGCCGCCCAAGACCTGGGTGCCGACAAGATAGCCACCGGCCATTACTGCCGTGTCGACGAACAGACCACCGCTGACGGGCAGAAGGTGTACCGCCTCCTGGCCGGCACCGACGACAACAAAGACCAGTCGTATTTCCTCTGCCAGTTGTCGCAGGAACAGCTCTCGAAGGCTATGTTTCCCATAGGGCATCTGCTCAAGCCCGAGATACGCCGCATCGCTGCCGAATTGGGTTTGGCAACGGCGCAGAAACGCGATTCGCAAGGTATCTGCTTTGTAGGCAAAGTGGATTTGCCGGTGTTCCTGCAGCAGAAACTCGCAGCACGCGAAGGCCAGATGTACGAAATTCCAGCCGATTTCAAGGCTTACAGCCGCAAGTATCCCGACGATTTATATCAGCGTCTGCAAAAGCTGTCCAAGCCTTATTTTTATCGTCCTAAGGACGGAAAACTCCTGTCGGCCAAGCACAACGGTGCCCATTTCTACACGGTGGGACAACGCAAGGGTTTGCATATCGGCGGCACGGAAAAGCCCATGTACGTGCTGGCCACCGACATCGAAAACAACTATATCTTCCTGGGTCGCGGCGACGACCATCCCGGCCTCTTGCGTCAGGCTTTGTTCATCGCTGCCGACGAAATTCACTGGGTGCGTCCCGACTTGGCCCTACAAGTGGGCGAGAGCCGTTCTTACCGCGTGCGCATCCGTTATCGCCAACCTTTACAGCAGGCCACGCTCTACCGTTACGAAGAAGGCCTGTACATCCTTTTCGAAGAAGCACAGAAAAGCGTTACCGCAGGGCAATTTGCCGCTTGGTACGATGGTGACGAAGTGATAGGTTCGGGCGCAATCTCAGAATAGGAGACTGGCCTTATAAGTTGCTTGGCGCTACTTGCGGCGGAACAACTGGAGTGCCGATTTGTCCAACCAAGGTTGACGGTACTGTATCAGCCACCAGAACGACAGCACGGCTGCCAGCGTTCCGATAAAAGAACCGACGGTAACATCGATAAGGAAATGCTGCATCAAGTACAGGCGCGAGTAAGCCACCGTTATGGCCATCAGCAGAAAGAATTCTTTCCATCCAAGTTTCTTGCAGAACAGCGCTATCACGCAAAATAGGGCGAAGGCACCCGTGGTGTGTCCCGAGGGGAAACTATGCGATGAATGCAAATGAACGCCGTCGATAAGGTGTAAATCTCGCAGTATATCGGCAAAAAGAATCTTGGGACGCGGGCTGTCGGGCCATACCACATGTTTGCAAAACTGGGTGAACAGCGAGGAGAATCCCGCCGAAGCGGCTCCCGTCAGGGCCATGCGCCACGAAAACAGACACATCAGCAATAGGCAGGGCCCGATATAGGCAAAGGTGCCGAACCCGGTCATGAACTTGAAGAATCCGTCCAGGAAAGGGGTATGCAAGGCATTGACGGCCAAATTGGTAGCTCCCTTGTCGGTGAAACAGAGTACCATGATACAGCCGACAAAAGCCAAGGCATAGGGTATAAGCAGCCAGAGGTTATCCAGCAGTATTTTCTTTAATTTGATTCTCATGAAGCGGGTCGTTTATACTCTTGCTTTGAAGGACATGTCGAGACTCTTCACCGAGTGGGTGAGTGCGCCCACCGAAATGTAGTCAACCCCGCATTCGGCGTAAGAACGCAGCGTGTCGATGGTGATGCCGCCCGAAGATTCGGTTTCGTAGCGACCGGCGATAATGTCGACGGCTTGGCGCGTAAGGGCAGGGCTGAAGTTGTCGAGCATGATGCGATGCACACCGCCCACTTCAAGCACTTGTTGCAGTTCGTCCAAGTTGCGTACTTCAATCTCAATTTTGAGGTCCTTGCCCTTGGCTTCGAGGTAACGGTGGCAACGTTCGATGGCAGCCCTGATGCCGCCCGCGAAATCGATATGGTTGTCCTTGAGCAGTATCATGTCGTACAAGCCGATACGATGGTTGCTGCCGCCGCCCAGCACCACGGCTTCCTTGTCGAGCAGGCGCATGCCGGGCGTGGTTTTGCGCGTATCGATGACGTTGGTGTGCAGGCCTTCCAGCAGTTTTACATAGCGCTGGGTGTTGGTGGCAATGCCGCTCATGTGCTGCATGATGTTGAGCATCAGACGTTCGGTCTGCAGGAGCGAGCGCACGCGGCCACGGGTTTCGAAAACGATGTCGCCGGGCTTCACGTGGCTGCCGTCTTGAATAAAGACCTTGGTCTGCAGCTCGGGGTCGAAAGCCTTGAACACTTCCAGGGCTACCCTAACACCGGCCACGATGCCTTCTTCCTTGATAATCAGCACCGAGCATCCCATGGCATCTTCGGGAATGCAACACAGTGTGGTATGGTCGCCATCGCCGATGTCTTCGGCCAGGGCATTCTTGATGAATTCTTGTAAATCGTACATAAGATTAGTCTATTGATGCTGCACGCGCAGCAGGTCGTTTACGGTCTTCACCGGATTGAAAGTATCGATGGGCACTTCGACGAATACCGTGTTCCAGTTGGACATGGCACCATTCCACAGGCCGGGCAGTTCCAGCGCCTTCAGCTCCTGACCGTTTTTCGACTTGTTGGAAATGAAACCCGTCTTGGCATCAACGTAGGAGGGAAGGTCGAAAGCCTCGCCCTTGTAGTTCTTCAGCGCGCAAACCAAATCTACCGGATTGAAGTGCGAACCTTGTTTGAACATGGCCACCTTTTCGGGGTCGTTCATGTCGATTTGTGAACTTTCGAGGATTTGCAGCGACTTGCTGCCGTCGGGGTTGTAGACCATAAAAGGTCCGCCGCCGGGTTCGCCCTGGTTGCGCACCATACCGCAGACACGCATAGGCCGGTTGAGCTTGCCCTTGAGGTAAACCACCAGGTCGCCGTCTTCCATGTCCTTGATATCGTCCTTGCGCGTAAAGAGCTGTTGCTGCACAAAACGGATAATTTCCACCAAATCGTCGTGCGAGTATTTGCCGCTGTCGAGCAGGCGCAGGTAAGCGAAGGCCTTTTCCTGCAGGCTCACCAGCAGACCGGCCAGCACCTTCTTGTAATGCACCGTGCAGTCTTTCAGACGGTCGGGCACCACATTGTCGATATTCTTGATAAAGACGATGTCGGCCTGCAGGTCGTTCAGGTTTTCGATAAGCGCACCGTGGCCACCCGGGCGGAACAGCAACTTGCCCTTGTCGCGGAATGGACGGTTGGCGGCATCGGCCGCAATGGTATCGGTAGATGGTTTCTGCTCGGAGAAGCTGATATGGTAATGCACGCCGTACTGTGCTTCCAGCGGGGCTTGACAACGGGCCACTTCGGCCTCGAAGAGCTGCCGGTGCTCGGGCGATACGGTAAAGTGCAGGTTCACTTGGTTGTGCTTGTCGCGGGTGTAGAGGGCTCCTTCCACCATATGTTCGGCCACGGCCTTGCGGCTGCCTTCGGGATAGCGGTGGAAGCTGAGCAGGCCCTTGGGTAGCGAGCCGTAGCGCAGGCCTTCGTCCAGCAGGAGATTGCGTACAATTTGTTTGTACTCGCCGTTCTCGGCCAGTTCGTGCAGCGATTTGCCCTGGTTTTTGCGGCAGACTGTGTCGAGTTCTTCGCTGAAGGCGAAGTACTCGACATGGGCGCAGAAGGTCTTTTCGAAATCGGTGGTAGGTGCCTGGTAGGCCGCGTCCAAAAAGGCGAAAAGGTCTTTGAACATACGGCTGGCGGCACCCGAAGCCGGCACGAATTTCAGCACTTGATGCTCGGTTTGCAGATAAGCGTCCCAAGCGGCCAGCAGGCGCTGTTCTTCGTCTTGGCTGAAGCGACGTATGCCACCGCCCGTCTCGGTCGATGCCGATGCGGCTAAGGGCAGATAGGGGAAGCCCGTTTCGAAGCAGCGGAGCTGTCGGGCCAGCTGTTGCAGGCTGATGCCTTTGGCGGCAATTTGTGCAAGGTCGGCAGCGCTCAGCTGGAAATAGGCTTGAATAATGGCCGTGGCAACAGCCTGGGCCGACTGCTCCGAGCTGTCAATCACCAAGTCGTAATTGGCTTCGTTGCGATAGTCTATGTCGTAATACTCCTTAAAGCGGCGGCATTCCGACTGCATGCGTTCCTGCAGACTGGCCATAGTGGAGGCAACATCCTTGTTGTCGGGCTCGTTGCTGCGCACCTTGTCGGCCAGCACGCGCTGGGCGGCCACCCGTGGGTCTACCTTGATAAACACCTTGAACGAACTCGGCACGAAATGCCAAGCCAGACGCGAATCGAGAATGAGGATGCTCTGGGGATGAGGGTCGGCTTCGATATTGCGCAAGTGATTGTCTATGTAGTCGTCCACATCTTTGGTAGATTCCGAGAACTTGTTCATATCCAGGGTGTTCATGCCCTTTTCGGCAGCCAGTTTGCGTTGCAGCGAGCCGGTGGAAAAGTATTCGAAACCCAATTGTTGGCAAAGAATTTTGGCCACGGAACTCTTGCCGCTGCCAAGGTCGCCGGTGATGGAGATATGTTTCATAACGCAAGAAAAATTTTATGCCCTAATTCGTGCCAAAAGTAGGTATTTTTCTATTTTTACACAAAATTTAAAACGATGACAAACACAGCTCAAGAAAGCCGCGAAATACGCTCGTTATACCGTCAGACAAGACAACTCACCGACAACTATATTACGCTGCAACAGTGGCGTTTGCTCCGCCAAATATGGCAACAAGCCGTCGACCGTGATTTGATACAGCGTCCCAGTGCGCAAATCAATCCCATCGTGCATGTGATGCAGACCGCTTTGCTGCTGGCCCAGGAAATGAGTACCCGGCGTTCGTCGGTGCTGGCCGCCATGCTCTATCATCCTGCTATCCTGAAAGAACTGGACGACAACCTGGTGGAACAGAACTTCGGCACATCGGCCGCCAATATCGTCAAAGGTCTCAAGCGTATAGCCGAACTCTCGCAGAAAGCCAACGGCCTTGAAACGGAAAACTACCGTAACCTGATGCTCTCTTTCGCCCAGGACGGACGCGCCATTATCATCATGATAGCCGAAAGGCTGAACGCCCTGCGCCATATCGACGACTATCCTCAGGAAATGCACGAATCCATGGCCCGCGCCGCCGTGTCACTCTATGCGCCCCTGGCTCACCGTATGGGTCTGTACGCCATGAAGACCGAGCTCGAAGACCGTAGTCTCAAGTTCAGCCAACCCGAAGTGTACGAGGAAATCACCCGCAAATTGGCCGAAAGCAAGAGCAAACGCGAAGCCTATATCAAAGCTTTCATCGAGCCGATACGCGAAAAAATCGCTGCCGTCATCAAGGAGCCCTTCAACATTATCGGCCGTACCAAATCGGTACATTCCATCTGGAACAAAATCAAAAACAAGCAGTTACGTTTCGAGGATATCTACGACATCTTTGCCATCCGCGTCATTATCGATGCGCCCGTAGAAAAGGAAAAGGCGCTTTGCTGGCTGGTCTATTCCATCGTGACAGATATGTACCAGCCTAATCCGGCCCGCACGCGCGACTGGCTGTCCATCCCCAAATCGAACGGTTACGAGTCGCTGCACACCACGGTGCTGGGCCCCGACGACAAATGGGTGGAAGTGCAAATCCGCTCCACGCGTATGAACGAAATTGCCGAAAAGGGTTTGGCCGCGCACTGGCGCTACAAAGGCATCAAGAGCGAGAAGGGACTGGACGAGATGCTCACCCAGATTCGCGAAGCGCTCGAAAACCGTCAGGACGATGCCGATTTCAAAATGGAAATGTACAGCGATGAAATCTACATCTTCACGCCCAAAGGCGAACTTTACAAACTGCCTGCCGGCGCCACGGTGCTCGATTTTGCCTATGCCATCCATACCGGTTTGGGCAACAAGTGCGTGGGTGCCAAGGTGAACGACCGCAATGTGCCTATCCGCTATCATCTGAAGAGTGGCGATACGGTAGAAATCCAGACGGGCAACAACCAGCAGCCCAAGCAAGACTGGCTCAACTTTGTGGTGACGGCCAAAGCCCGCAACAAGATTAAGCAGACGCTCAAGGAGAATATGCAGAAGCTCTCGGAATTCGGTCGTGATGCGCTTTTGCGCCGTATGAAGAACCGCAAGATCGAGTTCGAGGAGCCTTACCTGATGCGTCTGGTCAAGCGCTTCAAATACAAGACGATAACCGAGTTTTTTGCCGCCATCGGCGAAGGGCGGCTCGACACCAATCTGGTGATTGAAGCCTATGTGGAAATGTACAACCGCGACCACCAGAATCAGGCCACAGAGCTGGGCACATATTCGGCCGAAAACTATGCCTACGATGCCGGCGAGGAACGTGTGCGCCAAGGCAAGGACGATGTGCTGGTTATCGACCAGAACCTCAAGGGACTCGATTTCAAGATGGCCCGCTGCTGCAACCCTATCTACGGCGACGAAGTGTTCGGTTTCGTGTCGGTGAGCGGCGGCATTAAGGTGCATCGTGTGGATTGTCCCAATGCGGCCCAGCTGCGCGAGCGCTATGCCTACCGTATTGTGCGGGCGCGTTGGGCAGGGCAGGGCGAGGGTGCGCAATATGCCGCCACGCTGCAAGTTATCGGCAACGACGATATTGGCATAGTGACCAACATCACCTCGCTCATTTCCAAGGACTTCAATGTGAACATCCGCAGCCTGCGCATCGACTCTACCGACGGTCTGTTCCGCGGTTTCCTCACGCTGGTGGTGAGCGACCGTCACCAGCTCGACCAGATTGCCCGCAAAATCCTCACCGTCAAAGGCGTCAAGCAAGTAGTCCGCGAGTAGTGGCTTTTTTATCTTCGCTTCGCTTTGATTCACTTCGCTTTGATTTCCCGCGGCACCACCGTTCCCAGAAGAACTCCTCGTACCAGTTCATACAATCCAAGCGTACTATGCGAACTGACAGAAGCGAACTAGAAGAAGCCATGATGATGGACGAAGAATATTTCTTCTATCAAGACCAAGAATAACAGTTTTTATAGGCGAAACTTTTTGGCCTTGCATAGCTTGTTTCTTAACGGATAACAAAGCTGCATACATGGTCTTCTGCAAAAGATGAATTCTTAACAAAAAACAAAAAAGCTTTAATCGCGTAACTTCCTAGTACTCAATCCCTGTAAAATTATTTTCTCTTTCCTGCAAAATTTTTTCGCTTTTTCCCTTGTCAACCCAAAGACAACATGATAAAAAATGTTATATTTGATGTAGCCTTCCCTAAAAGTAGGACAGTTCCGAATTAGACAAAAAGATTAACTTTGTCAAAGGAGGAACGAAATGAAAAAAAAGATTCACAGCGAGTCCGAGATGGTGAAAGCCGTCCAGGAACTGGAGAGCGGCATAGATGCCGAAAGAGTAGCAAGAGATCACGGGATATCCCGGGCGACGCTCTACAATTGGAAGTCGAAGTACAGCGGGATGGAAGTCAGTCAGGTGCGCCGTCTGAAGGAGTTGGAGGAGGAGAACCGAAAGCTCAAGCAGATGTACGCGGACCTGGCGCTTGACAACCGGATACTGAAGGAGGTTATCGAAAAAAAACTCTAGAGCCCGAGGTAAAGAAAGAGTTGGCGAATGAGCTATCAGAAGAATATGATGTGAGCATCACTCGGGCGTGCAAACTGATGGATATTCATAGGTCGTACTTTTATTACGAGAGTGTGAAAGACGATACAGAAGTCGAGGAGGCCATCAGAAAGGCGGCTCAGTATGGAGATGGATTTTGGAAGATCTTTGAGATATTGCGCTCGTGGGGCGAGCCTTGGAACCATAAGAAAGTGTATCGCGTGTATAAACAGTTGCACTATGACAAGCGTGTGAGGCTGAAGAAGCGCCTGCCGGCCAGAGTGAAAAACCCATTGACACGCCCTTCCGAACC
>CAVEPA010000010.1:0-95278 GCA_963617485.1 bacterium | reverse complement strand
GGCACCCTCAACACCCTCAGTCTGGAAGGTCTGCCCCAAGGTCTCTATTTGCTGCGCCTCAGTTCATCGAACGGCGAACGGACCTTGAAGTTGCGACTGAAGTAAGAAGTGGTTGCTAAGTTGCTGTTAGAAACAGTTTCTTAAAAAAGCAAGGAGGACCCGCGCGCAGCGCGGGTCCTCCTTTTTTATCGTCACAAGCTCGGTTTACAAGCTAGGACCGGCAGCAACCAAGGCCTTGCCAGCCTTGTTGCCTTCGTACTTGACAAAGTTCTTGATAAAGCGTCCGGCCAAGTCTTTGGCTTTTTCTTCCCATTGGCAAGCGCAAGCGTAAGTATCGCGAGGATCGAGAATCTTGGAATCTACGCCGGGCAGTTCGGTGGGGATTTCAAAGTTGAAGATAGGCAGTTTCTTGGTAGGAGCATTCTTGATGGAACCGTCGAGGATGGCATCGATAATGCCACGGGTATCGCGGATAGAGATACGCTTGCCGGTACCGTTCCAACCAGTGTTCACCAGATAAGCCTTGGCACCGCTCTTTTCCATCTTCTTTACCAGTTCTTCGGCATACTTGGTAGGATGCAGTTCCAGGAAAGCCTGGCCGAAGCAAGCCGAGAAAGTAGGCGTGGGCTCGGTAATGCCACGTTCCGTACCGGCCAATTTGGCGGTAAAACCGCTCAAGAAGTAGTATTTGGTCTGTTCTGGAGTCAGAATGGAAACAGGAGGCAGTACGCCGAAAGCATCAGCACTCAGGAAGATGACATTCTGAGCGGCAGGAGCAGCCGAAATGGGCTTTACAATATTGTTGATGTGGTAGATAGGATAAGAAACGCGGGTGTTCTCCGTAACGCTCTTGTCGTCGAAATCAATCTTGCCCTGAGCGTCAACGGTAACGTTCTCGAGCAGGGCATCGCGACGGATGGCGTTGTAGATGTCGGGTTCGCTTTCCTTGTCGAGCTTGATAACCTTGGCATAGCAACCGCCTTCGAAGTTGAACACGCCATTGTCGTCCCAGCCGTGTTCGTCGTCACCGATAAGCATACGCTTGGGATCGGTCGAAAGGGTGGTTTTGCCGGTGCCTGACAAACCGAAGAAAATAGCGGTTTCGCCCTTTTCGTTGGTGTTGGCCGAGCAGTGCATCGAGGCGATACCCTTCAGCGGCAGGTAGTAGTTCATCATCGAGAACATACCCTTCTTCATTTCGCCGCCGTACCAAGTGTTGATGATAACCTGTTCGCGGCTAGTGATGTTGAATACCACGGCAGTTTCAGAGTTCAGACCGAGTTCCTTGTAGTTCTCAACCTTGGCCTTGGAAGCGTTGTAAACGGTGAAGTTGGGCTCGAAATTAGCCAGCTCCTCAGCGCTGGGGCGGATGAACATATTGGTTACGAAATGAGCCTGCCAAGCCACTTCCATAATGAAGCGCACAGCCATGCGGGTATCCTTGTTGGCACCGCAGAAGCAGTCTACTACATACAGTTTCTTGTTGGAAAGTTCCTTTTGGGCAAGCTTCTTGAGTTCAGCCCAAGTAGCCTCTGAAACGGGCTTGTTATCGTTTTTGTATTCGTCAGAAGTCCACCATACAGTGTCTTTTGAGTTGGCGTCCATCACAATGAATTTGTCTTTGGGTGAACGTCCGGTATAGATGCCCGTCATAACGTTGACAGCACCAAGTTCAGTAACCTGACCCTTTTCATAACCTTCCAAGGCGGGGTTGGTTTCGTCTGCGAACAACTGTTCGTAAGAAGGGTTGTGTACGATTTCGGTAGTACCTGTGATACCGTACTTGCTTAAATCTAAGTTTTTCATTTTTAGAGGATTAATTATAAAGCTTAATTATCTTAATTTCTTTGAAAACCAATTTTTTCCGAGTGCAAAGATATAAACAAAACTGAAGTATAAAGGGCCGATTAGAGAAAAATATAGATAAATAATTTTTCGCAGGTTTAACGATTGTTAAAATACAGATATTCAGGTGCTTGCAAGAAAAAAGCCCACCATATCGCGGCGGGCTTTTTTAGCGCTGGCATCCCTTGTGGGGACGAAAGCTTATTTTATTTCCCAGGTTTCGAGTGTCTTGAAGAAATCGTTCAGACAGGTGATTTGCGGGCGCTTGGCCTGTACCTCGTGAATTTGCTCAAAGAGCGCATCGTTGTAAGTGGGTGCTTCCACATCGCGGATAACGCCAAGTGCCACGGGAAAGTCCGGACCGCACATAGTACTCAGCAGATAGTGCAAGGTCAGGTCTTTGCAATGGGCATCGTGCGTGAGGATATCATCTAAGGTAACACCGTTTTCGCCGATAGTGACAACCTTGAGCGAGAGACCGTCGAGCACAAGGCCTTTGTCGCGGTTCTTGCCGAAAATCATCTTTTCGCCATGATGCAGGTAGATGACGCGGTCGTCGCGGGTCTCCTTGTCGGAAATGTCCTTGTGGGTGCCGTCGTTAAAGATAACGCAGTTCACCAGAGCTTCCACCACCGATGCGCCTTTGTGCTTGGCGGCCTGCACCAGCACCTCTTGCGAGTTCTTTAAATCGACATCGAGCAGACGGGCGAAGAACTGGCCGCGGGCGCCGAAGCAAAGTTCGGCAGGGCGGAAAGGCTCTTCGATGGTGCCGTAAGGCGACGACTTGGAAATGAAACCCTTGGGCGAAGTGGGCGAGTATTGGCCCTTGGTGAGGCCGTAAATACGATTGTTCATCAAGATGATGTTCAGGTCGATGTTACGGCGCAGGGCGTGGATGAAGTGATTGCCGCCGATGGCCAGGCAGTCGCCATCGCCGCTTATCTGCCACACTGTGAGTTCGGGGTTGCCCAGTTTGACGCCGGTAGCAACGGCGGCGGCGCGTCCGTGGATGGTGTGGAAACCATAGGTGTTCATATAATAAGGTAGACGCGATGAGCAACCGATACCCGAGATGACGGCAATTTTGTCGGGGTCTACGCCCAGTTCGGCCATAGCCTTGTGCAGCGAGCTTAATACGGCGTGGTCGCCGCAACCGGGACACCATTTTACCTTGCCGCTGCTTTTGAAGTCTTTGGGAGCATATATAAGTTCCATAGTAACAATGCTTTAATCGTTAAACAATGCTGATACGGCTGCCTTCACTTCCGCTACGGCGAAAGGTTGGGCCTGAACCTTGTTCAGTTGGCTGATATTCAAGCCCGCAGGCATCTTGGAGCGCAGATAGGCGGCAAATTGTCCGTTGTTCAGTTCGCAGACGATGATTTTCTTGTATTTCGACAAGATTTCCTGAGTGTTGCGGGGCAGCGGGTTGATGTAGTTGAAATGGGCTAGAGCGCAGGCTTTGCCTTCGGCATTGAGCTCTTGAACGGCGGCATACAGATGTCCGTAAGTACCGCCCCAGCCAACTACCAATACATCGGCATCGGGGTTGCCCTCAACTTTTTGCAAGGGCAGGCAGTCGGCAATGCGGTCTATCTTGCCTTGACGCAGGTCGGTCATCAGCTGATGGTTGTCGGGATCGGTGGAAATTGCACCTGTGACGGAGTCTTTCTCCAGACCGCCGATGCGGTGGGCAAAACCTTTGGTGCCGGGCAGTGCCCAGTAGCGTACCAAGTTCTTGTCCTGACGCAGGTAAGGAGCCCACTTGCCTTGCATATCTTCGGTAACGTAAGGTGGATTGATGCTGGGATAATTGTCCATATTGGGAATCTTCCAAGCCGAAGAACCATTGGCCAGGAAGGCGTCAGTCATCAAGAAGACGGGGGTCATGTGCTCCAATGCAATTTTAGCAGCTTGGAAGGCAAAGTCGAAACAGTTGGCAGGAGTGCTGGCGGCAATAACCACAGCGGGCGATTCGCCGTTGCGGCCGTAGAGAGCCTGCAATAGGTCGGTCTGCTCGGCTTTGGTGGGCAGGCCGGTCGAGGGGCCGCCGCGTTGAACGTCCACAACGACCAGCGGCAGCTCGGCCATCACGGCCAGACCGATGGCCTCGCTCTTTAGGGCGATACCGGGACCGGAAGTGGAGGTGGCGGCCAGGTTGCCGGCGAAGGCGGCGCCTATGGCGGTGCAGACGCCGGCAATCTCGTCTTCGGCCTGAACGGTCTTCACGCCCAGTTCCTTGCGGGCCGACAGTTCGTGCAGGATATCGGTGGCCGGGGTGATGGGGTAGCTGCCCAAGAACAAGGGAAGACCCGCTTTTTCGGCGGCTGCGATAAGTCCCCAAGCTGTGGCTTGGTTGCCCTTGACATCGGTGTAGACACCCTTTTCCAGGTGCGAAGGATTTACGCTATAGGTGGAAACGCTGGCGTGGATGTTATGTCCGTAGTTGTAGCCGTCGTTCATGACCTTGAGGTTGGCCTGCAAAAGGGCGGGTTTCTTGCCGAACTTGTTGCTGAGCAGGTGCTCGGCCTCTTCGAGCGGTTTGCTGAACAGCCAGCACACCAGACCCAGTGCGAACATGTTCTTGCAGCGCAGAATGCTCTTGTTGTCCATGCCGCTGTCGGCCAGGCTGAGCTTGGTAAGAGAGGTGATGGGTACGGCCACTACCTGTGCGCTTTCGATGTGCAGCTCCTTGATGGGGTCGTCGGTCTTGAATTCGGCCTTTTCCAGACCTGCTGCATCGAAGGTGTCTTGGTCGATGATGACAACGGCATCGCGTTTCATGTTGCGGACGTTGGTCTTGAGTGCGGCGGGGTTCATGGCGATGAGAACATCGGCCAGGTCGCCGGGGGTGTAGATGCTCGATGAGCCTATGTGTACCTGATAGCCAGATACGCCACTCAGCGAGCCTTGGGGAGCTCGCATTTCAGCAGGGTAATCGGGAAAAGTTGAAATCTCGTTACCGAATACGGCAGACAAGGTGGAAAACAGGGTTCCGGTCAATTGCATACCATCGCCCGAGTCGCCGCAAAAGCGGATGACAGCCTTGTCCAAAGTCTTGTTGGCTACTATCATAATGTTGAGTTGATAAGATGCTATTTGTTTGATTGACAGCTTTTTGTTTTGTATTCAGGGATAAGCGTCCCCAAAAGCGCTGCAAAAGTAATAATAGCGGAATTAGTTTGCAAGCCTACTTAAACAAATATTTATATTTTCTGAATATACGAAAAATATGCAAAACTAAAAAGGACGGTCACAATTTGCGACTATTGGCCCGATGCACTATTTTTGTCCCTTCATACTCCTTATTTATTAACCTCTATGGAAAAGGACTTCCTGGTTGAAGAAATCAACCGTCTCCGCAAGGAAAAGAACGCGCTTATCATGGCGCATTATTATCAGGACAAAGATATTCAGGATATTGCCGATTTTATAGGTGACAGTCTGGCTTTGGCCCAGCATGCCGCCAAAACCGATGCCGACATCATCGTCATGTGTGGGGTGCATTTTATGGCCGAAACTGCTAAAATTATCTCGCCCGACAAAAAAGTACTTATCCCCGATGCCAATACCGGCTGCTCCTTGGCCGACAGTTGTCAGGCCGCTGCTTTAGCCGCTTTCAAACAGGCGCATCCCCAGCACAAGGTTATTAGCTATGTGAACACTTCGGCAGCTGTCAAGGCCCTGACCGACGTGGTGGTGACTTCGAGCAACGCCGTCAAGATAGTGGAATCCTTCCCCAAAGATGAAAAGTTGATTTTCGGTCCAGACCATAATCTGGGCAATTATATCAATGGTCTGACCGGCCGCCAGATGCTGCTTTGGGATGGTGCCTGCCATGTGCATGCCCGTTTCTCGGTCGAAAAGCTCAAAGCCCTCAAGGAACGCTATCCCGCAGCCAAGGTGCTTTGTCATCCCGAATGCCCGCAAGAAATCGTCGATTTGTCTGACTACGCAGGTGCCACTTCCGGCATTATTGCCTATGCCCAAAAGTCTGACGACAAGCAGTTTATCATCGTTACCGAAGCCGGCGTGCTGGTGGAATTGCAGAAGCTCTGTCCAGACAAGAAGTTTATTCCGGCTCTGCCCACCACCGATGCGCCCCTGAACCTTTGCGAATCGATGCACCTCAACACGCTCGAAAAACTCTATCTCTGCCTGCGCGACGAAACCCCTGAAGTAACCGTCAATGCCGAAGTGGCCAAGGCTGCCGCCAAATCGATACAGCGTATGTTGGAACTTTCGGCTCCCAAGGCTCAAAAGTCCGTCAAAACAACCTTGCCCCGTCTGGTGTTTGCCACGCACAACCTGCACAAGACCGAAGAAGTATCGGCTATCTTGAAAGACAAAGTGGAAATTGTGAATCTGGGTGAGTTGGGCTGCAACGAAGAAATACCCGAAACGGCCGATACCTTGGTGGGCAATGCCCTGCAGAAGGCCCGTTATGTGTACCAAAAGTACGGTACCGACTGCTTTGCCGACGATACGGGCCTGGAAGTGGAAGCCTTGGGCGGCGCTCCCGGTGTGTTTACCGCGCGTTTTGCCGGCGAGGGCTGCACTTTCGAGCAGAATGTCGACAAAATACTGCGTGTGATGAAGGGCATCGAAAACCGCAAGGCCCGTTTTAGAACCGTTATCGCCCTTATCATGGATGGTAAGGAATACCTTTTCGAAGGCGAAGTGCGGGGCGAAATCACCACCGAGCGCAAGGGTAAGAAAGGTTTCGGTTACGACCCGGTTTTCCGTCCCGAGGGTTCGGAGTTGACCTTTGCCGAAATGGGCCCCGAAGAAAAGAACAACATCAGTCACCGAGGCCGTGCGGTGCGTTCCTTTGCCAATTTTCTGCTCAAGCGCTAACCTAATACACATATGAGAAAAGCCTTGGCTCTGTACTTGCTGTTGCTGCTGTCGGCGGGACTTTCGTCTTTGTCGGCCCAGATGCGCATCGGTGAGTGGCGCACGCACTTCTCGTATGCCAAGGCCAATCAAGTGCTGTACACGCCCGCTAAGGTTTACGTCAGCTCGCAAGGGCATCTCTACTCTTATGACCCGGCGGACGCTTCCATTCAGGCTTACAGCATGCTGGACGGACTTAGCGGCAATCAAGTGTCGCAGATGGCCTACAACGAACCGACCGGCAAAACGCTGTTGCTCTACAGCGACGGCAATGTGGACATCATCGGTGCCGATGGCGATATCTTCAACCTTTCTGACTACCGCGACAAGACGCTGGCCGCCGACAAAAGCGTCAATCGGATACGCATGTACGGCAAGTACGCCCTTTTGGCCACCAATATCGGTCTGTTGCAAGTGGATATGCAGGCTCGCGAAATAAGCGAGAGTTATATCTTCCGTCAGCCTGACGGCAGTTATCTGCACATCAAAGATGCCATGCTCACCGACAGCTGTCTGTATCTGCTCAGCGACCAAGGTTTGTATCAAGGCCGGCTGGGGCGCAACCTGCTCGACTTTTCACAGTGGCAGGCCTTGAACCTGACCCTCAGCCCATTGCCCATCCGTATGCTCGACTGGCAAGGACAGATGCTCCTATTGACCGACAACCGCCTTTACCGTTACGATGTCGATACCCAAACCATCCTGCAGCTACGCAGCTATTACGGCTTTGTCAGCGATATGTACAGCTGTGGCGAATATCTGCTTGTCTGCCGGAGTGCCCATGTGCTGGCCATGTACAACGGCGAGGGTCGACAATTGCGTTTTCTTACCGGCAACAACATCACTACCGATATCACCGAGGCACTGCGCGTAGATTTCGACGGACAGCGCATGTATGCCGCTTCGGGTCGCAAAGGATTGTGTATCTGGGATTATCAAGCCGATATCGATGCCTATGCCTGCACAGACAGCCTTATTTGTCCCAACGGACCGCAATCGCAGACGGCTTGGAAGATGTTTCTCCGTGACGATAAACTCTATTGCAGCAGTGGCGGACGTTGGGGTGACCGTTACCGTTGGGATGGCGGGCTGCTCTGTTACGATGGCGAGGAATGGCATTCGCTGATAGCCGAAACCGCCGACCAGCTCAAGGCCAAACTGGGCTTCTCTTTTCAGGATGTGCTGAAATTCGCCATCGACCCCCGCGATGAAAACCATATCTTTGCCTGCACTTGGGGCGACGGTCTGTTGGAGTTCCGCAACGGTATACTGGACAGCGTCTACAATTCGAGCAACAGTCCGCTGGTGACGATGTTTCCCGACAACCCACAGCGCTATGTACGCACCGATGGCATCACTTGCGACAGTGAAGGCAATTTCTGGTTGCTCAATTCCGACCAGATAAACGGTCGTGGCAACATTCACATCATACGTCCCGACGGCAGTTGGCTGCAACCCGATTACAGCAATTTCTGCGGCACGGCCCCTTCTTGGGATGACATTCTTTTTGCCTCCAACGGTCTGGTCTGGATTAATTCCGAGCGCGTGGAACCAGGCTTGTTCATCATTGATACGCGCGGTACGCTTACCGACTTTTCCGACGACCGCACCCGCTGGATAAGCACCAACTTGGTAGACCAGGACGGCAACTCCTACAACGGCCACACCATGCATTGCGTGGTAGAAGACCTCAAAGGCAACATTTGGGTGGGAGGCACCTACGGCCCGCTCATTTTATCCAATAGCGCCAGCATCCTCGATACGGCAACGCCCACCTACACGCGAGTGAAAGTGCCTCGCAACGACGGCACCAACGAGGCCGATTATCTGCTCGGCAACTCCATGATTTACGGTATCGCCGTGGACGCTGCCAACCGCAAATGGCTGGCAACCAACAACGACGGTGTGTATCTGCTTTCGGAGGACGGTTTGGAAACCATCCATCATTTTACGGCCAACAACAGTCCCTTGCCTTCGGATGTGGTGTACGACATTCTGGTGCATCCCACTACGGGTGAGGTCTTTATGGGTACCGAAGCGGGCATAGTCTCCTATCGTAGCGATGCGGTGAGCGCCCAGCCCGATTACAGTTCGGTGACGGTGTATCCCAACCCCGTGCGTCCCGAGTTTGTGGGCGATGTGGTGGTGACGGGTCTGATGGAAAACTCTCAAGTGAAAATTACAGATATCAACGGACGTCTGATGACTACCGGCCGCTCGCTGGGCGGACAATTCCTTTGGAACCTCAGTCAGGGCGATGGAAGCCGCGTGTCCACAGGTGTCTATCTGGTCTTTGCCGCTGCCCAGGACGGCTCGACGGGTATGGTAGCAAAAATTGTAGTGGTCAATTGATTTGAAAAGATGAAGAAGTTACTTGCTATGGCGCTGCTTGTGCCGATGTTGACGCTGTCGTTGACAATGACGGCTGCCGAAAAGAATCCGCTGGCTTTGCGTTTGAGCAAAGGCCGTCTGCCGGCTCGCGACGCCTGGTATGGCAGTCCAGAATCGATGATAGTGGCCGAAAACGTCCTGCTGATGCAAAAGGATAATGGCGGCTGGGAGAAAAACTACCGCAAATACCGTCAGAAACTGTCGCCCGAGGACAGTTTGGCTGCGGTGCAGGGACGCGCCGCCATTACCGAGTCTACCATCGACAACAAGGCCACCTATACCGAGCTGGTGTTTTTGGCCAATCAGTACCAAGTGCAACCCGATGAGCGTTACCGCCAGGCCTTCCGACGGGGACTGGAGTTTCTGCTGAGCATTCAGTACGACAACGGCGGTTTCAAGCAGTTCTCGCGCGACAAGGGTTACTATACGCACATCACCTACAACGATGGTGCCATGGTGAACGTGATGACGCTTTTTTGGCATATCCTTCAGGATGACGAGATTTTCAGGCCTTTGGTGGACAAAGCCCTGCGTGCGCGCATTGCCGATGCTTTCGACCGCGGCATCGACTGTATTCTCAAGACCCAATATGTGCAGAACGGTGTCAAGACGGTGTGGTGCGCCCAGCACGACGAAGTTACCTTGCAGCCGGCCAATGCGCGTGCCTACGAACTCGCATCGCTCAGCGGCGCGGAATCGGCCGGTATCGTGCGGTTGCTGATGGCACTTGACCATCCTTCGACCGAAGTTCAGCAAGCCGTTCATGCCGCCATGGCCTGGTTTGAGGCCAACCGCATCAGCGACCATCGCATCTCTACTGTTACCGACCAAGATGGCCGTCCCAACCGTGTTTGGATAGAAAGCAACGAGGGTCCCGACCTTTGGGGACGCTTCTGCGATTTAAAGACAAACCGCCCCTTCTGTTGCGATAGGGACGGTATTGTCAAGTATGATATTTCGGAAATCGGCTACGAGCGCCGTAATGGCTATGGCTGGTATTCCGAAGAGCCCGGAGAGTTGTTCCCGCTGTACGAACTTTGGTGTGAACGCTGGGGACAGAAGAATTGAGTCTCCCGATTAGTTTTTGCCCATCAGACGTTTGGCCAAAGCTACGGCACTGTTGGCATTGTCGCTATAACCATCGGCACCGATTTCGCGGGCGTATTCCTCGCTCAGCGGTGCGCCGCCCACCATTACCTTCACCTTCTGGCGCAGGCCGGCAACTTCCAAGGCATCAATCACTTCTTTCATGTAGGGCATGGTGGTGGTGAGCAAGGCGCTCAGTACCAGAATGTCGGCATTGTTCTCCTTGACGGCTTCCACGAATTTGTCGGCCGAAACATCGATACCGATGTTCACTACTTCGAAACCGCAACCTTCCAGCATAGAGGCCACCAGGTTCTTGCCAATATCGTGTAGGTCACCTTTGACAGTACCGATGACGGCTTTGCCCAACGATTCCACGGCGGCTCCTTCCATCTGTGGGGCCAGTACTTGCATGGCTCCCTTCATGGCGCGCGCGGCCATTAGCAGTTGGGGAACGAAGGCCTTGCCGTCCTGAAAACGCTGTCCGATTTCACTCATGGCGGCAATCATTTGTCCGTTGATGATTTCTTGGGGTGAGCAGCCGGCTTCGATGGCGGCTTGGGTGGCCTTTTCGGCATCGGGCAGTTTTCCCGTCAGAATGGCCTGATAGAGCATGTTGTTGTCCATAGGGGAAGATGTCGTTTTATCGTTATTGTTGTTATTCGATGAAGGATGAGTGCTGTCGGTCTGAGGAGCCGTGACGGGCGTATGCGGTTGCGTCCAGCTGACGCTCACTTCTTTGGCCAGCGTAGCGATTTGGCGGATATGCTCATAGCTGGTGCCGCAGCAGCCACCCAAAATGTTGACGATGTGTTCTTGAGCCAAGGGAGCGACTGCCTGGCGCATCATAGCGGGCGTTTGGTCGTACTGGCCGTCTTTGTTGGGCAGACCGGCATTGGGATAGGCCGAGATGAAGAAGGGTAGGCTGGCGGCCATCTCGCGCAGGAAGGCAGTCATTGATTCAGCTCCCAGCGAGCAGTTCAGTCCAACGCAGGTAACCAAATCTTGTGGCAGGGCCTTCATGTAGTCCATCAGGTGCTGACCCATCATGTTGATGCCCTTGGGGTCTTTGATGGTGTAGCTGACGCAAACGGGCAGACGGTGCTGTAGCTTGTCCATAGCTGCCCGGCAGGCTTCTAAGGCGACTTTTGCGTTTTCGGCATCGAAAATGGTTTCGATGAGCAGGGCATCCACTCCGCCACAAATCAGTGCTTCGGCCTGTTCGCGGTAGGCTTGCAGCAATTCGTCCTTGCCGATGCTTTCCAGTCCGATGCATTTGTCGGTGGGGCCCATGCTGCCGAATACATAGACGGGCTGTTCGGGACGGCTGAGGCTGTCGGCAACGCTACGGGCGATGACGGCTGCGGCCAGATTGATGTCGCGCACGCGGTCTTGTAAGCTGTAGCCTTGCAGCGAAACGGCTTGGGCATTGAAAGTGTTGGTGGTGATGATGTTGGCGCCTGCTTCCACAAAACGGCGGTGCACTTCGGCCACCAAAGCGGGCCGTGTCAGGCAGAGCACATCGTTACAGCCTTTCAGGTCGCAGGAATGATGGCTGAAAAGTTGACCGCGGAAGTCGGATTCCTGCAGGCCGTAGGCCTGCAGGCTGGTGCCGAAACCGCCGTCCAGAATAAGAATGCGCTCCTTCATGTAATCGGTGAAGGGCCGTTTGGCCGGCACAGCGGCGGTCGGTGTGGCTGGCTCGGGCTGTTTGGCGGGTGCGGCCGGCTGCGCGGCGGAGCTGCAGCAAGGGCAACTTGCTGCTGCTCCGCCCGGGGCTGCTCCGGCTTTCGCCTTCGCAGCCGCAGCCTTGCTGCGGTATTCGTCCACAATCTTCTGGGCCTCTTCCACTTCGGCTTCGTTGTGGAAATCCATCTCCAAATGTACGCCCTCTATGCCGATGGCATCGAGCAGCGGACGCAGTTCGTCCACAGTTACCCAGCAGGCCATCAGGCTCTTGCCGGCGGCCAGAATCTGTTTGTATAAGGTGTACCATTTGGGAGAGCCACCCTGAGGTTCTCCCACGCCGGGTGTCCATTGGATAGCTTTCAGTTCGTCAATTTCGAGCAGCGCCGGCAAGTGCCTGATGGCCCCAACGCCGTCCAAGTGATAGAGCGAGTAGGGAATCTTCTGGCATTGTTGGCGGATATAAGGCTGTACAAAACGGCGGAAGTCTTCTTCGCTTATCATAGTGGAAATGTCGCACTGGAACTTGCTCATCTTGCCGGGAGCCCAAGCTGAAAAGTAGCAGAAAGCCATCTCGTCGCCTTCGCGGATAATATCATAAAGCTCGTCGAACACCTTGAAGTAGATGTCGTTGATCTCTTGCAGTTGCTTTTCCACTACATCGCCTTGTGTCAGCAGGTCGATAAGCACGTTGTCGGTACCCTTGAGCGCGGCCAGAATGTCCAGACCTTCCATCAAGTCGGGCATACCCACGTAGTAATGACCTTGCGCCTTGTCTTTGCAGGCACGCAGCAAGTCCTTGTGCAGTTTCCAAGCCTGATTGTCAGGATTGAAAACGATGTCTTCCTTGAAATCGGGGTCGGGATGTATCCAAATGGTGTCTTCGCCGCCTTCCAGCCGCCCGCCCAAGATGGCTGCCAAAGAACCCGGACCCAATTGGGTGTTGGCTACGGGCAAGATGTCGGCCTTGAGGCAACTGTGGGCCACATACCAGTCGAGGTACTGGGCGCGCCATTCGGGGTCGAACCATTTTTGGTTCAGGTCTTTTGCGGGAGCGGGAGCCGGCACATCGGCATGAGGCTGAACGCCGTTTTGAAAATGTTCCCACATATTCAGCACCAAACCTTTGTGGTTCCACCAGTCGAGGTAGTGCTGTTTGGTTTCTTCAAGATTGTCTTTCCAAGTCTTCATTTGAGATTGATACGAGCTTTTTGTGAAAAATGTAGCTACAAAGATAAAGCAAATCGGGGTCAATCATGCGACGTGAATCGAGTAAAATGTGTAAGTTTGCGGAAATTTTTGGCAATGGCAGACATACAGGAAAACGGCTTGGTTCTCAGAACCGAAAACTTGGTAAAGCGTTATCACAAGCGCACGGTGGTAGACCATGTGTCCATCGAATTGCATCAAGGCGAAATTGTGGGTTTGTTAGGCCCGAACGGTGCCGGCAAAACCACCACTTTTTATATGACTACCGGCTTGGTGGTGCCCAACGAAGGACGCATTTTCCTGGGTCAGACCGACATTACCGGCTATCCTGTGTACAAGCGTGCTCAAGCGGGCATCGGTTATTTGGCGCAGGAAGCTTCGGTGTTCCGCAAGATGACGGTCGAAGACAATATCCTTTCGGTGCTGCAGATGACCAAAATGACTCCCGATGAGCAGCACGAAAAGATGGAGAATCTTATTTCGGAATTCCACCTGAACAAAGTCCGCAAGAATTTGGGAGACCGTCTGTCGGGAGGTGAGCGTCGCCGTACCGAAATTGCACGTTGTCTGGCCATCAACCCCAAGTTCATCATGCTCGATGAGCCCTTTGCCGGTGTCGACCCCATTGCCGTAGACGATATCCAGTCTATCGTGGCAGGTCTGGTTAAGAAGAACATCGGTATCCTTATCACCGACCATAATGTACGCGAAACCCTGTCCATTACAGACAGGGCCTATATGCTGTTTGAAGGCAAGATACGTTTTCAAGGAACGCCCGAGCAGTTGGCCGCCAACGATGTGGTGCGCCGCAACTACCTGGGAGTCAACTTTGAGCTGAGTCGCAAGCGTGCCGTAGAGGTAGATGCCGATGGCAATCGCCTGCGTCGCGCCGAAGACTAAACGAAGGTGTCGCCGAACTTTATCTCGGCATCCTGCACGAATTGGCGGATTTCCTGTTCGTTATCCTTTTTGCATATCATCAAGACATTGCCCGACGAGGCGATGATATAGCCGTCCATGCCGTGAACCACGGCCAGGCGACCTTCGGGCAGGGTGATGATATTGTCGTGACTGTCGTAGCACATAGCCTGGCCCTTCAGAATGGCGTTGCCATTGCCGTCGTGTTCGCACAACTCCTGCAGCGAACCCCAAGTGCCCAAGTCGGACCAGCCGAAATCGCCCATCTCCACGAAAACATTGCCGGCTTTCTCAATAACGCCGTAGTCGATGGAAATATTGGGGAAAGAAGGGAAGTTCTCTTCAATAAAAGCCTTCTCGGCTTCGGTACCAAAGACACCTTTGCCAGCCGTATTGAATACCTGCGCTATTTCGGGCAGGAACTCGTTGAGTGCCTTGATAATGCTGTTGACGTTCCAAATGAAAATGCCTGAATTCCAGTAAAAGTCGCCGCTCTCCAGAAAAACCTTGGCCAGTTCCAGATTGGGCTTTTCGGTAAAGGCCTTTACCTTGGTAAAACCGTCAATCTGCTGATGGTTGGCCTGAATGTAGCCATAGCCCGTTTCGGGACGGTTGGGCTTGATACCGATAGTGACCAGCGCATCGTGGCGGGCAACGAAATCGAGCGCCTTGCGCAGCGTGGAGAGAAAATCCTCTTCCTTGAGAATCAGATGGTCGGAAGGAGCTACCACAATGCAGGCTTCGGGATCGATGGCGCGGATATGGTGCGAGGCGAAAGCAATGCAAGGGGCGGTATTACGTCTGCAGGGTTCCAAGAGTATCTGTTCGGGCTTGAGTTCGGGCAGTTGCTCCAGGGTAAGGTCGTTGTACAAACGGTTGGTTACCACAAAGATGTGTTCTGCGGGGACAACCTTTTTGATGCGGTCGAAGGTCTGCTGTATCAGTGAACGTCCGGTGCCGAAGAAATCGAGAAACTGTTTGGGTCGGCTGCTGCGGCTGGCGGGCCAGAAACGGCTGCCGATGCCACCGCTCATAATAACGCAATACTGGTGGTTCATAACGTTGGAATTGATTCGCTAAGATATAAAAACAATCGGAGAACCTCCATCGGCCAAGGCAATTATTTTACTTGTTTTCCTTATTTTCTTTGCTGTCTTTGCGGGGCTCGTCCCATAGGGCATTGGTGATGCTTTCCAGCTCCTTCTCCAGACGTTCCTGTTCGGCCGCTATCTCTTCGGGTGTATTGCAATAGCTCATCACATTCTGGTTTTGGAGGTTGTACACCTTATAAATATCGCCTTGATACTGATGACGCGCAAAATAGTCGTACACGCTCATAGTGGCGGCGGCATTGTATTTTCCGGTGCTGAGGCTGTGTTCCTTGAGCAGCGGGGCAACTTCATCGAAGGCGACCCAGAACAGCGGGTAACGGCGCATCTCGCCCGTTTCGTCTTCGCGTACCAGCACAGGGCAGAAGCTTACCACTTTGCGCTTGATGCTCGAAGTTTGGGCATCAAGATAATAGATTTCCTTCAGATAATAGAGCTTCACTTCCTGACTGGGAATATCGGCTGTTTCCACCTTGTAGACGGTGTCCTGCGGACTCTTGGGGTCGGGACCCTGTTCGTAGGGAATCCAGAAACGGTCGAGCAGTTCGTTCACCTTCACCTTGTATTCATCGGTGAACACCTCTTTGCCGTCGATGTAGTCGTAGACCTTAAGCTTGGCTTTTGACACCTGGTCGAAGACCAACGAGAAAAGGTTCATGCGCTGGCCGTCGGGTTGGGGCGGATAGTAGAGAGGAGCGTTAGCGTCTTTGGATAAATCGAGTATACGGTAAACGTCACGTTGCCAAGCACCCGGCTGAGCCGAGAGCATGCCTGTGGCCATCAAGGCGAGACAGGCAAGAATGGCGGTAACTTGTTTTTTCATATGCACTGTTTTAATGGAATTTTCAATTTAGTTGATGATGATTTCCATAGGCGAGAGCGTTTGCTCTATCTTGTCCGGACCCACCACTTTGATACGCGAGATGAAGAAGCGTTTGCCGCGGCCCAAAGCCCGGATCTGCGACTTCTGACGCTGCGAGAAATTGGCCCCCTGCGACACTTCCACATTGGTATTGCCCATAGAGTCGTAGATGAGCGTTTCGAACGAAAGCACCGTGAAGGGAACGTCCAGCAGGTCGTCGTCCAAGGCGGCGATGATGCCCGGCGCGTCCATGATGTTCTTCTTGGGGAAGGCCGTGCCGCCGCGGTACTTGCGCGTCACGCCGTTGGCATCGCTGTATTCGATGAAGGCTCTGGGTTCGGGCAGCGGACGCACCCGGAAAGGCATCTTGGCAATGTTCTGCGTTCGGCCGTCCATGGTGGCATTGACACTGACCACGCACTCACGGTTGATATCGCTGGGTGTAGCCACCCAAATGTTGCCACGGCGCTGCATTTTGCCGTTGTTGACGCTGGCCTGCACCATATTGCCCGGTACGCCCGGCACGGAGATACTCAGGTTGTTCTCGATACCGGCGTAAAGCACGTTCATCATGGTGTTCGAAACCGTAGCGGTGGGTTCCACCACCGTGTAGCTTTCATCGAAAGTATAGCTGCGTACACTGCCGTCGCCGTGCTGCAGGTCGATACGGCCTTTCACCGGGAAGTTGCCGGTTTTGGTGGTATAAACCTCGTACAGGCCGCTCTTGTCCATGGCCAGTTCCGTACCGTTCACGTAGATATGAGGACGCTGCGTAGAGTCTTCGGCCGAGAGCACGATGTTGGCCCGATAGCTGTTGCCGCGCACGATGGTCTGCGAGTTGGGAATAACATAAGCCTTGATTTCGTTCACGCGGAAGTCGCCTACGTCGATATTGCTGTTGAGCGTGTGCAACACTTCGCCTTCGGCATAGCGCACATCGTTCTGCAGTTTCGTCAGAAAGGTAAGCACCGCGCTCACAGGCATATTGTCGAACATGGCAGTCTCCCAGTTTTTGCCTTCCGCCTTGGCTTTGGACGAGGCTTCGGTGTTGAAGTTGTCCATGATGATTTTCTGCTTGAGGCTGTCGCTGATCATGGCGGCGATACTGTTGCGGTAGGCTTCCATGGCGGTGGCCAGTTGACGGCCTTTATGGCCCGTCGGGGGCAGCATCACAAAGGCCGGCGCGTTCACGTCTTCCCTTTTCTTGATGTTGTAGATGTCGGCATTCTTGCCATCGGCTTTGCGGGCGATTTCCCATTTGATAGATTCCAAATACTGGTACATGGAATCGCTCATCATACGGACATCCTGCGCACGCTGGTACCATTCGCCGGTCTTTTCGGGGTTGTGAAGGAAAGACTCTTCCAGATTGTCGTAGAGCGACTCGTTCTGAGCCTGAGAATTCTGCGTACTCTTGAGCAGAGAGTCTTCCACCAATTCGAAACCGCCCAGCACATCCGACGATACATTCAGGGCCAGCATACAGAGCAGCATGATATACATCAAGCTGATCATTTTCTGTCTGGGCGTCTCGGGGGCGTTACTTGCTGCCATGGCTTAGATATTGGATTTCATCATAGCCTGCAGCATGCGGGCGTAAATTTCGTTCAAGCTCGACAAGTTGCTGGCCATGGCCTCGGTTTCCTTGACAAAACGCTCGTTGTCGTTGGACGAACCTTCGTACATGGTTTTGATGTTGAGCAGGCTCTGGTTGATACAGTCGATGGTGTGAATCTGTGAACTGATATCCTTGAGCTGGATTTCGTAGATGGTGTTCAGACCCTTCAGATGCAGGTTGAGCGTGTTCATCTGCTCGGCATATTCCTTGAGGCTGTTTTCGATAGACAAGCTTTCCTCTTGACTCAGCTTGATTTGCGGAACGCTGAAATCTTCGTAAGTGCCGGCAGTCTGAGAGACGGGTTGCACGGGAGCTTGCACCGTTTCGACAGGCTGAACGGGCGTTTGCACAGGACTCTGAGCCATAGGCTGCATAGGCTGCATGGGCTCCGGACCGTAGAAGTGAGGCATATCCTCCGGATTGCGGGTCTTCAGGATGGGAAATACCTCTTCCCAATGATAGTTGCGGAAAGGAGGCTCGAAGGCCGAAAGGGCAAACATCAGCACTTCGGTGCCTAGACCAACGGCCAGCATAATGTTAGCACCGTCCAGGTGCAAAATTTTGAAGAGCGTACCCAAAATGGCGATGGATGCGCCGAAACCGTAGAAGAAGTTGAACAGCACCTTGCCCTTGTAGCTGGACAGGTATTCTATGAATTTCGAAGGTTTTCTAAGTTCCATAATATCTTGACGATGAATTTGTTATTCTTATCTGTTGCTGCTTACAATCTGGCTGCGCACACAGCGGAAGCCGATGTACGACCGCGTTTCGTTCTGGTATTCGAAAGAGCGGGTGCTCACCTCGATAAAGGGAGCGGCGTCTTTCCACGAACCGCCACGCACTACCTTGCGCTTGCTCATGTAAGGGTCGCTGGCCACGCTGCGCTGGTCGTATTCCGGGTTGATGTCGCTCATCACTTCGTAAGCCGAGGCGCTCCAGGTAGTGGAAGTCCATTCAGAGACATTGCCGGCCATGTCGTACAAGCCGTAGTCGTTGGCGGGGAAGGAGGCCACCTTGGAAGGAATCAGGCTGCCGTCTTTGGTGAAATTACCCTTCTGGGGCTTGAAGTTGGCGTAGTAGCAACCCTTCTCGGTGTCGGCATAGTTGCCTTTCCAAGGAAAGCGCGTTTCCAGTTGTTTGCCACGGGCGGCAAATTCCCATTCGGCTTCGGTGGGCAGACGGAATTCCAGCACTTCTTGGCCACGGGGCTTGAGCACGGCGTTCAGATATTGCGTGCGCCAATGGCAGAAGGCGCGGGCCTGTTCCCACGAAACGCCCACCACGGGATGCTCCGTATAACCCGGATGCGAGAAATAATTCTTCAGGTAAGGCAGTCCGTAGCTGTTGTCGAAGTCGTTTACCCAAACGGTGGTGTCGGGATAAATTTCCACAATGTAGGTGTTCAGAAAGTCGAATTCCGAGCTGAGCGGACGGCGGATGGTTTCACGTACGATGCGGCCGTTCTCGTCGTAGTAAGCCGTGTCTTTGCTGATGATGACCTGAGGCAGGGTGGCGGGGTCCACATCGGTATTGCGCACACGTTTGGCGGCGCTCAACTGGTTGGAACGTTTGGCTGCCTGTTCGTAGTCGAACCATTCGTAACGGTAGGTGATGAGTTCGGTCTTGGTGCGGCTTCCGCCGAAAATGGGGTCGGCCTCTTTGAAATAGTTCAGGGCGCTCAGCTCTTCTTCGGTAGCGCGACGACGGTCGGGTATGGGCAGACGCCAGTTCAGGCGCGGCTTGATGGGTTCGCCCAGCGCGTCTTCGGTAATCTTGTATTCATCGTTGCCGCCATAGGCAGGATCGGCCAGCTTTTCACGGATGATGGAGTCGCATACCCATTTGATGAACTGCTTGTACTGACCATTGGTAATCTCGGTCTGGTCCATCCAGAACGAAGCCACCGACACCATTTTCGAGGGCGTATTGGTGCCCCAAATGCTGTCTTCTTCGGCCTGGCCCAGTTCGAAGGAACCTTGCTTAACCAGTACCATGCCGTAAGGGTTGGGTTCCGACCACGAAGGTGCCTTCACGGATGTCAGTTCGCCATTGTCGTAAGAACCGCAGGCGCTCATCAGCAGGCCCGTCAGTGCTATTGCGATGCCAAACAGAATGTTTCTTGTCATAATAGTCGTATACTTTTTTGTTGCTTGTTTATCTTGCTCGTATCAATCTTTTTGCGGTAGGCAATCATGATTTCGTGTGAGCCGGTGGCTTGCTGCATAGACAAATCGAAAGAGTAGCCCACGCTCAGCCCGAAGTTGAAGCTCATACCCGCCAAGAATGCCAAATCGCTGCCCGGACGCCAGTCCAGACCGCCCCAAAACTGTTTGTTGTAGTGCAAAAGGGCCGATAAATCCGCTTGAAAGGCCACAAAATCGCTCTTCAGTAAAACAGAGGGTTGCAAGCAGAATAACGGATTTCGAAGCTGAATATTGTATCCGCCCGTAAAATAAATTGTCCGGGAAACGCGCATACCCACGTCCGTATCGTCCTCGCCGCTGCTTTCTTCGGCGGCCAACTTGATGCGTCCACCCAGCAGATGCGAACACGAAAGGCCCGCGTACCAAGGCCCTCGCGCGTACCAAAGACCCAGACTGAAATCGGGTATCATGCCCTCCAGTTGCCCTTCGGGAATGGACGCGTCGCTTTGGCTGAATTGCTCGCCCGAAGGAAGGTAAATGCCCGAAGCGTCGAAGTTCTGTTGCAGCAATCCGCCCTGGATGCCCGCACTGAGTTCGCCCTGCCAGAGTTTCATCTTGTAGGCGTATTGCAGTTGGAACCATTGTGTTTTGAAAAGGCCGATGCTCTCGTTGGTCATCAATAGGCCTAGACCGCACAATTGGTTGCCTATGCGCAGCGGTGCGTTCACACCCAAGTGGAACGTGCTGGGTGCGTTCTTGAAGCCCGTCCATTGTTCGCGCAGCTGCAGGGCGACGTTCAAGTCGCTGTTCAGCGCAATGCCGCCCGGATTGTAGATGCCCGTGTTGAACATATATTGCGTCAGCTGCCCGTCGAACTGGGCACGCAGCGGGTTGCCCAGGCAGCAGACTGTCAGGCAGAACAAAAATATAATATGTTGTTTGCGTCTTTGCATCGCTCGGTGTCGTGGCCTTGCGGCCATTCTCAAAAGGGCTTCTGATATAACTGAAAATTGTGCGTATTATTGTGTTGAAGCCCCAGAAAATTGTATATTTGCGGCTAACTAGAAATTACAATCAACTTTTAAATAACATCAATATGCTGAAAGCTTTAAACAAACTCACGGCACCTAAATCTACTGCCCCTGAGCGTATTATCCAATTCGGAGAAGGTAACTTCCTGCGCGCTTTTGTAGACTGGATTATCTGGAACATGAACCAGCGTACCAACTTCAACTCGTCGGTGGTGGTGGTACAGCCTATCGAACGCGGTATGGTAGACTGGTTGAACGGACAAGACTGCCTGTACCACGTCAACCTGCAAGGCCGTCAGAACGGTGAAGCTGTGAACACGCTGGAACGCATCGACTGCATCAGCCGCGCACTGAACCCTTATTCGCAGAACGCTGCCTTCATGGCTTTGGCCGACCAGCCCGAAATGCGTTTCGTCATCTCCAACACCACCGAAGCCGGTATCACCTTCGATCCCAACTGCAAGTTCGCCGATGCTCCGGCCTCTTCATATCCCGGCAAGCTTACCCAGCTGTTGTTCCGTCGTTACAAAACCTTCAACGGTGCTAAGGACAAGGGTCTTATCATCATGCCTTGCGAGTTGATTTTCTTGAACGGACATCATCTGAAAGACTGCATCGGCAAGTACATCGAACTGTGGAAAGACGATTTCGGTGCCGATTATCAAGGTTTTAAGAACTGGTTCTATGAAAGCTGCTACGTTTGCGCTACGCTGGTAGACCGCATTGTTCCCGGCTTCCCCCGTCACGAAATTGACAGCATCCGCGAAAAAATCGGTTACAACGACAATCTGGTGGTTCAAGCCGAAATCTTCCACCTTTGGGTTATCGAAGCTCCCGAAAATATGACCCTCGACGAACTCCGTGCTGAATTCCCCGCCGAAAAAGCCGGTTTGCACGTGCTTATCGCTCCCTCCGAGAAACCTTACCACGAACGAAAGGTTACCCTGCTCAACGGCCCGCACACTGTGCTTTCGCCCGTTGCTTTCTTGAGCGGTATCAACATCGTACGCGACGCCTGCAACCACGAAGTTATCGGCAAGTACATCCACAAGGTACAGTTCGAAGAACTTATGCAAACCCTGAACCTGCCTATGGACGAGCTCCAGCAGTTCGGTGCCGACGTATTGGAACGCTTCAACAATCCTTACGTAGACCATCAGGTTACCAGCATCATGCTGAACTCTTTCCCCAAGTTTGAAACACGCGACCTGCCCGGTTTGAAGGTTTATCTCGAACGCAAGGGCGAGCTGCCCAAGGGCTTGGTACTCGGTCTGGCTGCCATCATCGAATACTACAAGGGTGGCAAACGTGCCGATGGCGTGGACATCGTTCCCAACGACGCTCAGGAAATTATGGACCTGCTCAAGCAGCTTTGGGCCAGCGGCGATACGCAGAAGGTTGCCGAAGGTGTGCTGGGTGCTACCGATATCATCTGGAAGGAATCCAAGCAGAACCTCAATGAAATACCCGGCCTCACCGCTATGGTAAAGGGCTTCCTCGACAGCATCGAAAGCAAGGGTATGTTGGAAACGGTCAAGACCATCCTGTAATTCTTTTATACAATCACCCTACGGAGGAACGTGCGCACAAGACAACACACGTTCCTCTTTTTTAGCATAACAACTATGATCAGCTATCTGAAAATCAACCCTGCCGACAATGTTGCCGTAGCCATCAGCGCCCTCAAGAAGGGTGAAGAACTCTGTGTGGACGGACAGCAGGTGCAACTGCAGGAAGATGTGCCTGCAGGCCATAAGTTCGCTTTGAAAGATTTTGCCCAAGGCGAAAATGTCATCAAGTACGGTTACCCCATCGGTCATGCCAAAGAAGCCGTTGCCAAGGGTGCCTGGATGAGCGACAAGAATATCAAGACCAATTTGGCCGGCTTGCTCGAATATACCTACAATCCTCAGCTGGTGGACGTTACCGCTCCCGACCGGGGCCTGACTTTCAAGGGCTATGTGCGTCGCAACGGCGATGTGGGTATCCGTAACGAAATTTGGATTATCCCCACCGTGGGTTGTGTGAACGGTATCGTGAACCAGATAGCCGAACAGCTGCGGGCCGAAACCCAGGGCAAAGGTGTGGACGCTATCGTAGCTTTCCCGCACAACTACGGTTGTTCCCAATTGGGCGAAGACCACGAAAATACCAAAAAGATACTGCGCAATATGGTGCATCATCCCAATGCCGGTGCCATTCTGGTGGTGGGTCTGGGTTGTGAGAACAACCAGCCCGATGTGTTCCGCGAATTCTGTGGCGACTACGACCAGGAGCGCGTGCGCTTTATGGTGGCCCAGCAGGTACCCGGCGACGAAGTGCCCACCGGTCTGGCCATTGCCCGCGAACTGTATGCCTTGGCTAAAGAAGACAAACGTAGCGATGTGCCTGTGAGCAAACTTAAAATCGGCCTCAAGTGCGGCGGCAGCGATGGTTTCTCGGGCATTACGGCCAACCCGCTGCTGGGCGTGCTCTCCGACTTTATCATCGGGCAGGGTGGTACCAGCGTACTGACCGAAGTTCCAGAAATGTTCGGGGCCGAAACCATCCTGATGAACCGTTGCGAGAACCGCGAACGCTTTGAACAGACTGTCAGCCTGATCAACGATTTTAAGCAATACTTCCTTTCGCATGGTGAGCCCGTGGGCGAAAATCCTTCTCCCGGCAACAAGGCCGGCGGTATTTCTACGCTCGAGGAAAAGGCTTTGGGCTGCACCCAAAAATGCGGCAAATCCATCGTGCGCGATGTGTTGCGTTATGGCGACCGCATTCAACGTAACGGCCTGAACTTGCTGGAAGCTCCCGGTAACGACCTGGTGGCCGCAACTGCTTTGGCTGCCGCCGGATGTCAGATTGTGCTCTTCACCACAGGTCGCGGCACGCCGTTCGGCACCTTCGTCCCCACCATGAAAGTGGCAACCAACTCCACTTTGGCCAAGAACAAACCCACCTGGATCGACTTCAATGCCGGCGTGCTGGTGGAAGATGAGGCTATGGACAGCGTACACGCGCGTTTTGTCGACTACCTGCTTCGGGTGGCTTCGGGCGAACAAGTGAACAACGAAAAGAAATCCTATCGCGAAATTGCCATTTTCAAAACAGGTGTAACCTTATAATAGAATGAAACCTACGTCCCTTGCTCTGGCAGCCTGCCTGATGCTGGCCTCCTGCCTTGTAATGACTGCTTGTCAGCCCCAAAATCCTGAAACACTGGTGCCTACCGTTGATGAAGTGGGAGCGCATTGCCTGCCCGCAACCATCGCGCCCATCAAGGCTCCTTTTGATATGCCCCAACTGCACGCGCCGGTCTTTCCCGAGCGCAACATCAATTTGGGCGAACTGGGCTTGGATACCGCGCATTTGGTAACTGCGCAGATTCAGGAGGCAATAGACTGTCTGTCGGAGCAAGGAGGCGGCACGTTGATAGTGCCTGCAGGCATTTGGAAAAGCGGACGTATTCAGCTTAAAAGCAATGTCAACCTGCATTTGCAGGAAGGTGCCGAGATTCATTTCAGCGGGGATATCAAAGATTATCTGCCAGCCGTCTTCACGCGCTGCGAGGGCGTGGAGGTCTATTCTATGGGTGCCTGCATTTATGCCTATGGCCAGCGTAACATTGCCATTACGGGCAAGGGTAAGTTGGTGGGCCCCGAGCGCGATTGCGAGATTCTGCGCAACGAGTGCCGAGGCGATGTTATAGAAAAACTTATCGACCCCAATTCGCCTGTGGAGAGTCGCGTGTACGACAACCAGCAAGGACAGGGTGTCTTCCTGCCCACTTTCGTGTCGCCAACGGCCTGTAGTCAGGTGTTTATCGAGGGCATTACCTTGGAGCGTACACCTATGTGGAATGTGGTACCCGTTTATTGCGACAGCGTAATTATCCGCGGCATTACAGTACATTCGGTGGGGATTCCGCGCGGCGATGGCATCGATATTGAATCTACCCGCAACGTGCTTATCGAGTACTGCACCCTGAGCTGTGGCGACGACTGCTTTACCATGAAAGCCGGTCGCGCCGAGGACGGATTGCGTGTGAACCGCCCCACCGAGAACGTGGTGGTGCGCTATTGTCTGGCGCAACGCGGCCATGGTGGCATTACCTGCGGCAGCGAAACGGCCGGTGTTATCCGCAACCTCTACTTGCACGACTGTGTCTTTGACGGCACCGGTACGGGTATCCGCTTCAAGACGCGCCGCAACCGAGGCGGTGGTGGCGAGTACATCACCTACGAGCGGGTGCGCATGGACCTGACGGGCGATGCCTTCACTTGGGACATGTTGGGCAGCAAAACCTACGTGGGCGAACTGGCCCAGCGTCTGCCGGCGCGCGACCTTACTCCGTTGACACCTTTCTATCGCCATATCACGGCCAAAGACATCTACGTGGACAGCTGCAAGTACTTCTTGCGCGTCAAGGGTATTCCCGAAAGTCCGCTGCAAGACCTGCGTTTGGACAATGTACGCGTGCGTCAGGCTTCGCGCTATATTTCCTTGCGCGATGCCCGCGATATAGTACTGCGTCACGTCAGTGTCTGTTCGCCCGATACGGTGCTGGAAACCGACAATGTGCAGAATTTCAAGACAGTCTCCTATTCTAAACAATGAAAATTCTTTATTTTCACGGCTTTGCATCTTCGGGTACAAGTGGCACGGTGGAAACGCTGCGCAATGCTTTGCCCGAAGATACTGTTATTGCCCCGGACATTCCCATGGAACCTTCCAAGGCGCTGCCTATGCTTCGTGAACTTTGCCAAAAGGAACAGCCCGACCTTATTATAGGTACCAGCATGGGCGGTATGTATGCCCAGCAGATGTTCGGTTACAAGCGCATCTGTGTGAATCCGGCCTTTAATATGTCCAAGATGGGCTCGCTCAAGACAGGCGTTCACCGCTACCACAACCGTCGTCAGGATAATGCCAAGGAATTCCGCATTACCAAGGATATCATGAACGAATACGCCCAGATGGAGCGACTTCAGTTTAAAGGCATCACCGATTTCGACAAGGAAAACTGCATCGGTCTGTTCGGTATCAACGACCCGGTGGTGAACACCTACGACCTTTTCCGCAAACACTATCCCAACGCCATCCGTTTCGAGGGCGAGCATCAGCTCAACGACCGCGTGGTGCACAAGGTGCTGCTCCCGCTCATCAACAGTCGCTTTAGGTAGCGCTTCCGCAGGGTGGGCGGTTAGGCCTCGCGCCAAACCCGGACCTCCGCGAAAAAAAAGAAAGTCCCGAGCCATGCGGCTCGGGACTTCTTTTTATCAGTAAAGCCTGTAGGCGCGAGGCCTACAGACTTGTCATTCCAAGATTAAAGGATAACCTTCGAAACCTGGTCGTTGCAACGAACGAGGTACATCTGGCCTGCGTTCATACCGTCGATGCTGTTAAGACCTTCCTTAACGCTGACGCTCTTAACGAGAGAACCGGTCATGTTGTAGATGTTCACTTCGGCAGCTTCGCTGGCGTTGATGTAGATAACACCATTGTTAGCGAATACGCTGTTGATAACTTCGATGTTGTTCAGACCAACGATAGCTTCGTGGGTGATAGCCTTCTTGCCCATAACGATATCTACAGCGTTCTTCCACAACTGCAGGTTGGCATCGGTGATGTTGCCGGGCTTGCAGAGGGCACCGTAGTTCATACCGAAGGTAAGAACGTCGGCCTTCAGGGTAGCGTCACCAAGCATTTCACCAGCCTTGATGTAGTTGAATGCCAGAGCGGCATCGATGCCGGTAGGAGTAGCCAAAGCCACACCGGTATTCTTCAGACCTGCAACATAGTTCAAAGCCTTATCACCATCAGCGGCCTTGTCGCTGGCAGTACCGTTGAACAAGGTGATACCGGCGGTGGTGTCGATGCTGTCGAACAAGTTCGAGTTAACCAGAGGAGTGATGCTCAGAACGGTTGCACCGGCTTCCTTACCGCTGGCGTTACCGGCAACGGCAACATCGGTAATGGCACGACCCTTCTTGAATGCATAGCTCTTGTTGTAGATAGTAGGAACGCTCAGTTCGCTCAGTGCCAAAGCACCGGTAGGCGTCAGCACCTTGTCGCCACCACCCATAGATTCCTGAATCAGGATAGCGTTGACACCGGCAACGTCGGCGGCAGTACCGTCAGAGATAACCTCGATAACGTTGATGCTAGCGTCTTGCTTGAGGGCAGCCAAAACGGGATCGGCAGCACCTTCGGCCATATCGGCAACGTTCTTGGTTACATAAGCCAACTTGGGCAGACCTTCCAGGTTGCGAGGCTGTTCGTCGATGGTACCCAGCAGGATATCAAGGGCGTTCTTCCACAACTTCAGACCGGCCTCGGTAATGTTCTTACCGTTATCGGCTGCGATGGCACCCGAGTTCATACCGAACAAGAAGATAGGAGCAACGGTGGTTTCAGAACCGATAGCAGCACCTGCGGGTACATAGTTGAAGCTTGCGCTTACAACAGAAGCATCTTCGATGGCGGGATAAGCCAGACGGCTAGCCTTCAGAGCATCCAGACCGCTGATGTAGCTGATACCCTTCAGCGACTTGGCGTCACCCAGCGTACCACCATCGGTGGCCAGAGCATTGAAGATAACAACGGTATCGGAAGCTGAGAAGTCGATGCCTTCGAACAGACCCCACTTCTGGTTGTCCTTAGGAACAACGATAGAAGCAACATTGGCATCCTTACCGGAAGCAGAACCGGTAGCGGTACCTTGAGCAAGAGCACGTTTTGCCTTGAAAGCGAAGGCCTTGTTGTAGATGGTAGGAACAGTCAGCTTGCTGATGGCAAGAGGACCGGTAGTCATCAGAGCGGCAGCGTCGCCAGACAGCTGTTCAGCGATGATGGCAGCGTCGAACTTGCTCAGGTCAACAAGAGCGCTCACGTCGGCTTTCTTGTCGCTGGGCAGAACTACCAATTCAACATTGTAGTCGTAGCCTTCGTTGAGGTACTTGTAGATAGGATCTTCCGTGGTAGCGGCAGCACCGGCATCCATAGCCTTGTCGGTGGTGAAGTAAGCTACGTGAGGAATGTTGGTAACGTCCTTTACATAGTTGGCGGCAGCACCAATGTAAGTGCCGTCAACACCGGCCTTCATCAAAGGAGAAGTGTGAGGAATTTGCAGCACGTTGCCCTGATACCAAATGTCAGCGCCATTGGTGAAACCAAGCGATGCCAAAGTGATATCGTTACGGGTAGCCGTGATGTTGGCGTTATCGAAGATAGGCAGGTTGCCATTCTCCATAACCTTACCCAATTCTACCTGAGCCATTACGCTGTCGGGATAGAATACGTTGTTCAGAATTCTAACCTTGTAGTTGTCGTTCGTACCGTCGGTACCCAGAGCCAAGCGGTTGGCAATACCCAGCGAGTCGCACTTGTGGTTCAGTTCGAAGAACAAGTTGTTGTTGATTTCAATTTCGGCACCCTTCCAACCATACTTGCTGCCGCAGGTGAATTCGAGGAAGTTACGGTATTGGGTAGTTTTGCTCCACCAACCGTTGCCCGAGAATCCGTACATGGTGTTGTTGTTGAACTTGATGCGCATGATAGAATCGCTGCCAACAACGGGACCAACGTTAGAGAAGTTGATGAACTGCTTGCCACCGTATTCGATGAACTGGTTGTCGGTGAATTCCAAAGAACCTACCGTGAAGTTCTTCTGGTTGAACTGGAAGGCGTGGTTACCACCGTCCTGAATAGCCATGCCATATTCGAGCACTTCGTTGTTCTTGAAGATGAACTTGCCAAGATAACCGTTGCCTGCACGGAACTGCGCAATCTGGGTGCTGGCAATAGCATCGAATACACAGTTGGTAACAGTCAGGGTGTTGATGGTATCGTTGCCCTGCATCATCTGAACAGGAACACCGCCTTCAACGAAGGTCAGACCGTCGATGGTGTAGTATTCAAGACGGAACTTGGTAGCAGCCAAAGTACCGCAAACAACAGGTTTGGCACCTTCGGCAGCCTTGATGGTAACACCCTTGGCTTTCTCGTTCAGCGTCTGATAACCGGTACCGATTTTGTAGATACCGCCTTCGTCGGTGCAGTCGAGCAAGGTGATAACGGGATATTCACCGAAGTCGTAAGCCAAAGCCTGTTTCAGGGCAGCAGCTGTGCTGACAACAGCACCGGTTTCGGTAGCCTTGAAGTCGTAGTACATTTCAGCAGTACCGATGTAGCCGTTGTTATGGCCGGCGGTGTACATCTTGTTGCTCTGAAGCATCTTGTCACCGGCTTTATAAGCGAACTCGGGGAAGTCTTTCTGGAAGTAGTTCTGACGGTTGAATACCTTGAACTTGGCAGTCCAGTCCTTCGTGTTGGTAGGCAGAGCGATGGTTTCTTCGTAGGTAGGACCGCTGGCGCGAACCGAAGCGACGCTGTCGGGGATAAAGAGGTTACCGGCAACATTGATTTCGGTGTTGGCTGCATAAGCATCGGTCATATCCTTGGTGAAGTTGATAAGAGTTGCAACAGGATACAAGCTGATGAAAGAGTCAACCATGTTGTGGTAGAACAAGTTGTTGTTGACGTTGATCTTGGCGCCCTTGCTCATGTTGTTCGAGAACTCGATAAAGTTGTGAGCGTTGCGGCCGTCTTTGACAACCGTGTTGGTAGAATCCACGTGGTTGATGCTGTAGCCACCCCAGCCGTTGAAGATATTGTTTTCAACGGTGATGTTGATGATGGAGTCGCTGTTGGCAATGGTAGACATGTTACCGAAGTTGAGGAACTGCTTACCTGCCCAGTTGTTGAACACGTTTTCGGTCATGACGAAGTTGTTGGTGCAACCCTTGTTGATTTGGAAGGGATGGTTACCACCGTCAGTCGTTTCAACACCGTAGTTGTTAATCGTGTTCTTGGTGAAGATGATGGTTTCGATCATCTGCTTGAAGTCATTGCCGCGGTGGGCAATGATCTGTTCCTTCTGCAAACCGTCGAAAGTACAATTCTTAATGGTGAGCACCTTGATGGAGTCGCCCGTATCACCACCCTGCTTGGGGAAGTTGATAGAGGTGTAGCCTTCGGCAGAACCGTCGGGATAAGCCACGAAGGTAAGACCGTCGTAGGTCAGAGATTCCATATTGGCAAGGAGCGGAGTGATACGACCGGCAATCTTGGTACCGGCGGTAGACTTGATGGTCAAGTTCTTGAAAGCAGGATTGTATTCCAAAGCAGTGTTGCCGAACTTGAACAGTGCGTTTGTGGTGATGGTGATGGTAACATCATCGCTGTCGTACTTGTCGGACTTCAAAGCGTCGATGAATTCTTCAACGCAGCTGGCAGTAGCCGTAGAACCGCTAACCTTGGCCCAGCTTTCGAAGCCTACATAATCCAGCGTGAAATCGCCGAACATCAGTTCGCCGTTGCGGCCGTCGTTTTCGAGAACCTTGATAACCAAAGTACCGTCGCTAACACGAACCTTAACCTTGGCAGAACCGGCTGCGTCAGCACTGGAGTTGCCGAACTTGGCGCTCTTGTCGTTGGCATAAAGGGTAACGGTACCCTTGCCGTAGTTGCCACCTTCGTTCTTCCAAGCCTTGGCGCTGAGGTAGTAGTCGCCGTTGGGCAGACCGCTAACAGTGTTGGTCAAGCTAACAGACTTGAAGGCCTGCTTGTCATTCTTGGTGTTGTGGAGGTAGATAGCAGAGCTGATGCCCTTCTGGCCAGTAACAAATTCAACCACGATGGGGTTGGCGTTCTTGGCAATGGTATCCAGTGTCCAAGCGTTCAGGCTGTCGGTAAAGCTGGAGTTGGTGATGAAATAAGAAGCGTCGAATTCGCCTAAAGCCAGTTCCAAAGCGGCAATCCACTTTTCGGCCTTAGGACTCTTTTCGCCGGCTGTGTACTGATTTACGTGTACATCGATGATAGAATCGATGACATGCTTGTCGGCTTTGCTGCTGGCGGCAACGAAATCCATGGCCTTGTCGATGGTTGCCTTATAAGCTGCGAAATCGTCGATAGAACCTTGGGCAGCAGCGTTCAGGGTTTCCAGCTCGGTGCAAATGTCCATATAGTCGGCGTTGACAGTGGTAGCGGTAGCAGCGGCAGCAAGAGCTGTGGCATAGCGGTTGCTATAGTCGGTGAGCATCTTCTGGCCGGCATAGGTGTTGGCTACGGTAACCAATGCTGCCAAATCGGGGCAACCTTTGTAGATAACCTTCAAATCGCCGACAGCCAGCGTATTGTTACGGTTCTGGCTAGAGGCGAACGTGATGGTAAGCGTACCGTCGCTTACGCGGGCGTTGACCGTAGTCTTGGCACCACCATTAGCGGAAGAGTTGCCGGAATTCTGTTTTTTGCCGTTGGCGGTCAAAGAAAAATCGCCCTTGTTGTAGTTAGAACCTTCTTGTCTGTACAGAACGGCGGAAACCTCGTAGTCGCCAAAAGGCATGTTGGCCGTTTGGGAAACGCTGAAACCGTTGAACTTCTTGGCAGAGGTGGCCTCCAGGTAGGTGCCTGTAAAACCATACTTGCCGCTTGAAGTTGTGACTGTCCAGTTTGCGCTCTCGGCCACGGTCCAACCGTTGGTGCCGTCCGCAAATGCCGGGTTCACGAACGATGAGGTCAAATCATCGCCGGGCGTCTGGGCATTCAAACTCAAGCTCATTGCGCCAATTGCCAAAAGCAGGGCGCATTTTTTGAAAACTTGTTTCATAAGCTTAATTTAAAAGAGTTAGTAAAATGGTTGATAGTTATTAAAATTGAATTTTAACGATTCATCTCTTCATTATAGGCCAACAATGCCCCCTTGGTTGGGAGGCATCCGAAAAGCGGTCAAATATAGCGGAGTTTGGCCGTTTAAGCAAAAAAAACGCAAGAATATTCCCATTTGACGGGCTTTTTTAACACTCGCGGCCCAGGCTTTGCCTTAATTCAATCAGCTGGTCGCGTAAAGCTTCCAGGCGTCGTTGCAGTTCCATGCGCGCCTCGGTTTGCGTGCGTCGGGTCTTAAGTGCCTGCCGGGCGTCGGCGATACTCAGCTTGCGCTCCTTGAGCAGATGCTGCACGCGCTGCAGTTCGTCTATGCACTTTTGGTCGTAACGTCGCGTGCCACCCTGGCTTTTGTGAGGGCGGATGTTGTCGAACTGCTCTTCCCAATAGCGCAGGGTGGCTTGGGATACTCCGAGCAGTGCCGACACTTCGCTTATGCTGTAGAACTGCTTCATGCCGCTTGGAGTTTAGTCCATGGGAACGCCGGAGTTGCTGAGCTCCATGAGCATATCGTCGTACTCTTCGGCGCTGAGGTCTTTAAAGAAATAATGTATGGGATTGTCGGGCTTGCCGTTCACGCGCACCTCGTAATGCAGGTGTGGGGCGGTAGACTTGCCTGTGTGGCCGCTGAGCGCAATCACATCGCCGCGTTTCACCTTCTGTCCTTTCTTTACCTTGGCCGAGTTCAGTTTAAGGTGGGCGTAGCGCGTTTCGTAGCCGTAGCCGTGGTCTATCTTAATCAGGTAGCCGTAACCGCCTCGCTGGTAGCCGATATACGAAACCACACCGTCGGCCGTGGCATACACATCGTTGCCCACGGGCAGCGAAAAGTCGATGCCTTCGTGGAACTTGCGGTAGTTGTAGACGGGGTCGATTCTCCAGCCGTAGCCGGAAGCTTCGCGTCTGAGGCCTTCGTGCTTGACGGGTTGTATGGCGGGCAGATGGTGCATGCGGTCTTCGTTGTTGCGGATAAGCACGGCCATCTCGTCGTAAGACTTGGATTGCAGGTACACGCGGCGCGAAAGTTCGTCTATCTTTTTGCTGGTCTGCTTTACCAGACTGGAATGGCTAAGGTCGGCCCATTGGTCGTAGCGGTTGCTGCGGTCGAAATTGCCCTTGCGGTTCTCGACGGGTGCACTCTGCAGAATGGCGCGGTACATATTGTCGTCGCGTTGTTCCAGCTCCAAGATTACCTGTTCCAGCTCTTCGGCCTGGTGCAGCAGCACCTCGTACTGCATGGCCATGCGGTTGTTCTCGTCGCGCAGCCGTTTGGTTTCGGGAGCGTCGAAGAAAGTGTTGTACACGAAAAAAGCCGTCAAGCCCAACAGCGCCGCCATGATGATGTTCGAAACGATGGCCAGAAACTTGACCAGAGGCGAGGGCTGATAGGGTTCGAAGTTAAGCGTTTCTTCGTTGAAACGGTATTTGGTGTGTCTTCGTGTCACGTTTACCGTAGTGATAGTTGGCGACAAATGTATATAAAAATTGTCGTATTCGAAGATAAAATTGTACTTTTGCGCCCGTTTAACAAAATAAGTATCATGTTAGGTTCTAAAGAAATCCGTGAATCGTTCAAAAGCTTCTTTGCTTCGAAAGGACACCAGATTGTTCCTTCTGCCCCTATGGTGGTGAAGGACGATCCCACTTTGATGTTTACCAACGCTGGTATGAACCAGTTCAAAGAAATTTTCCTGGGACAGGCGGCGGCGAAATATCCCCGTGTGGCCGATTCACAGAAGTGTCTGCGCGTGAGCGGCAAGCACAACGACCTGGAAGAAGTGGGTCACGATACCTATCATCATACGATGTTCGAAATGTTGGGTAACTGGTCTTTCGGCGATTATTTCAAGAAAGAGGCCATTGCTTGGGCCTGGGAATATCTTACCGAGGTGCTCAAGCTCGATGCCGACCGTATGTATGCCACCGTTTTCGAAGGAAGCGAACAAGATGGTTTGGCCCGTGACGACGAGGCCGCCGGCTATTGGGCCCAATATCTGCCCGTAGAGCGCATCATCAACGGCAACAAGCACGACAATTTCTGGGAAATGGGCGATACCGGCCCCTGCGGCCCTTGCTCCGAAATCCATATCGACCTGCGTCCCGACAGCGAACGTGCCAAGGTGAGCGGTCTGAGTCTGGTCAACACTGGTCATCCGCAGGTAATCGAAATCTGGAACCTGGTGTTCATGCAGTTCAACCGCAAGGCCGACGGCTCGCTCGAAGCGTTGCCTGCCCGTCACATCGATACCGGTATGGGCTTTGAGCGTCTGTGCATGGCTGTTCAGGGCAAAACTTCCAACTACGACACCGATGTTTTCCAACCTATTATAAAAGAGATAGGCCGTCTTTGCGGCAAAACCTACGGCGATGACCCCAAGGTTGATGTGGCCATGCGTGTCGTGGCCGACCATATCCGTACCATCGCCTTTTCCATTACCGACGGCCAGCTGCCTTCGAATGCCAAGGCCGGTTATGTGATTCGCCGTATCCTGCGCCGTGCCGTGCGTTACGGCTATACTTTCCTGGACCGTCGTCAGGCTTTCCTTTATCGTTTGCTGCCCGCCCTTATCGACACCATGGGCGAAGCCTATCCCGAACTGGTGGCCCAGCAGGCACTGGTAGAACGTGTTATCAAGGAAGAGGAAGAGGCTTTCCTGCGTACGCTCGAAACGGGCATCAAGCTGCTCGACAAGATGATGGCTGCTCAGAAGGCTGCCGGCAACAAGGTACTCGACGGCAAAGATGTCTTCACGCTTTACGATACTTACGGTTTTCCCTTGGACCTGACCGAACTGATTTTGCGCGAGAACGGGCTGGAAGCCGACATCGAGGTGTTCAATGCCGAAATGCAGCAGCAAAAAGACCGTGCGCGTCATGCTGCCGCCATCGAAACCGGCGACTGGGTTATCCTCAAGGATGTTGAACAGAAGTTCGTGGGCTACGACTTCCTGCAGTGCGATGCCGAAATTATCCGTTACCGCAAGGTGGCCCAGAAGGGCAAGTCCTTCTATCAGATTGCGCTCGACCAGACACCTTTCTATGCCGAAATGGGCGGTCAGATTGGCGATACGGGTTATCTCGAAGCCGATGGTGAACGTATTCGCGTGCGTGATGTCAAAAAGGAAAACAACCTGAGCGTGCATATTGTCGACACCATGCCTCAAGACCCCTCGGCCTGCTTCAAGGCTGTGGTTGACGCGCCGCGCCGTGCCAAGATTTCGGCCAACCATACGGCCACGCACTTGTTGCACGAAGCCCTGCGCGAAGTGCTGGGTACACATGTGGAGCAGAAGGGTTCTTACGTGAGTGATGCCCTGCTGCGTTTTGACTTCTCTCATTATCAGAAACTTAGCGAAGAGGAAATACGTCTGGTAGAACATAAGGTGAATGCCAAGATTCGTGCCTGCATTCCTTTGGACGAACATCGCAATATGCCCATAGCCGAGGCCCGCGCCATGGGTGCTATGGCTTTGTTCGGTGAAAAATATGGCGATGAGGTGCGCGTGGTACGCTATGGCGATTCGCTCGAGCTCTGTGGCGGTACGCATATTGCCAACACCGGCCACATCGGCAGTTTCCGCATTCTGAGCGAAAGTTCCATTGCTGCCGGCATACGCCGTATCGAAGCCATTACGGCCGAGGCTGTAGAAAATTATGGCGACCAGCTGAAAGACAATCTTTCCGAAATCAAGGCCATGTTCAGCAATACCGGCAATCTGGCCGAGGCCATTCGCCGCAGTCTGGAAGAAAACCGTCAGCTCAAAAAGCAGGTGGAAGTCTTTATGGCCGAGAAAGCCAAGGCTGTGAAAGAGGAAATCAAGGCCAATATGCGCCAGATAAACGGTGTGGATGTGGCTACGCTTTGCGCCGCCCTGCCTGCCGACCAGGTGAAGGACATTGCTTTCCAGCTTCGTGGCGAATGTGGCGACAATCTGCTGTTCGTAGCCGCTACCCAGCAAGACGGCAAGCCTCTGTTGACGGTGGCTTTGGGCACTGCTTTGGTAGAAAAGGGCATGAATGCCGGCGCTATGGTGCGCGAGGCTGCCAAGCTGATTAAAGGCAACGGTGGCGGTCAGGCTCACTTCGCAGTGGCTGGCGGTAAAGATGCCGCGGGTCTGCAGGCTGCGCTGGATGCTGTGCTGGCAATGATTCAGTAATCTTAGAACTTCATATCTTCCTTGTCGATGCGCTTGATGTCGCGTATCGACTTGATGCCCTTCAGCTTGTCGATAAGCTTGTTGAGGTCTTCCACGTCGTGGATATAGAGCGTCATGAAGCCCTTGAACACACCGTCTTTGGTCTCGATGTGCAATAGCTGGATGTTTACCTTGTATTCGTCCGAGATGATGCGCGTCAGCTGGCTTACCACACCTACTTCGTCCACACCGGTCATTTCCAGATAGGCGATGAACGACATGGTTTTCTGTGTGGCCCATTCGGCGGTGATGATGTTGTTGCCTTGGCTGCTCTTGAGCTTCATCACCACGGGGCAATGCTGCTTGTGGACGGTGATGATGCCGTTCTTTTCCACGAAACCCACCACTTTGTCGCCCGGAATGGGCTGGCAGCAGGGGGCTAGAACGTAGCGCGAACGTATCGATTCCTCGGTGAGCTGGTGCAGGGCCTTGCGGTCGGTCTTGACTTCGGTGCTTTCCTCTTTTTTGTTGCTGCGCCACAGGGAATTCTTCAGCGTCTGCATCCACGAGTTGCCCGAAGGTTTCTTGTAAAGGTCGGCGGGCAGGTCTTGCAGCTTGATTTCTTTTTTGCCCAGTTTTAGCAAGAGGTCGTCGCGGCTGTCGCAGTCGAAATGCTCGATGAGCACCTGAATGTTCTCGGGCGATGCCGCCAGCCGCTTTTCGTTCAAGAAATCGCCGAGTTCCTGTTCGGCCGCCTTGAGAATTTCGCGGTTGTCCTTGCGCAGACGGCTGCGAATCTTGGAAGCCGCCTTGCCTGTGGTGACGAATTTCAGCCATTCGTATTTGGGCGTTTGCACATCGGAGGTGAGAATCTCTATCTGGTCGCCGCTCTTGAGCACATAGCTCATGGGTACCAATTGATGGTTGGCCTTGGCACCGATGCAGTGGAAGCCCAGCTCGGAGTGCAACTCGAAGGCGAAGTCCAGGGCGGTGGCCCCTTGCGCAATGGTCTTGATATCGCCCTTGGGCGTGAAGACGAAAATCTCCGAAGCGAAGAGATTCATCTTGATGGTGTCGAGCATGTCGATGGAATCTGGCTCGGGCCGCTCCAGGATTTCCTTGATGGTGAGTATCCAACGGTTCAGTTCGTTCTCCTCGTCAATTTCGTCTACCTTGTATTTCCAGTGGGCCGCAAAACCGCGCTCGGCAATGATGTCCATGCGACGGCTGCGGATTTGTACTTCCACCCATTTGCCTGCAGGACCCATCACGGTGGTGTGTAGGGCCTGGTAACCATTGGCCTTGGGGTTGTTGATCCAGTCGCGAAGGCGGTCGGGGTGAGGCTTGTACAAGTTTGTGACGGCACCGTAGATGCCCCAGCATTTTTTCTTTTCCCAAGCTTCGAGTTTGTCTTCGCTCAGGTCTTCCGGCATTTCGAAAATGATGCGTACGGCCAGAATGTCGTAGATTTCCTCGAACTCCAGATGCTTTTTCTGCATCTTGTTCCAGATGGAGTACACCGACTTGACGCGGCTGTTCACTTCGTATTTGATGTCGAGGTCGTCCAAGGCCTGCTCCAAAGGCTGGATGAACGATTCGAACAGCTCCTGACGATCGGCCGAAGTGCTTTCCAGCTTTTGCGAAATTTCTTCGTATTCCTGAGGATACTCGTATTTGAAGCTGAGGTCTTCGAGCTCGGTCTTGATGCGGTTTAGTCCCAAACGATGGGCTAGGGGAGCGTAGAGGTAAAGGGTCTCGCCGGCAATCTTGTAGCGCTTTTGCGGAGGCTGGCCGTTCAGGGTGCGCATGTTGTGCAGACGGTCGGCCATCTTGATAAGAATCACGCGGATATCTTCGGCCATGGTGAGCAGCAGCCGACGGAAATTCTCGGTTTGCGTAGAGGCGTGCTCGCCGAAAATGCCGCCCGAAATCTTGGTCAGACCTTCCACGATGGAGGCTATCTTTTCGCCGAAATGATGGTTGATGTCCTCGATGGTGTATTCGGTGTCTTCCACCACGTCGTGCAACAGCGCGGCGCAGATGGAGGTGGAGCCCAGACCGATTTCCACGCAGCAGATTTTGGCCACGGCCAGCGGGTGCATAATGTAAGGTTCGCCCGAACGCCGTTTGATGCCGCGGTGTGCCTTTTCGGCAAATCGGAAGGCCTTGGTGATGATGTCGACTTTCTTGCGGTGGTTGCTGCTGAGGTATTTCTGCAACAGGTCTTCGAATTCCGCTTCAATCATTTGTTCGTCAGTCATGGTTTTGTCCTCCTAGCCGTTTAGTAAATGATGAGCCTTTGTCCTATCTGGAGCATGTCGCTCTTAAGGTTGTTCCACGACTTGAGCTTGCTGACGGACACGCCGTATTTACGGGCGATGCTCGACAAATTGTCGCCCGAACGCACCCGGTAGACCACGGCTTCGCCATTGGGCCGATAAGGGTTGTAGGGCTTGGAGGTAAGCTTGTCGTTGAGCAGTTCTTTCTTGCGGTAGTTGGGGATACTGTCCTGCCAGTGGATGAAGCTCATGCTGTATTGACTGGGCAGGTATAGAATGCCCGCGTTGCGGCTGTTTCCATGTGCGATGTCGCTGCGAAAATGCGGATTCAGCTTTTTGAGCTCGCTTTGGCTGATATGGCAATACTGCTCAATCTGCTTGAAGTGCATGTTCTCGTGTATCATGAAAGTGTCGCAGACAAAGGGGAAATCGAGTTCGGCAGGGCAGATGCCGTGTTCGGCGTGATAGGTCATCACGTAGTTGGCCGCCATGAAAATAGGTACATAGCTGCGGGTTTCGCGGGGCAGATGATAGTAGATTTTCCAGAAATCCTTGCTGTAGCCGCTGCGGGCGATGGCCTTGCGCACGTTGCCCGGACCGCAGTTGTAGGCGGCGATGGCCAAGTTCCAGTCGCCGAACATATTGTAGAGCGATTTGAGGAATTTGGCAGCTGCCTGGCTCGATTTGATGGGGTCGCGTCGCTCGTCGGTGAGACTGTTAATCTGCAGGCCGTACATTTTGCCCGTCGAGTACATAAACTGCCACAAACCGGCAGCACCCATCCGCGAAACGGCATTGGGGTTCAGCCCCGACTCGATGACGGGCAAGTATTTCAGTTCCAGCGGTAGGCCTTCCGCTTCGAGCGCCTGTTCGAAAACGGGGAAGTAATAATCCGACAAGGCCAGCATATTGCTTACCTGACCGGGTCGCTGGTAAAGGTACATCTCGATGAAACGCCGCACTATCTTGTTGTACGAACAGGGTATGGTGTTGGGAAGTTCGGCCATGCGTTGCAGGAAAACCTCATCGGGAATGTCTTGCATGTCGGGACGTTCGCTGCAATTCTCATGGGTCTTGAGCAGGCCCAGTTCGCGCCATTCGCGGTAACGCGCGTCCATACAGGTGTCGATGTACGATAGCGGATTGAGCAGGGTGTCGTCCACCAGAAACGATGAGTCTATCTTGATAAAGAGCGGCTCTGAGGGGCTGGCGACTTCCACCGTATCTATAATGTATACAGTGTCGGGCACAGTCTTGGTATCCCTGCGGGCACGTTTGCCGGGAATGAGCGTACTTTCTGCGGGCAAGGCTAATAACAGGACGGAGACCAGACTGAGCAATAACTTCATATCGTATTAAAAATGAAGACTTAAACTAAGGTTGAACGATTGCGAGGCTTCTTCCCAATGCAGACTCAGATTGTCGCTGATGTCGAAATTGTACAGCTCCGCATCTACGTAGGCATCCAACAGGCAGATCAGGTAGAAGCCCGCTCCGATGATGATGCTCAGGTCGCGCTGGCGGCGGAAACTCTGCTGTCGGTTCTTGAAGAGCGTGTTCAACTGACTTTCGGAATATCGCGACCCTGCGGGCAGCAGCTCTTCGTAATAATTGGTACTGGGATCGTTGTCGATGAGGTCGCGGTAGGCCATGGTGTAGGCCTGATAGTATTTGTTGTTCCAGCTGATGGCATAGGTGATGCCCACCACACCGCCTGCTACGATGGGCAGTTTCCAGTAGCGGCGGTTGTAAATTTGGCCCAGCCCCGGGCAAAGGGCGGCGTACCAAAGGGCCTTGTTGGAATCGGGCTGGAATTGGGTTGCGGCCTGGTTGTCGTTGACGGCTTCGCTGGCTGCGGGGCTGGGCTGCAGGGCGAGGCTGTCGGCCGGTAGGCCGACAGCCCGCCCGTGCAGGTAGGCATCGCCTACCTGCACGCTGTCCGCAAAGGCGAAACCTTCGGTTTCGCTTTGCGCCAGCAGCAGCCCTCTTGCTGAAGCAAGCATCAGCAGGCAAGCCACTAATCTTATGTAGAACGGATGTCCGGCCATTGAGAAAATACTTTCTTGCGTCAGTTCAGATTGTCCAGACGGGCCAGGATAGCTTCCAAGTCTTTTTCCGACTTGAAAGGAATATTGATGCTGCCTTTGCCATCGGTGCCCAGCTGCAGCTTTACCTTAACCCCCAACTTTTGGGCCAGCATTTTCTGCAGTTCGCCGAAATCGCCTTGCAGTTTCTTGCGGGCTTGTTGGGCGGCCTTCTTTTGGGCCTGCATCTGTGGCGACTGCGTCTTGATGATTTCTTCGAGCTTGCGCACCGAATAACCCTTGTCGAGAATTTCCTGATACAGCTGCAACTGCCACTGCGAATCTTCGACACCGGCCAATGCACGGGCGTGCGCCATTTCTATCTTCTTGTCTTTCAGGCCTATCTGTATGCTGGCGGGCAATTTGAGCAGACGCAGGTAATTGCTGATGGTGGTGCGTTTCTTGCCCAGACGTTCGCTCAGCTTCTCGTGCGTCAGGTTATGCACCTCCAGCAGTTTTTGGTAAGCCAAAGCAATTTCGATGGCATTCAGGTCTTCGCGCTGGATGTTCTCGATAAGAGCCATCTCCATCACCTGATCGTCTTCGGTGGTTTTGATATAGGCGGGGATCTGCTCCAGCCCTATCATTTTAGAGGCGCGGTAACGGCGTTCGCCCGAAATAATCTGGTAGTTACCCTCGTTAATCTTTCTTAGCGTAATTGGCTGAATGATACCAAGTTGACGTATCGAAGCGGCCAGCTCCTCCAAGGCTTCTGCCTCGAATTCCTGACGTGGTTGGTTGGGATTGGGATGTATTTGGTCTATAGGGACTTCGTTAATGGACGATGAGCCTACGGTATGGACATCTTCGGTACTGATAAGCGCATCGAGTCCACGGCCTAAATCGTGTCTTTTCTTTGCCATTAATGCTTGTTTTTCTGAATGATTTCCGTTGCTAGTTGAATATGGTCGATGGCACCTCTCGAATCGGCATCGTAGAGCAAGGCCGGCTCTCCGTGGCTGGGTGCAACGCTCAAGGTGACGTTACGCTGTATCATCGTGTCGAACACCAAGTGCTGGAAGTGCTTGCGAACCTCCTCTGCCACCTGGCGCGCACTGCGCAGACGTCCGTCGTACATGGTAAGCAGAAACCCTTCGATTTCGAGGCTGCGGTTAAGCCCGCCCTTGATTATCTTGATGGTATTGAGCAACTTGCTGATGCCTTCGAGAGCGAAATATTCGCACTGCACCGGGATAAGCACCGAATCGGCCGCCGTGAGACAGTTAACCGTGATAAGACCAAGCGAGGGCGAACAGTCTATCAAGATGAAGTCGTAGTTGTCGCGCACGTCCTGCAGCAGCTTTTTCAGAATCTGCTCGCGTTGGGGCAACTGTATCATCTCCAACTCGGCACCCACCAAGTCGATATGCGAGGGCAATACGTCTAGATAGGATATTTCGGTATGCTGGATGGCATCACCGGCGGGAGCATTGTCTATCATGCATTCGTAGATGGTGGTCTTGAGCTGGCGTACATCAACGCCCAAACCCGACGAGGCATTGGCCTGCGGATCGGCATCCACAACCAGCACCTTCTTTTCCTGTGCGGCCAGCGAAGCGGCCAGATTGATGGTTGTCGTGGTTTTTCCGACACCGCCTTTCTGATTGGCAACTGCTATAATTTTTCCCATACTCGTCTAGTGTTTTGAAACGACAAATATAGGGCAAAGCACGCGGAAAACAAAATGAAGCAGTATATTTGTACCCTCGAAAGCAGACTGGCATGAAATATTATTTTATCGCAGGTGAAGCCTCCGGCGACCTTCACGCCTCCAATCTGATGAAGGCCCTCGGCGAACGCGACCCCGAGGCCGAATTCCGTTATTTCGGGGGTGACAAGATGGCCGCGCAAGGCGGTACTTTGGTGCGTCATTATCGGGAAATGGCCTATATGGGCATTGTTCCCGTGCTTTTGCATGCGCCCGCCATTCTGCGCAACATGCGCCTGTGTCGCCGGGATATCTGCCAATGGCAACCCGATGTGCTGATACTAGTCGACTATGCCGGTTTTAATCTGAAGATGGCCAAGTATGTCAGACGACATTGTCCGCAGGTGGCCATACATTATTATATTTCGCCCAAGATCTGGGCTTGGAAATCGTATCGCATCAAGCAGTTCCGGGCCTATGTGGACAAGCTCTACATAGTCTTTCCCTTTGAAAAACAATGGTTTGCCCAGCGCCACTATCAGGCCGATTATGTAGGCAATCCTTCGGTTGATAGTGTGGAGGCATACAAACTACATCATCCCGCTTTGCAGCCGCTTATCACCTCCGATGGCCAGACGCTGGATATCGACAAGCCGGTGTTGGCTATACTGCCCGGCAGCCGCAGCCAAGAAATACGGCAGAATTTCGCCATGATGCTACAGGCTGCGGCGCGTTATCGCGACCGATACCAGATAGTGGTGTCGGGGGCTCCCGGTCAGGAACCCGAGGCTTACCGTCGCTACATGGATGGCTACGATTTTCCTATTGTGTTCAATCAGACCTATGCGCTGTTGCGGCAGTCGCACGCAGCTCTGGTGGTGTCGGGTACGGCTACGCTCGAAACAGCACTTTTCGATGTGCCGCAAGTGGTGTGCTACTATATGGCTACCGCTAAGTGGCTCACCAAATGGGGACGCAAGTATTTGATACGCACGCCTTTCATTTCGCTGGTGAACTTGGTGGCCGGCCGCGAAGTGGTGCGTGAATTGGTGGCATACCAATGCACGGCCGAGGCCATTGCCGCTAGCCTCGAAGCCATATTGCAAGGACCGGGCCGCGAAGAAGTTCTGAGCGGATATCGCGAGGTCCATTCCTTGCTGGGCGCGCCCGGTGCGGCACACCATACGGCCGACCTAATGATGAAGTACTTAAAACATTGATACTTAAAGTCAGAGATATGCAGACTAATCCCGTTCAAGACCTAATGGCAATGCTCGATGCTTCGCCGGTGAATTTCTTAGCAGTGGCTCATGTGGAAAACTGTCTGAAAGAGGCAGGCTTCGAGGCGCTGGACATGGCGCGGCCCTTGCCGGCGCTGCGCGCCGGCAAGGGCTACTACCTCACCAAAAACGGTAGCGCCCTGATGGCCTTCCGCCTTGGCGGCAAACCGTTGGCCGACAGCGGCTTCAAACTGATATGCGCACACAGCGATTCGCCTTGCTTCCGCATCAAGCCGGCGGCCGAAATCGTGCAGGCCGGTGTGTTGAAACTCAATACCGAAGTGTATGGCGGCCCCATTCTCTACACATGGTTCGACCGTCCTTTGTCTTTGGCCGGTAGGGTAATGTTGCGTAGCGACCAGCCCCTGCATCCGCGTCAAGTGTTGGTGCATTTCAAACAACCTTTGCTGGTGATTCCCCATCTGGCCATACACTTCAACCGTCAGGTGAACGAAGGCAATGCCTTGAGCAAACAAAAGGATATGCTGCCGGTGCTGGCCCTGCTCAATGAAAAACTTCAGGCAGGCAATATGCTCGTCACGCTGCTCAGCCAAGAACTGCAAGTGCCCGCCGCCGATATTATCGACTTCGACCTTTATCTTTACGATACGCAACAAGCTTGTCTGCTGGGTCCCAGTCAGGAATTCATCTCCAGCGGCCGTTTGGACGATTTGGCTATGGTTCATGCCGGGCTGTACGCGCTGTTGCACGCCCAAGCGGGCGACATGACCCAGGTACTGGCCATTTTCGACAACGAAGAGACGGGTAGTGGTACCAAGCAAGGTGCTGCTTCGCCGGTGCTGAAAAATCTGCTGGAACGCATCGTTCTAAGCCAGGGCGGCAATATGGAAGACGCTTATAGGGCGCTGGAAAACTCTTTTATGATTTCGGCCGATATGGCTCATGCCCTGCACCCCAACTATTGCGAGAAGCACGACCCCACCAACCATCCGGTGATGGGTGGCGGCCCGGTTATCAAGATCAATGCCAACCAGAAGTATGTGACCGATGCCGATTCGGCGGCTGTTTTCGCAGAAATCTGCCGCCGCGCTCAGGTGCCCTGCCAGTATTTTGTCAACCATTCCGATATAGCCGGCGGTTCGACGCTGGGCAATATCCTTACCGCACAGATGCCACTGCGCGGGGTGGACATGGGCAATCCTATGTGGGCCATGCACTCGGTACGCGAACTTATGTCGGCACAAGACCACGAGTACGTTTGTCGCGCTTTCACTACCTTTTATAATATTTGAATGCTATGATAAACCAGATAAAAGCCTGGTGGGTAAATGCCCGCCCCACGGCCTTGATGCAGAGTCTGATGCCCGCCGTTCTGGCGGTGATATTGGCCCTGGGGCAGGAGGGATTTTCCATCGTGTTGGCTCTGATGGCCGTTGTGGGCGTAGTGCTGGCTCATCTGGGTCTGAACCTCTGCGACGACTATTTCGACTATTACGTCAATACGGGAGCCTCGCGCCAGGATCTCAAGCGTCAGGGTATGCGCGCCCGCACGGTGAAGTACCCCTATCTTCAGGACGGCAGCGCCACGCTCAAAGACCTGCGCTGGGCCATCGTGGTGTTCTTTTCTTTGGCTGTGGCTTTGGGCCTGTGCATCTGGCTGCGCCGGGGCAACCTGCTGCTGTGGATATTTTTGGCCACCCTAGTTATGGGCGTGTTCTACTCCGCACCGCCCCTCAAACTGGGTTATCGTGGTTTGGGCGAACTGGTTATCGGCATCATCTTTGGCCCTCTGCTTATGACGGGTGTCTATGTGTCGGCCTGCGGCCTTTTCGACTGGAGTATCGTTTTCATTTCCATACCGGTGGGCCTGCTGGTGATGAATATCGTGTATACGCACAGCTATATCGATCAAGTGGCCGATGCGGCTTCGGACAAGATGACTTTCGCCCGACTGCTCAAGACCGACACGGCCAACCTTTGCGCCAGCTTTGTCATCAATCTGTTGCCTTTCGCACTGGTGGTGGCGGGCGTGCTGACCGGATATCTGCATTGGCTGTATCTGTTGTGCCTGCTGGTGCTGCCACGTGCCGTTTGGTTGCTGAAAAGTCTGCTGGCTTTCGCTTACCATCCCGACTTCGACACCAAACATCCGCCGCGCTTCATGGGCCGTATGGAGAACTGGGAAGCCATCTGCCAGGCCGGTCTCGACTGGTTTATGGTGCGTTGGTATGCGGCCCGCAATCTGATCACGGGTTTTTGCCTGTTGTGTATATTGGCTCATATTCTCCGATTGACATGTTTTTGAAAAATGCGATATGTTTTTGAAAATCAAACAGTTGTTTTATCTTGCCTGGTGGTTTTTCTGTGCCAGGTTCCTGGGCCGCAAAAAGCCCTTGCAAAGCGTTGTCTTCATCTCCGACCGTTGTAACCTGTCGTGCAAGCATTGCAGTGTGTACAACCATCAGAACCCCAATAACAAGACCTTCGAACAGGTTCGCCAAGACCTGCTTTATTGCTACAGCTTGGGTTCGCGTTTTGTCGATTTCGAAGGCGGAGAACCCTTTATCTGGGAGGACGAGGGCCGCACCATCGACGACCTTTGCGATTTGGCCAAGTCTATCGGCTTCTTTTCCTGCACCATCACCACCAATGCCCAAAAGCCCTTCCCCGACTCGCATGCCGACAGCATTTGGGTAAGTTTGGACGGTTATGGTGAATACCACGAGGCTATCCGTGGCAAAGGTACTTTTGCCCGACTGGAGCAGAATATCGCCACTTGCCACCACAAAGCCCTGTCGGTGAATATGGCCATCAATACGCTCAATTATCAAGCCGTGGGCAAGACCATCGAATATGCCAAGTCCAATCCCTATATCAAGTCTATCTCGCTAAACTTCCACACGCCTTTCCAAGGCACTGAATATCTGGCGCTTGATGCCCAGAAACGCAATGAAATCATCGACTTGATAATCGATTACAAACATCGCGGTTATCCCATTATGAACTCGGTGCCAGGGCTGAAGAAGATGAAGAAACTCAATTTCGACCCGCAGTGCTGGGTAACCAATTTCGTCTTTGCCGATGGTACCCGCAAAGAACAGTGCATCGGCAAGGAGCAGGGTGTCTGCGACCAATGCGGCTTTTGCATGGCCAGCGAGATGCACGGCGTATTCCACTTTAGCCTGCCCACCATCTGGGCCGGCATCAAACTGAGACTTCAGAGTTAAACATGGATATCATCAAATATTCGCATCGGCTGTCGGTGCCTTGTTATCAGACCGATTTCCGCAGCATGTTGTCGCCGGCCTGTTTTATGGAACTGGCCCAAGATACTTGCGAACCCCACTCGCATCTGCATGGCGTGGGCCACGACGAACTTATCGCTTTCCGCACCGCCTGGGTGCTGACGCGCATGCATTTCCGCTTTCTCAAACCCGTTTATTGGCGCGATGAAATCATCGTCAGCACTTGGTACCGTGGTTTGCAGATGGCCCAGCACATCCGCGATTTTCTGGTAGAAAGCCCGCAGGGCGAACGCCTGATAGAAGCCACCTCGTCGTGGGTGATGCTCAATGTGGACACGCGCGAACTGGTGCTGCATTCGCCCATTCCCTGCGACCGGGGCATCTGCGACGATTTTGCCATAGAAAAGACCTGCGAGCGCGTGCGTCCGCCCAAGGGTGTTGAACGTGAATATGCCTACACCCACCGCATTGCCTTTTCCGACTTGGACAAGAATGTGCACACCAACAACACCAAATATCTGCTTTGGACGATGAACGCCATTCCCGAAGAGGTGACGATGAAGCGTCTGGTGAAGGATGTCAAGATTAATTTCAACCACGAGACCAGACCTAACGAGATGATAGCCCTTTACCGTTACCGTCTGGCCGCCAACCACTGGATGGTAGAGGGTTGCAAGCCCGATGGCAGCTGCGCTTTCGTCACCGCCATCGAATTTGACTGAGAATTAACGGATTTGCATTACCTTTGCAGAAGCTAAGCTGCATCTCAGCAGAACTTTCAAGCGAGCTTGATGTTCTGCATTCGATTTGCATTACCTTTGCAAACCAAATTCAAAGGATTTTTAAAACAGCTTCAAATTATATTTTATGAAAGAAAGGCCAAGTATTATCGATTTTATCAACCACTACGTTGGTTTGTACGAAAACGACCCTTATCTCTACGAAAAGGTCGGCAATGAATGGAAAGCAACCACCTTTGGCCAGGTCAAGGAAATGGCCCAGCGCATCGCAGGTGGTCTGATGGCTTTGGGAGTTGAAAAAGACGACAAAATCTCTTATTTGGCCGAAGGCCGTAACTTGTGGATAATTGGAGAATTCGGTCTGATGTATGCCGGCGGTATCAGCGTGCCGCTGTCCATCAAACTGTCGGAGAGCCGCGATTTGTTGTTCCGCATCAAGCATTCAGACTCCAAGTTCATCATTACCACGGCCTTGCAGCTTCCCAAAGTGCGCAAGGTTATTGCCGAACTGCCGCTGGTACATAAGATAATACTCTTGGACGATATTCAGGACAAGCAAGCCAACGAGGTGAATTTCAGCGACTTGCTGGCACTTGGTGATGAATATCGCAAAGAACATCAGGCTGAGCTGGATGCCCGCAGCGCCAGTGTGCAGCCCGACGATTTGGCCACCATCTGCTATACCTCCGGCACCACTTCCGACCCCAAGGGCGTGATGCTGACGCACCGCAACTACACGGCCAACGTGGAACAAGCCCGCTCGGTTATCGGTGTGGACAAGGGCGACCGTATGCTCATTATTCTGCCTATGGACCATTGTTTTGCCCATGTGGCCGGTATCTATGTGATGATGTCTTACGGCGGTTGCATCGGAACGGTGCCTTCGGGCAAGACCGGTGCCGCTACGCTGCGCAATATCCCTATTGCCATCAGCGAGTTCAAGCCCAATGTGATGTTGAGTGTGCCTTCGTTGGCCAAGAATTTCAAGGCCAAGCTCGAAAGCGGGGTCAAGGCCAGCGGCAAGTTTGCCTACTCGCTCTATGAATGGGGTCTGAAACTGGCCATCTCTTATAACAAGGAAGGCTATAACAAGGGTGGTTTCTGCCAGTTGTGGAAGAAACCCTTCATCTGCCTTATCGACAAACTCATCTTCAGCAAACTGCGTCAGGGTATGGGCGGCGAACTACACTTCTTCGTAGGCGGCGGTGCCCTGCTTGACATCGATCTGCAACGCTATTTCTACGCTATCGGCATGCCTATGTATCAAGGCTACGGACTGTCGGAAGCCACGCCTATCATCTCGGCCAATGCCGAGGCCAAGCATATTCTCGGCTCGTCGGGTAAGGTGGTGAAGCCTATGGAAATCAAGATAATGGACGAAGAGGGCCACGAACTGCCTTACGGTCAGAAGGGCGAAATCGTCATCTACGGCGAAAACGTGATGGCCGGTTATTGGAAGAATCCCGAAGCTACGGCCGACACCATCCGCGACGGCTGGCTGCATACGGGCGATATGGGTTATATGCGCGACAGTGAAATGCTGTATGTGGTTGGCCGTTTCAAGTCCTTGCTTATTGCTGCCGACGGCGAGAAATATTCCCCCGAAGGTATCGAAGAGAATGTGGCCGAAAACTCCAAGTATATCAACGATATTCTGCTGCACAACAATCAGGATGCCTATACCATCGGTCTGGTGGTGCCCAATGTGGATGCCCTCAAGGCTTATGCCAAGGAACAGCGTCCCGATATCGACCCGAGTAGCGACGAGGCCAAGAGCCTGATGCTGGAAAAGATTCATCAAGAAGTGGCCGAATACCGCAAGGGCGGCCGTTTCGCCGGCATTTTCCCCGAACGCTGGATTCCGTCGGTACTCTGCGTTCTGCCCGAACCCTTCACCGAGCAGAACGGTATGATGAACTCCACCATGAAGGTGGTGCGCGGCAAGGTTGAAAAGGCTTACCGGAACTTTATCGATTTGGCCTACGATGGCGAAAAGAAAGACGAACTGGAGGCTTTGAACAAAGAATCTCTGAAATAATCCGAAATAATTATAGGATAAAACATTATGACAGAATTGCTTAAAGCGAAACTGAACGATAGCCCCGCAGTGCGTTGGGGTGTGTTGACGGTGATTTCGCTCACCATGATGTGCGGCTACTTCCTTACCGATGCCATGTCGCCGCTGATGACCATGCTCGAAGAGGAAATGTCTTGGACATCGCAGGAATTCGGTATTTTCAACTGGGCCTACTGCTGGTTCAACGTCTTCTTGTTCATGCTAATCTTCGGAGGCATGATACTCGACAAGATGGGAGTGCGCTTTACGGGAACTATGGCCTGCCTGCTGATGGTGATAGGCTGCTCCATCAAATATTACGCTGTCGAATTCATTTCGCCGCTGCCCGAGGCCGGTTACATCCTGGGCATTCGTACCCAAGTGATGACGGCCAGCCTGGGTTACGCTATCTTTGCCGTGGGAACGGAAACCTGCGGTATTACGGTAACCAAGGTTATCGCCAAATGGTTCGCCGGCAAGGAAATGGCCTTGGCTATGGGAACGCAAGTGGCTGTGGCCCGTCTGGGTACGGCTTTGGCCATGATTGTGAGTCCCATTCTGGTGAAGCATTTCTCTATGTCCACACCGCTGTTCGTGGCGCTTATCATGTTGTGCATCGGGCTGCTTTTCTTCTTGGTGTTCTGTGTGATGGACCGCAAACTCGATGCGCAGACCCAGGCCGAGCATCCCGCTTCGAGCGAAGATGTTTTCCGCGTTTCCGACCTCAAGCTGATACTCTGCAACAAGGGCTTTTGGCTTATCGCTTTGCTTTGCCTGATGTTCTATTCGGCCGTGTTCCCCTTCTTGAAATACGCCACTTCCCTGATGGAGAACAAATACGGCATGAGCATCGACTGGGCCGGTTGGCTGGTGGCTGCCGTTCCCTTGGGTAACCTTATTATGACCCCGCTCTTCGGCGGTATCTACGACAAGAAGGGTAAAGGTGCCACCATTATGGTTATCGGTTCGGTGCTGCTCATTTTGGTACACCTGCTCTTTGCCATGCCGTTGCTCAACCATCCGGGCTTCGCCTTCTTTATCATGATATTGCTGGGTGTGGCTTTCTCGCTGGTACCCAGCGCTATGTGGCCCAGTGTGCCCAAGATTATTCCCCACAAGCAACTGGGTTCGGCCTATGCGCTTATCTTCTGGATACAGAATATCGGTTTGGGCTTTGTGCCTTTGCTTATCGGTTGGGTGCTGAACCGCTTCTGCATTGTGAGCGAGGCTGGTGCCGCCGTGACGCGTTACAACTATACGCCTGTGATGCTCATTTTTGCCTGCTTCGGCGTAGTGGCCCTTTGCCTGGCCTTGATGCTCAAGCGTGAGGACAAGAAGAAAAACTATCATCTCGAAGAACTGGCCAAGTAAAATGGCTTCGGCGCATATCCAACTTTCCGACCACTTTAGCTTCTCCAAACTGGGGCGCTTTACCTGGCCGTCTGTCATCATGATGGTTGTCTCCGCGCTTTATGGTGTGGTGGACGGTGTGATGGTATCGAATTTCGTGGGCAAAACAGCCTTTGCCGCCCTCAACCTGATTTATCCCTTCGTGGCCTTGCTTAGTGCTTTCGGCTTTATGTTCGGAACGGGTGGCAGCGCGTTGGTTGCCAAAGTCTTGGGCGAGGGTAAAAAAGACAAGGCTAACGAGATTTTCAGTTTTCTCACTTTTGCCCTTATTACCTTGTCGGTGCTGCTGGGCGGGCTGGGACTGATATTTTTGGAAGATATTGCCAAGCTCTTGGGTGCCGAGGGGCAGATGATACCGCTGTGCAAGGAATATGCGCAGATACTGCTCGTCACCCTAACGCCCTATGTGCTGCAGGTGTATTTCCAGTCGTTTCTGGTGACGGCCGAGTGTCCCAAATTCGGTATGTGGCTGGTAGTGGCCGCCGGCATTACCAACGTGGTGCTCGATGTGCTGTTTATCGCCGTGCTCGATTGGGGTTTGGCAGGTGCTGCCTGGGCCACGGCCGCCAGCTATATGGTGGGCGGTTTCATTCCCTTGGGCTATTTCATCTTCAAACCGAAAAACGATGCACGGCCGCTCTTTCTGGTGTCGGTGCGGCATTTCGGTCGCCGGCTGGGTTTCTATGCCCGAGCACTGTTACATGTAACCAGCAACGGTCTCTCGGAGTTTGTCATGAACATCTCCATGCAAATCGTAAGCATGCTGTACATGTATCAACTGATGGCCACCATTGGCGAAAATGGTGTGGCGGCCTACGGCATCATCATGTACATGACTTGGATTTTCATTTCGGTACTGCTGGGTTACAGCGTGGGGGTTGCGCCAGTGGTGAGTTTTCACTACGGTGCCGGTGACAAGGCTGAGCTCTCGTCGCTGTTGCGCAAAAGCTTGACGGTAATGGCCGCCTTCGGTATCCTAATGCCACTGACGGCCAATATCTTCGCACCGGTGCTGGCCGGAATCTTTGTCAGCTACGACCACGAACTTTGGCAGCTTACCGTTCACGGCTTCCGCATCTATTCGCTGCACTTTTTCTTTACCGGTCTGAATATCTATGCATCGTCGTTTTTTACCTCGCTCAACAACGGTCCGGTGTCGGCGCTTATCGCGCTGTGCCGCACGTTGCTCTTCGAGTGCGGCTGCGTGATACTGATACCCATGATCTTCGGCCTGGAGGGCATTTGGTGGTCGGTGGTGGTGGCCGAATTTATCGCCTCGCTCTTGTCTGCCAGCCTGCTCTTTGCTTTCCGTAATCGCTATGGCTACAACACTCTGCCCCAGAAATAGCAACAATAATCGCCGCTATAATTAGTAGAAACACTTGTTAAAAGTGTGTGAAAATCCAATAATATATTTACCTTTGCAGGATTTTTAAGCTATAAGGAAAACTGTCTGTATGAAGATAGCGGTAGATTTTGACGGAACCATAGTGGAGAATTCCTATCCCTCTATCGGGGTGGAACGCCCTTTTGCCGTGGCTACGCTAAAACAACTGGTGGCCGAGAAACATAAATTGGTGTTGTGGACGGTGCGCGAGGGTAAACTGCTCGATGAAGCCGTGCAATGGTGCAGGGAGCGCGGACTGGAGTTTTATGCCATCAACCGGGACTATCCCGAAGAAGACGTGGCCAACAACAACCATTTCTCGCGCAAGCTCAAGGCCGATATCTTTATCGATGACCGCAACCTGGGCGGCCTGCCCGATTGGGGGGTCATCTACACGATGATAAGCAAAGGCCTGACGGCGGAACGGTATTATGCCGATGTGGACGCTACTCCTGCCGCACCCGTCAAAAAGGGTCTCTTTTCCCGTTTCAAAAACAGATAATAATTGCAGAAGAACCATATGAAAACATTGAAAACCATCCTCTTGGCCCTTGTACTGCTGGTGACGGCTTCATGCACATCTTATAAAAACGTGCCTTATCTGCAGAATGTAGACGAGGTAACCTTGCAGAAACGCGACCTTTACGATGCCCGCATTATGCCCAAAGACCTGCTGAGCATTACGGTGAACTGTTCCGACCCCGAAGTGGCCGCTCCCTTCAACCTTACCATGCAGACTTCGGTGAATGTGGCCATGAGCAACAGTACCTATAGCCAGCCTGCCCTGATGCAGTATCTGGTGACCAACGAAGGCAAGATTGATTTCCCTATATTGGGTACTTTGGTTGTGGGCGGCCTTACCAAGAGCGAAGCCGAAGACATGATTTCAGAACGTCTCAAGCCTTATCTTAAGGAAACGCCTATTGTGAACGTGCGTATGGCCAACTACAAGATTTCGGTCTTGGGTGAAGTGACGCGGGCCGGTACGTTCAATGTCAGCAACGAAAAGGTGAATATCTTTGAGGCTCTTGCTATGGCCGGCGACATGACGGTTTGGGGCGTGCGCGAAGACGTGAAACTTATCCGCGAAAATGCCCAGGGCGAGACAATGGTGGTTTCTCTCAACCTCAACGATGCCAACATCATCAACTCCGAGTATTACTATCTGCAGCAGAACGATGTAATTTATGTCGCCCCCAACAAGGTGAAGGCACATAACTCCGATATCGGCAGTGCCACTTCGTTGTGGTTCTCGGCCGGGTCTATTTTGGTTTCCGTTGCCTCTCTGCTGGTTAATATTCTATTGTAGTCTTTACATCTCATTTATCGAACACTATGGCTGAAAATACCAATTACCAACAACCCGACAAGACGCAAGAAGAGGGTATCGACATTAAAGAATGGTTCTTCAAGAGCCTCGAACATTGGCCCTGGTTCGTTGTCAGTGTCGCTTGCTGTGTCATATTGGCTTTTGTCTATTTGCAGTTCCAGACCCCGAAATACAATGTTTCGGCTTCGGTGCTGGTTAAAGAAAAGGAAAAGCGCTCGGCTACCAACACCCCGCTGATGATGTCGGCGCAGAGCATGGGTATGCTGTCTATGACCTCGTCTTTCGACAACGAGGTGGAAATACTGCAAAGCCGCACACTGGTCAAGAATGTCATTATCAATCTCAAGCGATATGTCATTTCATACAAGCCGAGGGCTTTCGGCTACGACATTCCCTTGTACCGCAACGAACCCGTGGTGGTGTACGCTACGCCCGAAGATGCGGCCAAGTTTATCGGTTCGGCCACGCTCAAGACCCAGGTGAACCAAGATGCCAGTGTGGACATCAACCTAAAATATATGCTCGATGGCAAACCTTGTGTGGAAGCCCTGCATTTCGATAGTCTGCCTGCCGTTATCACGACCCAAGTGGGAGCGGTTATCAGCCTTACCAAGGGCGAACTCTTCCAATCTGCCATCGAGGCTGAAGGTCGTCCTTACAAGATGCTTACGCGCATTATGTCGCCCATTACGGCTGCGCGTATCCATACTGCCAACCTGTCGGTGGCTGCCTCTTCCAAGCAGACTTCCATTGCCAATATCTCGTTCAAGTGTAGCAACAAACGCTATGGCGTAGACTTTATCAATTGTCTGGTAGACCTTTACAATGTTGATGCCAACAATGAAAAGAACATGGTGGCTGAGGCTACGGCCAAATTTATCAACGAACGCATCCTTATTATCGACGACGAGCTGAGTTCTACCGACAGACAGATTGCCGACTTCAAACAGCGTGCCGGCCTTACTGACCTCAGCTCGGAAGCCCAATTGGCCTTGGAAGAGAATTCGCGCTATCAGCAGATGTTTACCGAAGTGAACACCCAGATTACGCTGGTGGAATATTTGCGCGACTATATGTCCGACCACAATCATGTGGGCGAAATCGTGCCCTCCAACGTGGGCCTTACCGACAAAGACTTGTCTACTGTCATCGACCAGTACAACAGCTTGGTGATTGAACGCAAGCGCCTGCTGCTGACCTCTTCCGAGAGCAACCCGGCCGTGGTGTCGGTCAACTCTGCCATCGAAACCATGTACCAGATGGTGGAATCTTCGGTGGGTACCGTTCTGAACGGCTTGCTTATCCGCAAGAGCGCTATCGAGAAGGAATCGGGCGCTTTCCAGACGCGTATCACCCAAGCTCCCGAGAACGAAAAGGAATTTCTTTCTATATCGCGTCAGCAGGAAATCAAGGCTGCGCTTTATACGCTCTTGCTGCAGAAACGCGAAGAGAATGCCATTACGCTCTCGGCCACGGCTAACAACGGGCGTATCATCGCTGAAGCTTTGGCCGACAATGCACCGGTGGCTCCAAAAAAATCGATGATTCTGCTGGTGGCCTTGGTATTTGGTTGCTGTCTGCCTATCGCCTTTATCTATGTTTCCGAGCTGCTCAAATATAAGATTGAAGACCGCGAGGATGTGGAGAAAATCACCAATTTGCCTGTGCTGGCCGAACTGCCCGACGCTTCCAAGGAAGATCGCGTCAAGGGTATGGTGATGGTGCACGAGAATCGCAACAATCTGATGGAGGAGGCGTTCCGCGCCTTGCGTACCCAGCTGCTCTTCATGCTTGAAAAAGGCGAAAAAGTGGTCCTCATTTCCTCATCGCAACCTGGTGAAGGCAAGTCTACCATTGCTGCCAACCTTTCGGCCAGCTTGGCTTATATGGGCAAGAAAGTGCTGGTAATCGGTGCTGATATCCGCAAGCCCGGTCTGAACAAGGCTTTCGATTTCCCCACCAAGGAAAGGGGCTTGTCCAACTATCTGAACGATCCCGAAGGTATCGATATCAACGATTTGATTTTCACCTCCGATCTGAACGACCATCTGGATATTCTGCCCGGTGGTACTGTTCCGCCCAACCCCACCGAACTGGTTACCCGTCAAGCTCTTGATACGCTTATCGCCAGCCTGAAGGAACGCTACGACTATATCATTCTCGACACGGCACCTATTGCGCTGGTTCCCGATACAGCCATCATCGCCCGTGTGGCCGACCTCTGCCTGTACGTTTGCCGTTCTGGTGTCACCACCAAGAAAGCGCTGGGTTATCTGAACGTCTTGCAGCGTCAGAAGAATCTCAAGAAGTGCTCTGTCGTGGTGAACGATGTCAGTCTCAGCCGTCACAAATACAAGGCTTACTATGGCTACGGCAAGGGTAGTTATGGTTATGGTTATGGTTATGGTTATGGTTATGGTTATGGTTATGGTTATGGTTATAACGATGACGAAAATACCGGCACCAAGCGCAAACATCACCATCACCACAGATCTTCCAATGACAAAAAATAATGGCTAAGAAGGTTTTTGTCAGCGGTTGCTACGACCTTTTGCACAGTGGCCATGTGGAGTTTTTCCGTCAGGCCTCACAGTACGGCGACTTGTACGTGGGCATAGGTTCCGATGCCACCGTGCTGATGTACAAGAACCATAAAACCATCTACAACGAACAGGAACGCCTATTTATGGTGAAGAGCATTCGCTATGTAAAGGATGCCTTTATCAACGACGGTCTGGGTGTTATGGACTTTGTGGGCAATGTAGAACGGCTTAAACCCGATGTGTTTGTGGTAAATGCGGATGGCGGAAGCGAGGAAAAGCGCTGCTTCTGCGAAGCGCGAGGCATAGAATATGTCGAGCTTCAGCGCGTTCCGAGCGTCGGCCTGCAGGCCCGTTCTTCGACCGATCTCAAGAAATCGCCCTCTCAGATTCCCACTCGGCTCGATTTGGCAGGTACTTGGATAGACCAGCCCTATGTTTCTTCGTGGTTTCCGGGTTGGGCCATCACCATTTCGCTTGAGCCCAGTTTCGAGATACGTGAACGCTGTGGCCTGGCCACTTCTACGCGCAACGAGATTCGCAAAATCTGGCCTTACAACCTGCCCATCAATATGGACCCCGAGACATTGGCGCGTCTGGTGTTCTGTTTCGAGAACCATCCCGAGCGTGACGGCGGTCATGTGAGCGGTGCTCAGGATGCCATCGGCATTTGTGTTCCCGGGCTTAGCCGTCATTATTATCATGAACATTTCTGGCCCGAGCGCATTGAGACTTGTCACGATGAGGATATTCTTTCGTGGTTGGAACTGCATTTGTGCATGGTGCCCATAGATCCCCGCCCCGAGTCTTGCTCGGTGGTGGAGGGTAAGGATATCAACCGCGCCAAGGTGCAGGCTTTGGCCGCCGCTGCCGATGCTTGTTGGACAGCTATCATGAACAAGGATTTGGCGGCATTTGCTACTGCTTACCAAGCTTCTTTTCGGGCGCAGGTGGCCATGTTTCCCGCTATGATACAAGGTACGGTGCAATCGTACATAGACCGGTACGCAGCGTTGCCCGGAGTGCTGGCCTATAAAATGCCCGGTGCCGGTGGCGGCGGATATCTGGCTATGGTGATAGACGATGCCCCAGCTTTCTGCCAGCGTTATCCACAAGCTATCCCTCTGGCCATACGACGTAGTGGCCTATAATTCTTCCGATGATAAAAGACCAAGCATATCAACAACGTTCGCATCAGGCTTTGCTGGTGGTGACGGCTTTGTTCGTCAGCCTTTATCTGGTGTCGAACATTATGGCCGTGAAAGTAATCGGCCTTTTCGGCTTCCTGTATTTCGATGCCGGTACCATCACCTTCCCCTTCGCCTACATGCTGGGCGATGTGCTCACCGAAATCTGGGGTTTCAAGACTTCCAAACGGGTTATCTGGATTACGTTCTTTTGCAATATTCTGATGGTGGTGTGTACGCAAATCGGAGCACTGCTGCCTTCGCCCGAATACATGCAAGCTTCCGAGATTGCCTATAATCAGGTATTCAGCTATGTGCCGCGCATTGTGCTGGCTTCACTAGTGGGTTTTCTTTTGGGTGAACTGTCCAATGCCTGGGTGATGGAAAAAATCAAGTTCAAGACCAAAGGCCGCTTTCTGTGGCTGCGTACCATTGGTAGTTCAGTGGTGGGCTATTGCTTCGATACCCTGCCTTTTGTGCTGATTGCCTTTCTCGGTACGCTTTCGGCGCGAGATTTGCTGCTGATGTTGGCCTTCCAATATGGCGTGAAGCTGCTTATCGAAGCTTGTCTGGGTACGCCCATGGCCTATGTCGCCATTAAGTATATCCGCCGCTATTTGAATGCTCAGTAGGACAGAGCTTTAGCGTTTGAACCAAGCTTGGATTTTGCGCCAAGGAGCCAGCAGCAGTTTGCCCAGTCGGTATTCTTTAGACCCTTGCAAAGCATAGAAATAATTGGAGCGTTGCGGGTTAGGGTAGTATTGGCTGTAGAGCTGGCGATGGTTTTCCCAAAGCTGTTTGCGCGTGCGGTAGTCGATATCACCTTTCCCCAGCCCTTTGAAAGATGTATTGCGCGATTTTTTCAAGATGCGGTAGTAGTGGACCACTGTGTCCAGACAATAGACCTTGGGGCTCAGTTCGAGCAGTGAGAGAATGAAATCCCAGTCTTCCAATCCTTCGTGCATGTTGGGATTGTAGCCTGGCGTGCGGTCGTAGTCGCTGCGTCGGTACAGGCAAGAATTGAAAATGCAGTTGCAAACCAGCATGGTTTCCATATCGAAGGGCGGCAGATTCCACAGCCCTTTTTCGCTGCCGAATTTTATCGCTTTGCCGTAGACGATGCTGATGTCGGGGTGTTCGGCCAGTACGGGAACGGCCCGTTCGAGATAGTCGGGGGCAATCTTGTCATCACCGTCTAAGGGTAGAATGTACTCGCCCTGGCTATGGTCGATGGCGTAGCGGCGGGTCAGGCAAACACCTTCGTTCTCCTTATGGAAAACTTTGAAGCGGGCATCGTCGGCAGTGAGCGCTTGGGCAAGACTGAGCGAGTTGTCGGTGCTGCCGTCGTCTACGATGATGCATTCCCAGTTGGGGTAGCTCTGAGCCTTCACGCAGTCGATGGCATCCTTGAGGTAAGGTGCCTGATTGTAACATGGAATAATGATGGAAACCAAGGCTTGCTTATTCATAAAGGTGTGGTTTACAGATTATTTAAAGTTGCTCTCGGAGAAATTGCCACGAACGTTCTTGCCAAAGGCTGAGCTTTTGCGTTACGGCTGTCCAGTCGGGCTGGACGCTCAGTTGAAGATGGGCGGTGTCTGCCGCGCCAGCTGCGGATGCCGCCGCCAAGTCGGCATCCGTCAGCTGGCGCTCCTCCAGCCCCAGCAAACTCAGCAGCGACTCCAAGCGGCTGAGGCCGCGCGCCTCGTTGCCTAGTGTCAGGAAGGGTTTGCGGTAAACCGCCGAGAAGACCGTTCCGTGGAATGAGTCGGTAAGAATATAGGCCGCGTCCCGGAACTGCGCCAGCCATTTTTCCACGCTGTCATCCTGACGCAAATCCGTGTCGGCACCCTTCACCACCAGTGGCAGGCTTAGCCGGTGGGCCAAATCCCTAGCGAGCGCCAGCCGGCGCTCGCTAGGGTCGAGCAAATATGCAAAAATATAAGGCTGCCCACTGGCGGGAAGCGTCCCCAGCAGACGGTTGTAGTCATCGGCGGTAAGCAACAGTGTCGGGTCCAACACCTGACAGGCCTCCAGACCGAAATGTTCGCGGCATAATGTCACGCCGGAGTCCTCGCGCAGCGAAACGGCATCGAACTGCTGTATCAACTGGCGGCAAGCGGCCGTTTCCGCAGGCGTGTATTCCCACGTATCGGTACCGAACGAGGCGGCATAGGCCAGTTTCTTGCCTTTGAACCCTTGGGCAAAAGCCAGATACATATCCTCAATATGAGCATTGTATTTGGGCCGCCACACCTGGTCGCTGCCAACTATCAAAGCCTCAAGACGATAGCTCTCAATCTTGGAAGCATCCAGAAGCTTGCTTCGCGGCTCGATGAGTGAAATCTGTCCCTTTACAAAACGGCGCAAAGGCCTTTCCCTACGTTTTAGCAGGCAGGGCGACATAAGCCGTGGCGCCGGTTTTCCCAGCCATTCGCGGAAAATAGCCTTGGTGTTGACGGCCAAATAATCGTAATAGGAATGTTGTAGCAGCGACTCCAAATCGAAAGTGTAAGGCTCGTGCCCCAGCTGCCGAAGCACCTGATGCAGCGCATAGTTCTGCAGTATGCCACCGTAGTTGAGCGACAAGGGTTGGGTGACGATGCCTATTCTCATGCAGGCCTTGCTTGGTTTACAGATTACTTGAAAATGCCTGATTTTTCGTAGGTCTTGATTTTCAGTCTGATGGTACTTTCGATGTAGATTTTCTCAAATTCGATGTCGGCTACAGAAGACGCTTCAGCCCCAGCATCGGAAGCAGCCTTGGCACTGTAAAGCGTAGCGGTAAAACGCGGTTCCATATAGTTGTTGGAACGCATCGACTGTTCGGCTACGGACAGTACTTCTCCGCATCGGTGGTCAAGAGCTTCGGCAATCTGATCGGCTTTGGCCTTGGCTTTTTTGGCAGCTTCAACGCGCAGACTGTCCTGGTATTTTTCGAGTTGGCTGCAAACAGCCTTGTCAATGCTGGTGCGCGACACGCCAATCTCTTCCATGGCCATCAGCACTTGCGTGGCCTGTTTGGCCGAACCAGTCTTCAGACTGTAGTTCTTTTTTAGCTGCACCTGACCCTTGCGCAACAGATATTGCTTGAAATTGCTGGCCAAATCGTTCACGACCAAATTCTTTTCAATATCGATTCCCAACGACTGCAAGGCAGACAGCATCTGCTTTTCCTTACTGGCCAGCGACGTGTCTTTGCCATAGTCTTTTTCATCGATGCATATATTAAGGTATATTTCATCGGCGGGAATATACGCTTCGGCCGTAGCCGACACTTCGATATAAGGTGCAGATTGTTCTATAAGCTTTAGAATGTCGTTGTCGGCTTGGGCTCGCATACTGCCCAGCAGCAAACAGCACAAAAGGCTGCCGATAAGGCTGAAACGAGGATTTTTCATCATATTTGAAAAGCTTGAAATTCGTGTAGAGAAATGCTTGAATTTGGCGTAGAAATATGCCCGACCTCAAAAGTAGAAAACATTTCAGAAAATACAACAAAATAAAATGCTATTTATTTTGGCAAAAATGATAATTTTTCTTGCATCTCGGAGAATAATTTTTCGAAATCATAATTAGATTTGTGACAATTAGGGTGGACTCTCTGAGTACCCCCCCCCTTATAAAAAGGAGGTATCATATGAACAAGTTGTACAATCTTTTAAAAGTCGTGGCACTCTTGGCCCTTTTGGGCTGCATGGCAGTGGCCTGTGAAAAGGTAGGAACCAACCCTCTGGTTGGCGTGTGGCAATGCGAAACATATGGACTCCGCTTCACTTTCGATAACACCCAGATGAACCTGAACATGATGGATGCATGTGAAGAATCTGGGGAAGTTGCCGGCTTGAGATTTTATGAAGACGGCGGTGTAGTTGCCTTCGGCGATAATTATATGCCTGGTCTGGGTACCAAGGGACAGGGGATGGAAAATGGCATTATGCGCTGGATGGAAGAGTCCGATGGCCCTTATTTGGTTCTGGTTGGTAATGCTCCCGAATACTCGAGCCTGCTGATGCGCGTAGATGTGTACGACGATGTTATGGAGCTTGTTTACCCTATGCTTTCTACTGAATATGATGCAGATAGTGGCAAAACGGGAAATATTACTGCAGATTTATTCATAAAATATCGAAAAATTGTAACGAACGCACCCGGAAGTGCGTCTTAGGGGCTTTGAATTTTGAGGCCTTGTCGACAAGGCAAGGCCTTTTTTTAATACACAAACTTTAAATTGTTAAAAACGTTATGAAGAAAATTTTTCTTGGTTTGGCAGCTATTATGATGTCAACCGTGATGATGGCACAAAATCAAGGTGATCTTAGTGTAGGCGGCGATTTGTCGCTGGGTTTCAACTCTAATGCTGCTACAACGGAATCTGGTTCAACTACGACAACCACCAAGAGCAATGTTACCACCTTCGGCATTAGCCCCCGCGTAGGTTATTTCGTTATCGACAACCTCGAAGTTTTTGCTATGGCCGGTGTTGGTATCACCACTAGCAAACCCAGCGACAACCTCAAGAGTAACTCTACCGCTTGGAACTATGGCATCGGTGCTGCTTACTATCTGCCCCTTATGAGCAACATCTACTATGCTCCCGCACTTACCCTTAAGGGCAACAGCATTTCTACGAAAGCAGAAGTAACCTATGGTTCTATGACCAACACCACTACCGACAGCTATAACACTTTCGGCGTTTCTTTGGCTCTTGGCCGCTTCGAAACCCGCATTACCGACAATGTGGCTATCAATCTGAATGTTGCTTCTTTGAGCTACAGCGGCTATACTCAGGACGACACCAAATACTCTAACTTCTCATTTGGCCTTACCCTTGCTCCTACCGTTGGTCTCAAGTATTACTTCAACTAATCTAATCGCAAGTACTTGCAGCTATGAAGTCTAGATTTGCATCTTTGTTCAAGGCATTTGCCTTTGTGGCAGTGGTCTCTATGATGGTGGTTTCTTGCGACAAGCAGGAAGAAGCAACCCTTGTAGGCTCATGGCACCTCAACCGCATTATCTTTGGTACCTATCTCAACGATCAGCCGCTGCTGATGGATACCACCGAATACACGGGAGATGAGTATATTATCCTTGAGTTGAAAGCCGATGGCAACGCTACGCTTGCTTCTGCTTCCGAAGACTCTGTTATGAATTTCACTTGGGCCAAGACTGAAACTGGTCTTAAAGTGATATCTCCCGAATTGGGCGAAGTCTTCAAAACCAATGACTCCAGTATCAACTTCACGGTTAACAGCCTTACCACTACCGATTTGGAAGTGGCTGCTATCTTGCCTTTGGAAGACATCAATACCGATTCCAAAGCCATGGATATCAACGACATCAAGGTGTCTATGGGCTTTATCTTGAACTTTGATAAGGTAGCCGACTCGAAGAAATAGCATCGCATCTTAATTAAATGCTATAAATGGCGGACGCCCGGCGCATTAAGCGCCGGGCGTTGCTGTTTTTAACGATACTAGAAATAAGGTCGGTTTTCCCGGTTTAGACTAAGGTTCTTTTTTAGATTGTTTCTAGTGTGTTCTCAATGGTGTGTTTGTCAAAAGTATTTTAAGGTTGGGGTTCTATTTTATATAATCTTTGAGTGCTTGAACATAAGCTTGGAAGGCGGCTATGCCTTGTTCAGAGGCTTGACAGGTGGTACAGGGCTTGCGGCCCTTGAACGATTTCTCCACCACTATATAGCCGGCTTCTGCCAACTTGTCAATCTGGACACTGAGGTTGCCTGCTGTGGCACCGGTTTGCGTTTTGAGATAGACAAAATCCGCTTTATCGACATCAACGAGTATGGACATGACAGCCAAGCGTAATTCAGAATGTAAGAGTGGATCCAGTTTTGGAAACATACATCAGTATTTTTTAATCTTGAGGTAAAGGCCCGTGGCCAGCAGCACAACAGCGGCTGCTCCAAAGACAAGTACCTGTGCGGGGTCGCTCCTGAAGCGAGCGGCTACGTAACAGCCTGCTAGTGCGGTAACCATTCCTGCTATGATGATGAACCAATTGCGCAGCAAGACACCGCTGATGCTTTCGGCCATACCAAAGAGGATGATGACGCAAATCGTAATGTTAAAGGGGACCACACACATGGCCAGTAGGGTTATCAATAATGCAAAAGCGCCGAACACCGACCAAACGCCGCCTAGCAGGCTACTTATCTGGTTGTCGGGGCTGGGTGTTTTTCTGTTCAGAAGGAAGCAGATGCCGTAGCCGAAAATGGGCAGGACAAACCATAACATGTTCCAGCGGGCTTCGCCTTCGCGGCTAAGGAAATAGATAACAGCGGTAAACAGCAACATCAAAGCACCCCAAACGATAAGAGGCGTGCCGCTCGATCGGAGAATAAGATTGCGGCTGTTGCACATGGCCTTGCCGATAACTTGCAGGCTTTCCAGAGGGCTGAGTTCTTTTTCCATCGTAAATAGATTTGAACGTTAGTAGTATTATTGGTTTCTTGTATCTTGGTTAGACGATGCAAATGTAAAGTAGTTTATATTATAAACCAAAATAAAATGCCAAAATTTTGATAATATTTTTGCGGCAGCGATTAAGTGTCTGGGAAATAGTCTTTTACACCATATGTTAAAACCCTGATGATACTATTCTCCAAAATACCAAGTAATCTGGAAAAATGTAATTTTGCCTCACTAAGTAACCCGCGGAGAACTTCGCGCAGCAAACACAAAACAATGTCCAAGCGAATAGTATTTTTAACTGGCGCTGGCGTGAGCGCCGAAAGCGGCCTGCAAACCTTCCGCGATAACGGCGGTCTGTGGGACAATTACGATCCCATGGTGGTAGCCTCTATCGAAGGATGGGAGAGCAATCCGGGTCTGGTGCTGGATTTTTACAATGTCCGTCGTGACGGGCTGGCTGCAAGCCAGCCCAACTTGGCGCACCGGCTCATAGCAGCACTGGAGCAGCGTTACCGGGTAGATGTGGTGACGCAGAATGTCGACAACCTTCACGAGCGAGCCGGCAGTAGCCACGTGTTGCATCTGCATGGCGAGCTTACCAAGGTGCGGCCCGAGAACAGCTGCAACGCCTTCGACCTGTACAGCGAAGAACTGGTTCAAGACATCGGCTATGGCCATGTGGTTTTGGGCGACAAGGCTCCCAACGGTTCGCAACTGCGGCCGCACATCGTCTTCTTCGGTGAGGCGGTGCCCAAGATGGACGAGGCCATCTCGCTAGTGGAACAGGCCGATATGCTGGTTATTGTCGGCACATCCTTGCAGGTGTACCCAGCGGCCGGACTTTATCGCTACGCACGCCCCACGACACCTATATATATTATCGACCCTGCCGGTACCGAACTGCGCGATGCCCGGGTGCAAGTCATCAAAAAACCTGCCACAGAGGGCATGCGCGAACTCTGTGACAGGCTGGGAGATAAGTTTAAATACTAATCCAATGAATAGGTGACGGTGGTCACTACGCGCACGTTCTTAATCCAGGGCGTGTAGGCATCGCGGTTGCTGATGCTGAACTGACCTTGCGTGGCCGACTTGATGCGACCCACTGAACTTTGCGAATCTTCGGCGAACTTGGCGGCTGCTTCGCGGGCGTTGCTGGTGGCTTGAGCTATCATCTCGGGTTTGATGTCGTTGAGCGAGGTGTATTCAAACTCGGTGTGGTAGGAGTAGTCTTCGCTCAGCGTGATGCCCAGGCGGATAAGTTCGGTCTGCTTTTGCATAAGTTCAACAACTCTGGCAACATTGCTGCTGCTGACAATGACCACCTGCGTCATGGTGTAGCGGAAGGCGGCTTCGCTGCGGTACGATTGCGCGTCGCGGTCGTAAATGGCTGGCGTATTGACAGATATTTCATTGGAACGGATGCCGTTGTCGGTGAGGAACTTCACCACTGTGCTGTTCTTGCTGTTGATTTGGGTGTAGACCTCGGTCAGGTCGTTGCCGGTAATCTTGAAAACCAGCGGCCAAGTAACCTTGTCGGCCATCACTTCGCGTTCGGCCAGACCACGTACTACCACTTGGCGGTCTTTGTTCACCACCTTTACAATGCCAGCGTAGATAAAAGCGCCGAGCGCTACTACCGAAAGCCCCAAAATAAGGCTTGAGAGAACTTTCTTGTCCATAATATGTTTATTATAAGATTGTGATATTGTTGTTGACAAGTCTTGGCAGACCTTCGCGAAGCTAGAGCAAGGGCGAGAGCAGACGGGCCAAAGATTCTATAAAGCGTTTGTAGAAGGGCCGCTTGATCCATTTGTCCAGCTGGGCTAGATTGCAATTCTCCTGGTCGAGCAGAAACTGATTGCGGCAGCAAACGGCAATATCTGGGTCGTAGATGTAGGCGTTGATTTCGAAATCTTGTTCGTAAGAACGAATGTCCATATTGGTGGAGCCGATGGTGCAGACCTGATCGTCGGCCACGACGGCTTTGGAATGAAGGTAGCCCTTGCGCCAGAAATACACTTTAACGCCGGCTTTCATCACACCGCTCACATACGAGCGCGAGGCCAGCGGCACCACGATGCCGTTGTCACCCCGGTAGGGTATCATCAGCCGAACGTCCACTCCCCGGAGGGCGGCACTGCGGAGCGCCATTACCAAGGGCTCGGTGGGAATGAAGTAAGGACTTTGTAAGTAAATGTAGTTACGGGCTTGGTTAATCATTTGGGCCACAGCCAGCATGTTCACACGATATTCGTCCATAGGACCCGAGGTAGCGATTTGTACGGTGGTGTCGCCCGCAGGCTGGATGGGCGGAAAATAGCGCGGCTCGTTCAGATGCTCTTTGCGCGAAAACTCCCAGTCTACTAGAAAGGCCGTCTGCATTTCCTGCACGGCGGGGCCCTGGATGCGCACGTGCGTGTCGCGCCAGGGCCCGCCGTGCACGCCCTTGGCGTAACGTTCCGCAATGTTCATACCGCCCGTGTAACCCACCTTGCCGTCGATGATGACATTCTTGCGGTGGTTGCGGTAGTTGGTGTCGGAACTGATAAAAGGAATGATTATTTTCAGAAAAGCATCCACATCCATGCCCTCTTTGCGCAAGCGGTGAAAGAACAGCCGGCGCGAGACATTCACCGCTGCATCGTACTGGATGCGCACCTTGACACCTTGCTGCACCTTGCGCAGCAAAGCCTTTTCCAGCCGCAGCCCATAGGCATCGTCTTCTATCTTGAAGAACTGGATGTGGATATGGTCGGTGGCTTGCTCGATGTCGGCCAGCATATCTTCGAAGAAAGCGTCGAAATCGAAATAGGGCTTCACGGCGTTGCCCCGCAGGGCATGTGCGTGGTTGGAGAACAGCAGCAAATGGATAAGGTCCCTGTCCTGAGGCCTTTGCTCGGGCGATACTATCGAGTTTTCGATAAGTTTGAGGTTGGTCTTGTAGTCGAATAGGTCGGCATCGGCCACCAAGCGGCGGCTACGTTTGTCGATACCGAAAAAGAAATACAGCACCAGTCCCACGACAGGCAGGAATATCAGCACCAGCAGCCAGGCAAGGGTCTTGAAAGGATGTTGATTGTCGGTGATGACAACCACAATGGTGCCGATAATCAGGAATAGCAGGATAAGGTTCAGCCAGATGGACATCTCAGTGTTGTTTGGGCGGGTCTATGCGGTTGTAATACTTGATGTCACGGATAACGTCAGCAAAGAACATCAAGCCAAGCACCAGGATGATGCCAACGGCACCGAAATCGAGGAAGCCGAAGTGCAGCTCCTGCCCCATCAGCGTGAAATGGCTGTCGATGCTCTGGAGGCCTTGCGAGAAAAACAGTATGGTGTTCAGCAGTATCATGATGACGCGGAACTCCGTGGGTCCCAGTTTCATATAGGTGAGCTTGAACTCGCTTCTCAGGTGGGCGTTGATGCTGACATTCAGCGTTAGAAGCAGGTAAAAAACGTAGGCCAGCATAGCCAGGCCAAAGTTGTGAACGAATGGCGTCAAGCCGGCACCGATAAACATCAGCGCTTCGTTAATGCCATCGAGGATATGGTCGAGATAGTAGCCGTAAATGGGACGCTGGGCATTGCGCACACGGGCGATGGTGCCGTCGAGCGAATCACCGAACCAGTTCACTACCAGACCGAAAGAAGCCAGCCAAAGGTAGCCGATATGCACATTAGACAAAATGAAACCGGCGCAGATAAGGCAGGCACCCAAAAAACCGACGAACGACATGATATCGGAGTTGACCCAGCGGGGCATCCTTTGGGCCATCCAAACCAGGGCCCTCTTTTCGACGCCATTTAACAAAGAGGTTTGGATGCGTGTGGATTGTATGATATCCATAAAATATGGCTGAAAGATTGCTATTTGTCGATAAACTGAACTTTGTTGATGTCGCGGGGCTTGGCGGCAGGCTGCTCATCGGGATAACCCACAGCCACCATCAGGCAGAGGTCGTAACCATCACTGAACCCGAAGTCCTTGATGTGGGCCTGGCCTTGCTCGCAGCTCTTGAGTGCCGCTACCGGACCGCCCAAAATGCAACTGCCCAGGCCCAATTCCTGAGCGGCCAGACAGATGTTCTCGCTCATCAATCCCACGTTGATATAAGTCATGCTGCCGGGAGGACAAGCAATGGCGTACACAGCAGATGCGTTGCGGAAGGCGTTGCGAAAACGCGGATCGTCTGTAGGCATGGGCATGGGTGAATTTTCTTGCAGTACCGTCGTCAGTTCGTTCAAGTAGTCTTGGCTGTCGATAATGCGCACTTCCCATTCTTGCTTGTTCATGGCGTTGGGCGCATTGATGCCGCATTGGGCAATCTTCATCAGAATGTCGCGGCTGACGGGTTTGTCTTGATAGTAACGTACGGAACGTCGTGCCATAATGGCATCGATAACTGGCGTAGACTTGGAGTTGCAACCAGTAAGTAAAGTTGAAGCGGCCATAATCAGTAAACCGATAAGAATCTTGTTGGTCTTCATAGTCAGTAGTCTTGTATCAGATAAAATGGTGAAACAGCGGCAAATGTAGTGATTTTTGCGTTAACGGCAATTATTTCAGTGCTTTGTCGAAAAATTCCAGACAGCGTTGCTGTACGGCTTTGCCACAGGAATGGGGAATAGGCCAAATCTCGCAACTGAGGTGACTCTCAGCCTGTTGGCTTTTCCAGACACTTTGCAGCGTGGCAAAAGCATCGTTCACGCCATCGAGCGGGAAAAGCTTGTCGCTGTCGCCGTTGATAAAGAGCATATCCTTGGGACAGGCCAGCGAGGCGATATGCGGATAGTCCAAGTAGAGGCGCAGCCCTGGAATGGTGTTGGCAAATCCGCCGTTTTGCGAGCGTGCCACAGTACGGTAGAACATCGAGGCGGTGGTGCTCATCCAACAAACCGAGGCGCCGGCGGCGATGCGGTCGCTCAAGGCCGAGAGCATCCAGGCACGGTAACCGCCCATGGAGCAGCCCACACAGCCTATCCTGCTGCTGTCCACCTGAGGCAGGCTGGCCAACAGTTCGGTGCAGTAGATGTCGTCGTAGGTCATGTCGGCCGAAAGGTTGCGGCCTATCATCATCATGTTGCCGGCAATCAGGTCGTAACTGGAGCGGCTCACACCTTCGCGCCGTCCGCGCTCGCCCCACAGCTGGGCATCGGTCGAGAGCACCACGTAGCCGTTGCTGGCCAGAAAGTTGCCGAAATATTGTCCTTCGTAGATATTGTCGGCCCAGCGGTCGGCATCGTCCATCACCACCGAATCTTCGTGGAAAGGCCGTATCATTTTTTCCTTGCCTATAAAAAGATGTCCGCCATGGTCGTGCAGCGCGTTGATGGCCGGGAAGGGCCCTTCGCCGTCGGGTATCAGCAGATAGGCCGTCATGCGGGCGTAGGCGTTGATATTGAAGCGTATCTTCTGAGCCTTGTATCCTTCGTACTGCATTTCGTCCACTACTTCGAGCTCCCAGCTGTCGGCACGTTTGATGGGAGGCAGCATACATTCGAACACCTTGGCGCGCGCGGTCTGTTTCCAAGTATCGAAATCCATGCCTTCAACGTTTTCCCAAGCCAAAGGATAGCTGAGTTCCTGCACCAATTCATCGATGTAGCAGGGCATATCTCGGTCGAATTCCCAAGCCGAACGTTTGTCGGCTTTTTTCTCTGCTACACCAGAGAATGCTGTGAAACTCAGGATGATAGCCAATGCAATAGAAATATTTCGCATAGAGATCCATTTAGAAATGGCAAATATAAAGAATTTTATATATTTGTCCCCGCCGGCTTTGCGAAAAAGATGCGGCAAGCAGTATTAACCTAATAAACCTTACAACTATGGCAAACAAGTATGCCGGTACACAAACCGAGAAAAATCTGCTGGAAGCCTTCGCAGGCGAATCGCAGGCACGCAACAAGTACACTTATTTCGCTTCCAAAGCCAAGAAGGAAGGCTTTGAACAGATGGCTGCCATCTTTACTCAGACGGCCGACAACGAAAAGGAACACGCCAAAATGTGGTTCAAGGAGCTGGAGGGCATTGGCTCGACGGCTCAGAATCTGGCCGCTGCCGCCGATGGCGAAAACTACGAATGGACCGATATGTACGCTGGCTTTGCCCAGACAGCCGAGGCCGAAGGCTTCCCCGAACTGGCCCGCAAGTTCCGTTTGGTGGCCGCTATCGAGAAACGTCACGAAGAACGCTACCGTGCCCTGCTGCACAACCTTGAGGCGCAGGAAGTCTTTGCCCGCAGCGAGGTGAAGGTGTGGGAATGCCGCAACTGCGGCCATATCGTGGTGGGCGAAAAGGCTCCCGAAGTCTGCCCCGTATGCGCGCATCCGCAGGCCTACTTCGAGATTCACATCGACAATTTCTAAAGATTGTATTCGCGGCAGGTGCCTTGGGTGCTATGGAGGCGCACTTTGAAATTGTGCGTGGATGCTCCCGGATACCCTTGACCTTGCGGCTTGCCTAAAATCAGGGGGCTGTCGGCCTTGCTTTCATCGTAAAGGATGGGGGTAGCGCTGAAAGCCCCTTTCTCGTAGCCGAAACTAAGGCCATCGTCTTCGTAAAGCAGGAATTGGCCGTTGTTGCCGGCATAGACATCTAGCGTAAGACTACCGTCTGTATGCTGCGTAGTATACTGGACATCGGGGCCCGTCACGATGATGCTGCCCGAAGGCACGAACAGGGGAATGCGCTCGTAGGGAGCATCCACCTTGATGCGCTGTCCGCCTTGGTACACCTTGCCGCTATCGTAGAAATCGTACCACAGACGGCCGGCTGGCAGATAAACGCTGCGCGTGCGGGCACCATATTGTGTTACGGGACAAACCATCAGCGAAGGACCGAACATGTACTGGTCGGAGATGTCTCTCACGGCTGGGTCGTAACCGAAGTCCATCACCAGGCCGCGCATCATGATACGGCTCTCGTGGCAGGCTGCGGCGGCCACCGAATAAATGTAGGGCAACAGACGGTAGCGCAAACGGTTATAGTAAAGGATAGACTGATAGGCGGGATGGCCTTCCGGCGCAATGTTCCAAGGCTCGCGCAAGGGGTACTGCCCGTGGGCACGATAGAGCGGAACGAAAGCGCCGAACTGGTGCCAGCGGGCCTGCAACTCGCGCCATTCCTTGAGGTCGTCGTTCTCGATACCGGTCTTGTTGAACTCGCGCTGAGCCTTGGCGTAGCGGTTTTCCACGCAGAAGCCGCCCACATCCATCGACCAATAAGGATTGCCGCAAAGCGAATAGTTGAGGCCGGCCACAATTTGCGAACGCATATCTTCCCAACGAGTGCCGATGTCACCGCTCCAAGAGGCTGTGGCATAACGCTGTATGCCCGCAAAGCCCGAGCGCGTCAGTTGAAAAATACGTTTGTCGGGATCTTCTTTTTGCAGACCTTCGAAGATGGCTTGAGCATTCATAAGCGAGTAGGCCATCAGGTATTCGGTAGACGAGCCAAGATAGGTGGGGCCGCACAGCGCTTTCCAATAGTCCATAGGCACGCAGTCGCGCACATTGGGTTCACTGGCATCCATCCACCAGGCATCGATGCCGTAAGGGTAGAGGTGTTCCTTGAGCTGTTGCCAGAAGAGTTTGCGCGCACCCGGTGCGTATGCATCGTAGAAGGACCCGATGTAGCCGGGACCCACCCAATCCTTGAGGCTGTCGCGGACGGCGCGGGTGTACATCCATCCCTGCTTGTCGAATTCCTTGTAATGCTCGGTGCTGGCATAGAACTTGGGCCAGACGGAAATCATAAAGTGTGCGTTTTGGGCATGGATACTGTCGGTCATGGCCTTGGGGTCGGGATAGCGCTCGGCTTCGAATTCGTGGCTGCCCCAAGCATCATCGGCCCAATAGTTCCAGTCTTGTACGATGTTGTCGATACCGATACCCCGCTGGCGAAATTCGTCTAGGGTGGCCAGAATGTCGTGTTGCGTCTTGTAGCGTTCGCGGCTCTGCCAGTAGCCATAGGCCCATTTGGGCAGCATGAGCGGGCGACCCACCACCTGGTGCAGTCCGCCAATCACTTGGTCCATGTCGCGCCCGGCCATAAAGTAATAGTCCGACTGGGGCAACATCTCGTTCCACATGGTAAGGGTGGCGGCCTCTTGCTCCGACACTGGCGCATAGGCTCTCAGCGCGCAGTAGGAGGTGCCTCCGTCGGGAAGCCATTCTATTTTCAGATGATATTTGCGGCCGGCTTCCATGGGCAGACGGAATTTGTAGGAATTGGGGTTCCAGGCCGTGCGCCAGCGTTCCTTCACCACTTCTTCGCCATCAATCAGCACCCTGATGTAGCCGGCGTAGTACAACTGGAACTCGTGGATGCCCGTATGCTGAGCTTCGAGCGAACCTTCGTATTCCACTTGCTGACCTAGCTTGGCCGGCAAGTACTTGATGCTTTCGGAGTTGGAAAAATACAGCGAATCTTCGTTGCGCACCAAACTGCGGTTCTTTTTGGTGTCGGTGTAAGTGCCCGTCAGATGACCGGGCTGACCGTTCTTGTCGTACAGACGGAATACACGGTGAAGCTGGGCATATTCCCGTGGGTTGCCGAAACGCCCTTGGCTGTAGGAATCCCAAAACAGTCCGTAGCCCCGCGAGGAAATGACAAAGGGAATGCTGATTTTGGTGTTGTACTGGAAAAGCTCTTCATTCTGGCCCTTGTAATTCCACACATCGGCTTGATGCTGGCCCAGTCCGTAGAGAGCTTCTTCGGAACTGGTACAGAAACGGTTGATGGTGGAATAACCATGGTCACCGTCCACGCAGATGGGCTCAAAATGGCAGGGCTGGCTCTCGCTCGAAAGCAGACGGCCTTGCGCATCCTTGAAACTGACCCGGCCCTTGTCGCGGCTCACCTCTACACAAAGTGCAGGCGTGGCAACCCTAACGCAGCTGTCGTTGGCCCAGACATCGAATTTGCCCTTGTAGCGGTTGGGCAGAATCACCAAACTCTTGCGGGAATGAAACTTGTTGTCGGGGGTAGCCGTGACGCGGACGATATTGTCGGCCAGCAACTCTATACCAACTTTCTTCGGACCCAGACTGTCGGGGTGGGACACTTGTACTGTGACACCATGCTTGTTTGTCTTGTAAGGTGCAGAAACACAGGAGTTAAGGATGGTGGTGCTTAGCAGAAGGATGCCTGCGGTGAGAAGGCCGGTCGTTTTTTTCATCGTTGCGTTGTTAGCGTCATTTCCAAATCAGCGCAAAGATAACGAAATCAGCGCAGCTCGTAGCGATGGTGAAAGATAAAAAGGCAAATGGCACCTATTATGCAAAAAGGCATACCGAAAAGCGCAGTATATTGATAACCAATGCCTAAGCTGATAGGAATGCTGCCGATGACGGCCCCCATGGCGTTACCCAGATTGAAAGCGGCCTGTATGCAGCAACCGCCCAGCATTTCACCACCGGGGGCGTGCTTAATAATAAGGTACTGCTGCGGGGCACTAACGGCAAACAGACAGCCACAGACCACGAACATCATCGCAGCCGAGAGCCAGCCCCAGCGGGCACCGAAGAAAATGGCCAGCAAAGCTACAGCGGCCAATAACTGAAAACGGAAAGCTACTTTGCCGGCAGGGGTGCGTTCGCTAAGTTTGCCGCTGAGCAGATTGCCCAGCACCATGCCAACGCCGGCCACTATCATCAGCACACTCACTTGATAAGCCGTAAAGCCGCCCACTTCTTGCAGCAGAGGCGAAATATAGCTGTACCAGCAGAAGATGCCACCATTGCAGAAAACCGTTGCCAGAATGATAAGCCAAGGATCGAGATTCTTCAGAAAATGGAACTGCGCCTTGATGCCATGGTCGGGTTCCGGTTCGATATCGGGCATCCAGCGATGAATGCTGTAAAGAGTGGCTGCGGCGCAGAGGGCGGCGATAGCAAAGGCAAGCCGCCACGAAAGGTGCGTGCTCAGGAAAGTGGCCACAGGCACGCCCATCAGGTTGGCGATGGTCATACCGGCGCACATAAGCGACACCGCCATCGACCCGTGTCCTTCTTTGGCCACCTTGACGGCGATGATGCTGCCCACTCCGAAATAGGCACCGTGAGGCAGACCTTGGATAAAGCGTACACCCAGCAACATCCAGTACGAAGGCGTTATACTGGCCAGAATGGCCGAGGCCAAGATGATGCCGGTAAGGAAATACATGATATGCTTGGGCCGGTATTTGTGCATGATAACCAGCGAGAAAGCTCCTATACATACACCGAGCGCGTAGCTCGAGATAAGCTTGCCCGCCATCGGGATGCTGACGCCCAAGTCGGCGGCGACATCGGGCAGAATGCCCATCATCACATATTCTGTCATGCCCAGAGAAAAGGTACCCAGGGCGAGGGCGAAAAGCGTCTTGTTCATTTCAAAAACAGATTCTAAAGTCCGCTAAAAAACGGCCGCAAAAGTAGAGAAAATATTCACTACTTTTGCGCCCGGTTTTTCAAAAACTTTCCAACAATGAACAACAAGGTAAAAGGTTTTGTATTAGGCATCTTGGCTGCCATTTTCTACGGCACCAACCCCCTTGGTACGCTGCAACTGTACGCCGATGGTTTCAGTTCGGGCATGGTGCTGATTTACCGTTATCTGTTCGCCACCCTAATGTTGGGGGCTGTTATGCTGCTGCGGCGCGAAGACTTTCGCATCAAATGGGGACATGCCATACGCATGGCCGTGCTCGGTGCCTTCTTTTCGCTCTCATCGATGATGCTTTATCTGAGCTTCCGCTATATGCCGGCCGGTATCGCCAGTACGCTACTCTTTGTCTATCCCATTATGACTGCCGTGCTGATGGCCGCTCTATACCACGAGCATATTACTTGGAGTACGACCATCGCCATCGCCTTGGCCTTGAGTGGTGTTGCCATGTTACATCAGGGCGATGGCGGCGGACTCAACACCACCGGTTTCGTGCTGGTCATGCTTTCGTCTTTGCTGTACGCCATGTACATTATAAGTGTGAACCAGCTCAAGATATCGATGTCGCCCACGAAATTCGCTTTCTGGGTGCTGTTCTTCGGCACTATCTATATGGTTGCCTTCACCTTGATTACCGATGCTCCCATCAAGATGCTGCAGACACCTATGCAGTGGGTATGGGCCTTGCAAATTGCGCTTATGCCCACCGTCTTGTCGCTGTTTATGATGAACATTTCCATCAAGCTGATAGGCAGTACGCCCGCGTCCATCATGGGTGCGCTCGAACCGGTGACGGCGGTGGTGATAGGCGTGCTGGTGTATCACGAAACCTTCACCTTGCAGCTGGCCATCGGCATTGTGCTGATACTCTGCGGTGTGACGGTGATTGTGGCTCGCAAGAAGTGAGTGCTGCGAGGGAAGCTGGGCGCTGGTGGATTGCGCCCTACTAAGACTTGTAAAAAACGAAGAACACGGCCATCACCAGACAGACAAAGGCTGCCAGGTGGTTCCAGTGCAAGGTTTCACCTTTGAAAAGGAAGGTGGTGATAACCGAGAAAACCAGTATCGACACCACTTCTTGTATCACTTTGAGTTGCACCAACGAAAATGGTCCGCCGGTAATGCGCGAGCCGATGCGGTTGGCGGGAATCATAAAGCTGTACTCGAACAGGGCAACGCCCCAGCTGCACAGGATAATCAGCACTAAGGGCCAGTCGGTGGAGATTTTCAGTTCTTGTAGTTTTAGGTTGCCATACCAGGCAAATGTCATGAATACATTGGAAACCAACAGCATAAGCACTGTGGCTATCATTCTGAATTCCATTTTTAAGTGTTTTTGAAACGGGCGCAAAGGTAATGCTAATCGCGCAAAACAACAACAACGGCGGGCCGCAGGCCCGCCGTTGTCTTATCAAAAGAGTTTCCGAAAAAACTATCTTACCACAAATTTCTTGCCGCCTTGGAGGTAGATACCGGGCTTGTCGGCAGCTTTTACCTTCTGGCCCAGCAAGTTGTAGATAGGAGCATCTACAGCGTCGGCCTCAACTTGGGCAATGCCGTCCTTGGTACCCCAAGCAAAATACAATTTGCCTTCTTTGTCGGCTGTGCTAGTGCCCGTGATGTAGTCGAAGCAGTAAACGTAGAGTTCACCACCCTCTTGGGTGCCTTCGAACTTGGACCGACCCGTAGTGGTTTCGAGCCATACCATTTGGTTGCCATCGTAGATGTTGTAAAAATAAGCACCTGCATATCCTTCATACTGTTTGCCGTTGGCAATGCCGAGAGAGTCACCGTAAACTTTGAAACGCATTTCTCCGGGGTCGGTACCGGTTTCGAATTTCAGCGCATAGTCGTACTTGTCGCTGCCGGTGTACTTGCCAAGGGTGGTCTTGGCCGAACGGTACATGGTTTCGCCGTTGTAGAAGCACAGGGTGCCTTCTACCGACCATTCGAGCGTGCCCACAACGGGCTTGTTGAGTACGACTTTTGCTCTCCAAAGGTAGCCTGTGTTGTCGTACCAGGCCTGCAGGTTGTCGAAAGTGATGACACCTTCGTCGGTGAAGCTACCTACGATATTGCCCGTGACACTGGTGGTGTCGGCCAGGGTGAACCAAGAATTGAACCCTGCCAAAGGAGCGGCGGTAAGGGTCTTGGTTGTGAAGTCTACCGTAGCGGTGATGCTAGAATTGTAGCCCATCAGGTTGCTGATGGTAACGGAGGTCTCGGAAGCCTTTTCGATGGTAACGCTATAGCCACCGGTGAAAGATTCCCACGTAGCATAGTTGAACCACTGCCATCCGGAAATGGTCGGTTCGTAAGTGCCGGCCAGGTCGTCAACTGTGGTTATGGCAGCATTGGCAAACAGACCGAACAAAGCAGCCATAAGAGTAAGCGTAAACTTTTTCATAAGCAGTTAATTTAAAAGTGGATAATCATTATCATAAAGAGGATATTCTAGGATGCCCGGCTATTCCCAGACACCATAGAAATAAGCCTCGGTAGATACATTGTCGTCGGTAGAGCAGTAGCACCAGAAGTAGAGATATTTTTCCTTAAAGCTGATATAACTCCAGGCACCCATATAGCCGGCAAAGGTAGAAATGCCTACACTGCTGCCTTCGATGCTCCATGAATAGCTGTTTTCTTCGAATGAGTAGATATAGTCAAACCCGTTGCTGTCGTGATAAACTTGGTCGGGATCCCAGGCGAAAGAACCTTCGTAATTCTCAAGATGCTCGGCATCGAAAGTGCCGCTGAGCGAAAACTCCTGTTTGTTGCCCGAACCCATAAAATTCTCGAAGTAGAAACGGTTTTCGTTCTTGTAACGGTAAAGGTCTGAGTAGAGCGTGGGCAGCTTGCAGGTGGTCGAGTTGGGGAAGTAGAAGCCCACACTGTCCAAAACTATTTTCCAAGGATTGCCTTTGAATATCGTGCCGCTGAAAATGGGAGAACCGGCGGCGTAAGCACTGATTTGCGCCGAGTCGATAGCCAGCTCGTAGTAGTAAGTGTGGTCGAGAATCAAGCCGTCGGCAATTTTGATGAGAAGGCTGTCTTGATACGAACCTTGCGCAAAATGCACAGAAGCAGGTATGCTGATGAGCGAAGTGTCGCAGCGAAGCACCCGGATGGGCACCGTCACTTCGGCCGAGGCATCGACGCGGTTTACCAGCAGTACAAGGCTGTCGGCCCCTTCGCCCTCGATGGTGTAATCGGTGACATTGCTTTTGTCGAAGAAGGCTCCCACAGTCCCTTCCGGTACTTCTTCACCGGGACTATAACTGTTGTTGTCGTTGCAGGCTGCCAGCCCGGCCATCAGCATCAGACTGAGCAGGACCTTGCAGACGGAATGCATGCTAAGTTTCATATTGGTAGGACGCTTTAGAATGTTAATCGAAAGTGGTTATGTCTGCCACAACACCCGAAGGGTCGGGATTGAGCACGCAGGCCGGGTTGTAGGCATTCTCGTATTCGGGCAGATAGTAGTTGAGCCAAGGTGCCAGACAATCCTCGTCGCTCTTCAGGCGGGCACCCTTGTAGAAGTTGGTGCCTTCGTAAGCGCGGTCGATGCTCAGTTTCAGACGTTTGTAGTCGAAGTAGACCAGGCCCTCGCCCCAAAGCTCAATGCGCTTTTGCAGCATCAGTTCCTCGATGAAACTGTCCATGTCGCTGCCTTGACAGATGTAGCTGCCGTCCTGATAGCGGTAAGTGTTGACGAAGTTTTCCAAGAAGGCTTTGCCGGCACCCACACCTTGCGTATGAGCGATGGCTTCGGCATAAATCAGGTACATTTCTTCGACACGCATCAAGGGGATGTCGCCCAAACTGCACTTTTCCCACTCGCTGAGGTTACCATTGCCGGCGTGATACTTGAGGTTGGTGTAGGCGGGAAGGTCAGACCAGCGGCTGTCGGGCAGGAGCGTGCTGTACCCTGCGGGCTTGGCACTCTTGCCAACATCGTCGGGAGCTATCCAAGTGTGCTTGCGCCAGTCCTTGTCGCCAATTTGGTCGAACAGGCCCTTGCTGATGCAGCGGTAAGTGCCGTACTGGCTCAGCGAATAGCTGCACTCGCTGTTCATAGTACCCATCCAAGTGTAGTACCAATAACTGTTGAGCTGCTCTTTGGAACCGATGCGTGCGGCCCAAACCCAAGCCTGGTTGGAAGTGTTGAAACCGGTGATGGAATCGTACCACTGCTTTTGGGTCATAGGCGTGAACTGTGCATCGATAACCTGTTTGGCATAAGTGGCGGCCTTGGCATAGCAATCGTTGGCGGTGCCGATACCCAAGGCTGCGTAACCATCGTTGTCGCCTTCGTGCTCAAGCTGGGTGGCTAGATCGGCGGGAACATTCTCGAAGCGCGAACCCAATTCCAGCCAGAAACGTGCCTTCAGACCGGCTACCACGCTCGAATCGGGATAGCTGTCATCGCTACGGGAGTAGTCGGCGAGGTGCTTGGAAGCTTGCTCCAAATCGCTGTTGATAAAGCGATACATGGTGTAGAAAGGCGCGCGCGGGTTGCTTTTCGCAGCCTCTTGCGATGTCTTGTCGCTGACGAGCGGAACGGTAAGACCCCAAACCTTGTCGGCTTCGGCTTTGGCATCGAGGGTGGCGTAACCCGTGGGACGGAACTCGAACATACGGGCCAGGTCCAGATAGGCCAGTGCACGGAAGGCATAGCCGATACCCGCGCTGGCATTGATGTCGGTACCGTTGTCGCAGGAAGCGATGATGGCGTTGGCGTTGTAAATCAGCTTGGTGTAATAAAAATAGGCGTAGGGCGTGAAGTACTGCAGGTCGGTACCTTCCTCTATCCAAGAATAATAGTCGTAGTTGGCACCGGTAAAAGTGACGGGAAGGTCTTCGGTCATAAGGTCGCGAATAAGCATTTGGCAGGGATAACCCCAGTCGCACGAGCCACCGGTGACACCGTAGGTGTCGTAAGTAACCATGAAGCTAACCAAACCGCTGAGCAGGCCGCTCTGCGCATTTTCCGAAAGGGCTATTTGCGAGCCGGAAGCATAGTCGGTAGGTTCAACTTCTTCCATACAACTTTGGTTGGTCAGCGCCAGGCCCAGCATGAGCAGCGCCGTCAAAGCATTGTTTATTGTCTTGTTCATCTTGTCGTGTCCTTAGGGTTAATGTTTAGAACTGCAGGGTCAGACCGCCCGAAATGGTGCGGACAAACGAGTATTGCTCGGTAGAGGGATTGCCCGTGAAACTGGTGCGCGGGTCAAGACCCTTGCGCATGGTCCATAGGTAGATGTTGTCGGCAGCGGCGTACACCTTGATTTTGGTCAAGCCCAGCGCTGTGGCCCATTTCTTGGGCATCGTGTAGCCCAAACTGATGCTCTGCAGGCTCAGATAGCTGCCATTGGTAAGGAAGCGGTCGGAGGTGTAGTTGGTATAAGTGTCGTTGTACTGCCAGCGCGGAATGTTGCTTTGGGCGTTGTCGGGTGTCCAGGCATTGAGCAGGTCGCGGTGGAAGCCCTGGCCCAGCGTGCCGGTAGAGGTCGAACCCATAAGCGACTGGTAATTGCTGTCGTAGACCTTGCCGCCGATAGAGTAAGCGAAGTTGATGGCAAGGTCGAAGTTCTTGTATGAGAGCGTGCTGCCGAAACCGCCGTAAAGGTCGGGGTGCGGAGCGCCGCAGGCATAGTAGCTGGCTTCAGCCCAATCGGAGGTGGTGCCCAGCGTGCCGTCTTCGGCCGTCTTGTACCAGAGCGACTGTCCGTCATTGGCCACACCGGCATAGCGCTTCAGACGCCAAGTGTAGATGGGTAGGCCTTCGCCGTAGAACTTGGTGGTGCTGGCATAACCGGGATGTCCGTCCAGCGTGCTGGTTTTGTTGCCCTCGTACAAATAAGTGATTTCGTTGCGGTAATGCGTGGCATTCAAGTTGAACGTCCACACGAAGTTCTGGTTCTTGACAGCATCGAAAGCCAAGTCGAGTTCGACGCCGTGGTTGATCATATCACCCACATTCGAATAATAGCCCGCGTAACCCAGCGAGAGCGGAACGCTGACAAAACTGAGCATATCGGTAGTCTTGCGGTAGAAATATTCCAGACCGCCGCGCAGACGATGCTGGTATAGCTGGAATTCAACACCCACATTCATGTTGGTATTGGTTTCCCAAGTGATATTGGGGTTGCCCACATTGCTCAGCGTAAGGCCCAGCACACCGTTGGAGTTTTCGATGGTATAGGTGTCCATATAGCGGTAGTCGCCAATTTCGTCGTTGCCCTGCTGACCGAACGACGACTTGAGCTTCAGTTCGTTGAGCCACCAAGTGGCATCCTGCATCCAGCTTTCACGGGTGATAATCCAGGCACCTCCCAAAGAGTAGAAATTGCCCCAGCGATGGTCGGGATGAAAACGCGAGGAAGCATCGCGGCGGTACGATAGCTGCCCGAAATAAGTGCCGTCGTAGTCGTACATGCCGCGGAAGAAATAACCTTCGGTGTTGTAGCGCGTTTGACTCGACCAAATGCTGATGTCCTTGACAGTACCCGATAGTTCGTGGTTAGTGTAGTACGAGAACATGTTCTCACGGCTGCCGCCCACATATTCATCGGTCTGGCGATAGTTCTCGTGACCGAGCAACAGCGTCATGTTGTGTTTGCCGAAACTGCGGACGTAGTTGACCAATTGCTGGAAGTTTACCGTATAATAACGATAGTGGTATTTCGACAGCATGCCGGTGGGATGGTTCATATAGCCCCAGCCGTAGAAAGGCTGTTCGGTTTGCGTGTTGCGGAATTCGTAGTCGCTCACTGTACCGTTGAGCGTTATTTTCAGACCCTCAACCCAAATAGGCGTAATCTCGGCAAAACCGTTCAGGTAGATGGAGTTGCTGATGCTTTGGTTGGTCTGCAGCTGGTCGTCCTTGAGCGGGTTCTGCGAAGACAGAACGGGACGTTTCAAATCGGCAATGTTGCTGTCGCCATAGTCGTACATCTTGCCGTTGGCATCGTACATGATATTGCCCTGGCCGTCGCGCACATAGACGGGATAGATAGGGGCTATGCGGTTGACGATGTAGAAGGTGCTGGTGCCGCTCGAGGTGGAGGCGTAGTCGGTGGTGGAGTGCACGTAGTTGACGTTGCCGCCGGTCTTGAGCCACTGGTTGGCTTTGTGCGTGGCTTTCAGACGGGCCGTGTAACGTTCGTAGGCCGATCCGTAGGCAATGCCCGGGTCGCTGAGGTAACCCAGCGAAGCATAGAACTGTGTGCTTTCGTTGCCACCGTTGATGTTGGCGTTGTATTCCTGACGCAAGGTCTGGCGGTAGGCCTCGTCCACCCAGTTGTCGGGCAAGACGGTGTATTCCTGGCCATCGCTGCCGGTGTATTTGCGGCCCAGTGTGGCATGCGGGTTCAGCTTGCCGTTGCTGCCGATAAGGAATTCGTTCTGCGGATAAGTGAAACATTCATAGCCAAGACCTCCATCGGCCACGGTAGCTGCCATCTTTTCGTTGGCCTGCAGGTGCGCCTGCGTGGGAGTCAGACCAAGAGTGTTTACATTGTAATTGTAGAGAGACTTGTAGAACAACTCGTAGTATTGGCCCGGGTCGGTTATCACATCGTAAGTTTCCGAGGCGCGGCTGTTGACACCCCATTTGGCATCGACACTACCCACGGTGCGACCCTGCTGCGGACGCTTGGTGGTAATCATGATGACACCGTTGGCACCGCGTGCGCCGTAAAGCGCGTTGGAAGCCGCGTCCTTAAGCACTGTCATCGAGGCAACATCGGCGGGATTGATGTCGCTCCAGGCACCGTAGTAAGGCGAACCGTCCACCACGATAAGCGGCTCCTGACCGGCCGAGATAGAACTGATACCGCGCACATGAATGGTGGGCGCAGCTGTAGGGTCGCCCGAAGTCTTGACCATCTGCACACCGGCTACCTGGCCGTCCAAGGCATCTACCACGGTGGTTACTTGACGCATGGCAATCTTCTCGGTGCTCACCACGCCGGCCGAACCGGTAAACGACGATTTTTTCTGTTCGCCGAAGGCTACGACCATCACCTCATCGAGCTCCTGGTCTTGCTCGCGCATGCTTATCTTCATGTTATGGCCGGCCTTGGCGCTTTGGGTTTCCATGCCAAGGTACTTGATGATGATAGTGTGACCGGGTTCTACATCTTTCAGACTGAACCGGCCATCGACGTCGGTAAGGGTACCGGTGGTGGTGCCTTGTACGATTACCTGTGCGCCAATGACGGGATCGCCGTTTTCATCGGTTACCACGCCACTCACCGGGCTTGTACTCTGGGCCAATAGCGGACCCGAAGCCATCAGCAGCAGTGAAATGGCCAATGCCTTGATATTCAATTTTGCCATAACAGTGTGTATTGTTTTTGATATCCCACTTGAAGCCCCCAATTTATGATAAAAAATCTAAAAGCCCAAAATGATGCTAGGGATTTTTTTTGAGTGGCTTCTAACGCAGTGGCTTGATAATGAAACTGAAGTCCATGTCGCCATAAGGCAGCATATACGCTTTGAGCGGGCGCGCACCCCAGGCATTCACACCGCCCACTCCCTGCTGACGCTGCTGGATGTGAACCTGCGTGAACGGTCGTGGACTGAGGTCGCCGCTGTGCTGGCCCCAAGCATGTTCTTTGCGGCTGCCCGCATCCAAGTCTTCGACCAAATAGGGCAGCGCGCTGCATTCCATGGCACCGGTACTGTAGAAGCCTAGGCCTTGGCCCGTCTCTCGGTTGAGAACCTTAAAGCTGCGCACATCGCAATGGTTGCCGCTTTCCTGTGGACGCACGTAAGGATAGTACTGCCCGTCCACGCTGCTGCTGTATTCGCCTATGAAGGCGCTGCTCTTGCGGTCGGCGTAGTTTTCCTCCGGGCCGCGTGCGTAGTAGTACAGGCTATCGTAGGCTTGCGGCATAAGCAGTTGCATGCCGAAACGGAACATCGGCTTGACTTCGGCACCAGGTGTGGTGGTGAGTTTCTCGTTGATGAGCAGCGAGCCGTCGGCCCGTAGGGCATAGGCGAGCTGCAGGCCGGCCTGCACGCCCGGCATCTCGAAGACGGCTGTTACGCAGCCGGAATCCGTCTGACGGACCGACTTCAGTTGCATCTTGGGCTCTTTCCAGGCCGAGAACTGCTGTTGCAGGCCGGCCCCGTAGTCGTTGTCGGTGGGAGCGCGCCAGAACTCCGGTCTGATGGAGGTGCGGAATTGGAGCATGGACACACCGTCCACATCCAGATAGTCAACCAGGCCTGTTCTCTTGCCGATGAACACTTGGGTGCCGTTGGCCGTCAGGCAGAAATGCGAAACGTTTTCGTGGACCGTCACTGCTTGGGCGGACAATGCCGTTCCCTGGCCGTCGGGTGTTTCGGCGCTTGCTGCTGAGGGGAAGGTGTAAGCCTGCAGGACAAACTGTTGGCGGGCCAGCGTGTGGCCCTGCTCCAGCAAGGGCCACTCGCTGGCCGTGCGCAGGGCAAAGTTGAGCACAATTTCCTTGTCGGGGTGGGCGGCCTTTGCCTTGGCAATGGCCGCCTGCAACGCAGCGCTATTCACTTCCAGCCGCTGCTGCGGTGCCACCGTCGGCAGCTCCACTTCGACCAGCTGTACGTCCGGGCCGTCTTCCAGCCCAAGCACATACACTTCGGCCTGCAAGCGCACATCGTCCAGGCTGCGGAAGAAATATTCGTTGTAGAGTTCAAAGCGGCCTTCTTCCAAGCCCAAATCGCTTACCCAGACATCCTGATAATAGTAACGCACTTCGTAAGCATGCGGGTTCCACCGGCGGTCGGGTGCCAGAAGCCCGTTGCAGTTGAAGTTGTAATCGCTGGCGGGGTATTTGCCGTAATCGCCGCCGTAGCAGAAAATTTCCTTGCCCGTCAACGGACTGGTGTCGCGCAGCGCCTGGTCTACAAAGTCCCAGATGTAGCCGCCCTGGTATTTGGGATATTGGCGCACCAAGTCCCAATACTCCTTGAAACCGCCGCCCGAATTGCCCATCATATGGCTGTATTCGCATTGGATGAGCGGACGCGGATTGTCGCCTTGGGCATATTTTTCGCAATCGTCGTACCAGTAATACATAGGGCAGAAAATGTCGGTCTTGCCCGTGGCGCCGGCCTGCTCATACTGAACGGGACGGCTGTTGTCGTAAGCCTTTACCCAGTCGTAGGCCTGCTCGAAATTGGGACCGTAACCCGCCTCGTTGCCCAGACTCCATACAATGATGCAAGGATGGTTCTTCAGCGACAGCACATTGGCCTGGTTGCGTTCCATGTGGGCCAGGCGGTAAGCCTCATTCCTGGCCAAGGTCTTTTCTCCGTAGCCAATGCCGTGGCTCTCGATGTTGGCTTCGGCCGTAACATACAAGCCATATTCATCGCAAAGACTGTACCAGCGCGGGTCGTCGGGATAATGGCAGGTACGCACGGCATTCACGTTCATGCACTTCATCATCCGGATATCCTCTATCATGCGTTCGACACTTACCACATAACCTCCGTCCGGATCCATTTCGTGCCGGTTGACACCCTTGATAAGCACAGGTTGTCCGTTCACCAGCAACTGGGCGTCCTTTATCTCGATATGACGGAAGCCCACGCGCTGACGCAGCGCCTCCAAGGTTTTGCCATGCTGCTGCAAACTGACGAAAAGCGTGTACAGATGCGGTGTTTCGGCTGTCCAAGCCAGCGCTCCGGGTACGCTAAACGAGGCATGGCACTTGCCGTCCTTGGCCTTGACCCCCTCTTGAGCCACCAACTGTCCGGCAGTATCATAAAGCTGCAGGACCACATCGGCCTGACGGCAACCATCAAGGCTCAGTTCGCAATCCAGCAGACCGTCGCTATAATTGTTGACAAGGTCTTGTCGTAGGCTGACGTCGGCAATATGGGCCTTGGGACGCGCATAAAGATATACTTCGCGGGCAATGCCGGTAAGGCGCCAAAAATCCTGGTCTTCCAGATAAGTGCCGTCGCACCAGCGCATTACCTGCATGGCGATAAGGTTCTTGCCCGGCTTCAGGTATTGGCTGATGTTGAATTCGGCCGCCATTTTGCTGTCTTCGCTGTAGCCTACAAACCTGCCGTTCACCCAAAGACTCAGGTTGCTGGTGGCGGAGCCTACGTGAAAATACACTTCCTGGCCTTTCCACTGGGCTGGCAGCTCGAAACAGCGGCGCAGCGAACCGGTGTAATTGTTCTCCTCGCTGATGTAGGGCGGTTCGGGCTTGAAGGTAGTGCTGAAGGCGTAGCCGATGTTCTTGTAGGTGGGGTCGCCGTAGCCGCTCAGCTCGAACAGGCCGGGCAGTGCAAAATCGTCCCATTGGCTGTCGTCGAAGTCAGGCCGGTAGAAATCTTCCGGGGCTTGGTTGTGGTGGTAGGCAAAATGCAGTTTCCAGATGCCCTCCATCGACAGATAACGCTGAGAAAGGCTTTTGTCGTCCTGGCGTGCCAGGTCGATGTTCTCGAAGGCGAAAAAGTTGGCACGACGCGCTTCTCGGTTCACTTGGTTGATGCCGGGATTGAGCCACGCGGGCTCCTGGGCTTGGCCTGCGCTCCACACCATGAGACACATTGCCATCGTAAGGAAAAATCTCGTTTTCATAACCACAAAGTTAGCATAATTTCAAGCATAAAACCATGTTTACATTGCCATCGTGGTTATCAATCTAAATCCCATAAAGCGGTACGCAGTGTAGCTGGCCCTGTTGCTTATAGGGTAGCATCGAAAACCTTACTGCCTGCAAATCGGGGTCCGAACTGAGCAAGGTGGTCAAAGAATTGGCTCTGACATTGCCCCCGGCCTTTACTTCGATGGGGAGAGGCTTTCCCCGATGCTGTATCAGAAAATCGATTTCCAAACGAGAATCATTGGTTTTGTGATAATAAATAGGACGGATGCCGCGGCTTTTCATCTCTTGCAGCACATATTCTTCGGTCATTCCGCCTTTGTATTCCGAGAACACCCGGTTGCCGATAAGTACTTGTGTCGGGTCGGTGTTTACCATAGCCCCCAGTAGCCCTACGTCCAAAAGATAAAGCTTGAATGCCGAGATATCTTCGTAAATGTCAAGGGGCAAGGCTGGCTTGGTGCAACGCGGCACTTTGTACAACAGACCGCTGTCGATAAGCCATTCGATGGCCATCTCGAAATCCTTGGCTCTGGCTCCTTGCCGAAGTGCACCATATATGAATTTTTTGTTATCCTTGAAAAGCTGGGAAGGAAGGCTTTTCCAAACCAAGCGTATCCTTTCGGCCTGCTCTTTGGACGTGTGTTTGGAAAAGTCGCGTTCGTAACCTTTGAGAATGTCTTCTTGTATTTTTCTTACCTCTTGCAGGGCTCCTGTTTCGACAAATTTCTTTACGGCTTCGGGCATGCCTCCCACGTAGTAGTATTGCCGGAGTAAGTCTACATATTTCTCGTGCAGAAGATTGGTGACATCGAAGTTGTGCTCTTCCAAGAGACGGTAGGATTGTTCTTCGCCCTTGGCAAGAAGGAACTCTCCGTAACTCATGGGGTAGATGTCAATTTCGTTGACCTTGCCTACGGGGTACGAAATATCCCGGCGGAGCGAAATTCCCAATAAAGAGCCGGCAACGGCAATATGATAATCGGGGGCTTGTTCGCAAAAGTACTTCAAGGCTTCGATGGCTTCGGGTATTTCTTGTACCTCGTCCAATATGACAAGCGTGTCGCCAGGCGTTATGTCGACACGGGTCAAGGCTCGGAGCGAAAGCAGGATTCTCTCAATGTTAAAATCCTTCTTGAAGATTTGCTCCACAAGTTCGTTCTTGCGACAGACAATGTAGGCCTCTTTTTTATATTCCCGTTTGGCGAATTCACGTAGAACCCAAGTTTTGCCCACTTGTCGGGCTCCGTTAATAACGAGCGGCTTCCTGTCTTTGCTTTCTTTCCATTGTTTAAGTTGCTGTAGTACAAGCCTTTCCATACGAAATATACATTTTTCTGCACCTTATTCTGGTGCAAATATACATTTTTCCGCACATAAAAATGGGGTTGTACTACATTTTTCCACACTTGGATGCTGGAAAAATGCACTATTCTACCGTAACCGACTTGGCTAGATTGCGGGGTTGGTCTACGTCCTTGCCTTTGCAGATGGCTACATGATAGGCCAGCAGCTGTAGAGGAATGGTGGTGAGCAGCGGCTCCAGACACTCGAGCGTCTTGGGAATCTCGATATATTCGTCGGCCATTTGCTTCATGGTGACATCGCCTTCGGACACCAAAGCGATAACGTGGCCGCGACGCGCCTTGATTTCCTGCACATTGCTCATCAGCTTTTCGTACAAGGGGTTCTGCGTGGCGATGAAAACCACCGGCATTTCCTCGTCAATCAGGGCGATGGGGCCGTGCTTCATTTCTGCGGCGGGGTAGCCTTCGGCATGGATGTAGCTGATTTCCTTCAGTTTAAGGGCACCCTCCAATGCAACGGGATAATTGTAGCCGCGGCCCAGATAAAGGAAGTTGTGGGCGTAGGTGAATGTCTTGGAAATTTCGCGGATGCGGTCGCTTTGGGCCAGCAACTGCTCCTGTTTGGCGGGAATCTCGCTCAGCCCCTTGACCAATTCTATATAGTGTGCTTCGTCGATGGTGCCGCGCAGTTTGCCCATGGCCAGTGCCAGCATGGTAAGTACGGTAACCTGGCCGGTGAAGGCTTTGGTGGAGGCTACACCGATTTCGGGACCAACGTGGATGTACGAACCCGTATGGGCGACGCGTGCAATGGACGAACCGATAGAGTTGCAGATGCCGTAGATAAAGGCGCCGCGCTCCTTGGCCAGCTCGACGGCCGCCAAAGTGTCGGCCGTCTCGCCCGACTGCGAAATGGCAATGACAATATCCTTGGGATGGATAACCGGGTCGCTGTAGCGGAACTCCGAAGCGTATTCCACCACGGTGGGCACTTTGCAGATGCCCTCGAACAAATGTTTGCCGATAAGGCCCGCGTGCCAGCTAGTGCCGCAGCCCACAATAACGATGCGCTGAGCCTCAAGCAGTTGCTGGCGGTAGTCGATGACGGCCGACAGCGCCACATTGTTGGCTTCCACATTCACGCGTCCGCGCATGGAATCCTTCAAGCAAGAAGGCTGCTCGAAAATTTCCTTGAGCATAAAGTGCGGATAGCCGCCTTTTTCTATCTGTCCCAGGTCGAGATCCACTTTTTGGATGTCGTGGGTCTGCTCCTGGTTGTTGAAATTGACAAATCTGACACTGTTGTCCTTGCGGTTGATGATGGCCACGTCCTTGTCGTCGAGGTACACCATCTTGTCGGTATATTCGATGATGGGGGTAGCGTCGGAACCGATAAAGAACTCGTCGTTGCCAATGCCGATAACCAGCGGGCTGCTCTTGCGGGCGGCGATAATCTGGTCGGGGTTGTGGCGGTCGAGTACGGCAATGGCGTAGGCACCGATAACCTGACGCAGTGCGCGGCGCACAGCCGTGAGCAGGTCGCAGTGTTGTTCGGTTTGGATGTATTCGATAAGCTGAATCAGCACTTCGGTGTCGGTGTCACTGCTGAAGCGTACGCCCTTGGCCTGCAGTTTCTCCTTGATGCCGGTATAGTTTTCGATAATGCCGTTGTGGATGATGGCCAAATTGCCCGAAGCGGAAAGGTGCGGGTGGGCATTGCGGGTGCTGGGTTCGCCGTGGGTGGCCCAACGGGTGTGTCCTATACCGATGTTGCCGCTGATATCTTTGTCGGCTGCGTAGTTTTCCAGGTCGTCGACCTTGCCTTTGGTCTTGTACACGGCCAGTTGTCCGCTGTCGGTTATCAAGGCGATGCCCGCACTATCGTAACCTCTGTATTCCAGACGTTTAAGACCCTTTATTAACACGCTGTAGGCATCTCTTTTGCCTATGTATCCAACAATTCCGCACATGGTTCTCTGTTTTAAAAGGCATTTCTCAAATCTGGCCGCAAAAGTAATGTTTTTCTAAAAAACATCATCAATATGGAGCGGAGTTCAGATAATTTCCGGACAATGACCGCAGTGGGGCAGGTACAAGTTGAGCAAATCGCTGGTGCTGATTTTGATAAAGCAGGTGGCTGTGCCGTCGGTGCAGCAGAAGCTGGCGCTCTGCAGCACCTCGCGGTCGATGACGAAACGCACGTCCTTGGCCGAGGGCAGACAAGCACTGAGAATGGTGGATGCGCCGTGTTCGGTGCCCACTTTGGCCATGAGCCATTCGCCCGAAGCAAACGAGACCCTGGGTATGCCCAGCGCCGCCCCGAAATCCTTGGTGACGAAGGGTTTGTCGTCTTGTGTCACATAAAGATAAAAATTGGTCTGCTGGCGGTTGCAGAGAAACAGCGTCTTGACAATGCGCCCACCTATCCCAGCGTTGATGTTTTGGCAATCTTCCATGGTGATGCCCGGGTCGGTATCAACTCTTTCAAAAGGAATCTGTAGCACTTGAAGCGTTTGATAGACTTTTTCTTGCAGAGGCGTTGCAAAGGCTTGCGGTGCCGTTGTCATTCTGTCACTTACGTAAAAATCCATGGTGCTTTAATTTCCGCAAAGATACATAATCTTGTTGTGTCTGGGTTTTTCCGGCAAGCAGATAGCCGTGATGTTTCTTACAATGGCTTCACTTCGCGGGTCTTGAAAGATTCGCGGGCCTTGCGAATGTAGAGTTTGACGACATCCTCGGGAAGGGCCTTGCCGCGCTGCGCATTGACGAAAGCGCGCGTGCTTTCCGCATCGATTGCCAGAGCGCTTGCGAGTAGCCAAGCCACCCCCATCTTCACGTAGTAGGGCTGGATTTTCAACCCCAGGTATGCACTGAAAATACGGTCATAATCGATGCCGGCGACGGCCTGGAAAGTTCTGTCAATGTACTCGGTGTCAAGGAATTGTATCATTGCCATTACCACTGCGAACCTCACTTCGAATTCACTCGGGCTACCGAAGTAGGGGAGTATGAACTGCCACAAGGCTTCGCCGTCCAGTTTCCATTTGGCGTTGCAGCAGAAGGTGTCGCATTCGGCCCAGTTGGAAATGTAGGGAACGAAGACGGCAACCTGCCGGAACAGCTCCTCGGGCGATGCTTTCAGCTTCCCGAGCAGCAGTCCCCACAAGAGTTTTTCTTCATAGCAGAGCCTGTCCGCTGCATCGGGACGGGAAGAAGCCGCAGCCTGACGCACGAAATAATCCAGCGTCTCTTCGGCTTTGCCCTCTTTGCGCAGGGAGGATGCAAGTGCCTTGAGTTCAGGAATATGCACCCCGAGAATCTTGGTTCCCGGCAGCGCGTTGATAATCCTGATGTGACCTTGGCGATATCTTTCCTCGTTCAGAAACCGAGGACAAACCAGTTCCTGCAACCTGTCTTTCTCCATCATCATCATTCGCAAAAGTAGGCAAAAAAACGTAAGACTTTTGTAAGTTTGCACCCGCAATGAAAACAGCTTATAATATGAAACGCTACTTTTTTGTCGTGATGGCCGCACTGGCGGTCTTGACGCTGTCATGCACCCGAAATGCCGAGACTACGCTCCGCACGGGCGACCTCGTTTTTGTGTCCATTCCATCCGACTACGACCTGAATGCCGACTCTATGTCGGGAGCCATCGGCGCATCTACTGCCCAAGGCAGTTCCCAGATGAAGATACACGTGGCGATACTCGAGGTGCAGGGCGATTCTATTTGGATTATCGATGCAACCATCAAGCATGGCGTAGACCGTTATCCGCTCGATACTTTCCTGACCGACTTCACGCTTAAAGACGGCAGCCTGCCGATATTCGAGGTATTGCGGCCCAATGTCGAGGCAGCGCAGGCAGCCGCTTTTGTGGAAAATGCCAAAAGCTACATCGGACAACCCTACGATTTGCATTTCCGGCCCGATAATGGGGCGATGTATTGCAGCGAATTGGTCTACAATGCTTATGTTACCGCCACCGGAGAGCATCTTTTCGCTGAAGTGCCGATGAACTGGAAGGACGCTAACGGCGAGATTCCGCTTTATTGGCAGGAACTCTTTGCCATGCTTGGCGAGGAAGTGCCGCAGGGAGTCCCCGGTACCAATCCTCAGGAAATGGCCTTGGAACCCTGTCTTAAGAAGCTGGCTTGTCCCTTGTGCCAAGCTTGCCCGCCAGTTACTTCAGCAGATTCTTGGCAATGCCGGAAATGACGCGGCCATCGGCCAAACCGGCTAGTTCTTTGGTGGCTACGCCCATCACTTTGCCCATATCGGAAGGCTTGGATGCGCCCACACGCTCCATAATTTCGCGCACTTTGGCTTCAACTTCGGCCTCGCTGAGCTGTTTTGGCAGGTAGGTGTCGAAAATGGCGGCTTCGCTCAATTCGTTATCGGCCAAATCTTGTCTGCCGGCGGCAATAAATTGGGCAGCATCGTCTTTTCTTTGCTTGGCAAGCTTTTGGATAATCTTGATGATATCGGCATCGGCCAGTTCTTTGCTTCCGCCTTCGGATGTTTTGGCCAGCAAAATGGCGGCCTTAATGGAACGGACTGCATTCAGACGGACATTGTCCTTCTCTTTCATGGCAGCCATAATGTCTTTTTGGATTTGTGCTTCAAGTGCCATAATTGTATTGAGTTTTTGAGAAATCGATAGGGTTTCGTTCGCGGCAAAAGTAGCACATAAAAAACAAATTGACAACGACCGATTAGCCGCGATGCTCTAGGTTGAGCAAAGCCTTTTTTGCCTCCAGACCGCCGGCAAAACCCGTGAGCGAGCGGTTGCTTCCGATGACGCGATGGCAAGGGATGAGGATGCCGAGGGGGTTCGCGCCGATGGCTTGGGCCACGGCGCGAACTCCCTCGCGCTTCTCCACTCTTTGCGCAATCTCTTTGTAAGTCCTGGTCTGCCCGTAGGGAATCTCTAGCAGTGCCTCCCACACCCGCATTTGGAACGCAGTGCCAACGGGACGCAACGGAAGGTCGAAGCTGCGGCGGTGGCCTGCGAAATACTCGTCAAGCTCGCTTACGGTGCGGGTCAGAATAGGGCAGGGCGCTTCCTTGAATGCCGCGTCAAGCAGTCTCGCTAGCCTGCGCCGGTTGCGCTCCGCAGAAGGCCGGTCCTTCCAGTCGCAGAGGCAAACTTCCTCTCCAATCGCGCCCAGCACAAGCTGTCCGCAGGGAGCTGTGTAATATTGAATGTGTACGGTCATAAGCCGGGAATAAATCTCGCGAAAAGGCTAATCTATCCTGAGCAGTTCATCGGCACTGGCCATCACCGCTTCGCGGTGCGAGATGAAGATGACGGTGAGTTTCTGGCCGTTCCCGTTCGCGATGGTGCCGCGCAGGTTGGATATGAGTTGTGCTTCGGTCTGAGGATCGAGCGAGGAAGTGGATTCGTCCAGCAGGAGAATGCCGCCACGGTGCAGCAGCGCGCGGGCAATGGCGATGCGCTGGCACTGGCCTTCGCTGAGGCCGCTGCCCGACTCTCCACAAATGCTGTCCCAACCGTCGGGTAGCTCGAACACGAAGTCGGCCACTGCCGTGTGCAGTGCTTCACGCAGCCGTTCGTCGGAGGCGGATGCATCGCCCAGCAGCAGGTTGTCTTTAATGCTGCCGCTCATCAGGGTATTGCCCTGAGGTACGTAGCGGAAATTGCCGCGTGCCGGCTTCGATGCTTTGCAGGAAGAGTTTGAATCATAGATACTTACACTTCCGCTCTGAGGCTGGAGCAGACCCAGCATAAGCCGGGTTATCGTGCTTTTGCCCACTCCCGTAGGGCCGGCTATCACCGTCAGGCTGCCCGGCTTGAAGTTGTGCGAGAAGTCCTTGAGAACTTCGGGGCTCTGCTCGGAGTAGCGGAAGTTGACCCCTTCGAACCTGACTCCGACGGCTCCATCGGCAGTCCATTCTGGACCATCCTCTTCGGCGGGCAGCGCGTCAATCTCCATCAGGCGTTCGATGGAAGTCAAGGCGTGAATGAAAGCCGGCAGTTCGCGTGCAAGATCGGCGATAGGGCGCTGAACCTGGCCCACGAGCTGCAAGAAAGCCGTCATCATACCGAAGCTGACCGTCCCGTTCTTGATGCCAAAAATGCCCCAGAGAAAGGCGGAAGCATAGCCTCCGGTGAATCCGAGAGACATAAAGCCGCGCGCTACGGCGTTGCAGTTGAGACGGTTCAGCGTTTTGCCCTTGAGCCTGTCTTGGGCGTTTCCGAGCATCGCCATCACCCTTGCCACACCAATCAGCGTCAGGGTTACTACGCGGTTCTGCAGATTCTCTTGAATGAGCTGCTGAATATCGCTGTCGAGCGTCCGGATGTCGTGGGTCAAGTTTCTGAGTTTGAAGAAGAACAGGCGCGAACCCACAATGGCCACGAACATCAGTATCAGCAGCACCCAGAGCAGTCCCGGAGACATCGCAAGCAAATAGACAGAGGCCGCCACCAGCTGGCAGAGCGTCACCGTGGCCGAGGGAATATGCTTGCAGAGCAGTTCTGACACGACCCTGATGTCTTCCTCAAGACGGTTTACGGCATCGCCGCTGTTGAAGTGCTCACGGCCGTTCCATTCACTGTTCAGAAGTTTCCCGAAAAGTTCGGCGCGCAGTGTGTTCTGAACGTTCACCAAAGCGTATTTCTCGCAGTAGGAAGCACCTATCCCGCACAGAATCTGGGTTGCCATAATGCAAACCATCATGATGATTCTGCCGGACAGTTCCGCCTCGGACAAGCCTGTGACGATGTCGACCAGTTCCTTGCAGACCCAGACGAAGGAGAGTGACGCGGCAATGCGCACAAACCCCAGAAGAATGCTGACAAGCATCCATCTTCTCGCTGGCCCGGACATCTTCCGGAGGGCCTTTATGCAAGTACCGACACTCTTCACGGCCTACTCCACAAGTCCGGCAGCAACCCACTTCTCCATCAGGGCGTTGGCATCCTTGAGAGCGGTGCCCTCGTCGACATCGTATTCCCCAATCAGCAGGCCCTTGAGCGTCTGTGCATCGAAATCCTTGCCTTGAACGGCTTTCCAGAGGAAGGCCGCGGTGGTGTTGAGCGAGATAATCTTGTTGAAATTGATTTGAGCGAGTCCTTCGCCCACTACCATGTAGTTGTCTCCAATGTTGCGGAGCACAAAACCATCTTTGATTTTCATATTGTCGTTATTTCCAAATTCTTCTATAAATGGCCAGCAGCCAGCGTCTCACGGGGAGCAGCGCTTTCCATATTCCGGCTTTGCCGGGGGCGACCTTGCGGCCGTTTTCCTTGACTATCCAGATAACCTTGCCGAGCACGTCCTCGCGACAGAAGTCCTCTGTGCCACGGATATTGCCATCGCCCATCATCGTGAAATGGTCGCCCTCGCGCCTGATGATGCGGTGCATCACATACTTGTCCTGTATATGCGCCAGCACGATATCCCCAACTTCCAGTGAGTCGGATTTGCGAAGCACCACGCTATCGCGCTCGCTACGGATAAAGGGAAGCATGCTGTTGCCTTTGGCGCGCACCACCACTTCGCGACCCTCGTCGAGAAAGGCTTTGGCACTGGAGAACAGAATGTCGTTTGGCAGTTGTACGGTGTTCATCGAGAGGCTGTTACGGTATCGTGGCAGAGCACGGCGGCTTCCCTGTCGGGACGACAGTCGAGGCGGTACATCGGTACGGCAGAGACGAGTTGCACGAGCGTGGCATGAATACCGTCGGAAGTACCCCGAATCTCGCGGAATGCGGAACAGGATGAATACATCGAGGCGTAGGCCTGCACGGGATAAAGTCTGGTAATCTTGTTCTCCGGGCTTTGGCTGATTCTCACCACAGCACCCAGCCTTGCGCTCTCGGCCTTGTAGCAAGGGGTCTTGCCGCTCCACGGCGAGCCATAGATGCGTGCTTCACCATCCCTGATGCGGATAATGGGGTTGTCGTCGTTGAGCAGGCGGCTACCGGGAATATGCTCTCTCCAAAGCCGGCTATGCGTACTTTTGCCGGTGCCGCTCTTGCCGAGGAAAGCGTAAGCCTTACCCTCCCAAACGGTAACGGAAGCATGAATTTCCAGCGTCCCGAGCGTGGCGGTGGCCAGGGCGAACATCAGCATCAGGGCATTGTCTACGGCAAAGCGAAGCGAATCACCGCAGCCTGGGAGCATCGCCAAGCGGCCCTTGGAAAAGTCTTCATTTGCAAGCAGATGCGCAACCGGCGGAAGCTCGCTTTCCGGGGCCATCTCCACCACCCAGCCGCCATTGAAACGGCTAAAGCAGAGCCTGGGAAAATCCTTTTCACGCACATCGTAAACGCTTTCGGCGGCGGGCAATTCAAGGGTGGCTACGATTTCCAGCGAACACACCGGTACACCTGGCTCGGAAGTCTCGTCTGGCCGTGCAATCTCGAACGGGGCGTAGTTGCTGCAATCTTTCCAGACGGAAGACTCGTCAGCCGCACGCAGGGTAACGATATGGTCGGCTAGAGAGTAAAATTTTTGCATATCTTATGATATTGACAAGTAGCGCTGGGCGGGCTCGGGGCCGCAATTGCCAATCCCAGGTCCAGCCGTCACAGAACGTTTGTCCATAACCAGCCGCTCGGAAGCGAGTTGGTATTATTCTTAGTTATTTCCAAAGGCATAGCCGGAGCGTATATAGTACCCTTGGAGGCGGTGTCGGTGAGCCAGTCCTCC
>CAVEPA010000009.1:0-97804 GCA_963617485.1 bacterium | reverse complement strand
GTAGTCGCCGTTTTACCGAGAGTCTTGAGCTTCACCGCTTGAGACTCTCTTTTTTATCATACACCCTAAACTATCTGAGAGATGCCTTTAAACCTACCTGCCAATTTACCTGCCATCGAGCTGCTTAAGGCTGAGAACATCTTTGTGATGGATGACAAAAGAGCCTCCAATCAGGACATACGTCCACTTAAGTTGGTGGTACTCAATCTAATGCCTATCAAGATAACGACAGAAACAGACTTGGTGCGTATCTTATCAAATTCGCCCTTGCAGATAGAAATGGATTTCATGAAATTGAAAAGCCATACATCCAAGAATACACCCATCGAGCACATGATTGCCTTTTACAAAGACTTCGACATTATCAAGAAGGAGAACTATGATGGCATGATAGTGACGGGTGCCCCCGTGGAACAGATGGATTTTGAGCAAGTGAACTACTGGGATGAACTCAAGCAGATATTCGCCTGGTCGCGCGAACACGTCACCTCAACGCTGTATATCTGCTGGGCTGCGCAGGCAGGGCTGTACTATCATTATCAAATACCCAAGTATCCGCTTTCCAAGAAACTTTCGGGTGTTTTCAAACATCGTGTATTAGATTCCAGCTATCCCATCTTCCGTGGTTTTGACGATGAATTTTATGTGCCTCACAGCCGTTATAGCGAAGTTCGCCGCGAAGACATTCTGGCCAATCCCCAACTGACGCTGCTCAGTGAGTCCGAACAGTCGGGGGTTTATATGGTGATGGCTCGTAATGGCCGTGAATTCTTTATTACCGGACATTCGGAGTATGCGCCCGATACTTTGCACAACGAGTATATGCGCGACCTCAAACTAGGCTTGGACATACAGGCTCCCTGCAACTACTACCCTAACGATGATTGCAGCCAAAAGCCCATCGTCAAATGGAGAGCCCATGCCAATCTTCTTTTCAACAATTGGTTGAACTATTACGTCTACCAAGAAACTCCTTACGATATTTCGCAAATCAGATAGCCTATAAAACTGGCGCATGACTAGACAACGGAGTATAGAGTTACTGGCACCGGCCAAGAATCTGGAAACCGGCAAACAAGTGGTGTTGCACGGTGCCGATGCCGTGTATATCGGGGCTCCCAAGTTCGGTGCGCGTGCCGCTGCCTCTAACAGTCTCGAAGATATTGCGGCCTTGGTGGCGTTTGCGCATCAGTATTATGTGCGCGTGTATGTGGCGTTGAATACCATCCTTTACGATGATGAACTGCCCGAAGTGGAACAGCTGATTTGGAGTCTGTGGCGCGTGGGAGTCGATGCTTTGATTGTGCAGGATATGGGCATTACGCAGCTTAGCTTGCCACCTATTCCCTTGCACGCAAGTACGCAGTGTGACAACCGCAGTTTGGAGAAGGTCCGATTCTTGCAAGAGGCGGGCTTTCGGCAGGTTGTTTTGGCAAGAGAGCTGAGCCTTAAACAGATACAAGAAATTTCAAAGCAGTGCTGTGTGCGGCTGGAAGCCTTTGTACATGGCGCTCTGTGCGTAAGTTATAGCGGGCAATGCTATATGAGCTACGCAGTGAGTGGCCGTAGTGCCAACCGTGGTGTCTGCGCCCAGTTCTGCCGGTTGCCTTACGATCTCGTCGATGCCAATGGCAAAGTTCTTTGCAAGGACAAGTATCTTTTGTCGTTGCGCGATTTGCAGCGGTCACAGGCCGATATCGAAGCTATGATAGATGCGGGCGTTGTCTCTTTCAAAATTGAGGGCCGGCTCAAAGAAATGGCCTACTGCAAGAACATTACAGCCTGGTACCGTCAGCAGATTGATGAAATTCTGGCCAGACGTCCCGATTTGTGTCGCAGCTCGTCGGGTAAGGAACAGATGAATTTTCGGCCCGCGCCCGACAAGAGTTTCAACCGGGGATTCACCGACTATTTCTTGCATGGCAGACCTAAGACCCTTTTCAATTTCAACACCCCCAAATCGATGGGCGAGGAAGTGGGTTTTGTCCGTGCACAGAAACTGCAGCATTTCGTTTATTTGGGAAAAGAACCATTGGCCAATGGCGATGGTCTGAGTTATTTCGATGAAAAGGGGAAATTTTGCGGTTTCCGCGTCAATAGAGTGGATGGAAACAGGGTGTATCCGGCCAATAAATCGCTGCGTCTGAAAACGGGCATCCGGCTTTACCGCACTGCCAACCAAGCCTTCGATTCGGCTTTGGAAAAGCAGACCGCCCAAAGGCGCATCGCTGTGAATATCACTTGCTGGGAGACGCGCGATGGATTCGCCTTGCAGATGGACGACCAGGAAGGCCATCGTGCAGCCTTGCAGTTCGTTTGCCAGAAACAGTTGGCGCAAAAGTCTCAGAAAGAACATGTTCGTGGTCTGCTGATGAAAGCGACCCATCCGCTTTTTACGGTGGAATCGTGTGAAATAGAATGGATGGAGGAGTATTTCCTGCCCTCATCGTTATGGACGGAGCAGCGCAACCGCCTTTACGGGATTTTCCTTGAGACACGCAAACTGCAATATCCTCAGGCTTCTTTCCGTATGGTGCCTACCAGCCATCCCTATCCACAGAACGGCTTGACGTATTTGGGCAATGTGTTGAATGCTAAAGCCACTGATTTTTACCATCAGCATGGTGTGGAACAGATAGACTCGGCGCTGGAAGCAACGGCGCACCCCCTAAAGCAAACGCTCCCAGAAAACGGAAAATTGGTGCTGATGCGGTGCAAACACTGCCTGCGTGCTGCTGTGAATGCTTGCCCAAAACAAGGCGCACATCAGCACTTGGAAGAGCCTTTGTATTTGGTATACCAACAATATCGCTTTCCCTTGCAATTCGACTGCTCGCGCTGTGAGATGCTTGTCTTAGGGCCTAAAGAGTGAGAGTTGCAGCATCTTGTCCGAATCGATTTCCATCATCATATGCAGCAGGTCCTGCTCGGGTTGCTGGCGCATGTATTCGCTCACAATGCGGTAGCCGAGCCAAATGGCGGCTCTGGCAGGAGCCTCTTCGGTAAAATAAACCGTGTTGGGCGCTTCCCCGATGTATTTTTGCAGCACGATAGGGTCGCTGCTGTACAGATGCTCGTAGTATTGGATGCGTTCCCACATGCGGCTCTCGTTTTCTTTGCACCAATGATAGTCCTGCCGGCTCCAGGCTGCTAGACGCTCAAATGGAGCTTTGGGAAAAATTTTCTCCAGCAGGAACAGCAACTTGCCTTCGTAAATCATGTAATCCAAAAGTCTGTTGTCGTACATGAGCGATTCATGGGTGAATTCGGAGCGTAGCCAGCCATTCAGATAATCGGTGGGCAGTTGGGCGGGCTCCATGCGGGCGCGTTGGTAGTCGTAGAACAGCTCCTGGTAAATAGGGTAGTCGGCACCTAAATATTTATCGATGCTGGCCGAGAGCATGCCCGGAGCCGATACGATAGACTGCCCGAAACCCGACAGGTGCATGGATACGACCGGAATTGGAATATCGGGTACAAAATGTCTCAGACGGAAAAAAGCTTCGCTCAAATCCCGTTCCAAATCCTTGGTATCATCGAAAATTTTCTGGGCGGCATGATAGCTCAGGATGATATCAGAGTCTTGCAGGAACATTTCGGTGAAGCATTGAGTCTCTCTTTTGCCCACCGGTCCGAATTGCATGATGTCTTCACAATACAGCGACCAGAAAGCCGAGTCGGCAATGGTAGCTTCGGAGAAAAGCTCGCGGTCGTAACGCACGATGTTCACCTCTACCTGATGACGGAAGCGTGGCACGCGGTAACGGGCTTCTTCTTGTTGGCAGGCGCAGCAAAGACAAAATACCGCTGAGAGAAGAAACAAACTCTTGCGCATTACCCTTTTTTGTTATTGCCGGACTTGACGTTGCTCAGGAAATCCTTGCCGTCCTTTTTGGGCGTTGAGTGATGCGAACTGGGCTTTTCATCGTAATATACCAAAGGACGCTTGAAGGCCCGCACGATGAAGAAAATACCGATGAGAACGAAAGGAATGCTCAGATATTGGCCCATATTCAACACCATATTGGCCTCGAAGGCCTCTTGGTCGTTTTTGATGAATTCGATAAAGAAGCGGGGAATGAACAGCATGGCCAGCAATAGTCCGAAGAGAAAACCTTCGCGGTGCTTGATATTGGTTTTCCGATAAAGCAGATACAGCACGACAAAGGTGATGAGGTAGCACAGGGCTTCGTAAATTTGGGTGGGATGCGAGGGCGCGCTGAAAACGGCTTCGGCTCCGAGATGTTTTACGGCGTACCAGTTGGTGATGAAGCGGAAGCCCCAAGGCAAATCGGTGGCGATGCCGTAGATCTCGTGGTTCATCAAGTTACCCAAGCGGATAAAACAACCTGCCAGGGCTACCGAGAATGAAATGCGGTCGAAGGTCCAACACATGGCACGTTTGGTAACGTGACGGGAATAAATCCAGATGGCGATGATGATGCCGATGGCTCCGCCGTGCGAGGCCAGCCCTCCTTCCCAGATTTTTAGGATATCAAGGGGATGTTGCGAATAATACTCCCAACCATAGAACAGGCAATGTCCCAGACGGGAACCCACAGCCGTGGCGATGATGATGTATACAAAGAGCTTGTCGGTCCAAGCCTCAGGCACTTTTTCGTCCTTGAAAGCCTTGCCCGTCAATACCAAGCCCAAAAAGAAGGCTATGGCGAAGAACAGTCCGTACCAGCGAATTTCCTTGCCCATAATCGTGAACAAAGCCGGATCGACAGTCCAGGTAATGGCGTTGAGAAGAGTCATCTTTTTTAGTTATTAGCACTGCAAATGTAGTATAATAAGCACCTTTCGAAAGAAAAATATGCCAAATTATTGTTATCTTTGGGGCATTATTCCCAAAGACGCATCACGACACAGCAAGCTATGGATTTATTGGACGAGAATCTCCCTAACGGACAAAGCGTTGCCTATGACGACGACAGTATCAAGACCCTGAACTGGAACGAGCATATCCGCCTGCGTCCCGGTATGTATATTGGTCGTTTGGGCGATGGCACTCAGGCCGAAGACGGCGTTTATGTCCTGCTTAAAGAAGTGATAGACAACAGTATCGATGAGTTTGCGATGGGCTGTGGAAAAATCATCAAGGTGGATATCAACGAAGGCTATGTGGCTGTGCGCGACTATGGCCGCGGCATTCCCTTGCTCAAATTGGTGGATGCATCGTCCAAGATGAATACCGGTGCCAAGTACGACAGCAAAACTTTCCATAAGTCGGTGGGCCTGAACGGTGTCGGTATCAAAGCGGTGAATGCGCTTTCATCGTATTTTCGCATCCAGAGTTTCCGTGATGGGGAAACTTGTGTGGCCGAGTTTGAAAAGGGCGTTCTGCTCAAGGAATCGCCCGTGGAAACCAGCACAGAACCCAATGGAACGCTGGTGGAATTCATGCCCGACAACAGCCTTTTCGTCAATTACCGTTACGACGATTCTTTTGTTGAGTCGATGCTGAAGAATTACGTCTACTTGAACACGGGTCTCACCATCGCTTTCAACGGTCGCAAGTTCAGTTCGAAAAATGGTTTGGTGGATTTGCTCAACGACAAGATGACGTCCGAACCCTTGTATCCCATCATCCATCTCAAAGGAGATGATATAGAAGTGGCCTTTACGCACACCAATCAATATGGCGAGGAATGCTATTCATTTGTCAACGGACAGCATACGACTATGGGCGGCACGCATCAGACGGCTTACCGCGAGGCTGTGTCGCGTGTCATCAAGGAGTTTTTCGCCAAGAACCACGACTATGCCGACATCCGTATGGGAATGGTTTCGGCTGTGAGCATCAAGGTGGACGAACCTATTTTTGAATCGCAGACCAAGACCAAGCTCGGCTCCAAGGATATGTCTAAGGACGGCCCGTCCATCAGTAAATATATCAACGATTTCCTGAAAAAAGACCTCGACAACTTTATGTACAAGCATGCCGAAGTGGCCGAGGTGATGCTCAAGAAAATCAACGATTCCGAGAAGGAACGCAAGGAAATCGACGTGGTGACCAAAAAATCGCGCGAGGTGGCCAAGAAAGCCAATCTGAACAACCGTAAGCTGCGCGATTGCCGTTACCATTTCGCCGATGCCCGCGGCAAGAACCTCGAAGACACCAGCATCTTTATCACCGAGGGTGATTCGGCCAGCGGCTCCATCACCAAAAGCCGCGATGTGAACTATCAGGCCGTTTTTTCTTTGCGTGGCAAGCCGTTGAACACCTTTGGCAAAACCAAAAGAGTGGTCTACGAAAACGAAGAGTTCAATTTGCTGCAGGCTGCCCTCAATATCGAGAACGGCCTGGACGACCTGCGCTACAACAAGGTGATTATCGCCACCGATGCCGATGTGGACGGTATGCATATCCGTCTGCTGATGTTGACTTTCTTTTTGCAGTTTTTCCCCGACCTTATCAAGAAGGGACATGTGTATATCCTGCAGACCCCGCTTTTCCGTGTGCGCAACAAGAAGGAAACGCGCTACTGCTATACCGAAGAGGAACGTTTGGAGGCGATTGCCGCTTTGGGTTCCAATCCTGAAATTACCCGATTCAAAGGTCTGGGTGAGATTTCTCCCGATGAATTCAAGGCTTTCATCGGCAAGGACATTCGACTCGATCAGGTGAAACTGCGGAAGGAAGATGCCGTCGGTGAAATGCTGGAATTTTATATGGGCAAGAATACATCTGAGCGTCAGAATTTTATGATGAACAATTTGGTGGTGGAGGAAGACCTGCTATGAGAACCGCTGTTTTTCCCGGAAGCTTCGACCCCTTTACCATTGGCCATGCCGATGTCGTGACGCGTGCTTTGCAGCTTTTCGACAAGGTGATAGTCGTTATTGGTGTCAATGCCGACAAAAAAAATATGTTCAGCCCCGAAGAACGCTTGCATCAGGTGCAGGCCTGCTACGCCGATGAACCTCGCGTGGAAGTGGTACTGTGGTCGGGGCTGTTGGCCGATTTGGCACTGCAGCGTCAGGCTTGTTGCTTAATCAAGGGAGTTCGTTCCACCATCGACTTCGAGTACGAAAAGACGATGGCTGCCGTGAACCAAGGCCTCTCCGGCGGGCAGCTCGAAACCGTATTGCTCTACGCACGTCCCGAGTATGAACATTGCCAGTCGTCGGTGGTGCGCGATCTGTTACATCATGGGGCCGATGTTAGGGCCTATCTTCCGAAGGCTTTGCATTTTCTTTCGCCCCGACAACACTGAGAAGATGACAAGGATAAAAAACATATTGAAAGAGGCTGCTGTCTTGCTATGCTGCATGCTGCCCCTTCAAGGCGTATTTGCCCAAACACAAGAGGACGCTGCGGCCACGGAACCCGAATTTGCCACACATGCCCGCAAAATTTATTCTGCCTTGTATCTATTTAACGAGATGTATGTAGATAGTGTCAATGCCAAGAATCTGACTGACAAGGCGATAGCCGCTATGGTGAAGGAACTCGACCCGCATTCCGAGTATATGAATGCCGAAGAGATTGCGGCTATGAACGAGCCTTTGCAAGGTGGCTTCGACGGTGTGGGTATTTCCTTCAATATGATGAACGACACGCTCTTTGTGGTGGAAGTGATAGCCGGCGGACCTTCCGAAAAAGTGGGTTTGCTGGCCGGTGACCGCATTATGTCCATCGATGGAGAGAATATCGCCGGGGTGAAGATGAACAGCCGCGATGTGATTAAAAGGCTGAAAGGCCCCAAGGGGACGCAGGTGGAAGTGGATGTGAAACGCCGTCAGCAAAGAGACTTGATACACTTTAGCATCACCCGCGACAAGATTCCCATGTACAGCCTGGATGCTTCTTTCATGTTGGGCAAAGATATCGGTTACATCAAGATAAGCCGTTTTGGTGCTACTACGATGGACGAATACCGGCAGGCTTTCAAGCAGCTACGGTCGCAGGGCATGAAGCAGTTGATTCTCGATCTGCAATCGAACGGCGGCGGCTATATGTCGACGGCTATCGAATTGGCCGACGAGTTTTTGGGCAGCGGCAAGTGTATCGTGTATACCGAAGGGCTGCACAGCCCGCGCCAACAGGCTAATGCCAGTATCAAAGGCGATTTCGAGAAAGGAAATTTGGTGGTACTGATAGATGAATATTCGGCTTCATCGAGCGAGATTGTGGCCGGTGCCGTGCAAGATTGGGACCGTGCGCTGTTGGTTGGTCGTCGCAGTTTTGGCAAGGGCTTGGTACAACGCATGTTGCCTTTGGGCGACGGTACGGTAATCAAACTGACTGTGTCGCGCTACCATACTCCCAGCGGCCGTTGCATACAGAAACCCTACGACCGGGGCGAAGAAGCTTATGCCCAAGACCTTATCGAACGCTACAACCGTGGCGAGATGCTCTCGGCCGACAGCATACATTTTCCCGATTCGCTTAAATATTGCACGCTCGACAAGCAACGGACGGTTTATGGTGGCGGAGGCATTATGCCCGATGTCTTCGTGCCGCTGGACACGACTCGCTTTACCGTGCTTCACCGCACTTTGGTGAACCGAGGCATACTGAACCGCTTTGCGCTGTCGTATATCGACAATCACCGCGCCGACTTGAAGGCGGAATATCCCACGGCCGACGATTTCATCGACAAATTCGAAGTAACTGACGGCATGGTTGACGAAATGGTGTCGATGGCCCGCTCTGAGCAAGTTTCCATTGTCGAAGACGACCTGCTTGCCGACCAGACGGTGTTGAAGCTGCAAACCAAGGCCTATATGGCTCGCGATTTGTATCAGACAGCTGCCTACTACAAGGTGATGTATCCCGAAAACGAGGCTTTGCAAAAGGCTTTGGAAATACTCAAGAGCCCTCAGGCTCGCCGACAATACGGACTGCAATAATGAAAATCGCCGACATAGAATTTCCCGAGCGCGCGGTGTTTCTGGCACCGATGGAAGACGTTACCGACCCGGCCTTCCGCCTGATGTGCAAGCATTTCGGCGCTGATATGGTGTATACCGAGTTCGTGTCGTCCGATGCTTTGGTTCGCAATGTCAACAGCACGCTGCGCAAATTGCAGGTGAGCGATGGGGAACGTCCGGTGGCCATACAGATTTACGGAAAAGACCCTGCTACCATGGCCGAAGCCGCCCGTATGTGCGAGCAGGCCAAGCCCGATATCATCGATATCAACTTTGGTTGCCCTGTCAAGAAAGTGGCTGGTAAGGGAGCTGGCGCCGGACTGCTCAGAGATTTGCCGCGTATGATGGAGATAACACGGGCGGTGGTGCAGTCCGTGCAGCTGCCCGTGACAGTGAAGACCCGACTTGGCTGGGATATGGAACACCGCAACATCGTCGATATAGCCGAGGCCCTGCAGGACGAAGGCATTGCCGCGCTTACCATCCACGGCCGCACGCGTTCCCAGATGTATACGGGCGAGGCCGACTGGAGCCTGATAGCCGAAGTAAAGAACAATCCTCGTATGCATATCCCCATTATTGGCAACGGAGACATCACTTCGGCCGAAATCTGCCGTCGGCGTTTTGAGGAAACCGGTGTGGATGCCGTGATGATAGGGCGCGCCAGCTTTGGTCGTCCTTGGATATTCAAAGAAGTGAGACATTATCTTGACACGGGCGAAACTTGGCAGGCTACCGACCGCTGGAAACTGGAGGTTCTCAAGCAACAGGTGTTGCGCGGGGTGGAAATGGCCAATTCGGAAAAAGGCGGCATCTTGCACATACGCCGGCATTTGGCCGCTACGCCATTGTTCAAGGGTATTCCCAATTTCCGGGAAACGCGCATTGCCATGCTCCGCGCCGAAACTCTTGAGGACCTCTTTGCCATTATGGACAATATTTTTCAAGCATAAAGATGAAAAGATTCTTCATGGTCTGTCTGCTCGCTTGGTGCATGGCTTTGCCTTTATTGGCCAAGAAAGACAAACAGGTTTTTCCGGACGGCACTGTCATAGCCCCTTGGTTTCTACAGACAAAAGTGCCGGTTTTGTCCGAACTTGGTCCGGTGTACAATATCGCCAAGTATGGAGCCGAAAGCAGCATCGAAAAAGTGCAGACGGCTTTGATTCAGGACGTTATCGACCGTGCTGCCCAAACGGGAGGTGTGGTGTACATCCCCGAGGGTATCTATAAAAGCGGTGCGCTTTATTTCAGGCAAGGCACTCACTTGTATCTGGCCAAGGGTGCTGTCCTTTTGGGCAGCGAGAGCATTTTCGACTTTCCACTAACCACCACGCGCATAGAAGGGGAGGTATGCAAGTATTTCCCGGCCCTGGTCAATGTTATCGGTCTGGATGGCTTCACCATCAGCGGCGAGGGTACGATAGACGGTAATGGCAGCGACTATTGGAAGGCTTTTCGGCTGCGCCGCCAGTGGAATCCTCAGTGTACCAACAAAGACGAAATGCGTCCGCGCTTGGTTCACGTGGCTTATTCCAAGAATGTGCAGCTATCGGGCGTTAGCCTACAGAATTCACCCTTTTGGACTTGCCACTGCTATAAGAGTGAATATTTGCAATTGCTGAATCTGCGCATTTTCTCTCCCCTTGAACCCATACGCTCGGCCAGTGCCGACGGTATCGATTTGGATGTCTGTCAGAACGTGGTGGTGAAAGCTTGCCGCCTTACCGTCAATGATGATGCCATTTGCCTGAAGGGTGGCAAAGGCCCCTATGCAGACCAAGACACCACCAACGGCCCTTGTCAGAACATATTGGTAGAAGACTGTCATTTCGACAACACAACGGGCAGTGCGCTCACTTGTGGCAGCGAGGCCATATATGTGCGCAATGTCCTTGTGCGCCATTGCCGTCTGGATGGCGCCCAGGCCTTGTTACAACTGAAAATGCGACCCGATACACCCCAGTTGTACGAATACATTTGCATAGAAGATGTGAACGGCCATTGTCAGCGCCTTTTCACCGCTGCGGCCTGGAAGCAGTTCTTCGATTTGAAGTCGCGTCCCGATATCCCCAAAACATATTGTCGGCATATCAGCTTGCAGAAACTCGACATCCGTTGCGACAAGTTTATCAACCTCAAGCGTAACGAGGAACAGTACGAGCTCGAGGATATCCTTTTCAAAGATATCAAAGTGCAGGCCAAAGATGTTGATCTTCGCCGTGATGACTTCCAAAGTGTGACTTTTGAAAATATACAGACTACGAAGCTGTAAAAAAACAACAACAGAATGAAAGCGCTTGAAATTATGTCACCGGTGGGCTCTTATGAGTCGTTGCAGGCCGCTTTCCAGGCCGGGACCGATTCGGTGTACTTCGGCGTGGAGTCCTTGAATATGCGTTCGCACTCATCGGCCAACTTCACGATAGACGACCTTAAGCAGATAGCCCGGCTTTGCCACGAACACAATGTGAAGTGTTACTTGACGGTTAACACGGTGCTTTACGATGAAGATTTGCCCACTATGCGTCGCATTGTCGATGCCGCCATGGAAGCGGAAATCTCGGCTATCATCGCCTGCGATGTGGCTGCCATGCAGTATGCCAGGTCGGTGGGTATGGAAGTGCATCTGTCTACCCAGCTGAATATCTCCAATGTGGAGGCTCTGAAATTCTATGCCCGTTTTGCCGATGTGGTGGTGCTGGCCCGAGAACTGAACCTGACCCAGGTGGCGGAAATCTCGCGTCAGATAGAATTGCAGGATATCCGTGGCCCCAAGGGTGAGCTGGTACGTATCGAGATGTTCTGTCACGGGGCGCTTTGTGTGTCCATCTCGGGCAAGTGCTACATGAGCCTGCACGAGATGAACGCTTCGGCCAATCGTGGCGCTTGTATGCAGGTGTGCCGCCGCGCCTACAGCGTGAAAGACCTCGAAAGCGATATTGAGCTGACGGTAGACAACAAGTACATTCTCTCGCCCAAAGACTTGAAAACCATTCATTTTATCAATAAGATGATAGATGCCGGCGTGCAAGTATTCAAAATCGAAGGTCGAGCCCGTGGGCCCGAATACGTTTACACGGTGGCCAAGGCTTACCGGGAGGCCATTGAGGCTTATGCCAATGGCGAATTTTCGCCGGAAAACGATCAGGATATCACGGCCAAAATCGCCGCTTGGGACGAGCGTCTGAAAAGAGTGTTCAACCGAGGTTTCTGGAACGGCTATTATTTGGGCCAGCGTTTGGGTGAATGGTCGCACCGCTATGGTTCATCGGCCACAACCCGCAAGGTTCGCATCGGCCGTGGCACCAATTATTTCTCGCGTTTGGGCATAGCCGAATTCCAGATAGAAAGCTTCGGGCTGAAACCGGGTGACGAGATAATGGTAACCGGGCCCACAACGGGTGTTATCGAGACCGTAGTCACTGAGATCCGCGTAGACGGACAAACGGTAGAGGAGGCCCAAAAAGGCGACCGTATTTCCATCCCGCTGGGCCAGAAAATAAGGTCTTCAGACACGCTGTATAAAATTGTCCCGGTAGAGGCTGAATAATAGAGTTTTTTACTAATTTCGCGCGAAAATTCCCCAATAGAAATTTTTATATGACAAGTACTGTTATCCTTACGTCAATTCTGACCCTTGTTGCGGGTGTCGGAGTGTTTCTGCTTGCATGTCAGATGCTGAGCAACAGCCTGGAATCGGCGGGCTCGAACAAACTGAAATCGATGTTCTCCAAAGCTTCGCACAGCAGATGGTTGGGCGTAGGTATCGGCACGGTGGGTACGGCCGTCATTCAAAGTTCAAGCGCCGTTACGGTGATGGTGATAGGTTTCGTGAACGCGGGCATACTTGATTTGACGCAGGCAGCCACTGTCATTTACGGTGCCAATATCGGTACCACGGTTACGGCGCAGATTGTTGCCTTGGGTATGACGGGCGACAGCGCCATTTCAACCTCTTTGATTCTTTCCACACTGGTGGGCATCGGTACCTTCGTCACGCTTTTTGCTCGAAAAGATTCCGTCAAGAAGGCCGGCGATGTGATGACGGGCTTTGGTATGCTCTTCGTGGGTCTGGCCATTATGAGCGGTGCTATGGAAGAGTTTGCCCAACTCGACTCCGTAAAGTACTTCCTGGCCCAGTTCCAGAATCCCGTTATCTTGGTGCTGCTCGGTGCGCTTATCACGGCCATCATCCAAAGTTCTTCGGTGATGACTTCCATCGTGCTTACGATGGTGGTGACGGGGCTTATCAATATCGAGCAGGGCTTCTTCCTGTCGATGGGTGCCAACGTGGGTACCTGCGTTTCAGCGCTGATGGCCAGCGTTTCCAGCGGACGCAATGCCAAGCGTGCAGCCCTTGTTCATCTGTTCTTCAATATCAGCGGTAATATCGTTTTCCTGAGCCTTGGTTTGTTGCTTCCGGCAGTGACGGGCGGTTCGGTTACTTACGGTACCATTTTCGAGTCGATGTTCCCGGGTGTGCCGCAAATTCAGCTGGCCATGTTCCACACCTTCTTCAATGTGCTGACGGTGCTCCTGATGATGCCGCTGACCAACGGACTGGTGCGCTTTGTCACCTACATTCTGCCCGACAAGCCAGAAGTGGCCGACAAGGATGCCCTGCGCCTTATGTACATCGACGACAACATGCTCTCTACGCCTCCCGTGGCTGTTGAGCAGACCAAATTCGAAATCGTCAACATGGCGGCTATTGCCAACGAGAACTTCAACCGCGCTTTGGATATTATCTGCAAGCTCGATTTCAGTCAGGAAGAACAGTTCCGCCACAATGAGCGCCAGCTGAACTATACCAACAAGAAACTGGTGGAATTTGTCGTGCGTCTGTCCGAACATCCGCTGTCGGAAGATGACCACGTTTATCTGGCTTCGACTTACCGTACTATCCGCGACTTGGAACGCATCGGTGACTATGCCGAGAACATTGTGGAATATGCCGAGATGATGCGCGAATCCAACACCAAGTTCTCTGATATGGCCATCGACGAGGTGGAGAAGATTCGTCAGCTTATCAACCAGCTTTACGAGAAGGTGATGTTGACCTACCGCACGCGCGATTTGGAACTTTTGGGCGAGGTAAATGCTTTGGAAGACCGTATCGATGAACTTACAGATGCAATGGAAGACAACCACATCAAGCGTTTGGGCATGGGTATCTGCGGTGCCGATGCCGGTGCGCAGTATCTGTCGCTCTCGTCGAACGCCGAGCGTATCGCCGACCACTTCGTAAACGTTGCCAAGACGGTAAAACCCTTGAAACATTAATAGACAAGACCTATCATTATGGAGTACGATTTTCGGTCCATTGAGCAGAAATGGCAAGCTGAATGGATAAAACGTGGCACTTATCACGTTAAGGAAGACAAGACCAAACCCAAATATTATGTGCTCGACATGTTCCCTTATCCTTCGGGAGCAGGTTTGCATGTGGGACATCCGCTGGGATATATCGCTTCGGATATTTTCTCCCGTTTCAAACGTCTGCAAGGATATAACGTGCTGCACCCCATGGGCTACGACTCTTATGGTCTGCCTGCCGAACAGTATGCTATTCAGACGGGTCAGCATCCGGCCGTAACCACCGCCAAAAACATTGCCCGCTACCGTGAACAGCTGGACAAGATTGGCTTCTGCTACGACTGGGACCGCGAAGTGCGGACCTGTGACCCCGCCTATTACAAGTGGACGCAATGGGCTTTTATCCAGATGTTCAACCACTATTACGACAATGTGGCCGGCAAGGCTCGTCCTATCAGCGAATTGGTGGAGCATTTCAGTAAGCAGGGCAGCGAAGGCCTTGACGTTGCTTGTGGCGAAGAGCTCGTTTTCAGCGCCGCAGAATGGAAGGCCTATTCCGACAAGGAGCAGCAGCGTGTGCTGATGAACTATCGCATTGCCTATCTGGGCGATACGATGGTAAACTGGTGCCCCAAGCTGGGAACCGTGCTGGCCAACGACGAAGTGAGCGAGGGTCTGTCTATACGTGGCGGTTATCCCGTGGAACAGAAAGTGATGCGCCAATGGTGCCTGCGTGTATCGGCCTATGCCCAACGTCTGTTGGATGGTCTGGAAAAGATAGATTGGTCCGATTCGCTCAAGGAAACCCAACGCAATTGGATAGGCCGCAGCGAAGGTTGCGAAGTGCAGTTCAAGGTGAAGGACAGCGACTTGGAATTCACCATTTTTACCACGCGTGCCGACACGATGTTCGGTGTGACTTTTATGGTGCTCGCACCAGAGAGCGAGCTGGTGGAGGCCTTGACTACGCCTGCCCAGCGCGCCGAAGTGGACGCTTATCTGGATGCTGTCAAGAAGCGCACCGAGCGTGAACGCATCTCCGACCGACGCGTAACGGGCGTATTCTCAGGAAGCTATGCCATCAATCCTTTGACGGGCGATGCCGTGCCTGTCTGGATTAGCGATTATGTGCTGGCCGGGTATGGCACCGGTGCCATTATGGCCGTGCCGGCTCATGACAGCCGCGACTATGCATTTGCCAAGCATTTCAACCTGCCCATCATCCCGCTTATCGAGGGTTGCGATGTTTCTGAAGAAAGTTTCGATGCCAAAGACGGCATCATGATGAACTCCGGCTTTTTGAACGGCCTCACAGTCAAGCAGGCCATTGCCAAAACCAAGGAATATGTGGCCGAACACAAATTGGGCCGCGTTAAGGTGAACTACCGTCTGCGCGATGCCATCTTTTCGCGTCAGCGCTATTGGGGCGAGCCCTTCCCGGTTTACTACAAGGATGGTATGCCTTATATGCTTGACGAGAGCTGCTTGCCGCTGGAACTGCCCGAAGTGTCCGACTTCAAGCCCACGGCGCAAGGCGAGCCCCCGCTAGGTCATGCCAAGAATTGGAAGACCCCCGAAGGATATCCGCTCGAACTGAACACCATGCCCGGTTTCGCCGGTTCATCGGCCTATTACCTGCGCTATATGGATCCTCACAACGACCAAGCTCTGGTATCTAAGGATGCCGATGAATACTGGCGTCAGGTCGATTTGTATGTCGGCGGTACCGAACATGCTACCGGTCATCTTATCTACAGCCGTTTCTGGAATAAGTTCCTCTTCGATTTGGGCTATGTCTGCGAGGACGAACCTTTCAAGAAACTGGTCAATCAGGGCATGATTCAAGGCCGTTCCAATTTCGTCTATCGTATCAAGGACACCAATACTTTTGTCAGCTTCGGTCTGAAGGACAAGTACGATGTAACGCCCATCCATGTGGATGTGAACATAGTCAGCAACGATATACTGGACGTGGATGCTTTCCGCGCCTGGAATCCCGAATATGCTACGGCTGAATTCATCTTCGAAGAAGGCACCACCGACTACGTCTGCGGTTGGGCTGTGGAAAAGATGTCCAAATCGATGTTCAATGTAGTGAACCCCGACAACATCGTTGAAAAGTTCGGTGCCGACACCTTGCGTCTGTATGAGATGTTCTTGGGTCCGCTCGAAGCCTCCAAGCCTTGGGATACCAACGGTATTGACGGTGTACACCGCTTCCTGCGCCGACTGTGGAATCAGTGCGCTCACGGTACCGGCTTTGAATTCAGCGATGAACCGGCCACCCGCGAAGAGCTCAAGAGCTTGCACAAGCTTATCAAGAAACTTACCTGGGACATTGAACACTTCTCGTTCAACACCGCCGTGAGTGCCTTTATGATTTGTCTCAACGAGCTGGGACGTTGCAACAAGCGTGAAATCATAGAGCCCTTTGTTGTGCTGCTGACACCCTTCGCTCCGCATATCTGCGAGGAAATATGGCAAGCGCTTGGTAATGACGGCTCGGTTTGCGATGCCCAGTGGCCTGTCTGCGATGAGTCGTACTTGGTAGAAGACAAAGTGACCTACAGTATTTCGTTTAATGGCAAGACGCGTTTCGCACTAGAGTTCCCCGCCGATGCCGACAACGAATCCATTCAAGCTGCGGTGCTGGCCCACGAATCTTCTCAGCGCTGGATAGACGGCAAGCCCGTACGCAAGGTTATCATTGTTCCCAAGAAGATTGTCAATATTGTTTTGTGACCCATTGCTATCTTGACTGCCGCCGTTGATACAGGCCTCCCGGCAAAGCAATTACCGCCTGGTTCATTTCCAGCATCAGCAAGATAGACAAAACATCCCCGATATGACGGGCGCAGGATTCTCCTCGGACCAGACAAAGGCCGAGCAGGTCCTGCGCTTCGTATTTTTTGCCCGCTTCCATCAACGACAGCAGGACAGTTTCCTTTTCGCTCAGATTGGCAAAAAGCTGTGTCTGCAGGCATAGTGGCTTGGACGCAGCGTCCCAGTTCAGTTCGCGCAACAGGTCCTCGGCCGATTCTATCAGACAGGCAATCTGTTGTTTGATGAGTTTGTTGCAACCACGGCTGTTTTCGTCTACCGGGCGGCCAGGAAAGGTGAACACCTCACGGTCGTAGTCGCGCGCCATGCGGGCCGTTATCAGCGAGCCTCCCTTCTCGGGCGATTCTATCACCACGCAGGCATCGCTCAGTCCAGCCACGATGCGGTTGCGCTGAACAAAATTACTCTTGAATGCTTCGGTGCCGTGTGGAAACTCGCTCAACATACCACCGCCGGCTGTCAGCATTTCTCTCAAGACGGAACGGTGCGCCGCCGGGTAGACGCTGTCCTGGCCGTGGGCAACCACGGCCAGGGTGGGCAGCCCGTTCGCCAAGGCTGCACGATGAGCGCAGACATCGGCTCCGTAAGCCAGTCCGCTCACTATCAGTAGCCCGGGACAGGACCTTGCCAGCTCGGCCACCAAGTCCTCGCAGTAGCAGCGGCCCAGACTCGTAAGTTTGCGTGTACCCACCACGGCCAGTACTTTGCCAGGGTTGAGATTGACAGTTCCCCTTAGGTACATAAGCAGGGGCGCGTCCGGACAGGCTTTTAATCGGGGAGGGTAATCGGGATCGTCGCGGAAGAAAATGCGAAGATGCTCTTTTTCTACATAAGCCAGCTCTTGCTCGGCGCGTTGCAGGGCACGCCCGCTACGCAGCTCTTCCACTATGGCCGATGGCAGATTGGGCAATTCGCGCCAGCTGTCGGGATGAAACAACAGGGAAATGTCTCCGTCAAGGATGTTGTAAAGTTCTTGGACTTGTCGATGTCCGATGTTGGGAAGCATACTGAGTGCTACCCGATAAAGATTTTTCATGGCAATAAGTAAAATAAAAGAATCTATCCGACTTGCGGAAAATGTGTCTGCAATTGTTGGAGCAGTTCGGGACAATCTTTGGGCCGCCCCTTTACCAGTGCGACGCAGATGACTTTGGCCAGCACACAGATTTTGCCTGTAGCCATGTTGGTAATGCGTTGGTCGAAAATCCAGCGCAGGCCTTCCTTGTGGACGTTGACACCTACGGTAAATTCATCGCGGCTGCGCAAGGGCGATTTGTAGTCAATCTCAACGCGGTAGACAATAAAGTCGATGCCCCTTTCGTGATAATCGGCAAAGCTGATGCCGGCGGCGAGCAGGAACTCGTGTCGTGCGTGCTCCAGATAGTGTTGGTAATTGGCATTGTTGACTACGCCTTGGATATCGCATTCGTAGTCGCGTACTTTCATGGGAAGACTAAAAAGACAGTCGTCATTCATTTTCAAAACAATTTTACAGATGGCTAAGGTTGCTCTCGCAAAAGTAATGCAAGTGCATACAGTATACAAATAAAAAATCCCTTTTCGGGGTATAACCAAACAATAAAAGCGCTACCTTCGCCATTCCATATAAAACCATTAAGGAAACAGACATGGTAAGAAAATTCGATTATCTGGTAGTCGGCTCTGGCCTGGCAGGCATGAGCTTTGCCCTCAAAGTGGCAGACAAAGGAAGTGTGGCTCTTATTTGCAAGGCCGGTATGGACGAGGCCAACACCAATTTCGCGCAAGGCGGTATTGCGGCTGTCACCAATTTAGCCGTGGATAATTTCGAGAAGCATGTACAGGACACGATGATAGCCGGAGATTTCATCAACGACCCCGAAGCAGTGCATCAGGTGGTGTACAACGCTCCTTCACAGATTAAGGCTCTGATAGAATGGGGCGTGCATTTCGACAAAAACGACAAGGGTGAGTTTGATTTGCACCGCGAAGGCGGCCACAGTGAGTTCCGCATTCTGCATCATGCCGACAATACCGGTGCCGAAATCCAGCAATCGCTTATCAAGGCGGTAAAACAGCATCCCAATATCCATATTTTCACCAATCATTTTGCGGTTGAAATCATCACCCAACACCATTTGGGCATTATCGTCACGCGCTATACGCCCGGCATCAAGTGCTATGGCGCTTATGTGCTGAACGAGGATACCGGCGAGGTGGACACCTTCTTGTCGAAGATTACGGTGATGGCCACCGGCGGTTGCGAAGCCGTATACCGCACCACCACCAATCCCTTGGTTGCTACCGGCGATGGTATTGCCATGGTTTACCGGGCCAAGGGTGTTGTGAAGGATATGGAATTTATCCAGTTCCACCCGACGGCTTTATATCATCCTGGCGATAGACCGGCTTACCTCATTACCGAGGCCATGCGTGGTTACGGCGGTGTGCTGCGCACCATGGACGGCAAGGAATTTATGCACAAATACGACAAGCGTCTGTCGCTGGCTCCCCGTGACATTGTGGCCCGTGCCATCGACCATGAGATGAAGCAGCGTGGTGAAGACCATGTATATCTGGACGTTACGCATAAGGATCCGGAAGAGACGCGCCGTCATTTTCCGAACATCTACAAGAAATGTTTGTCGTATGGCATAGACATCACCAAAGACTACATTCCCGTGGCACCTGCGGCGCATTATCTGTGCGGCGGTATCAAGGTTGATTTGAACGGACAGAGCAGCATACGTCGTCTGTATGCCATAGGCGAATGTTCCTGCACGGGTCTGCACGGCGGTAACCGTCTGGCAAGCAACTCGCTTATCGAGGCTGTGGTGTATGCCGATGCAGCTGCCAAACATTCTCTGTCGGTGCTCGACCGCTACGATTTCAACGAAGATGTGCCCGAGTGGAATGCCGAAGGCACCATCACCAACGAAGAACGTGTACTCATCACGCAGAGCATGAAGGAAGTGAACCAGCTGATGGAGGCCTATGTGGGCATCGTCCGCAGCAATACCCGCCTGACGCGAGCCTGGAACCGTTTGGATATTCTTTACGAGGAAACCGAAGCGCTCTTCAAGCGCAGCAAGGCCACGCGCGAACTCTGCGAATTGCGCAATATCATCAATGTGGGCTATCTGATTACCCGTCAGGCCATGGAACGCAAGGAAAGCCGCGGTCTGCACTATACCATCGACTATCCGCCCAAAAAAGCCTAGATCATGTCAACGGTACTCTATCCCGATATCATTTTCGGCCCTGTCCATTCAAGGCGTTTGGGCTGCTCTTTGGGCATTAACCTGTTGCCGCTGAAAAGAAAATTCTGCACCTTCGATTGTGTGTATTGTGAATGTGGTCTGGGCGAGATGTTCACCAAAAATCCCCTGCCTACGGCCGATGATATCCGTCAGGCTTTGCGTTCCAAACTGCAGTCTTTACAGGCAGAAGGCATCCGTCCCGATGTGCTTACGTTCGCTGGTAACGGCGAGCCTACCTTGCATCCCGATTTTCCGAAGATAGTGGATGTGGTGACAGCTTTGCGCGATGAGTTTTTCCCGCAGGCCAAAGTGTCTGTCCTGTCGAATGCCACGCAGATACATCGTCCCGAAATCCGGGAAGCGCTGCTCAAGGTCGACAACAATATCCTCAAGCTTGATTCTGCCTTTGATGACACCATGCGGCAGATGAACCGTCCTTGGAACCCCGACTACAACGTGGCCGACTTGGTGAAAAACCTGCAGGCCTTCCATTCGAAACTGATTGTGCAGACCATGTTCTTGAAGGGTAGTTATCAAGGTAAGTCTTTCGATAACACCGCACCCGCCGAAGTTCAAGCTTGGATAGAGAAGATGGCGGCCATCCGTCCCGCCTCAGTGATGATTTACAGTCTCGACCGCGAAGCTCCGGTAAAGACGCTAGAGAAGATTCCTGTTGAAAAATTGCGCGAAATCGCGTCCTTGCTCGAAGCCCAGACGGGTATCAAAGCTTCGGTGGCTGGATAGACGGCTCTCTAATTGAAGCCTCTCTCCTTTTTGATTTGCTCGTAGGCGGCATTGAGCTGTTGGAATTTTTCCTTGGCCTGTCGTTGCACATCCTCGCCCAAGTGACTTACTTTGTCCGGGTGGTACTTGACAGCCATTTTCCGATAGGCCTTTTTGATTTCATCGATGCTGGCATCGGGGCTGATTTCCAATACGGTATATGCGCTCGTGGCATCCTTGACGAACATAGCCTTAATCGATTCGAAGTCGGCGGAAGAAATGCCCAAATGGCTGGCTATGGTCTGTACCACCTGCAATTCGGCCTCACTGATGTTGCCATCGCTTTGGCTCAAACCGAAAAGGTAGTGCAGCAACTGTAGGCGCGAAGAATGATCCATCATCATACGAATCTGTTGGCAGACGTGACGCAGGTCGATGTCCTGTTGTAGTATCTCGCGTAGAAGCAGTATGTATTGGGCGGCCTTCTCCTGTCCGAATTGCTGCTTGAAAAATTCCTTGACGTATTCCAGTTCGGATCGTTTTACCGAAGGGTCGGCCTTCATGACCGCTGCCGACAACACCAGCAGGCTGATGCCGAAATCGCCTTCATGGGTCTGCTGCCGTCTGTTTTCATCATGATAAGGACCTTGTCCTGTTGTATGGTAGATTATTTGGGTATTGTCGAAGAGTGAGCCCAGAAAAAAACCGACAATGCCCCCTAAGGGACCTCCTATGGCCCATCCGACAATGCCCCCTATCCATTTGATTTTGCTCATGTCTTTCCAAATTGTTTGCAAAGATAATCCAAGTATGGCTAGAACCAACAAAAATTCGTTCCTTTGTCTTTTCTTTGGGGATGCTCCAAAAATCTCCGGAATTTGGCAGATAGGGCCGGATATTTGAGAACGGAAGTGTAACATTTTAAGCAGTTTGTTGTCTATATGGACGAATCGCTTGAACAGACAACTGGATGTACGCCGGAAGAACGTCTTTTGGTGGAGGCTTGCCTTCGTGGTGAGCGCTCTGCGCAGAAGCGTCTGTACGATGTATATGCCCGTCGGATGATGCCTATCTGCTTGCGTTACACCAACGATAGGGAAGCGGCTACCGATCTTTTGCACGATGCTTTTGTGAAGGTCTTCTCCCACCTCTCCGATTTTAAATTCGAAGGTTCTTTCGACGGCTGGATGCGCAGGATTTTTGTCAATACTGCCCTTGGACAGTTGCGCAAAGTTTCCGACCAGCCCTATATGGTAGATGTTGAGGAGGCGCGTGGGCTTTCTCAAAGCGATTATTCGGTCTTGGATTCCATGTCGGCCGAAGAGATTATGCAATGTATCGCCCGCTTGCCGCAGGTGTACCGCTCGGTGTTCAATATGTTTGCCATAGACGGCTATTCTCACCGGGAGATTGCAGAAACACTGCACATTAGCGAAACGGGTTCAAGGGTTTATTTTTTAAGGGCGCGCAAAATGCTGCAAGACATGTTGACGCACAGAAAGTAGAGCAATGACGGATAAAGATTTGAAGACATATTTTCAGCAACGTCTTGCGGGCATCCAAACCGATGATGTGCCTGCTTTCGAAGATTTGTTTGCAGCCGATGCTTTGGTATCGCAACCCAAGAAAAACAACTTGTGGCTGCGCTTTACCGCTGTGGCTTCGGTGGCTGCGGCTGCTGCCGTGGCTTTGTTGCTGATATTCAGGCCGACCCCTCAGACCGAGGATGTAATGGTGGCCGAGGGACCCGAAACTATTCTTCAAGAAACCGCACCGCAAGCGCTGTCCGAATCAGACACCGAGGTGCTGGTTGCTGAGGCCCAGCCGCTTGTCGAGGCTCGGTCGCTTGCAACATCTGTCGTTGAGCCTGTTGCAACCGAAATCGTTGAAACTGTTGCAGCAACTACGGAAACAGCAAATAAAGCAGAGGTTGAAGAAGAAAACGAACCTGCGGAAACACCTGCTGCTGTAGAGCCGGCAGCTGTAGGCCCGGCTGTTGCCGAGCCGGCTTACGAACGCAGTATCGAACAAGCCTACGAACAGGCCCGTCACGAGAAAAAACAAGCAAGAACCGGTCGCCGCGCCTCTTATGGCCTGCGGTTCGCACACCAGAACGACTTGCTGGCTTCGGCCAATCTGGATGCCGCTTCTTCTATAACGCCGGTGAATTCCGTAACCAATCGCTATGGCATTTCTCCTTTGCGCAGCGCCCGTTCGAGGAACGATTGGAAAACGCCGTCCAACCTCAGTGCCAGCCAGATACGGTCGTATGCGCCTGTTTACCATTATCCCATCAGTTTGGGGCTGTCGGTACAACTTCCTTTGACAAATCGCTTGGCCATCCATTCGGGCTTGGATTACACTTGTCTTTTTGCGCAGACCAATGGCAGTCGCGAAGATGCCTCGAGTTGGACCCTGAATCAAGTGCTGCATTATGTTGGTGTTCCTCTTGATTTGGTCTGGACGGCCTTGGACCGTAGTAACTGGCGTTTGTACACGTCCTTGGGCGGCGGTTTGGAAAAGGCCCTTTGTGGTGTGCAGTATTCTACGGTATATACGCCCGACAACAAAAAACTTTCGTCTGAAACCACCACGCAGCCGGTTTATGGTGTACAGCCCTATGTTGCTGCCTCTTTGGGTGTTGCCTATCGTCTGGCCTCCCGTTGGCAACTGTATTTAGAACCGGGTTTGCATTACTATTTTGATGCAGATCAGCCGCTTAGCGTTCGCACTAAGAATCCCTTGATATTGAACATCGGTGCTGGCATCCGCTTTGATATCTAAGGTTCTAAAATAGCCTTTTCGTTCATTTTCAGTTTGGTTCATCAGTCACATAGGAATAATAACAGTGCTTGCGCAAAAATCTGTACCTTTGCGCCCTGTTATGAATAAGGAAAAAGTTTTTTCGTTTCTTTGGCAGCATTTTCTGCTTGTCATCTCCCTTCTGATAATGACGCTTGGCGTGGCTGTATGTGTCCGCAGCGGACTGGGTTCCAGCGTTATATCAACTTTGCCCTACGTTTTTGAATCGGCCGGCAAACAAGGCCTTGGTTTGCCGGCGCTATCTATCGGCGGTTACACTATTGTCATGAATGCCTTGCTGGTGCTGGGCCAGATTGCCGTTCTCAGACGACATTTCGAGCCGGTGCAGTTGTTCCAGTTGCTGGTGGGCTTTGTCTTTGGCTCGTTTATCGACCTGAATATGTACCTCACCCGATGGTTGCTGCCCGAAAATCTGCTGACAAAAGCCTTTGCGCAGATAGCTGGTTGTACCATCTTGGGTAGCGGCATTGCACTCGAAGTGCGTTGCGGTTCGGTTACCATGCCCGGCGAGGGCTTCCCTGTGGCTTTGAGCAAAGTGACGGGTATCGAATTCTCCAAGATGAAAATCTGTGTTGACACTTCGCTGGTTGCCTGCGCCATTGTTTTCTGCTATATCTTTTTCGGCGCTTGGCAATGGCATATCGTGGGTGTCGGCACCTTGTTTGCCATGGTTTATGTGGGCATGGTGGTGCGTTTCGTGGGCAGGCATCTGTCGTGGTTCGACCGTTTGCTGCGCCATCGGCCGGGCTTCCGTCGCTATGTCTATGGTTTGGCGAAATATTTGTTCAAAACAGGTTCTGACTCGTCACATTCTTCCATTTAGCTGTTTGAAAAACTTGGATTGTGCACATTTTTTTGTCAAAAAATTGGTGGCATTGATAAAAAGCAGTACCTTTGCCCCGCAAACGACAAAAAATTGCTCCGTTGTGTAATGGTAGCACTGCAGATTCTGGTTCTGCCTGTCTGGGTTCGAATCCTAGCGGAGCAACTAAAGGCTTCAATCGATATCGGTTGGAGCTTTTTTATTGACTATGAAAAGACTATTCTTCCTTTTGCTATTGGCGAATTTTGCCTTGATGCTTAGCGCCAATACTCCCGACTCGCTGGCCCGTCGCGATACAATGGTTATCGAGACGAACTTTGGGGTTATGAAAGCGGTGTTCCTCGATGAATCCCCGCGGCACGTGGCTTTGTACAAGGACCGCATCAAGATGGGTGCATTCGACGGGACGCTCTTTTTCCGCGTGGTGCCCGGCTTTATGATACAAGGTGGTTCGGCCGATTCCCGTAATGCCGAACCCGGCAAGCGTGTTGGCATGGGCAGCACACAGTATTTGCTTGAACCCGAATTCAATAAAGATCATATCGCTGTGAAGGGTATGATAGCGGCGCCGCGTCAACCGGACAATATTAACCCAGGGAAGCTGTCGGATGCGAGCCAGTTCTTTATTGTGCAAGGCAAGCCTTATCGCAGTGGTTACTTGGATACGCTGGAAATGGCCAAGAACAATCCGCTGAAGAATGCCTGGTGGAAACAGCACTATATGCCCATTAAACCATCGATGGACAGCCTGAAACTTGTCAATCGCAAGGCTTATGTGCAAAAGTACAAGGCTTATCGCGCCGAAATGGATACCTATCTGCACACGCATCCCGATGCATTGTTTTTCAGCCCCGAGAACCGGGCCATGTTGGTAGAACAAGGCGGCGAGCTGAATCTGAACGGCCAGTACACTTTCTTTGCCCGCGTGGTGGAAGGTTGGGATGTGATAGACAAGATAGCTGCGCTACCTTGCGACAAGAACGAGCGTCCTTTACGGGATGTGCGGATTATCTCGGTGCGTTTGAAATAGTGGCGGCCTGTTCAGCACACAATTCCCCGTCGATGGCAGAACTGACGATGCCGCCGGCGTAGCCGGCGCCCTCGCCGCAAGGAAACAAGCCTTCGTACCCCAACAAACTTAAACTTTCCCTATCGCGCGGAATGCGGATGGGTGACGATGTGCGCGTTTCGGCCGCTATCAGTTGGGCCTCCTGGCTAAGAAATCCTTTCACGCTGCCGTTGAACAGCCGTAGTCCGCTTTGCAGCCGTTGTCTTATTTCAGTCGGCATCCAGACGTGCAGATCGGAGGATGTTATGCCGGCCACGTAAGATGTGGATGGCAAATGCTGCGAATGACGGTTGTTGACAAAGTCAGTCATGGTCTGCGCAGGAGCTTTCAACCCATCCTGTACTTGTAGGTAGCATAGTCTTTCGTAGGCTTGTTGCAGGCGAAGCATCTGAATATGAGTCTTTTGCGTGGCCGCCAGGCCTTGTTCTTTTTCGTAGGAACGGATGAGCGCACTATATTTGGGCAAATCTTCGGTTTGGATTTCCACCACCATGCCGGAATTGGCCCATTTCGACCCTCGATTCGATGGGGACATGCCATTGACCACCACAATGCCGTCTTTTTCTCCGGCGGGGACGATGAAGCCGCCTGGGCACATGCAGAAGGAATAGACCCCGCGTCCATCGACCTGACGCACGAAGCTGTATTCGGCGGCGGGCAGGAATTCGCCACGGCCTTGCGGACTATGGTACATCAGTTCATCGATGAGTTGCTGCGGGTGTTCCAAGCGTACGCCCATGGCCAGACCCTTGGCTTCCAGCGGAAGTTGTCTTTGATCGAGCAACTCGTAGACATCGCGGGCGGAATGACCGGTGGCCAGAATGACAGGGCCTTCCCAGTGCGTGCCGTCTTCACAAATGACACCCGTAATACGCTGGCCTTTGATACAGAGTCCGGTCATCTTGGTCTGGAAATGCACCTCGCCGCCACTGGCGATAATTTGTTCTCTCATGTTGGCGATGATGCGCGGCAGTCGGTCTGTCCCGATGTGCGGGTGGGCATCAAGCAGGATATTGTCGCTGGCTCCGAATTGGTGAAAAATCTGCAGGATACGTCCAACATCACCCCGCTTTTTGCTGCGAGTGTAAAGTTTGCCATCGGAGTAGGCACCGGCACCGCCTTCGCCGTAACAGTAGTTGGATTCGGGGTTGATATGCTGGAGCCGGACAGCTGAGGCCAGGTCGCGTTTACGCTCGCTCACGTTCTTGCCCCTTTCCAGTACAATGGGCCGGCACCCCAGCTCAATAAGACGCAGCGCAGCAAAAAGACCGGCCGGTCCGGCACCGACAACAATTACTTTCTTGCCTTGGGCGACATCAGGATAGTGGATGCGCTGTATGTTGATGGGCGTAGGTTCTTCGTTGACAAAAACGCGCACCTGCAGCTGCATGAACACGGTTCGCTGGCGGGCATCAATGGAACGTTTTAGTATTCTGACAGCAGTTATTTCGTTGGCATTCAGCCCTTTTTCCTGGCAAATATGCGATTTGAGCGAGGACTCATCGGCAGCTATTTGCGGCAAGACGCGTAGATTGTATTCCTGTACCATGGCAAGAGTCTTATCCGAACAGTAGGCGGAAGGCTTCGTCGACCTTCTGGACCTGTGCTATCTGAATGTTGAAGTGCTTGAAATCGATGCTGCCCTTGGCGAAATAGGGTACCACGATGCGCTCGAAGCCCAGCTTCTGAGCTTCCATAATGCGTTGCTCAATGCGGTTGACAGGACGAATCTCGCCAGCCAGGCCCACTTCGCCGGCAAGGCAGGTATTTTTGTCGATGGCCATGTCGAGGTTGGAAGACAAGATGGCGGCCAGCACCGACAGGTCGATGGCGGGGTCGTTTACCTTGATGCCGCCGGCGATGTTCAAAAAGACGTCTTTTTGGGCAATCTTGAAACCGGCCCGCTTTTCCAGCACGGCCAACAGCATGTTCAGCCGGCGCACTTCGAAGCCGGTGGTGGAACGCTGGGCTACACCATAGGCGGCTGTACTCACCAGTGCTTGGGTCTCAATCATAAACGGCCGTATACCCTCGATGGCAGCTGCAATAGAAACACCGCTCAAGCCCAGATGCTGTTGGGTGAGCAGCAGCTCCGAAGGGTTGCTGACTTCGCGCAGACCTTCGCGCCGCATTTCGTACATGCCTATCTCGGCGATGCTGCCGAAACGGTTTTTCACCGAACGCAGTAAGCGATAGACAAAATGAGAGTCTCCTTCGAATATCAGCACGGTGTCCACAATGTGTTCCAAAACCTTAGGGCCTGCGATGCTGCCTTCTTTGTTGATGTGCCCGATAAGGATGACGGGCAGGTCGCGGGTTTTGGCAATGCGTAGCAGGGCGGCGGCGCATTCGCGAACCTGGGTTACGCTGCCCGGCGAAGATTCGGCCGCTTCGGTACACATGGTCTGTATGGAGTCGACCACCAGCAAGTCGGGCTGCATGTTGTCGACATGCTCCAGTATTTTTTCCAGTGAGGTTTCCGACACAAAGAAGGCGTTCTCGTTTTCGATGTTGATGCGGTCGGCGCGAAGCTTGAGCTGTTGCAGGCTTTCTTCGCCCGAAACATAAAGTATCTTCTTGGACGACATTCGCAGTACGGTCTGCAGTACCAGTGTCGATTTGCCGATGCCGGGCTCGCCGCCAATCAGCGTTACTGAGCCGGCAACCAGACCTCCGCCAAGCACACGGTCCAACTCGGCGCATCCGGTGGGCGTGCGGCTTTCCTGGCCAATCTCAATCTCCGACAGACGCTGCGGTTTGCCTCCTCCACCCACTAGTCTGTTGGCCGGTGTGGTTGCGGTATTTCTAACGATTTCTTCATGAATGGTGTTCCATTGGCCGCAGGACGGGCATTTGCCCATCCATTTGCTGAAATCGGCACCGCAGTTGCTGCAGATGAAAATGCTTTTGTTTTTGGTTGCCATAAAGCTTAGTCCGCTGTTGAAGAAGTTGCTGCAAGATTAGTGAAAATAATCGTAACAAAAAAGACAGACTACCTATTGATAATCTGTCTTCCCTATAGTTGCGGAGAAAGGATTCGAACCGATGACCTTCGGGTTATGAGCCCGACGAGCTACCACTGCTCCACTCCGCGATGTTTCGGTTGCAAAGGTACGGCTTCTTTTCGAAAAAACAAGAAAAAAAGTAGAAAAATTTGCGCTTGGTTGCGGGCTGAAAAAGGAGGCTATGCGCTTTGCAATTCCCTTGGAAATTGTCTATATTTGTTCGTTTTTACGGCGGCCTTTGCGGGATGAGTTCCTGTGCTCGAAGCTGCCAATTTAAACAATTGAAATACAGTGTTTTAATAATATGATTAACGAAGAATTCAACAAACAGCCGCAGGAAGAATATTCCGCGAAAAACATTCAGGTGCTCGAAGGTCTTGAGGCAGTGCGCAAACGCCCTGCCATGTATATCGGCGATACGAGCGAAACAGGTTTGCACCATCTGGTTAACGAGGTGGTGGACAACTGTATCGACGAGGCTTTGGCCGGATATTGTACAGAAGTTCAGGTTACCATCAACGAAAACGGTTCCATCACGGTAGTGGACAATGGCCGTGGTATTCCGGTGGATATGCATGAAAAAGAGCATCGTTCCGCATTGGAAGTAGTGCTGACCGTGTTGCATGCCGGCGGAAAGTTCGATAAGGGTTCGTACAAAGTGTCCGGCGGTTTGCATGGTGTGGGCGTTTCCTGTGTGAATGCCTTGTCGAAGGAATTCCATGTGGAAGTATGTCGCGGCGGCAAACGCTATGAGCAGGACTATGCCAAGGGCAAACCGCTGTATTCGGTACGCGAAGTGGGCGAAGCGTCGACCACGGGTACTTCCATTACCTTCTTGCCCGATGATACCATCTTTTCTACTGTTGAATACAAATTCAATATTCTGGAGAACCGTTTGCGCGAACTGGCTTATTTGAATGCCGGCATCAAATTGTCGCTGACCGACCGCCGTGTTCCCACCAATGATCCGCAGCATCCTTTCAAGACGGAAGTTTTCCACTCGGAGGAAGGTCTGAAGGAATACGTCAGATACATCGATGCCACACGTCCGGCGCTTATCGGCGACATTATCCAAATCTCCACCGACAAATACGGCACGCCCGTAGAAGTGGCCATGGTCTACAACGACTCCTATACCGAGAATGTGTATTCCTATGTCAACAATATCAATACGCGCGAAGGCGGTACGCATCTGACCGGTTTTCGTATGGGTCTTACCAGAACGCTCAAGAAATATGCCGACGACGAAAAATTGCTCGATAAGGTTAAAGTGGAAATCTCCGGTGATGACTTCCGCGAAGGTTTGACGGCAGTGATTTCCGTCAAGGTGGCGGAGCCTCAGTTCGAAGGCCAGACCAAGACCAAGTTGGGCAACAGCGAAGTGGCCGGTATTGTCAATCAGACCATTTCCGAGGCGCTGCGCGTTTATTTGGAGGAGCATCCCAAAGAGGCCCGAGTTATCGTGGACAAGGTGGTTACTGCCGCCACGGCCCGTCACGCAGCCCGCAAGGCACGTGAAATGGTGCAGCGCAAATCTCCTCTTTCCGGTGCCGGTCTGCCCGGTAAGCTGGCCGACTGCTCCAATCACGACCCCGAGAAGTGCGAACTCTTTCTGGTTGAGGGTGATTCGGCCGGCGGTACAGCCAAGCAGGGCCGCAATCGTGAATATCAGGCCATCTTGCCCTTGCGAGGCAAAATTCTGAATGTAGAGAAAGCTATGCGTCATCGCGTGTTCGAAAGCGAGGAAATCCGCAATATCTACACGGCGCTGGGTGTTACCATCGGAACTGCCGATGATGTCAACGAACTGAACCTTGACAAGTTGCGCTACCACAAGATTATCATCATGACCGATGCCGATGTCGATGGCAGCCACATCGACACGCTTATTATGACTTTCTTCTTCCGCTATATGAAACCTATCATCGAGAAGGGCTATCTCTTTATCGCCAACCCGCCTTTGTATCTGTGCAAGAAGGGCAAGGTGGAAGAATATTGCTGGACCGACCAGCAACGTCAGGCCTTTATCGACAAGTACGGCAGCGGAAGTGAAGCCGGTATTCATACCCAGCGCTACAAAGGTTTGGGTGAAATGAATGCCGAACAGTTGGCTTCTACCACCATGGACCCCGACAACCGTATCTTGCGCAAGGTTACCATCGAGAATGCCGCTGCCGCCGACTGCACCATTTCCATGCTGATGGGTGACGAAGTTGGTCCGCGTCGCGAATTTATCGAGACCAACGCCACTTACGCCACCATTGATGCTTAACACTTAACACCGATTTCGATGAAGTACATCTCCAAACTGATGATGCTGGCCCTTTTGGGCCTTGGGTTAAATGCCTGCTGCCAGCAACCTTGTGAACTGAAAGCCGATTTGGATGCCCTCTATAAGATGGATATTCCTTTTGATATGCCCGCCTATCAGCTGCCGTCCATTCCCGATTACCAAGCCAACTTGAAGGATTTTGGCGGCAATGGCAACGGCCTGGCTGACAATACCCAAGCCTTCGCCGACGCCATAGCCCACATCAACGCCAAGGGCGGCGGAACGCTTGTGGTGGAACCGGGCATCTATGTGACTGGCCCCATTGTTTTCGTGAGCAATTTCTGCCTGAATTTGCAGCGTGGCGCTGTCGTGCTGTTCTCTACCGACCACAGCAAATATCCTTTGCAGAAAACCACTTTTGAGGGCTTGACAGCGATTCGTTGCCAGAACCCCATTTCGGGTGACAAGCTCGAAAACATCGCCATTGTGGGCGAAGGTGTCATTGACGGTCAGGGAGATTCCTGGCGTCCGGTCAAGAAGGCCAAGATGACTGCTGCGCAATGGAGAAATCTGCTCGCCAAAGAGGGTAGTGCCACCAACGAAAAAGGCGATATTTGGTTTCCATCCGTAGGTGCGCGTGACGCTTATGTTGATGCCTCTCTGCGCTCGGGTGACGATTTGGAAGCTTTGGAACCTTACAAGGACTTTTTCCGTCCGCAGCTGCTGAATTTCCGCAATTGCAAGAATGTGCTGCTCAGCGGCGTGTCTTTCCAGAATTCGCCGGCTTGGTGTCTGCATCCCTACTGCTGCGAAAACGTGGTTCTTTATAAGGTTTCCGTTCGCAACCCTTGGTATTCGCAGAATGGTGATGGTTTGGATTTGGAATCCTGCACCAATTCCATCGTATACAAATGCAGCTTCGATGTGGGCGATGATGCCATCTGCATCAAATCGGGCAAGAACAAGGAAGGTCGCGACCGCGGTATGCCTTGTCAGGATGCCTTGATTGTGGGCAATACGGTTTATCATGGCCATGGCGGTTTTGTCATCGGCAGTGAAATGTCGGGAGGTGCGCGTCGCATGTATGTGAAAGACTGCACTTTCTTGGGCACCGATGTAGGTCTGCGTTTCAAGAGTACCCGTGGCCGTGGCGGTGTGGTGGAGAATATTTGGATAGACGGCATCCGTATGGTGGATATTCCCGCCGAACCCTTGTCGTTCAACCTATATTACGAAGGAAAATCTCCCGTCCCAGAAGATGGTGACGAACCGAGTAAACCGCTGGTAGAAATGCGACCCGTGGACGAAACTACGCCCATTTTCCGCAAAATCTACATCAACAACGTTACCTGCAATGGTGCTGCTTGTGCCTTCCTCTTCAATGGTCTTCCCGAAATGAAGATTAGCGAGGTGGAAATCCGTAACAGCCTTTTCAAGGCCAAGAAAGGCGGCATCTTGGCACAGGTGGACGGTGTAGTGCTTGAAAATGTCGAAATTATCCCCCAAGAGGGCAAAGATATCATATACCGCGATGCACATAATGTAGTGCGTCGCAATACTCAGAAAACCAAATAGACGTATGTCAACAGACAAGATGAAAGAACTCGGATCGAAAATCAAGAACATCCGTGAAAGCAAAATGATCAGCGTCGAGGATTTTGCCGAACGTTCCGGCCTCAGCGTTGAACAGATTAATCTAATCGAGAACAACAACCAGTTGCCATCTTTGGCTCCGCTTATCAAAATGGCCCGTGCCTTGGGCGTGCGTCTGGGCACTTTTTTGGACGACAACGACCAACTGGGCCCTGTCCTCACTCGCAAACAAGACCTGGTGGAAGGCATCAGCTTTTCGAGTAAGACGGCCACTTCGCACAACTTCCTGACTTTCTTCTCCCTGGCCGAAAAAAAAGCCGGACGGAGCATGGAACCTTTTCTTATTAACGTCGATTCGGCATCCAAGAACGGCTACGAACTTTCGTCGCACGAAGGCGAAGAGTTCATCTATGTGCTGAAGGGTAAGATTGAAGTGTCTTACGGCAAAGAAAACTTTATCGTCAACGAAGGCGAGAGTATCTATTACGATTCCATTGTCAACCATAACCTGCATGCCGCCGACGATCAAGGTGCGCAGATTTTGGCCGTTGTCTATACTCCTTTCTAAGCCATGGAATACCAACTCACAGAGAGAACCATCGGCGGGTTTTTGGAACACTGGGCCGAAACGACTCCTGACAAGGAATATCTTGTGTATTCCGACCGCGATTTGCGCTTTACCTACAAACAGTTCAACGAGCGTGTCGACAATATGGCCAAGGGCCTGATGGCCATTGGTGTCAAGCGCGGTTCGCACGTGGGCATTTGGGCTACCAATGTTCCCGACTGGCTTACTTTTCTGTACGCTACTGCCAAACTGGGTGCCGTTGCCGTGACGGTAAACACCAACTACAAACAGAACGAGCTTGAGTTTTTGGTGGAAAATGCTGATCTGCACACGCTGTGCATTACCGAAGGTGTATTCGACGGCAGCTATATTGATATGGTATACAAGATGTTGCCCGAACTGCGCGAAACGCAGCGTGGCCATCTGAAGAGCGAACGTTTTCCATATCTGAAGAATGTCGTTTTCATCGGTCAGGAAAAGTATCGTGGTATGTACAATACGGCCGAGCTCTTGCTCTTGGGTCAAAACATCTACGATGACGAATATCTGGCCATCAAGCGGAGCGTTTCCTGCTACGATGTGGCCAATATGCAGTACACTTCCGGCACGACGGGCTTCCCCAAGGGTGTCATGCTGACCCATCACAATATCGTCAACGACGGATTCTTCACGGGCGAGCACATGGCCTTCACTTCGGCCGACAAGCTTTGCGTTCCGGTGCCTTTGTTCCATTGCTTCGGCGTGGTGCTGGCTACCATGAACTGCTTGACTCACGGCTGCACTCAGGTGATGATAGAGTCTTTCGATCCGCTGGTGGTGTTGGCTTCGGTGCATAAGGAGCGCTGCACGGCTTTGTACGGGGTGCCTACTATGTTCATCGCTGAATTGAACCACCCGATGTTCAATATGTTCGATGTCACCTCCTTGCGGACGGGCATCATGGCCGGTTCTCTCTGCCCTGTCGAGCTGATGAGAGCCGTGACGGAAAAACTGCACATTACCTATATTACCAGTGTCTACGGCTTGACGGAAAGTTCTCCGGGCATGACCCAGACTCGTTGGGACGATTCTTTTGAAACGCGCTGCACCACGGTGGGCCGCGAGTATCCTTTCACGGAAGTGAAGGTGCTGAACCCCGAAACTGGTGAGGAATGCGCTGTGGGCGAGCAAGGTGAAATGTGTTGTCGCGGCTATCTGGTGATGAAGGGTTATTACAAGAATCCCCAGGCTACTGCCGAGGTTATCGATGCCAATGGTTTTCTCCATTCGGGCGACCTTGGCGTAAAGGATGCCAATGGCAATTACCGCATTACCGGACGTATTAAGGATATGATTATCCGTGGTGGTGAGAACGTCTATCCACGTGAAATCGAGGAGTTTCTCTACCAGTTGCCCGGGCTGAAAGATGTTCAGGTGGCTGCCGTGCCTTCTCCCAAATATGGCGAGCAGGTGGGGGCCTTCATCATTTTGCACGAAGGGGTGCAAATGGACGAACAGCAGGTTCAGGACTTCTGCCGTGGCAAGATTGCCCGTCACAAAATCCCCAAGTATGTTTTCTTTGTCAAGGAATTCCCCTTGACGGGAAGTGGTAAGATACAGAAATTCAAGTTGAAGGACCTTAGTCTGAAACTTTTGGCAGAAAGAGGCATTCAACCGGTATAACAATCAGCTATGTTCGCGGGCCCGATAAGTCTCTCTGCGTTCAACCGGCTGCTGAAGGATGTGTTGGACGAAGCTTTCCCCGAAAAGTATTGGGTTACGGCCGAAATCGCTGAATGCAAGACCAATGCTTCGGGGCATTGCTATTTGGAACTTATCGAGAAGAAGGCCGGTAGCGACCGTCTGCTGGCGCGGGCCAAGGCGGTTATCTGGTCTAATGTTTGGTTCTTCCTATCGTCGCGCTTCCAGATGAGTACGGGTACGTCCTTGTCGCGCGGGCAGAAGGTGCTGGTCGAAGTGAGCGTTAGCTACCATGAGTGCTATGGATTGTCGCTGGTCATTACCGATATTGACCCCAACTACACTTTGGGCGACTGGGCCCGCCGCCGTCAGGAAATATTGCAGCGGCTCAAGCAGGAAGGGGTTCTGGACCTGAACAAAGAAGTGCCTTGGCCCTTGTTGCCACAACGTCTGGCTATTATTTCGTCGGCAACGGCGGCGGGCTACGAAGACTTCTGTGTGCAACTCAGAGAGAGTGGCTTCGCATTTGAATGGAATTTGTTCCCGGCGGTGATGCAGGGCGATCAGGCCGAAGCGTCCGTCCTTCAGGCACTCGATGCGATAATGGAGGAATCCGACCGTTTCGATGTGGTGGTGATGATACGCGGCGGCGGTGCCACGGCCGATTTGTCTTGTTTCGACAGTTATGCCCTTTGTGCGTCCATCGCCCAGTTCCCGCTGCCAGTCTTGACGGGTATCGGACACGAACGCGATGAGTCGGTGGCCGATTTGGTGGCTTACCGAGCCCTGAAAACGCCGACGGCCGTGGCCGAGTTCCTGCGCGAATCCATGTCGGGACAATGGGAGCAACTGCAAGAGTATCAGCAGTCTTTGCGGCAATATGTTCAACAGTTCCTGCAAGAAGGAAAACAGCGACTGCTGCGTTATACCGATGCGTTGAAAATATCGACCGCTCAAGCAGTCTACCGTCAGCAGCTTTATTTGCAGCGGCAATGGATGCTCTTGGGCCAGTGTACGGAAAAGTGCTTACAAGAACAACGTCATCGATTGGAACTGATGCAAAGTCAGTTGAAACTATATAGTCCGCAAGACCAGCTCGACCGGGGCTATAGCCTTAGTTTGGTGGACGGCAAGATAGTAAAATCGGTGGAGCAGCTTAAACCGGACTGCATTCTGGAAACGCGCCTGCGCGACGGTGTGGCTTTTTCCCGGCTGACTTCGGTGAAAGGTACTTGCAAACAGGAAGATAAAAAGAATACATAACTATGGCAAAGAAAACGATTCCCAGTTACGCCGAGGCTATGGCCGAACTGGAGACCATCATGCAGGCACTGCAGAACGGCCAGCTCGATGTGGACGATATGGTAAAGCAAGTGCAGCGTGCCAGTGAACTGATAGCCTTTTGTCAAAAAAAATTGACGCAAACCCAAACTTCTTTGCAGGAAGTATTGAAAAATGATGAATAAGATGAAAAAGTACGGCATCTTGTTGTCGGCGCTTATGGTGTCGATGGCACTGCAGGCGGCAAAGCCTGTCAAGAATGTGATTTTTATGATTGGCGATGGTATGGGCCTTAATCAAGCTTATGCTGCTGCTATGGCGCAGAACGCCCCCCTTGTGATGATGTCGCAAGCTGATGCGATAGCCTTGCAGGAAACTTGGTCGGCCAACAGAAAGATTACCGACTCGGCGGCCAGTGGTTCGGCTTTGGCTTGCGGACGGAAAACCAACAACGGGATGATAGGCATGACCACAGATTCTGTGCCCATGTACTCTATCTTGGTTGATGCACAGCGCAACGGCAAGGCAACGGGTATAGTCGTTACTTGCGACCTGTGTCATGCCACACCCGCCAGTTTTTACGCACACACGGAAAAACGCGGCAATATGGATGTGATATCGCGAGAAATGCTCGACTATACGCCCAATATCATGATAGGTGGCGGCCGCCAGCATTTGAGCGGCAGAGCCGATTCTCTCGACCTTGCTTCAGCCTTGAAAGAACAGGGTAAACAATTGTTCAATAGTTTCGAAGACTTGCAGCAATGCAGCGCGCTCCAGCAGCGCAACCCCAGCGAACAAGCTAGCCTATTAGCTTTCTGCGCCGAAGAACATCTACCCGCAAAACTCGAAGGTCGTGGCGATTATCTGCCTCAGGCAGTGGCTCTTGCCATCGATTATCTTAGTCAGGATAAGGACGGTTTCGTGCTGATGGTGGAGGGTTCGGCCATCGATTTCCGCTGTCATGCGAGCGATGTGCAGGGCGTTGTTGCAGAAACCCTCGATTTTGACAAGGCCGTGCAGGTGGCTGTAGATTTTGCCCGCAAGCAGAAAAACACTTTGGTGGTGGTGACGGCCGATCACGAAACCGGCGGTCTGTCGGTATTGCAAGACAAAGCCTATCAGCAGGGCGAGGATTTCAAGCATCGTTTCAACACTTCGGGACATACGGGTGTGGCTGTGCCGGTGTATCTCTTCGGGGCAGGCGTGGATGCTTATCCTTCCTTCTTGCAGAATTCCGACCACAAGGCTATCATGTCTTCCTTGATGAAATTGAAATAAGTCATGAAAAAGTTCGCCGTCATAGTGGCAGGAGGCAGTGGCAAACGCATGAACAGCCAGATTCCCAAGCAGTTCTTGCTTTTGGGAGGCAAACCTATGCTGATGCGCACCTTGGAGGCCTTCCGCAACTATGATGAGGCTTTGGAGCTGGTATTGGTCTTGCCGGAGAATCAGCTGGACTATTGGCTGGAATTGTGTGAGCAGCATCATTTTAACCTGCCGCATCACCTTGCCTTTGGCGGACAACAGCGTTACGATTCGGTGAAAAGCGGCCTGCTGATGGTACAGCAGCTGCGTGGGCCCGAGTGTGGTAAGGCTCTGGTGGCCGTGCACGATGCGGTGCGTCCCTTCGTGGATAAGGCCTTGTTGGAACGTTGTTATGCCCAGGCTGCCATTAGCGGGGCGGCCATTCCTGTACAAGCATTGGTGGAGAGCATCCGCCGGGTGACAGACGATGGACAAAGTTTGGCCGAAGACCGTACGGCTTTTCGACTGGTGCAAACACCTCAGGTGTTCGATGCTGATGCTTTGTGGTCGGCCTATCAGAGTGGCTATCAGGAAACTTTTACGGATGATGCTTCGGTGATGGAGGCTGCCGGCCATAGCGTGTCTTTGGTGGAAGGCAGTCGCCGCAACATCAAGATAACCACTCCCGACGATTTGGCCATAGCCTCGCTGTGGCTGTCACAGGAATAGATGCTTAACATTTCCCTATAAGGATGGATTTACGGAAAGAGTTGACCTACCTCAAAGGTGTCGGACCTTCGCGTGCCGACATTCTGGCCAAGGAACTGAACATCACTTGCCAGGAGGATTTGTTGTACTATTTTCCATACAAATACATCGACCGTAGTAAAATACACAAGATAGCCGAGTTGCAGTCGGGGATGCCCTATGTGCAGGTCTGCGGCCACATACTTGATATGCGCACCGAAGGCGAAGGTCGTGGCAAGCGTTTTGTGGTTCGTTTGGCCGATGACACGGGTGTCTTGGAACTGGTGTGGTTCAAGGGCATTAAATACGTGCAGGACCGCTACAATACCAAAGATACCTATCTGGTTTTTGGCAAACCTGCCCAGTTCGGCAATAAAATCAATCTGACGCATCCCGACATTGACGTGGCCAACGAAGGTAATCTGCGTCTTCTGACGGGTGGGCTGCAAGCCTATTACCGTACCACGGAGAAGATGAAAAACTCCTATCTGAACAGCCGTGCCATACAGAAAATAGTGGTGTCCCTGTTCCGTCAGATGGACGAGCGTCTGCCCGAAACCTTGCCCGACTATCTGGTGCAGCGTCTACGACTTTGTTCTCTGAACGATGCTTTGCGGCAGGTGCATTTTCCCGCCGATGCGCTCTCGCTCAAGAATGCACGCTACCGTTTGAAACTGGAAGAACTGCTCTATCTGCAGTTACAGATTCTGCGTTTCGCCCGTCAGCGGAATCAGCGCTTGCAAGGACTGCCCTTCAAGCGCATCGGCGAAAACTTCAATTATTTTTATCACCATCGTTTGCCTTTCTCGCTGACCGCTGCGCAAAAGCGTGTGCTTAAGGAAATTCGCGCCAACGTGGCGGGCAATGTGCAGATGAACCGGCTTATCCAGGGCGATGTGGGCAGCGGCAAGACGCTGGTGGCGCTTATGTCGATGCTGATGGCCATAGACAACGGATTTCAGGCCTGCATGATGGCTCCTACAGAAATCTTGGCTCAGCAACATTATGCCAACATCTCACGTTTTCTCGAGGGTATGCCGCTTAAAGTGGCGCTGCTTACCGGTTCTACCAAGAAAAAAGACCGTGAAGCCTTGCACGAAGACCTGCGCAATGGCTCTTTGAATATACTTATTGGCACCCATGCGCTTATCGAAGACGAAGTGCGGTTCCATAATCTTGGTTTGGTGGTGATAGACGAGCAACATCGTTTCGGAGTGGTGCAGCGCAGCAAACTCTGGGCCAAGAACAGCACGCCGCCTCATGTGCTGGTGATGACCGCGACCCCCATTCCGCGCACTCTGGCCATGACCCTTTACGGCGACCTCGATGTCTCGGTCATCGATGAGTTGCCTCCCGGACGCAAGCCCATACAGACGGTACACCGTTACGAGAACCAACTGGCCGACCTTTACCGCTTTATGCACGAAGAACTGCGGGCGGGTCGCCAGATTTACATCGTCTATCCGCTTATCGAAGAATCGGAACGCTCCGATTACAAGAACCTGAAAGATGGCTACGAACATATCTGTCAAGTCTTCAGCGAGGTCAAGGTGGGTATGGTACACGGCAAGATGAAGCCGGCCGAAAAAGACGAGCAGATGCGGCAGTTTTCCAGCGGCGAGACACGCATACTGGTGGCTACCACGGTAATAGAGGTGGGCGTGGATGTGCCTAACGCCTCCATTATGGTGATACAGAATGCCGAACGCTTCGGCCTTTCGCAGCTGCATCAGTTGCGGGGCCGCGTGGGGCGTGGGGCCGAGCAATCGTATTGCGTGTTGCTCAGTTCCTACAAGCTTTCCGAGGATGGACGCAAGCGTATCGAAATCATGACTTCCACCAACGATGGTTTCGAGATTTCCGAGGCCGATTTGAAGCTGCGCGGCCCCGGTGACATCGAAGGTGTGCAGCAAAGTGGCATTCCCTTTGATATGAAAATCGCAGACCTTGCCCACGATGGTCAACTGGTGGAATATACGCGCAATCTGGCCAAACAGATATTGGCCGATGACCCCGATTTGCTCAAGACCGAGAATGCCGTCCTTCGCCGTGAACTCCGCAGACGCTATGCCCACGAAGTCAACTGGGGCATCATCAGTTGATAAGTTTTTCAAACCAAGGAAAAAACAGTAATTTTGCGGGCAACAAGATAGCAATCATGACAAACAATACCAACGAACAATTCGATGCTGTGGTGGCCTCCTGCAGGCAGGTCTTTGTGGATAAGCTGAAAGACTACGGAGCCTCTTGGCGCGTTTTCCGGCCCAGTTCGCTCACCGACCAATTGTTTACCAAAACCAAACGTATCCGCACGCTCGAAACTACGGGCGAAAACCGGGTGGGCGAAGGCATCGTCCCCGAACTGATGGCCTTGGTCAATTATGGTATCATCGGTATGATTCAGCTCGAAAAGGGCTGCGTTGATACGGTGGACATGACGGCTGCCCAGGCCATTGACCTATACGACCGGATGATGGCTTCCACGCGCGAACTGATGCTGGCCAAAAACCACGACTATGGAGAGGCTTGGCGCGATATGCGTGTCACTTCCTATACCGATTTTATCTTGACGAAAATAAACCGTATCAAGGAAATAGAAGACAATCAGGGCTGTACACACATTTCCGAAGGCATTGATTCCAATTATCAAGACATTATCAACTATGCCATTTTCGGGCTGATACGTTACCGCTTCGCTTGAAACCGCTCATGAGCAAGTTCCACAGAATCCTTTCTATCATCGCCCGGCTGCTGCTGGGCTGCACCTTCCTGTTCTCGGGCTTTGCCAAAGCCATCGACCCGCTGGGAACGGTGTACAAGATACAGGACTATCTGCAGGCTTTCTCCATGCCCTTTTTTCTGGAATATGCACCTTTGATGACCGTGCTGCTATTCTCGGTAGAGATGGTGCTGGGATTCTCGCATCTCTTTGGGCTGCGTCAACGCGTGACGGCCGGCTTCAGCTTGCTTTTCATGCTGTTCATGACGGTCTTGACCTTGGTGACGGCCCTGACCGACCCGGTACACGATTGCGGTTGTTTTGGCGATGCTATCCATCTGAGCAACTGGCAGAGCTTCGAAAAGAACATCATTCTGCTGTTGCTGTCGGCTATATTGCTGCTGTACAAGGGCGAACTTTACCATATTTTTGGCAAACGCACGGCTACGGCGGCCTTCGTGGTAAGCGTGCTGGTGCCGCTGTTCATTTCTTGGGTAAGCTATCGACATCTGCCTTTCTTCGATTTCCGTCCCTATAAAGTGGGTAACTGGCTGCCCGCTTTGATGAGTATTCCGCCGGATGCACCCCAAGACCAGTATGCCGTGCAGTTCATCATGGAAAAGGATGGTCGCCGCAAGGTCTTCAACGAGGACGAATACCCTTCAGACACGGCTTGGCATTATGTCGACCGCAGGGAGATACTGCTGCACAAGGGCTATGAGGCACCTATCGGTGATTTCGCCATTATGCATCCCCAGGAGGGGGATATTACTGCGCGGGTGTTGAACGATACTTCTTATGTTTTTTTGGTGTCGGCACCTTATCTTGACAAGGCTGATGTCTGTGGTATGCAGCAACTGCAAGAACTGCAGACCTATGCCCGACGGTATGGCTATCCTCTCTATATACTCACTTCGTCTACGCTGCAGCAGCAAGAAGACTGCGCTTACGAATACGCTCTCGATGCGACTTTCTGCCAAACCGACGACGTTGTCCTCAAAACGATGGTGCGTTCCAATCCGGGACTGGTGGTAGTAAAAGGCGGAACGGTTTATTCCAAATGGCCGGCCTGCGACATCGACGTTATGCTGCGTTATGTGGATGACAAGCCCTTGTCGGATTGCTATCTTTTCCAGCAGCCGCGAAACCTGAACAGTGCCGTCATGTTTTTCCTGGTGATACTGACTATTTTTCTGGCATATTTCGTGGTGTCGATATTCAGGGCGGTTTCTCTACTAATTACTATACGTAAAAACAAGATAACCAGTAAATTAAACAAACAAAAACAATGAGAAAGAAAATTGTGGCAGGTAACTGGAAAATGAACAAAAACCTGCAGGAAGGCCTCGAATTGGCCAAGAGTCTTGATGCTGTTCTGGCCAAGGAAAAAGTTAATTGTGAGGTAATTATCGGAACACCTTTTATCCATCTGGCAAGCGTTTGTGCCGCTATTGATACCAAACGTATCGGCGTAGCTGCCGAAAACTGTGCAGACCATGTTTCAGGTGCTTATACCGGTGAAGTTTCGGCCGAAATGGTGAAGTCCACCGGTGCCAACTACGTGATTCTCGGTCACAGCGAACGTCGTGCCTACTATGGCGAAACGCCCGAAATGCTCAAGACTAAGGTGAATTTGGCTCTAGCTAATGGCCTGACTCCTATCTTCTGCATCGGCGAAGTGCTGGAAGAGCGCAAGGCCGGTGAACATTTCAATGTTGTCAAGGCTCAGATTGAAGCTTCGCTTTTCGACTTGAGCGCCGAAGATTTCGGCAAAATCATCTTGGCTTATGAACCTGTTTGGGCCATCGGTACGGGCGAAACCGCCACGCCTGCCCAAGCCGAAGAAATTCATGCCTTTATCCGTGGTGTCATCGCCAAGAAATATGGCCAGCAGACGGCCGACGATTGCTCTATCCTTTATGGTGGCAGCTGCAAGCCTTCGAACGCCAAGGAACTTTTTGCCAACCCCGATGTTGACGGTGGTCTTATCGGTGGTGCTTCGCTGAAGGTGGACGACTTTATGGGCATCATCCGCGCTTGGTAAGCTAGCGTGAATGTTGCTTTGCGACAAGGGTCTGGCCCGCCTGAGGCGGGCCAGACCTTTTATTTTCTCCTATTCGCTTGTCCATCCGCCTTGTATTGCTATCTTTGCCAAACTCAAAACAGAATACTTCTAACAATCAACTACATCATTTATGGTACAATCTCTTTCTAATCTGTGGGCGAACAACCGGCCGATGGCTATCCTTATAGCTATCCTCATTGTGGTTATCCCCTTTATGATTTTCTACATCCGCAAGGCCCGCAAGGAACATCCTAAAGGCCTGATTGCCGCCGCATTGAGCAATATGGGCGAGCGCTTCGGCTATTACATCATGAATGCCGTGCTCCTGCTTTTCATCTGCTCCAAGTTCGGTATCAGTGATACGGCTGCCGGATGGATTTATGCAATTTTCTATTTTCTTATTTATGTGCTGAGCCTTCCTGGCGGTATTATTGCCGACCGTAGCCAGAAGTACAAGGCCACCATTGTCTCGGGCCTTCTGGTGATGGCTGCCGGTTATGGCTTGCTGTCTATTCCGGTGTTCTCGGCCAATACGGGCTTCTCGTGGGTGCTGGTGCTTACCTGTTTTGCACTCTTCGTGATTGCTTTCGGCAACGGTCTGTTCAAGGGCAACCTGCAGGCATTGGTGGGCCAGATGTACGACAATTTCGAGGCTGAAGCTGCCAAACAAGGCCCCGAAGCCTTGGCCAGTGCCAAGGAAAAGCGCGATTCCGGCTTCCAGATTTTCTACGTATTCATCAATATCGGCGGTGTGATTGCACCTTTTATCGCTCCTTTGCTCCGCAGCCTTTGGTTGCAGGTACACAACCTTGCCTATAATTCCGACCTGCCCCGTCTGTGCCATATGTTTGTCAAAGACCAGGATGCCATGGCTGCCACCGATGTTGCCAACCTACAGCTACTGGCTCAGGAAGTGGGCCATACGGGAGCTGTCGATACGGCTTTCTGCAACTATTATCTTGAAACCTTCAATACAGGTGTGCATTTCTCTTTCATCGCGTCGGTTATCGCTATGCTGGCTTCTTTGGCTATCTTCTTGGCCGTTAAGAACCGTTTGCCGAATCCTGCCAAGAAAGAAAAGAAGGCTGTCGAGGCTTACACCGAAGAAGAGAGACAGGCTAATGCCAAGGAAATCAGACAAAGGCTTTATGCTTTGTTCGCAGTGCTGGGCGTTGCCGTATTCTTCTGGTTCTCCTTCCATCAGAATGGTCAGTCGCTGTCGATTTTTGCCCGCGACTTCGTGACCACCACCACTATTCCGCCGGAGATTTGGCAGTGCATCAATCCCTTGTTTGTCATTATCTTGACCCCGATTGTCATGTGGATTTTCTCCAGCCTAGCACACAAAGGCAAAGAGGTGTCTACGCCCCGCAAAATCGCCATCGGTATGTTTGTGGCCGCTTGTGCCTACATATTGCTGATGATTGTGGCCATGGTACATAATTATCCTTCGGGTGTTGAATTCCGCGCTTTGAGCGATGCTGTGAAACTCTCTATGAAGTCGAGCCCGATGGTGCTGATTGCCACCTATTTCTTCCTGACGGTAGCTGAACTATTCATCTCACCGCTGGGGTTGTCGTTCGTATCAAAGATTGCACCGCGTCATCTGCAGGGTATCTGTCAAGGCTTGTGGTTGACGGCTACCGCTATCGGTAACCTGTTCATCGCCTTGGGTGTGGCTATGCTGAATTCTTTCCCGCATCAGTGGATGTGCTGGGCAGTGTTCGCAGGATTCTGCCTCATATCGATGGGTGTGATGCTGGGTATGGTTCGCTGGCTGGAGAAGGTAGCGAAATAGAATTTATAAAAGGAGAGCTGACGCTACTCCATATCAAGATTGAGTTCTTGATATAGTTTGGCGAAGGCTGAATTTTTCTCAAGCATAGTCTTGAGTTGGTCTTGGGGAGTGAGGGCTTTTTTGTTCTCCTCCCCTTCGCTTATGCGCAGGTGCATACTGACATGGCTGTTGTGCAGTTTTTCCCGCAGAAAGCCTTCGATATTGTATTTCAGTTCCAACAGGCTTTTCTCTGTGAAGCTCTGGAAAACGACAAACTCAAAATCACAATCGTCCTGTAAGGTCGGTTCCTGGCTGGTCATGACGTTCATAATCTGAGGATTGTCCTTGAGCGTGCGGGCAAATTCATTCCAGTATTTGGTCAGCTCACTTTGGTTGAACGACTGGTTTTCTTCGATGGTAGCAGTTTGTGACTCTGGATTTTCCGGTTTTGCCTGTTCTTTGCTGTTGCCGTTGATGGAGATGGTTTTGAGCTTGGAAATACTGGGTGCTTTGGGTTTGGCTGCCGCTTGGGCACCGGTCTGTTGAGCCGTGGATGGCTGGCTGACAGGCACTTGCCGGGTTGGGACCGGTTGAGGGGTTGGCGTTGCGCCAGTGACCGGTGCGGGTGCTGCGGCCTGCGGCTTGGCCGCAGGCGAGCCGCTGGCCGCAGCACCGCCCTGCACCCCCGCAGCCTTAAGTGCTTGCGGCTTGCCCTCGGGTACACCGTCCTGTCCCGGCCCTTGGCACAGGCGTAGCAGGCAGAGTTCTACCAGCAGGCGTTTATTGCGGCTGGCACTGTATTGCAGACAGCATTCGTTGCAAAGTTTCAGCGCCCAAACCAAATAATTGAAATCGCAGGCTTGGGCCTGTCGGCAGTAGCGTTCCTTGATGCTGTTGCTCACCTCGAGCAGACTGATGGTGCGCTGGTCTTTGCAAACCAGCAGGTCGCGCAGGTGCGAGGCCAGTCCGTTGATGAAATGCAGCCCCTCGAATCCGAGATTAAGTACTTCGTTGAACAAGAGCAGGGCTTCGGTGCTTTGGTGTTGCAGGAAGGCATCAATCAAACGAAAATAATAGTCGTAGTCCAGTACGTTTAGGTTGTCGATAACGGCCTTGTAGGTGATATGCCCTTCGCCGAAGCTGTTCACCTGATCGAAGATGGACAGGGCATCGCGCATACCGCCATCGGCCTTCATGGCGATGATGTTCAGAGCTTCGGGTTCGTAGCTGATGCCTTCGCTTTTGGCGACGAACTGTAAGTGTTCCTCAATATCTGCCACGCTGATACGGTGAAAATCGTAAATCTGGCAGCGAGACAAGATGGTGGGGATGATTTTGTGCTTCTCGGTGGTGGCCAGGATGAACACGGCATAGGCCGGCGGCTCTTCCAGCGTTTTGAGAAAGGCATTGAAAGCGGCAGGCGAGAGCATGTGAACCTCATCGATGATGTAGACCTTGTATTTGCCCAGCACGGGAGGGGTGCGCACCTGTTCGGTTAGCTGACGGATGTCATCGACCGAGTTGTTGGAGGCGGCATCGAGCTCTATGATGTTGAAAGAACGTTGGGTGTTGAAGGCTCGGCACGATTCACATTCGTTGCAGGCTTGGCCGTCTTCGTGCGGATGCATGCAGTTGATGGTTTTGGCGAAAATGCGCGCACAAGTGGTCTTGCCCACACCCCGCGGGCCGCAGAACAGATAGGCATGCGCCAGTTGCTTGTTCTTGACGGCATTCTGCAGCGTGGTGGTCAAAGCCTTCTGTCCCACCACCGAAGCAAAGGTATCCGGACGGTATTTTCTTGCCGAAACGATATAATTGTCCATAGTAATTAATTTGCCAGCGAAGATAGGCAGAAATGGAAAAAAATCCTTTCCTTTGTGTTGAAAAAAATAGGAGTTGTCCGGCAATGAACAAGCTTAAGGAGTTTTATTTGAAAATAAAGCCGTATCTGCCCAATAAGTACATTATCGCTCTGGTTGTTTTTGCTCTCTTGATGATCTTCTTCGACAGCAACAACCTTATCAAGCGTATGCGCTATAACCGTAAGGCCGAGGCTTTGCGCCGTGAAATCCGCGACTATGAGCGTCAGCGCGAAGAAACCTTGCGTCAGCTTGAAGACTTGCGCATCGGTACCGAAGAGCTTGAAAAGATTGCCCGTGAACAATATCTGATGAAAAAAGACAACGAAGAAATCATTATCATCAAGGAACCATGAAAAAACTGTTTGTCTTTTCGGCTCTCCTAATGGTGGCCGCCGTCATTGTCAATTTTGAAAGTGGCTTCGCTTACGGAAAATACCTTTTTTGTGCCGGAGGCTTGGGTTATATCGTCTGCCGGGTTATGTCGGCTTACAAGGGGGATGATTTCCGTCTTAAACGACTTAACCGTCTCTATGGCTTCTGCGGTATTCTGGCGATACTTGCCGGCTATCTGATTTTTACCGGCAACAACGCCTATATTGTGGTGCTGCTTCTGCTGTCGTTGCTGGAGCTTTTCTTGAGTTATCGCAGCGACTACTACCACAATCATCCTCTGAAATAGAAGAAATGTCGTCAGATAGTTTCCGCTTCAAACAGTTTGAAGTGTTTCACGACCGTTGTGCCATGAAGGTGGGTATGGACGGCGTCAGTCTGGGCGCTTGGGCCTGCCTGCCCGATGGTGCGGACCTTGTAGACACCCCCATACTCGACATTGGAACCGGTTCGGGCCTCATCGCTTTGATGCTGGCTCAGAAATATCCTTTGGCACAGATTGATGCGGTGGAAATTGATTCAGAGGCCGCAGCGCAGGCTGCTGAAAATGTGCAGCGCAGTCCTTGGTCGGGCCAAATAAAGGTGCATTGTGCGTCTTTCCCTGAGGTCTTGAGCGGCGGCAGCCTGAGCAAGGCAGCGGGCGGCTATCGGCTTGCCGTCTGCAATCCGCCCTTTTTCAAAGGGGAGTTGCGGCCAGCGGACGCTGGCCGCAACCGCGCCCGCCACCTGGGCTGCCTGCAGTTCTCTTCGCTCCTGCAAGGTGTAGCCGCCTGTCTGCATCCCGAGGGCGTCTTTTCGCTGATACTTCCCTATAGCGAGGCTGAATCTTTCGACAACTTGGCCTACAGCTACCGTCTCTATACACAGCGGGCCTGCGCGCTGGTCCCTGTCCAGGGGCGTCCGCCCAAAAGAATTCTGCTAAGCTATGGCCGTCAACGCGACACTTTCGTGCGTGAAGAATTGGTCATAAGAAGCCAGGATGGTGAGTATACTCCAGAATATCAGCAACTTACATCAGAATATTACCTCTGACATCAAAGCTTGGTTTTCTGTGGGGAAAATGCTATTTTTGCAAGTTCAAAAAATATAGAGCACAATGACCAAGAAATTTGCTGAATATTCCCAGTTCAATCTCTCCGACATCAACAAGGAAGTGTTGTCGCAGTGGGAGAAAAAGAATCTGTTCCATAAAAGTACGGCCTTGCGCGAGGGTTGTCCTTCTTTTGTCTTTTACGAAGGACCTCCATCGGCCAACGGTATGCCCGGCATTCACCACATGATAGCCCGCTCTATCAAAGATATCTTCTGCCGCTACAAAACCATGAAAGGCTTCTTGGTAAACCGCAAGGCGGGCTGGGACACCCACGGACTTCCTGTCGAATTGGGCGTTGAAAAAGCTTTGGGCATCACTAAGGAAGATATCGGCAAAAGCATCTCGGTAGAAGATTACAATGCCGCCTGTCGCCGCGATGTGATGAAGTATACCCGCGAATGGGAAGATCTTACGCGCAAGATGGGCTATTGGGTAGATACGAAAAATCCCTATATCACCTACGACAACAAATACATCGAAACCTTGTGGTGGCTGCTTAAACAGCTTTATAACAAGGGTTTGCTCTATAAAGGCTATACCATCCAGCCCTATTCGCCCGCTGCCGGTACGGGCTTGAGCTCGCACGAGTTGAACCAACCCGGCTGCTATCGCGACGTCAAGGATACCACGGCTACCGCTCTTTTCGACATCATCGACCCGCGCCCCGAAATGCAGGCTTGGGGCAAGGCTTGTTTCGCCGCTTGGACTACCACGCCTTGGACCTTGCCTTCGAACACGGCGCTTTGCGTAGGCCCAAGCATCGACTATGTGACGCTACAGACCTATCATCCCTATACCGGCGAAAAAATAACGCTGGTGATGGCCGAAGCCTGTCTGAAATCTTACTACAAGGCCGAAGGTGCTACGCTTGATATGGAGGCATACCAACCCGGCGACAAAGTGATTCCTTACCGCATTGTCGGACATTACAAAGGTACCGACCTGGTGGGTATGCGTTATTGTCAGCTGATGCCCTGGGTAAAGCCGTTGGAAAAACTCGACGACAATGCTGCCGCTTTTGTCAAGCGCGCTGCTGAGGCTCATCCCGAAACAGTATTTACCGTGGGTCAAGACCGTTATGTTGAGATGTCGGCCGAGGCCTTCCGTGTTATTCCCGGCGACTATGTCACCACAGAAGACGGTACCGGTATCGTGCATATTGCGCCCACTTTCGGTGCCGACGATGCCAAAGTGGCCAAGGCTGCCGACATTCCTTCGCTCTTTATGGTGAACCTGTTGGGTGAAACCCGTCCCATGGTGGATATGACAGGTAAATATTATCTGTTGTCGCAGTGTGCTCCCGCATTCGTGGATGCTTGCGTTGACCGTGATATCTACACCCGCTACGAAGGCGCTTATGTGAAGAACGCCTATGCTCCCGAGTTCAACCAAAACGGCAAATACGACGAAGCAGCCGCTTCCAAGGCCGAAGACCTGAACATCCGTATCGCTTTGGAAATGAAGCAGTCGGGGCAAGCCTTGAAGGTGGAGAAGCATGTACACAACTATCCGCATTGCTGGCGTACCGACAAACCGGTGCTCTATTATCCGCTCGACAGTTGGTTTATCCGTTCTACCGCTTGTCGCGATCGTATGATAGAACTCAACCGTACCATCCTTTGGAAACCTGAATCTACCGGTACCGGCCGCTTTGGCAAATGGCTCGAAAACCTGAACGACTGGAACTTGAGCCGTTCGCGCTATTGGGGTACCCCGCTGCCAATATGGCGCAACCGCGACAGCCGCGAAGAAATTTGCATTGGTTCGGTAGAGGAGCTTTACAACGAAATAGAAAAGTCGGTAGCTGCCGGTCTTATGAGCGAGAACCCCTACAAGAAGGCGGGTTTCGTCCCTGGAAACATGGACAAAAGCAACTATGACAAGATAGACCTGCATCGTCCTTATGTGGATGATATTGTGTTGGTTAGCGCCAGCGGCCTGCCTATGAAGCGCGAAACCGACCTTATCGACGTATGGTTCGACTCTGGTGCCATGCCTTATGCCCAAATCCATTATCCCTTCGAGAATAAAGAGGCTTTCGACAGCCGCAAAATCTATCCTGCCGACTTCATTGCCGAAGGTGTAGACCAAACCCGCGGCTGGTTCTTTACCCTACATGCTTTGGGTACGATGATTTTCGATTCGGTGGCTTATAAGAGCGTGGTTTCCAATGGTTTGGTCCTCGATAAAAACGGCAACAAGATGTCCAAGCGTTTGGGCAATGCCGTCGATCCTTTCGAAGCTATCGAAAAATATGGTTCCGACCCCTTGCGCTGGTATATGATTACCAACGCATCTCCTTGGGACAACCTGCGATTCGATACTGAGGGTGTGGAAGAAGTACGCCGTAAGTTCTTCGGCACGCTTTACAACACCTATTCATTCTTCGCCCTTTATGCTAATGTGGACGGATTTACCGGTCAGGAAAAGGAAGTGCCGGTAGAGGAACGTCCCGAAATCGACCGTTGGATTATCTCCTTGCTCAACGATTTGGTACGTCAAACCGACGATTTCTACAGCAACTACGAAGCCACCAAGGCTGGTCGGGCTATCGCTGAGTTCGTTGGCGAAAACCTAAGCAACTGGTACGTGCGTCTGAACCGCAAGCGTTTCTGGGGTGGCGAAATGACCCAAGATAAACTTGCAGCTTACCAAACCCTGTATACCTGTCTGGAAACAGTTTCCCGTTTGATGGCCCCCATCGCACCTTTCTATGCCGACAAGCTCTTCCTCGACTTGAACAGTATCAGCGGCCGCGACCAAAGCGAGTCGGTGCACCTGGCTTTCTATCCCAAGGCCGATTTGGCCCTTATCGACGAAGACTTGAACGAACGTATGCAGATGGCTCAGCAGATATCATCTATGGTATTGGCTTTGCGCCGCAAGGTGAACATCAAGGTTCGTCAGCCGCTGCAAGCTATCAATATTCCGGCTCTCGACGACAAGCAAAAGGCCGCCATCACGGCAGTGAAAGACCTTATCTTGGGCGAGGTGAATGTTAAGGAACTGCATTTTGTAGAGAACGCCGCAGGTATTTTGGTTAAGCGCATCAAGCCTAATTTCAAGTTGTTGGGCCCCAAGTGCGGCAAACTGATGAAGCAGGTGGCAGCTCACTTGACCTCGCTCGACCAGGAAAGTATCTTTGCCTTCGAGGCCACCGGTTTTTACGACTTGACGCTGGAAGGTCAGCAAATTCATGTGGAGAGCGGCGATGTGGAATTTATCTCGGAAGATATTCCCGGTTGGCTGGTGGCTTCGGAAGGCCGTCTTACCGTTGCCCTGGAAGTGGAAATATCTGAGAATCTGCGTAAAGAGGGTATTGCCCGCGAATTGGTAAACCGTATTCAGAATCTCCGCAAAGACCAGAAGTTCGAGATTACCGACCGCATCAACATAAAACTTTCGCATCATAAGGCTACAGATGATGCTGTGTTGGAATTTGCTTCGTATATTTGTATGCAGACCTTGGCCGACAAATTGGAGCTTTGCGAGGTGGTGGATAATGCCACGGAGCTCCAGTTGGACGATATGTGCTTGCAGATTAACGTAAGCAAGGCCTAAGCCTTTTATAAGCTACATAACTACTAACAAAATAATTTAACGACTATGGCTGAAATTGTTCGCTATTCAGATGCCGAACTCGAGGAGTTCAGGGTACTGATTCAAGAAAAAATCGCCAAAGCGCGTGCCGAGTATGAACAGTTGCAACAAAGCATTCTCGGTGATGACAACACCGATACGGCACCTAACCTCAAGACCTTCGAAGACGGTGCAAGTTTCCTACAGAGAGAGGAAATTTCGCGTCTGGCTCAACGTCAACTGAAGTTTATCCAGAATCTGGAAGCTGCCCTGTTGCGAATAGACAACAAGACCTATGGCATTTGCCGCGAAACAGGCAAGCTTATCCCCAAGGAAAGACTGCGCGCCGTGCCGCACGCTACTTTGAGCATCGAAGCAAAAGGAAAATAAGTAACAGCATTTTTGCATGAAGCCTACTTCGTCCAAGGCTTGGTGGTCGGCCCTAATCATCGTCAGTATGATTGTGATCGACCAATTGCTCAAGATATATATCAAGACCCATTTTGCGTTGCACGACAGTATCCGTGTTACGCCGTGGTTCTATATTCTTTTTGTCGAAAATGAAGGCATGGCCTTTGGCATGGAATTTTTCGACAAGATATTCCTCACCGTCTTCCGTATGCTGGCATCGGGTCTGCTCATTTGGTATCTTTGCAGCCTTTGCCGCCGGCAGGCCTCTATGGGCTATATCGCCTGCATCTCGCTCATTACGGCCGGCGCGATGGGGAACATTATCGATTGCGTGTTCTATGGCGTGCTTTTCGACCACAGCTATGGTCAGGTGGCGCAATTCTTGCCTGCCGGCGGCGGCTACGCACACCTCTTTTACGGCAAGGTGGTGGATATGCTCTATTTCCCCATTATCGATTCGCGTTGGCCCGCATGGATGCCTTTCTGGGGCGGTGAACGTTTTATCTTCTTCAGCCCCGTGTTCAATATTGCCGATGCCTGCATTACGGTGGGTGTCCTTGCGATGCTGATATTCCATTACAAGCAATTCTCGCAAGAACTCGACTTGGGAAAGAAAAAAGACAAATCGGGCAAACGCAAATGAATCATTCAGGAAACCATCTCGGACTGGCCTTGTTTCTTCTGTTGGCCATGGTTTCGTTGCAGGCCTGCCATCGCAACGAGCCCAAGGTGCTGCCTAAACAAGAGTTCGCTTCGGTGCTTTGTGATGTCTATATTACCGAGGCTCTGCTAACCGAACTCGACACTTCTACCAAGCGGGAATGGACCCGCGGCATGAAGTCTGATTATTTCCAAGATGTTTCCTATCATTGGATTCTGGATAAATATCAAATCTGCGAAGACGACTTCTATACATCCGTTAAGTATTATTCGCGCACGCCTAAGCGCATGATAGAGGTACTGCAGATGACTACCGATATGCTGAAGGCCAAGCAGCAGGAAGTGGCCGACCGCAAAGCCCGCGAGGAAGAGGAAAGGGCGCGTTTGGCCTACGAACGTACTTGGAAAAAGCCTTACACGGATATGGAATTCTTGGCTCTGTGGAGCGATGTGCTGCTTGATACCCTGCCTGGCATTGAATTCTTGGACGAGATGAACCATCACCTCGACCTGATGTTGAAGGCTACCACCTACCCGTCTTTCCAATTGGCAGATTCCTGTTGTCAAGATTCTATCTGTAGCCAGGATACTGTCGGAATAGTTCCTTTGACCACAATTGCCGACTCCCTCCAAGAACCGCGTCGTCCTTTAAAGTTGCGTGATGTAGCCTTGCCGAACGATGCAGCGCTGAGCAAGGAAGTCAGGCTTGCCTCGGACAGTGTGCTGCGCCTGCTCAAAGAAATGGATAGGTGAGGCCTTGCAGTAATGCTTGCTTAGCAACCTTGGCGACGGCGAAATTCTGCGCAGACGATGGCCGTGGCTGTCGATACATTGAGCGATTCTGAGCCTATGCGGTTTGCCGGGAATCGTGGAATGAACAGCTTGTCCGATACCAGAGCCGCCACTTCCGGGCTGATGCCATTGCCCTCATTCCCCATAACGATAATGCCTTTGGCGGGCAAGTTCTTATGATAGATGTCTTCGCCATCCAAAAAGGTACCGAATATAGGTGCCTGCACCTGCTGCAAGAACTCGGGCAGGTTGACGTAGTGTAATCTGACGCGGCCGATAGCACCCATGCTGGCTTGGATACATTTAGGGTTGAAAGCATCGGCGCTGTCTTTGGAACAGAGGATATCTTCGATGCCGAACCAGTCGGCGATGCGGATGATAGTGCCCAGATTGCCGGGGTCTTGTACGCCGTCCAAGGCCAGACTCAGCTGCCCTTCGAGCTGCCGGACCTCAAGTTGGTGCCGGGGGATGTAAAATACGGCTAAGACCTCTTGCGGATGTTGCTGTATGCTGGCGCGGCTCAATTCTTCTTCGCTTAGTTCGGCTAGTTCTTCTGCCTGACAATCAGGATGTTGCTTCAGCCAAGATGAGGTGGCGGCCAGAAAATGGCAACGTAGCAAAGGCAGTAGGTCTCCTACCAGTTTGGGGCCTTCTGCTAGAAACAGTCCGCTCTCGTTCCGGAATTTCTTCATTTCGAGACTGTGTATCCACTTAATCTTGGCCTTGCTAATCATAAGAAGCTGTTTAGAATGGGCGAAAGTACAAAAGATATTGTATTTTTGCACAAAGCTATCGACAAATGAAGCGTGCCATTTTCCTTATCCTTGTCATCTTCTTGCTGCAAGCTTGTAGTAGCACCAAGTATGTTCCTGAAAACAAGGAGCTTCTTTATCGTAGCAATATCCGTCTCAACGAACCCAGTATTTCCCGCAGCGGACTGAAAGCCCAGATGCGTCAGAGTCCCAACCATCGTTTTTTGGGCATCGCGGCTATCGACCTGGCGCTTTACAATCTTTCCGGCCCTGACACCACCAAGTGGATTAACCGCAGCTTGCGCAAAATTGGCGAAGCCCCCGTCATTTACGACAGCCTGCAATCGCAACGCACACAGCGTGCCATGGAACAATACCTCTTCAATCAGGGTTACTTCGATGCGCAAGTGTCGCTCAGCGAACAGCATCTGCCGCGCCGCCGCGTCAATACCACGTACCACGTCAAGGCGAATACGCCCTACAAAGTGGCTTCCTATGCTTATCAGAGTCAGGGTAACCCGCTCGATTCGCTGCTGCAGGCTTCGATGGACGAAACCCTAGTAAAATCCGGTGCCGTTTTCAGTGGCGATGTACTCAATGCCGAGCGTTCGCGTCTGGTCGGCGTGGCGCGTAATCAGGGCTATTATGCCATCAACCGCGATCATTTCAGCTACGAGGTCGACAGCACCTTGGGCAACCATTCGGTTGATGTACAGCTGCAGCTCAAGCCCTATACCCGCATGGTGACCAATCAGGTGCGCTACGAACAGCACCAAGCCTACCGCATAAAGGATGTCTATTTTTTGATGGATGTGTCCAGCTCTTCCTTTTCGCGCACGCAGAACGCTTTCCAACTGTCCGACTACGACACCTTGCAGGTGGCCGACCACAGTTATGTCGTCTATCGGGATGAACCTTTCTTGACACCGCGCAGTCTGCTGCAGCATTGCCATATCCAGCCCGGGTCGCTCTACTGCGCCGAAGATGTGAGCCGTACTTACGCCGGCCTTAATCAGATTGAGTGCCTGAAATACGTCAATATCCGTTTCGTGGATGTCGCCGGTGACGAGCCTTCGCTCAACGCTTATATCCTGCTTTCGCCCAGTCCCTACAATGCCCTGTCGCTAGATGTCGAAGGCACCAATACCGCCGGAGATTTGGGAGCAGCGCTTTCGGCCGCCTATGCACATCAGAATGTCTTTGGTGGCGGACAGGTGCTGAGTGCCAATTTGCGTTTGGCTTATGAAGCTCTTGCGGCTACGGTCAACAACGACTATATAGAATATGGTGGCGAGCTCGGATTGACGTTCCCGGAACTTCTGTTTTTGCCCGACGCTTCTCATAGTACCAGCTCGTCGAATACTTCCTTTTCCATCAGTTACGACAACTTGATGCGGCCTGAATTTTGGCGCACCACGGCGGCTGTGGCCATGGAATACAACTGGAGAAGTCCGCAGATACGGCACAGCTATAGTCCGATAGATTTTGCCTATACGCATATGCCAAGTGACAAGATAGATTCCACCTTCAAGGCGAATTATCTGAAGGAAGGGTCTTATTTGCGTCATAGTTACGAAGACCAATTCATCGTGGGAACCTCTTACGAGGTCAGCTACACCAGTATTCCAACGGGTCTCGACAAAACCAACCGTCGTTACTATAGCTTGCGTTCCAGAGTGGAATCGGCCGGTAATCTGCTCTATTTGGGCTATCGGCAGTTCGGGCGGCCCGATGCCGACGGGCAGTATAACATCGGTAAGATTCCGTTCTCACAATATCTGAAGGGTGAATTCGAGGCCACTCATCATGTGCCACTTAGCGACAATCTGCGCTTGGCTTCACGCTTTGGCTTCGGTATTGCCTATCCTTACGGAAACTCCAAGATTTTGCCTTTTGAAAAACGCTTCTATTCGGGTGGTGCCAACTCTGTGCGCGGCTGGCTGGTAAGGCGTTTGGGTCCGGGTTCGTACCAATCTTCTTTAGGCAATGACTTCATGAACCGTTCTGGCGATATGAAACTCGATTTAAGTCTGGAATTGCGACAAAAATGGTTCTGGCTCTTCGAAGGTGCCTATTTTATTGATGCCGGCAATATTTGGACCTTGCGTCAGTACGACAATCAGCCGGGCGGACAGTTCCGTTTCGACAGCTTCTACAAGGAGTTGGCTTGCAGCGTGGGTGTGGGGCTGCGCCTGGACTTCAATTTCTTCCTGTTGCGTCTGGACTGTGGTATGAAAGTCTACGACCCCAGCGGCCAAACTTTGGACGAGCGCTGGAGAATCAAGCATATAGACAGTCTGGACGACTTTGCCATGCACCTGTCTATCGGTTATCCTTTCTGATGAGTTCGAGCAGCCGTTCGAGTGCTTCTTCCTGAGGAATATTTTTTTCGATGCACGTTTGGGCCTTGTAGAGGCTTACTTTGCCGCGTCCTGCACCCACGTAGCCGTAGTCGGCATCGGCCATTTCGCCCGGGCCGTTCACAATGCAGCCCATAATGGCGATTTTCAGCCCTTTCAGATGGGCGGTGCCGGCCTTGACGTGTGCGATGGTCTGCTGTAGGTCGAACAGCGTGCGTCCGCAGCTGGGGCAGGAAATGTACTCGGTGCGTGAAATTCTGAGCCGGGTTGCCTGCAAGATGGACAACATGGTGCTGATGCTTTCCGCTTGACTTTGTCTTGGCGCATCCAGCCACAACCCGTCACCGAACCCATCGATGAGCAGGGCTCCGAAATCGGCTGCGGCAAACAATTGCAGTTGCTCCAGGCGCGGCACTTGCATTTCGGCTTTCAACACTATGGGACAGAGGCAGTGTTGGCGCAGCAGGTAATGGAAGACGGCCCTCATTTCGCCTACCGGATTTGGAGAGCTGCTTTCTAGTACCAATACGATGTCTTGCCGGCCGCTCAGGCGGGCGACAAGGTCGTTGTTGAGGTCTTGGTAACGGAGTTTCAGAAACTTGATTGCTGCCGGGCAACGCTGAAGAACGTCCCATTGCTGCACACAACCGAGCGGGTAGAGCGGCTGGTCGGCGGCGCTGGAATAAGCGTCCAGGTCGCAGATGTAGGCGTGGCCGGCGGGCAGACTGGCCGGAAGTGCGTGGCCCAGATAGTAGAAATCCGCTTGGAGTGCGTCTTGGGCGGTTGTGGTGGCGCCCGAGGCCTGCCCGCCGCCAGCGGCGGGCAGGCCCTGCGCCACCACAACCGGCTGCTGCCCATCGCCTATGTTGGCGGTGCGGTAGGTCTTGCGACGGTGAAAACTGAAGGCGTCAAACCCTTCGTAAGGCTGGGCCGGTATGGCTTCATGACCGGCGCGTTGCACGATATGGTCGCGCAGCTGTATGGCCACGGGAATCTCTGCCTGAGGATCTTCGCTCAGACTCACGCGGATGGTGTCGCCTATACCATCGGCCAAAAGTGCGCCGATACCCACTGCCGATTTGATGCGACCGTCTTCGCCATCGCCGGCCTCGGTCACTCCCAGATGCAGGGGAAAATGCATGTCTTCCTTGTCCATCTCCTGAACCAGCAGTCGAACGGTCTGAACCATAATCAAAGTATTGGAAGCTTTGATGGAGATGACCACATTAAGGAAATTTTCCTCAACGCAAATGCGCAAGTATTCCATGCACGAAGCCACCATGCCTTGAGGCGTATCGCCGTAACGCTTCATCATGCGTGCCGAAAGAGAGCCGTGGTTCACACCGATGCGGATGGCTGTGTGGTGTTCCTTGCAAAGATTTAAAAAGGGTACAAAGCGTTCACGGATGGCTTTTTGCACATCCTCTTCGCACTGAATACCGGCGGGCATGGGGTCGGCAAAATTACCCGGATTAATACGGACCTTCTCCACGCGGCTGGCAGCGGCTTCTGCTGCTTTAGGATTGAAATGGATATCAGCCACCAAGGGCTGTCCATAGCCGTCCTTGTTCAGCTCGCGGCGAATATCGGTCAAGTTCTCGGCCTCCTTGACACCTTGTGCCGTCAGTCGTACTATGTCGCCTCCCGCATCGATGATGGCTTTGGCTTGCTTCACGCAGGCGGCCGTGTCGAGGGTGGACGTATTGGTCATGGACTGTATCCTGACGGGCGCATCGCCGCCCAAGCGCAGTTTGCCAATGCAGACTTCCTGGCTTTTGCGGCGCTGATAATTGAAAAGGTCCTTGCAGTACGACATGGATTCGCTAAATCTTATTCTTGTACGCTAAGGCCTGCAACTCAGCATCGGCCTTTACGATTTTCTGTTTCAGACCTTCTTTGTAGGCGGCAAAACGCTGGGCCAGTTCGGGGTCGGCCAAAGCCAGCATCTCAATGGCGAGAATGGCGGCATTCATAGCACCGTTAATGGCTACGGTGGCCACGGGAATACCCGGAGGCATTTGTACGATGGCCAACAGCGCATCCATGCCGCTAAGTGACGAAGCAATGGGTACACCGATAACGGGCAGAGTAGTGTTGGCGGCGATGACACCCGGAAGAGCGGCGGCCATACCGGCACCGGCAATAATTACCTTGATGCCGCGAGCTGCAGCTTCTTTGGCGAAAGTCTCCACTTCTGCGGGTGTGCGGTGGGCCGACAGCGCGTGCATTTCGAAAGGAAGGTCGAATTCGTCCAGCAACTTGGCTGCTTTTTCCATAATGGGCAGGTCGGAAGTACTACCCATGATAATGCTGACAATAGCTTTCATATGATTGTGATAATGATTACAGATTGGAACGTTGACGTGAGGTGGGGATGTGCAACTGCTCGCGGTACTTGGCCACGGTGCGGCGGGCAATTTGGTAGCCCTTGGCTTGCAGGGCCTTCACCAGTGCTTCATCGGTGAGCGGCTGCTTTTTGTCTTCCCGCTCCACCAGTTCTTTGATGATGCTCTTGATTTCGCGCACCGATATTTCTTCCCCCTCGTTGTTGGTCATCGCCTCGGAAAAAAAGAATTTCAAGGGGAAAATGCCGAATTCGCTTTGCACATACTTGCTATTGCTGACGCGCGAGATGGTGGAAATGTCCAGACCCGTGTCGGCGGCTACATCCTTCAGGCGCATGGGGCGCAGTTTGCGTTCCTCTCCACTCAAGAAAAAAGCCTCTTGACGGTTGAGTATGGCCTGCATGGTGTTCAGCAAAGTGTTTTGACGCTGTTTGATGGCATTGATAAACCAGTTGGCGGCATCCACTTTTTGTCTGGCAAAAATGACGGCATCCTTCTGTTCGCGGCTCAGCTTTTTAGACTGCTTGCTGCTGCGAATCAGCTCTTTATAATATCCGCTCACGTGAAGGTCGGGCAGGTCGGTGTCGTTGAGGCTCAAGTGCAACTTACCTTCGATATTGTCTACCAGAAAATCGGGGGTGATGCTGCGTCCGGCTTCGTTCAGCAGCGAAGTCTCCCAGTCGTTGCCGGGCTTGGGGTTCAGACGGCTGACGGTTCTCTTGGCGGCATCCAGGTCGGCTTCGCTGATACCCCAGCTTTGGCAGATTTTCTGGATTTTCATAGCTGAAAAATCTTCGAAATAGTGCTCCAGCAGATAGATGGCATTTTGGACCTCCTTGGTGGGATTCTTGCGGCGCAACTGTAAAAGCAGACATTCCTGCAAGTTGCGTGCGGCTACGCCGGCGGGTTCGAAATCCTGTATCGTCTTGAGGACCTCTTCCATTTTGTCTTCATCCACATCGATGGAGCGCTGAAAAGACAACTGGTCGGCAATGCTTTCCAAGGGAATACGCAGATAACCGTCATCATCGAGACAGCCGATGATGTATTCGCCCGCCCACTTCTCCGTTTCATCCAAATCGAGGTCGGACAACTGACGGCGCAGAAAATCCTGCAGGCTGTCGGTCTGAACACCCAGAAAAGGTTTGCGGTCGCTTTCGGCATTGGGGTCGTAGGGTTGGGTTTCGGCATAGTCGGCGGCCTTGTCGTCGTAGTCGTCTTCGGCATCGTAGTGCGGATTTTCATCTTCGTTGCCGTAGGCTTCATCGCCGCCATCTGTGCCGGTATCCGATTCCGTGTCGGTGCTTCCGTCCATGGATTCGAAGTCGTTTGGCTCGTCATCGTGCAGGGAGCGGTCTTCGCCCAACTCAAGCGCAGGGTTGTTGTCGATTTCACGAAGGATGCGTTCCTCCATCTCCAGTGCGGGGATTTCCAAGAGCTTGATCTGCTGTATCTGCATCTGGTTCAGCCCTTGCTGCTGCTTGAGTACCTGTTGTTGTTTCAGCGCCATATCTATAGGGTTTATTTCTTAGAAGCGTTTTGCAAAGGTAGTGTAAAATCAATAATTGAAGGAACTTCCTCCCACAAATTCCCGCAGCAGAGATGTTGGCGGGATTTCATTGTCGGGAACGATGGCAATGTAGTCGAGAAAACGCAGCAGACGTATGGCCTCGGCATATTCCGGACAATTCTGCGGCACATTGCGCAGCGAGGGAACGGCATAGCGTTTCAGCACCAGCAACTCGAAAGCCATAGCTGAATTGAAGAAAACATCGGCATTCTCCTGATAGGGGAAAATCCATTTGTCTTCGCCTTGGCGCACGCTCTTCCAACGGGCCAGTGTGTCGCGTGCCGGAATGCCGCGGTATTTGGCATCGCGTATCAAACGGCGTATCAGACGGTTGTCGGTGGTGGCGATGCGGTTGTGGTTGTCGAGCGAGATGGATGTGAGGGCCGATACATAAATTTTGTACAGCACTTCCTGTGGAATCTTGGGCAATAGGGCGGGATTCAAGGCGTGGATGCCTTCCAAAATAAGCATCTGGTTGTCTTCGAGTCTTATTCTTTTGTCTTCGGGATAATCTTTTTTGCCCGTATTGAAATTGTAGCGGGGCAGGCCAACTTCCTTGCCGGCCAGCAACTCTTGCAATTGGGTGTTGAATAGTTCCAAATCGAGCGCGTAGAGCGATTCGTAATCGTATTCGCCTTTTTCGTCGCGGGGAGTCTGCTCGCGTTCCAGAAAATAGTCGTCGAGCGAGATGGCCAGCGGCTTGATACCTGCAACGGCCAACTGCACCGAAAGCCGTTTGCTGAAAGTGGTCTTGCCCGATGACGACGGTCCCGAAACAAGAATGATGCGCTTGCGCACCGGTTGAGCCAGGATGTTGTCGACGATTTGCGACACGCGTTTTTCTTGCAGGGCCTCCGATACCTTAATCATATCGGCCACATTGCCTTTGAAGCAACAAGCGTTGATGTCGCCCACAGTGCTTTGCCCGAGCAGTTTGTTCCATTGCATGAATTCCTTGAAAATGCCGAACATTTTGGGCTGAGGCACCATTTCTTTCAGCTGGCTGGGGTCCTCTCCTTGGGGTAGGCGCAGCAGAAAACCGTCCTCGCTGCCGGGATAGGCTATCAGGTCGAAGTTGCGGATATAACGGCTCGATGAGGCCAGCGGTCCGTAGAAATGGTCGATATGTTCGCCCATGCGGACGTAGTGCGTGTACAAGTGGTCATAATGTTCGAAAAGTTTCACCAGGTCTTCGCGGCCTTTCTGGCGGAACAAGTCGATGACGCTTGAAGTTTCTTCCTCTATCTGTTCGATAGGCAGGTCGGCTTGCGCCAATGTGTGCACGCGTTGTTTGATGGCTTGTAAGTCGTTGTCTTCCACTTTCTTATCCAAGTTTATGCGGCAGAAAAAACCATTCGAAACGGAATGTTCGATGCGAAACTGTCCGCCAGGCCAGAGTTCGTCTATGGCGGCACCCAGCAGGAAGGTAAGACTGCGGGTGTAGACGCGCATACCTTCGGGGTGACTGATGTCGATAAATTCCACCAAGGCGGGGTGATACAGCTCCGTGTCAAGGTTCTCGGGGCTGTGGTTGACAAACGCGGCTATGGGCTCGATGTCGAGATGTTGCTCTTCTTTGAGCATTTCGCAGATGGACGACAAAGATACTCCTACCGGGAACAATCTGCTTTGGTGGATATTCAGACAGTTGATTTTGATGGTTTTAGACATATCTCAAATAATTTGTTAACATCGGCACGAAAATAGCATTAATTTCATTCTTTATACTACCTTTGCGAGCTAATTGTGACTAAAATTGACAATTTAATAATTATTACAATGAAAAAGAATCTTTGCGCAATCTTGTCTATGGCCTTCGTCGTTTCGGCTATGACCCTCACTTCTTGCTGCTCCAATGGTGTCAGCTTGTCAAAAACCAACGCTACTATCGAAGACTCCCTTAGCTATGCTTACGGTGTAGGTTTGGGCGACAATCTCCGTCAGAACCTTGGCTCAATGCCTGCCGAAATAGATGTTGACTTGTTCCTGTCCGCTTTGACCAAGACGATGAAGAACCAGGATGACAAGTTGCAAATCAAGCCCGAAGAGGCCTATCAGGTTTTCCAGCGTTGTCTGATGGCTGCCGTTGAAAAGAAAAACCAGGAGAATATGAAGGAAGGTGCCGACTATATGGCCGAGAATGCCAAGAAAGACGGTGTGGTTACCACCGCTTCAGGTTTGCAGTACGAAATCCTGACGGCTGCCGAAGGCCCCAAGCCCACCGCTACCGACCGCGTAAAAGTACACTATACCGGCACCTTGCTTGACGGTACCGTTTTCGACAGCTCCGTCGATCGTGGAACGCCTGCCGAATTTGGCGTGAACCAGGTAATCAGTGGTTGGCAGGAAGGCTTGCAGTTGATGAACGTTGGCTCTAAGGTCCGCTTTGTAATTCCTGCCAATTTGGCTTATGGCGATCGTGGTGCCGGCGAATTGATTCAGCCCGGTTCTACCCTGATTTTCGAAGTGGAACTGCTTGAAATCTTGAAATAAGACTGTTGCGATAAGGCTGTGTGGCCCGCCAGACTTGTTTCTACCCGTGGAGAACACTATTTTTGTCACAAATTTCCCTAAATGAAAGACTTCATCCGTCTATTGGCGCGCCTGGTGCCACCATATAAACGTTACGTTATACTGAACGTGCTGAACAACCTGCTTTCGACCTTGTTCAGTCTATTTTCCTTCGCCTTGATTATTCCTATTCTGGAGATTCTTTTCCAGTTGAACGAAGGTGTCAGTTACGAATTTCACGAGAACGTCTGGTCCTTGCCCATGTCGCAACTTGGCGATGCCTTGAAAGACAATTTCTACTATTACCTTACCGCTCTCATTGATGCTCGTGGCGGAGGTTTTACGCTACTGGTCATCGGCGGTTTTCTGGTGGTGATGACGTTGATGAAAACGGGCTTCATGTATATGGCTTCCGTCAACATGATTGCCATCCGTACATCGGTGTTGCGCGATTTGCGCAGTATGATTTACAACAAGATTCTGAGCTTGCCTTTGTCCTTCTTCTCGGATGAGCGAAAAGGCGATATTATGGCACGAATGTCGGGCGATGTCACCGAAGTAGAGGCCTCGGTGATGCAATCTTTGGACATGCTCTTCAAGAACCTGATAATGATAGTGATATACTTTGCGACGATGGTATTTCTGAGTTGGCAGTTGACACTATTCGTACTTGTTTTGCTGCCCATCGCGGGTACTTTGATGGGACGTGTCAGCCGTCAGCTAAAGAAGCCTTCGCGCGAGGGTCAAAACAAGTGGGGCGAGATTCTTTCGCAGGTTGAAGAAACGCTGTCGGGTTTGCGGATTGTGAAGGCTTTTGTGGCCGAAAAACGCATCTTCAGCAATTTCGAAAGACAGAACAACACCTTGCGTCGCATCACCGGTCGCATTTTCCGCCGTCAACAGCTGGCACATCCTATGAGTGAGTTTCTTGGAACGCTTATCATTGTCATCGTCCTTTGGTTTGGCGGAACGCTCATTCTCAAAGCGGATACCGGACTCTCGGCCCAAGTGTTCATGTACTATCTGGTTATCTTCTACAGCATTATAAATCCGGCCAAATCTTTCTCGCAGGCTTGGTACTCCATAGAAAAGGGTTTGGCATCGATGGAACGTATCGACAAGATTCTGAATGCCGAAAACAATATCAAGGATCCGGAACAGCCCAAGCCTCTGACGGCTTTTACCCAGCAGATTGAATATTGCCATGTGGACTTCCGCTATAAGACCGAATTGGTGCTCAAGGATATCAACCTGGTAGTTCCCAAAGGCAAGACTGTTGCGCTGGTGGGTCAGTCGGGCTCCGGCAAATCGACCTTGGTAGACCTTTTGCCTCGTTTTTACGATGTAGAGCGAGGCTGCATCAAGGTGGACGGTGCCGATATCCGCGACTATCGTGTCAAGGACTTGCGCTCGCTTATCGGATATGTGAACCAAGAGGCGATACTCTTCAACGATTCTTTCTTCAATAATATTGCTTTCGGTGTGGAAAACGCTACCATGGAGCAAGTGGTGGAAGCGGCCAAGATTGCCAATGCCCACGAGTTTATTATGGCTAGTGAAAACGGCTACGATACGCTTATCGGCGACCGGGGCGGCAAGCTGTCGGGCGGTCAGCGCCAGCGTATCAGCATAGCTCGTGCCATCCTCAAGAACCCGCCCATCCTTATTCTGGACGAAGCCACTTCGGCTCTCGACACGGAATCGGAACGTCTGGTGCAGGAGGCTTTGGAAAAGCTGATGAAGAACCGTACCACCATTGTTATTGCCCACCGCTTGTCTACCATCCGCAAGGCCGACCTTATCTGTGTTATGAGCGATGGTCGTATAGTGGAGCGCGGCACGCACGACGAACTGATGCAGCAGCAGGGCATGTTCAGGCATCTGCACGATATGCAGCTCTCTTAGTAATCTGATTTTCAGAACAGGCTTAATTGCCCGTCGTCACCTAACAGATTGAAGCTGAGGCGATGATAGGGGCTGTTGCCGTGCAGGGCGATGGCCTTGCGGTGGGCGGCGGTGGGGTAGCCTTTGTTCTTGTCCCAATCGTAGACGGGGTAAAGCCGATGCAACTCCAACATGGCATCGTCGCGGTAGGTCTTGGCCAGCACCGAGGCTGCTGCCAGCGATAGGTATTTGCCATCGCCTTTGACGATGGTGGTGGCGGCAATTTCCGGGTAGTCTTCGGGCAAATTTCCGTGGATATCTCCCTGAATTTCGGCCAGCCGATACAAGGGCATTTGTGAGGGCTGACGGAAACGGTTGCCATCGATGAGCAGGTGCTCGGGGCGCATGCCCAATTGAGCTATGGCGCGGTGCATGGCCAGCAACGATGCGTTCAAGATATCAATTTGGTCAATCTCTTCGGCGCTGGCTTGGCCTACGGCCCAAGCCAGCGCCTCATTTTCGATGATGGGGCGCAGGCTATAGCGTTGCTTGGCACTGAGTTGTTTGGAGTCGTTGAGCAGGTCGTTGCGGAAATCTTGTGGCAAGATGACGGCGGCGGCAAACACCGGTCCGGCCAGACATCCTCGTCCGGCTTCGTCGCAACCCGCTTCTATACGGTCTTTCACGAGATAGGGCAGCAACATATCATTCCGATAAAAGAACACTCAGCAGGGTTTCGCCCACAGCCTGCAGCGTGGCTTGGTCGATATTGCGCATATCGTCCCTTTGACTGTGCCAACCATCGAAGAACCCGCCGCGGTCGTTGTCGAAATCGATGATATCGATACAGGGAATACCGGCCAAACGATTGACATACAGATGATCGTCGGTGAGTACGCCGCCATCGCTTTGTACGAAGAAGCGGCCGTAACCCAAATCTTGAGCTTTGTTCCACACCTGATAGAGTACGTGCGGGGCATAGCGTTTCGAGAAATATTCCCACATAAAGCAGGCACCACGTGTACCCACCATATCGAGCAATATGCCGTAGTTGGCGCTGTAGCCTGCCTTGTGCGGGTGTTGGGCCCAATATTGCGAGCCCAGACACCAAGAGTCTTGTACATCCTTCTCCCAGTCGGGTACACCATAATCTTCCAAATCGAAAAAGATAATGTCGATGCCCATGGGAAGATGGGCGAGCTGCCCCAATTGACGGGCTGTCTCCATCAGGACGGCCACGCCGCTAGCCCCGTCGTTGGCTCCTAGTACGGGCTTTAACTGTTGGCTGCGTTCCTGTTCGGTGTCGCTCCACGGGCGGCAGTCCCAATGGGCGAAAAGCAGCACGCGCTGGCTTTGTTCGGGTTGGAAAGAGGCAATGATGTTGCGCATTTGGTAGGTCTTGCCGTCCCAGGTGCGGATATCGGCTCGTTGTTCGCTCACTTCGGCTCCGAAAGATTGCATTTTCCTTGTCAGATAATCGCCGCAATCGCGGTGTGCTTGAGAACTGGGGGTGCGCGGCCCGAAGGCCACTTGCTCGGCTATGTAGCGATAGGCGCTGTCGGCCGAGAAAGCACTGGACCGGGCCTGTCGCGAGGGCGTGGCTGCTGCTTGCTGTATGGGCATGGGCCGGCGACTGAGAAAGATGACACAGATGCCCGTGACAATCAGAATCAGTGCGATAGCCGCCAAGATGATGCTGGTTTTATGATGCTTGTTGTGATGCTGCATATTGTTGTACTTTGTTGAGAACGCGCAAGAAATTGCCTCCCAAGAGCTTGTTTAGGTCGTTCTGACTGTAACCTTTGCGCAGAAGTTCGCGTACCAGATTGAAGAGTTCGCCGCTGTGCTGGCAGCCGCTGATGCCGCCACCACCATCGAAGTCGCTGCCGATGCCCACATAGTCGATGCCTACAAGACGGCGCACATAGTCGATATGGGCCACGGCATCGCGGATGCTGGCCGGATGGTCTTGCGCCAGGAACCCGTCGTAGAGGCAGATGCCCATCATGCCGCCGCTTTGGGCCAGCGCTTTTATCTGTTCGTCTTTGAGATTACGCCGGTGCGGACACAAGGCCCAAGCTGAAGAGTGCGAACAGATGATAGGCGTTTTGGAATATTTGATGGCATCGTAGAAAGACAGTTCGCTGGCGTGCGAGAGGTCGATGATGATGCCTGCGCGGTTCATGCGGGCTACTACTTCGAGGCCAAAATGGCTGATGCCGTGGTGTTCGGGTTGTGCAGCCTGTGATGCGCTGTCGCAGATGTCGTTGTGGCCATTGTGGCAAAGCGTGATGTAGACAACACCTTGGCGGGCGAATTCATCTACCAGGTTCGCATCCTTGCCCAGTGCGTAACCGTTCTCGATGCCCAGCAGCAGGGCGCGGTGCTTGCGGGCCTTGCAGGCCCGCAAGCCCGCTTCGTCCCTGACAATCTCGCACTCGCCGGGGTACGCGCCGGCGCGCTGTATCACCTCGGCAAGCAAGCGGCGGGCTTTGTCGGTGGCGGCCTGTAGCCCCGCATCGTCGCGGCCCAGTTGTTTGATATAGGCAGCCATCACAACGGCATCTATGCCGCCATCTTGCAGTTTGTCCAAATCTACCCGGTTGTCGACCCTTTCCAATTTTTCATCTCCTTGGGCATCGAAATCAATCTTGCCGCGCTCGATGTAACCGCCGTGTGCCAGGTCGTAATGTCCTTCGAAAAACATAGGAGCGTCGCAGTGCAGGTCAATGCTGACGGCTTGCTGCAGGGCTAAGCGCGTGCGTCGGTAGAGCTGGGCTTCGTTGTAGAGCCATTGGAAAAGCACTTGGTTCTCGGTTTGCGTGTCCACCAGGCATTCGGGATGCCATTGCACGGCCAGCAAGGGCTGGTATTCGCAAGACTCAACGGCTTCCACCACACCATCGGCACTCCAGGCAACTGCACGCAACCCGCTGCCAAGCTGTTTGATGGCCTGATGGTGGAAACTGTTGACATTCAGTATAATTTGTCCTTCATCGTTGCGGGCAAGAGGAAGATTGCAGTTTTCGAAGAGACTGGCCAGTAAACTGTTTTGGGCCAAAACGACCGTGTGGCTGCTCTGTTCGCGTGGCAGGCTGCCGGCTTGTGGAAGGCTTTGATCGTGGGGCAGCAGGCCTTGCGCAGCAAGGCCTGCTGCCTTGCCGCAAGCATATTGGCTGGGCAGGTCTTGGTAAATGCTGCCGCCCTTCACCAGATTCAGTAATTGTTCGCCCCGACAGATACCCAAAACGGGCAGTTGCAGCGCCAGAGCGCGGCGCATCAGCGGAAATTCGCAAGCATCACGCAAGGGATTAATCGACCCCAAGGCCTCAATTTCTTCTTCGCCGATAAGCGCAGGTGTAAAATCGCCGCCGCCGCTGAATACAATGCCGTCCAGGCTTGAGAGCATCTTGTCGATAAGGGCCGAATCGTGCTGAGTACCGGCGAAGGCCGGCAGTATGACGGGGCAGGCTCCAGCTTTCAGCAGGGCGTTCACATAAGTCTTGGCCAGCATGTGCTGTCCGCTGTCTGTATTGAAATTGCCGCTAATGCCGATAAGGGGGATCTGTTTTTCGGATGAAATCATGATGGATAGTGCATAAAAGACCCATGTTGGCCTTCTCAAAATTGCGGTAAAGATATTGCTTTTTGTGAAAAATGTACTACTTTTGCCAGCGATTTCGCCGTAGAAGGTGAATCGGGCCTATAGCTCAGTTGGTTAGTAGCACCTGACTCATAATCAGGGGGTCACAGGTTCAAGCCCTGTTGGGCCCACCAAGCACTCGGAGTCTTCTCGAGTGCTTTTTTATTCTTAGGACAAATTATGGACATCAGCGGCATAAAAAACATCGTTTTCGACTTCGGGGGCGTTCTTGTCAACCTTAATCAGCAGGCCTGTATGGACGAACTAACGCGTCTGGGTGTTCCCCATATCGAAGATTACTTGACAGCTTATGGCCACAAGGGCATCTTTGGCGCTTTCGAGAATGGCGATGTCGATTTGCCCACTTTTTGCCGGGGTGTGCGTGAGCAGTTTCATCTCAAGTGCGAGGATATTGACATAGAAAATGCCTGGGCCCGCTTTTTGGAGAACATCCCCTATAAGAAGCTCAAATTGGTGTATGCACTTTCACGTAAGTATCGTATTTTCATTCTGAGCAATACCAATCCCATCCATATCAAGTCTTTCGCTCTGTTCGACCAGGCCGGTTTCCCCTTTAAGGAATGTGTTGAGAAAGCCTATTATTCTTTCCAAATACATCATTCCAAGCCCAGTCCCGAGATATTCAAGTACGTGACCGACGATGCCGGATTGCTGCCCGAAGAAACGCTGTTGGTAGACGATAGCCCCAAGAATTGTGCCGCCGCCGCTGCTCAAGGCTGGAAAACCTATTGTCCTCCCACCTCTTCCGATTTCTGCGCCGACCTCTTTCCCGAGGAGACGGCCTATATCATGAGCGATGCTTTCCAAGCGCCTCCTTTCCAGGCCTGCGTTGCCACAATGGGCTTTTATGACGGCATGCATTTGGGACATAAATACTTGATTGACAGCATGCAACAACTGGCCGACAAAAAACGTATGCCCGCCTTGACGCTTAGTCTGTGGCCGCATCCGCGCAAGGTGTTGCATAGCGATTATTGTCCGAGTCTTCTGTCTACCGAAGAAGAAAAGAAAACCCTTCTGCGCAATTCCGGTGCCGACCGTGTGGAAATTCTTCCCTTCGATTCTGCTATGGCGGCCCTGTCGCCCCGCGATTTTATGGCCCGGGTGCTGCGCGACCGCTATCATGTGCGTTGCCTTTTGATGGGCTACGACCATCGTTTCGGACATAATGGCAACAAGCTTTCTTTCGAAGACTATGTGCAACTGGGTCAAGAACTGGGAATTGAAGTGTTGCGTGCCGAACCATATTACCTCAATGGCCAGTTGCTCAGTTCATCGTATGTGCGACGCTGTTTGCTCGATGCCAAACTGGAAGAAGCCAATGCAGCCTTGGGCTATCCTTACAGCTTGCAAGGCGAAGTTTGCAAGGGCTATGGCAACGGACATAAACTGGGTTTCCCAACGGCCAATCTACGGCTCGACCCCGAAAAACTTCTGCCGGCCAAGGGCGTCTATGCTGTCAATGTGATGCTGCAAGGCAAACAATACCAAGGCATGCTGAATATCGGCCGACGTCCTACCTTTTGTCAGGATGGTGCCACCACCGTCGAAGTTCATATCATCGGTTTCGACCGGGCCATCTATCACGAGCAGTTGCGGGTGGAGCTGCTGCACTATCTTCGCTGCGAAAAATCTTTCGACTCTCCCGAGGCGCTGCAAGCTCAGTTAAAAGAGGATAAAGAAAAGTGCCTGGCTATCTTCTCAAGATAACCAAGCACTAATTCTCTTATGAGGCCTTTTCGGCCAGTTTCAAGGCCTTATTTGCCGAGCAGCGGACCATGCTTGGCCAGCGTATCGTAGTTGTTGTCCAGATTGCGCCAATCGATGCACACTGTCGGGTCGATACCGTTGATGTATTTCTCGATGTTGGTGTAGCCGTCGCCACTGCAGTCGCCGTTGGCATCGCTGGGGTCGTTGGGGTTGAGGCCGTAGCGGATTTCCCATTCGTCGGGCATACCGTCCATATCGCTGTCTACATAAGGTGTGCCGTGATACTCCTGGTAGCCGCCCATCTGCAGGGGATCGGTGATGATACCTAATTTATAGGAATCCTTGGGCAGACGGCGGTATTTGAAGTAACCCTCTTCGTTTTGCGATTTTTTGGCCAGACCCCACATGTCGCCATTGGCATTCTTGGCCAATTTTTTGTCGTAATAAGGAACTCCCGTACGCACCTCTTCGATAACGCGCTGGTCGAGAATATCGCGGCAGGGCAGGGTGGCTCCGGCATTGTCGAGTACGAAATTGTAGGCATCCTGGGCGGTCATAATGCTCAGATGCGGCATGACGAAAGGTGTCTTGGCATGAATCAGCGCTTCGTATTCGCCGCAGTCACCCAGCGTGTCAATTTGTACGCCGCCGTCCCAGTTGTCGGCCGTGACGCGCTCGTTTCCTTCCATGATGTTGCCGTTGGCATAGACACGTCCGTAGATTTTGTCTTTAGCCTTGGAACGACCGGCTTCGGGCTTGATGATACGGTGGCCCACGTTGCTATTGAGGTTGGTGGCAGGTCCGGGTTTATAATAGTTGTTGATCATGTTGAACATGGAGCGATAGTCGCCACCGTCGGCCGTGCGGTGAGCCCAGTTGAACACCACATTGTTGACGAAGTTGAACACGCCGGCCCAGCCGATGCTGGGGTTACGTCCGGTATTCGAGGCCCAAAGGTTGCGCATGAAGCTGCAGTTCTCGCCGCCGATGGTGGAACCGAAAGAGTGGTTCCAGGTGTCGAGCGCCTTGGCCGAGATGGTGTTCTGTATGGTGACGTTCACCGTGGGCAGTTTCTGCTGTTCGTCCGAAGGTGTGGGACGGTACATATGGCGGTAGAACGAGATGTTCTCGTCCAGACCCCATTCGCAGGAGCAATGGTCTATCATGATATTGCCCACCGGATTGCCGCCGAAAGAGTCATCACGGCTGGTTACCAGGGTTTCGCCACGGCGGAAGCGCATGTGGCGTACAATCACGTCGTGGGTGTCAACTTGGAAGGTGGCACCGGCAATGCAGACACCGTCGCCGGGAGCCGTCTGGCCGGCAATGGTGATATAGGGAGCTTTTACGCTGATGGGAGATTTCAGTCGGATGATACCGGAAACGTTAAATACCACGATGCGTGCGCCACCCTGTTCGCAAGCCCAACGGAACGAGCCGGGACCACTGTCGTTGAGATTGGTGACGGTAAGCACTTTGCCGCCTCTTCCGCCGAAGGTGTACATGCCGCCGCCTTCAGCACCGGGGAAAGAAGGAATATTGGCCTGACGCAGGTCGTAAGGTTTCGAAGCCCAGGGCACATAGGCACGACCCTCGGCGGCCTCTTTCATTACAATGGTGTAGGCTTCGGCCCAAGCAGAGTCGCGGGCGGGTTTGTAGACGGCTGCACGTTCGTTGGCAATACGTGCGGCTTCAGGGTCAACCTGAGGATACTGAGCCATAGCGCCGGGTTGTGTGAAAAGCACTAAGGCAAGGATGCTGACGATACCTCGCCAGACTTTGGTAAAGTTGGTCATAAGATTGTATTGATGATTGTAGTTATCGGGCAATCGACCGTCTGCGGATATGGGCAAGCGGCGACGACAAAAGTAAGCCTATCGGGACGCTATACCAAGTAAAATAATGTAAGCGACTCTTAAAAAAACAACTGTTATGTAGTCTGCATTTGAGCCCTGCAATATACCCATTTCTTGGTATTGCCCGCAGTCGTTGACAGCTCTACTTTTGCGCTGCATTTTGAAAGAAAGTTTACGATGAAGAGAAAAATCTGCACTATTCTGGCTTGTTTGCTCTTGGCTTTGACGGCCCGGACAGAAGCTCAGGAAAACGCCGGCCAGCGGCTAAGTCTGGGCGGATACGGCGAGGCTACCATGAGCCGCATGTTTTACAGCAACAACTACAAACGCTATACCGATGCCGAACTGTACAAGAACGATGCGGGCTACGGCGAATTCGACCTGCCCCATGTGGTGTTCTTTGTAGGCTATGATTTCGGCAACGGCTGGACGATGAACAGCGAAATAGAATTCGAACACGGCGGTACGGAATCGGCCATCGAAATAGAAGAGGAAGAAACCGGCGAGTACGAAAGCGAGATAGAACGCGGTGGCGAGGTGGCCCTCGAACAATTCTGGATTCAGAAATCTTTCAGTAAGGCCTTCAACATCCGCATGGGACACATTATCGTTCCTGTAGGTCTGACCAACCAGCACCATATGCCAACAGAGTTCTTTACCGTGCTGCGTCCCGAAGGCGAAAACAGCATTATGCCCTGCACCTGGCACGAAACCGGAGTCAGCTTGTGGGGACGTTCGGGAGCCTGGCGTTACGAAGCCCAGTTCCTTGCCGGTTTGGATGCCGACCGTTTCGGTGCCAAAGACTGGATTAAGGGCGGCGCAGGCAGTCCTTACGAATTCAAGCTCGCAACCTCTTATGCCGGCGCATTCCGTGTGGATAACTATTCGCTTCCCGGTTTGCGTCTGGGTCTGAGCGGCTATGCCGGCAACAGCGCTTCCAACAGCCTCAAGTCCGACGGCTATAAAGACCTTGTAGGAACTGTCCTGCTGGGAGCTTTCGACCTGCATTACGATAACCACAACTGGGTAGTGCGCGGCAATTTCGACTATGGCCATCTGAGCGATTCTGAAGCCATTTCCAAGGCCAATAAGAAGCAGCGCAAGGATTCTCCTTCGCCCAAGACCGATGTCGCCTCCGATGCCATCGCCGCAGGAGTGGAGGCCGGTTACGATATCTTCTCGCAGATAAACGCTCTGAACCGTGCGGGCAAAAAACTCTACGTTTTTGGCCGTTACGACTACTACGACTCCATGTTCAAGACCGAAGGTTCCATTATCGACAATGCCTGCTGGAAACGTCAGCGCATTGCCGGGGGTATCAACTACTACCCTATGAAGCGCATCGTCATCAAAGCGGAATATTCGCATCGTATGTTCGACAGCGCCTACAACAACGAGGATACCTTCAGCGTAGGCATTGCCTATTCCGGCTTCTTCAATTGATAACCCCAAACAAGAGTATAAACCAATAATCATACAACGATGAAAAAGTATTTCAAGTACGCAATGATGTTCGTGGCAACGCTTGTCATGAGCGCCAGCATGGTTTCATGCGAAAAGAACAACAACGAAACAAAAGATGACGAACTCGACGAGAATGTCAAGACCATCATCAAGACTTATGTGGACGATGTAGTGGTAAGCACCTACAAATCTTTGGCTGATGCCTCTTTGGAACTGCTCGATGCTTGCCAGGCTCTTCAGGAAAATAAAGACCAGGCCCATGTACAGGCTGCCTGCGACAAGTGGATCGAAGCCCGCAAATACTGGGAACTGAGCGAAGCCTTCCTTTATGGTGCCGCCGCCGACTACAACATCGACCCCAGCATCGACTCGTGGCCTTTGATGAAATCGCAGCTGGACATCCTGCTCGAAAACCTCAAGAACCCCAACTACATCCTGGACGTTGCCAACCTTGGCTATGGTCTGAAAGGTTTCCACGCCGTAGAATATGTCATCTTCCGTGACGGCGGTGCCAGAGATGTTGCCGAAATCACCGATGATGAACTGACACTGGGTACAGCTGTTGCCGAGAACCTGAGCGCTCAGTGTGTGCGCCTGGAGGCTTCCTGGGCTGGCCTGGACAATGTAACCGAAGCCAAACAGAACATTCTGGCCGAGGCCGAACTTGAACCCACCAACGATTATGGCGAAGAACTCGAGAACGCCGGTCTGCCCGGCAATACCAAGTACAAGACCCAGATGGCCGCTTTCGAGGAAATCCTGACGGGTGCCACCGACATTGCCGATGAAGTGGGCAACACGAAAATTTCCGATCCTTGCAGCTCGGGCAACGTGCTCGACGTTGAGTCTTGGTACAGCTGGAACTCCATTACAGATTTCACCGACAACATCCGCAGCGTCCGCAACGCTTACTATGGTACGTTGGACGGCAGCGTAAGCAAGAATTCTGTCAGCGCGTACATCGCCGGCAAGAACAGTGCCCTCGATAACAAACTGAAGTCTGCCATCGATTTGGCCATCAAGGAAGTAGCTGCTATGCCCACTCCTTTCCGCCAGCACCTTACTTTCGAAGAGAATCAGGCTGCCATCGATGCCTGCAATGCTCTGAAGGATGCTCTTGACGAAGCTATTGAATATGTGAACAAATAACACAGGATACATCCGCCTGAATGCCATTCCACTCAAGCCTCGCTTGAGTGGGGTGGTTTTCGGATATGAAGACTAATCAAAAATAATCATATATGAAACGTCATTTTCTTAGATTATCAGTTATTGCACTGAGCCTTTGTGCCATGTGGGGTTGCGAAGGCAACAACGAGAATCCCGGCAAGGAGGAACCCAAAGAATTGTCCGAAGATTGGTATACGGGCGGCAAGCTCGGTACGACCTTCAACACTTCTTCCAGCGCTTACGAGCAGCCTACTTCCGTAGTGGAGACAGGTGGTTTCTATCAGTCGTTCAAACATGGTGAAGTGCTTTTCGAGAAGCCCTTTACCAGCAATACCGAAGGTACCCGTAGCGGCCTTGGCCCTGCCTATGTACGTTCGTCCTGTCTGCACTGCCATCCCGGTTACGGTCATGGCAAGAGCATTCCTGCCGGCACTTTCGATACCAATGAAATCGGCAACGGTTATCTGTTGGTCGTATTCAATCCTGCCACCAACGGCTATGTTACTTGGTTGGCCGGTATGCCTCAGATGCACGCCATCGCTCCTTTCAAGGCTCCTGTCGATGGTTCCAAGATTACTGTAGAATGGGTGGAATATACCGATGAATGGGGTAACAAATTCCCCGATGGTGAAAGCTATCAACTGCGCTATCCCGAAGTGACCATGCCCAAGGAAGCCATCTATGTGGTTAACCAAGGTTATGAAATTCCCGAAGCTGATGCCAACTACAAGGTATTGCTCGAATCTACCATCGGTATCTACGGTACCGGCCTTATCGACGCCATCGACGACGCTGACCTTAAGGCTCAGTATGTAAAGGAAGAAAAGGACGGTTACATGAAGCATGGCCTGAACCCCGCTTTCTTCAAGGACGGCGAATGGGTAAGCCAATACTCCAACGCTGTGCAGGGCGATGGTACCAAATATCCCCGCCGCTACACTTACGCTTTGAGCCGTGGCCCGCTGCAGGATGCTGCCGGTGCCAACGCCATTTGGAACATTACCAACGTTACGCGTAGCGACCGTAGCTACCACTATCTGGACGCTGCCGGTACCTATGCCAAGTATTCTTCTCAAGATCCTGAAGTACAAGCCGGTTTCCCCGCTTACATCGCTCAGGTGGATCCCGAAAAGAATCATCCCGAATGGCATACCGACAATGTGGAGGAAAACATCTACAACTATCTGACTTCCAAGAAACTCGATGCCGAGATGTCCGATCAGGATTACATCGATGTGATGGTATGGCACAGAGGTTTGGCCGTTCCTGCTGCCCGTAACCTTGATGCCGAGGACGTGCAGATGGGTAAGAAACTTTTCTCGGAAATCGGTTGCGACTACTGCCACCGTCCCTCTTGGACAACTGGCGATGATATCATCCGCGATCCGGCCAAGTTCTTCTCTGAAGGCGACAGCCGTCTGCCCAGCTATCCTAACCAGAAGATTTGGCCGTATACCGATATGGTTCAGCACAAACTCTGCATGGAGAACGATATCCGCACCGGCTGGTGCCGTACCACGCCTCTTTGGGGTCGCGGCCTGCACGAGAAATGTACCGGTTCTGCCTACGCCGACCGTCTGCACGACTGCCGCGCACGTACCACCATGGAAGCCATCATGTGGCATGGCAATGCCGAAAGCGATGCACGCGCCACCATTGAGAAATTCCGTAATCTGTCTAAAGAGGAACGTGCCGCCATCGTAGCCTTCCTCGATGCCATCTAACGGACAGTGTCCCGATAAAAGGCTTGGGGAGTCGGCTTTTTCCAGACTTTCCAAGCCTTTTTTATGTTATTTCTTCCTTCATCTTTTTGGCCTAACTTTACGGCCCTTGGAAAAAACTATATGATGAAATATCTTTCTTTCGGACTGACCTTTCTGACGGTGCTGACGCTGATGGTAGCCACCGTGCTGGAAAAGTTTTTCGGCAGTACTTTCGTCAGTGACTGGATTTACACAGCCCCGTGGTTTGTGGTGCTTTGGGCCTTGGTTGCCGGCAGTAGTCTGTGTTATCTTTTGCAGCGCCATGTGTCCAAACGCTTGCCTACCTTTTTGTTGCATCTGTCCTTTTTGGTGATATTGGCGGGTGGCCTGGTGACCTATCTCAGCGGCCTGCGCGGCAGTGTGCATCTGCGTCAGGGAGAAGCACCCGTGAGCAGCTTTACCGCTTCCGATGGCCGGACGCACCAATTGCCTTTCAGTCTAAGCCTTGAAGAATTTCACTTGGAGTATTATCCCGGCACCCTGGCACCGATGGATTTTGTGAGCGAAATAGCTATCGACGACAACGGCCAAGCCCGCAACAGCCGCATAAGCATGAACAATATCTGCAGTTACCGTCATTACCGCTTTTACCAGTCGCGTTACGACAGCGACGGACGAGGCACTACGCTGTCCGTTTCGCACGATCCCTATGGCATTGCCATTTCGTATACGGGTTATGTCTTGTTGCTGGTGTCGATATTGTCCTTCTTCTTTCAGAGAGACAGTCAGTTGCGTGTCTTGTTACGTCATCCGGCGCTGCGCAAGTCGGCGGTGTCGTGTCTGCTGCTTTTCGCTACGGGCCTGCCTGTTATGGCGGCTGACAGCCCTCAGGCCTTGCCTGCTGCTTCGGCCAAGGAACTGGGCAAACTTTATGTCTACTATAACGACCGCATCTGCCCCTTGCAGACGCTGGCTCAGGATTTCACGGTGAAACTTTACGGCAAGAAATCTTACGAAGGCCTTAGCGCAGAGCAGGTGCTTAGCGGTTGGATGTTTTACTACGACAGTTGGAAAGACCAGCCCATTATCCGTATCAAAAGCAAAAACGTGCGCTCTCTGCTCGGCATCGACTCCAAGTATGCCTGTCTGCGCGATTTTATCGGGCCGGAGGGCTATAAGTTGGAAAAAGCTTTGCGTTTGGCCGAAAGTCTGCAAGAAAAACGAGCCATAGAAGAAGCCAACGAGAAATTCAACCTTATTAGTATGGTGTGTACGGGTAGTATGCTCAAGCTCTTTCCGTACCGCAACGACTCGCTGCAGACCCTTCAGTGGTATTCTCCCGCCGACCGCCTGCCGCTTGATATGCCTGCCAATCAAGCTCTGTTCATCCACAAGAGTATCAGTTTTATGGGAGAACAGGTGGCTATGAGCCGTCAGGAGGAGTTGGTGCAGACCATACATAAGCTGCGTCATTTCCAACAGAGCGGAGTGGGACAGGACTTGCCTTCCGATGCCCGCATTCAGGCCGAGCGACTGTACAATGCCGGCAACAAGAACCTTCCCATCGCCATAGTGTGCATTCTCATCGGTTTTGCCAGTTTTATTTATTATGGTCGCCGTATGATGCGCGGCCTGCCCGAACACAAAATCCTTGGTGCTGTGTTGCAAGGCCTGGCTATAGCCCAAGGATTATATCTGTTGTTTTTGCTGGCCTTGCGGGGCTACATCAGCGGACACCTGCCCATGTCGAACGGTTTTGAAACCATGCAATGCATTGCCGTCTGTGCCTTGGTGTTGTCGCTTTTGCTGCACCGCCGGATGCCTTCGTCGCTGGCCTTCGGTTTCCTGCTTTGCGGTATGGCCCTGATGGTGGCCCGTTTCGGCGAGACTAACCCCGTTATCACCCAGCTGGTGCCGGTGCTGTCGTCACCTTTGCTGAGCCTGCATGTGATGGTTATCATGATTGCTTATGCCTTGCTTGGCTTTATGATGCTCAACGGCATTATGGCGGTGGTGCTGCATGCTTCCGCCCGCGACTGCCGTCAGGAAATAGAACGCTTGCAGGTGATAAGTCGCATCTTGCTGTATCCGGCCGTGTTCTGCCTGGCCATCGGCATTTTTATCGGCGCTGTCTGGGCCAATGTCTCCTGGGGACGCTACTGGGGCTGGGACCCCAAGGAGGTGTGGGCGCTCATTACCATGCTCATCTATGCTTCGGCCTTGCATCCGACATCGCTTAAGGCGTTCCGCCGGCCGATGTTTTTCCATATTTTCAGCATCTTGGCTTTCTTGAGTGTGCTGATAACATATTTCGGAGTGAATTTTATTTTGGGAGGTATGCACAGCTATGCATAAAAAGATTGATTTGAGTCGTGACAAAATCGACTTCGCCAAAACTTGGCCCCGCGCCTGAACAACTGTGATAATAGGTGCTGAATGCACTGAGTGCTTTTTACTGAATAGGCTGCCCGACAATCCGTTAGGCAGCCTCAATTGTTTTGATTGGGATGCGGGCACCTTAAAAACAAATTGCTTCAACTCTGTATAGAGATGAAGCAATTACTCAATTTTGAAGGTCCTACCTTTCTTTTTGTGGTGGGCGCTGAGGGATTCGAACCCCCGACCCTCTGCTTGTAAGGCAGATGCTCTGAACCAGCTGAGCTAAGCGCCCTTGTTTTTCTTTCGAAAAGCGGTGCAAAGATATCCCCAATTTTCATATCTGCAAAGCTTTTGTGTAATTTTTTTCGAAAAATGAAAAATAAAGCCTTTTGCTTTGTAGTCAACGAGAGTCTCACTACTTTTGTAGTCTTCAAAAATCCAACAAGATATCTATAGAATAACAAGCTGATTATGACGAGTTTAAATTCTCTTACTGCCATTACTCCCGTCGATGGAAGGTATCGCAGTAAAACCGAGGCGCTGAGCGGGTATTTTTCCGAGTATGCCCTTATCCGTTACCGCGTCCGTGTGGAGGTAGAATATTTCATCGCCCTATGCGAACTGCCTTTGCCTCAGTTGAAAACGGTGCCCGCCGATTGCTATGAAAGTTTGCGCGACATCTATCGTCATTTCAGTCTGGACGATGCCCAGCGTGTCAAGACCATCGAGTCAACCACCAACCACGACGTGAAGGCTGTGGAGTATTTCCTCAAGGAAGCCTTCGAGCGTCTGGGACTGTCGGCCTACAAGGAGTTTATCCATTTCGGCCTTACTTCGCAGGATATCAACAACACTTCGGTGCCCTTGTCTATCAAGGAGGCCTTGGAAGATGTCTATTATCCGGCTTTGCAATCATTGATAGATTGTCTGGATGCCTATGCCACCGAGTGGGCCGATGTGCCCATGTTGGCCAAAACGCACGGACAGCCCGCTTCGCCCACGCGCCTGGGCAAGGAAATCAAGGTGTTCGTTTACCGTTTGAACGAGCAATTGGCCCTGCTTAAGCAACTGCCTTTCTCGGCCAAGTTCGGCGGCGCAACGGGTAATTTCAACGCGCATCATGTGGCGTATCCCAAGGAAGATTGGCCGGCTTTCGGTGCCAAGTTCTTGTCGGAAAAGCTTGGTTTGAAGCGTGAGGCCTATACCACGCAGATTTCTAACTACGACAATCTGGCCGCCATTTTCGACGGCATGAAGCGTATCAATACCATCGTCAAGGATATGGACCGCGACTTCTGGATGTACGTTTCCATGGAATATTTCAAGCAGAAAATCAAAGCGGGTGAAGTGGGTTCGTCGGCTATGCCACATAAGGTCAATCCCATCGATTTCGAGAACTCCGAAGGCAATATCGGGGTGGCCAACGCTTTGCTTGACTATCTTGCAGCCAAGCTGCCGGTATCGCGTCTGCAGCGCGACCTTACCGATTCTACCGTTTTGCGTACCATCGGCATGCCTTTCGCCCATTCGCTCATTGCCTTCTCCAGCAGTCTGAAGGGCTTGAACAAACTTCTGCTGAATCGCCCGGCCTTGGAAAGGGATTTGGAAAACCACTGGGCTGTAGTGGCCGAGGGCATCCAAACCATTTTGCGCCGCGAAGGCTATCCCAATCCTTACGAAACGCTCAAGGCCCTGACGCGCACCAACGAGGCTATCACCAGTGAGTCGATAGCCGCCTTTATCGATACGCTGAATGTATCGGACGCTGTAAAAGATGAATTACGTAATATTAGACCGGAAACCTATACCGGCATGTAATCTGTACAATTATCAACCATCAATTTTCAAAAACAATGACAACATCCGACGAAAAATGGCAGAGAAAGCCTGAAGAAGGTGCCTATCGAGCCAGCCGTGAAGGTAATGATTTCCGTAGCAGCTACGGAAGAGACAGAGAAAGAAACTTTAATTCAGAACGCAGAAGCTACAACAACGGCGAACGTCAGTTCAACGGTGAACGTTCCTACAACAGTGAGCGTCCGCGCCGTCAGTTCAATGGCGAGAACAGCCGTCGTCCCTACAATGGGGAAAGGTCGTTCAATGGCGAGCGCTCTTTCAACAACAATGGTGAGCGTTCCTTCAATAGTGAGCGTCCGCGCCGCCAGTTCAACGGTGAACGGTCTTTCAACAATAATGGTGAGCGTCCCTTCAATAGTGAGCGTCCCTTCAATGGCGAGCGCAAGAATTTTAATGGCGAACGTCCTTATCGCAACGAACGTAAATCTTTTGGTGACAAGCCTTTTAATGGCGACCGTCCACGCCGCCCGAGAATCGGCAGTAAGCGCGAGAATCCGCAGTGGCTGGCCGAGAACGATTTCAAGGCACCCAAGTATGCTCCCAATCTCGATCCCACAACGCCCATACGTTTGAACAAATTTCTGGCCAATGCCGGTATCTGCTCGCGTCGCGAGGCTGATGAATACATCCAAGCCGGTGTGGTCAAGGTGAACGGAGAAATCGCTTCCGAACTGGGTGTCAAGGTGATGCCTACCGACGAAGTGATGTTCCACGACCAGCCCGTGCGCATCGAACGCAAGGTGTATGTGCTGCTCAACAAGCCCAAAGATTGCGTCACCACTTCGGAAGATCCCCAAGAACGTCTTACCGTGATGGATTTGGTCAAGAATGCTTGTGCCGAACGTATCTATCCCGTGGGTCGTCTCGACCGCAATACTACCGGTGTGCTGTTGCTCACCAACGATGGCGACCTGGCTTCGAAATTGGCTCATCCCAAGTACGAGAAACGTAAGATTTATCAAGCCACCCTCGACAAAGACCTGCCTCAGGAAACCATGGACGAAATTGCCAAGGGTGTGGAATTGGACGGCGAAATGATAGCCATCGATGAAATTAGCTATGTGAACGAGAAGCCCAATGTTATCGGCTTGGAAATCCATTCAGGACAGAACCGTGTGGTTCGCCGCATCTTCGAAAAATTCGGTTATAAAGTGTACAGACTCGATCGCGTGTACTTTGCCGGCTTGACCAAAAAGAACCTGCCCCGTGGTAAATGGAGACATTTGACAGAGCACGAGGTTAGCTTGCTCAAGATGGGAGTATTCGCATAATATTATGAATATGGAAAAAATCAAAAGAACCAGAGTAGTAGATATCCTGCAGCGCAGCGATTATGGAGCTATGGTAAATGCCCGCGGTTGGGTGCGTACGCGCCGTGGCAACAAGCAGGTAAACTTCATTGCGCTCAACGACGGTTCTACTATCAACAATATTCAGGTGGTGGTCGATATGGCCAACTTCTCTGAAGATTTGCTCAAAGATATCACCACGGGTGCCTGCATTAGTGTAAACGGCCTTCTGACAGCCTCTTTGGGCAGCGGTCAGGCCGTAGAACTCCAGGCCCGCGAAATAGAAGTGTTGGGCATCTGCGACAATACTTATCCCTTACAAAAAAAGGGTTGCAGCATGGAATACCTGCGCAGTATCGCGCATCTGCGTCCCCGTACCAATACTTTCGGCGCTGTGCTGCGCATACGTCATAACATGGCCATCGCCATTCATCAGTATTTTCACGAGAGAGGCTTCTTCTATTTCCACACGCCCATCATTACGGCTTCAGACTGCGAAGGTGCCGGTCAGATGTTTCAGGTAACTACCATGAACCTTTACGACTTGAAAAAAGACGACAAGGGCTCTATTGTTTACGATAACGATTTCTTCGGCAAGCAGGCCAGTCTGACGGTTTCAGGACAGCTGGAAGGCGAGTTGGCAGCTACGGCGCTGGGTCAGATTTATACTTTCGGCCCTACTTTCCGTGCTGAAAATTCCAATACGCCCCGTCACTTGGCAGAGTTCTGGATGGTGGAACCCGAAGTGGCTTTCGCTGACAAGGACGATTTGATGGATCTCGAAGAAGACTTCATCAAGTTTTGTGTGCGTTGGGCCCTCGAACATTGCCAGGACGACCTCGACTTCCTCAACAAGATGATAGACAAGGGTCTTATCGAGCGTTTGAAGAGCGTGGTCGATACGGAATTCGTGCGTTTGCCCTATACCGAAGGCATCGCTATTCTAGAAAAGGCCGTGGCCGATGGCAAACAGTTCGAGTTCCCTGTATTTTGGGGCTGCGACCTGGCCTCGGAGCACGAGCGCTATCTGGTGGAAGAACATTTCAAGCGCCCGGTTATCATGACCGACTATCCCAAGGAAATCAAGGCTTTCTATATGAAGCAGAACCTCGATGGCAAAACGGTTCAAGGTACCGATGTCCTTTTCCCGCAAATTGGTGAGATTATCGGCGGTAGCGTGCGTGAGGAGAACTACGACAAGCTGATGGCCCGCATCGAAGAACTGCACATTCCCATGAAGGATATGTGGTGGTATCTCGACACCCGCCGTTACGGCACCTGCCCGCACGCCGGCTTTGGCTTGGGCTTTGAGCGTCTGCTGCTCTTTGTTACCGGCATGTCGAATATCCGCGACGTGATACCTTTCCCCAGAACGCCCCGTAACGCAGAATTCTAATCGCCGTTGAGCAAAATCAGACTCCATATTTTGGGTTGTGGTTCTGCTTTACCGACCACCAAACACCACTTATCCTCGCAAGTTCTCGACTTGCGGGGTAAGTTGTTTTTGATAGACTGTGGTGAAGGCACACAGCTTCAGTTCCGCAAGTCGGGGCTGAACTTCAACAAAATCAGCGATGTATTCATCTCGCACCTGCATGGCGACCATTGTTTTGGGCTGATAGGTCTGGTGTCCACACTGAGTTTGCTGGGCCGTACGGCTCCTTTGCGCGTGCATGCACATCCCGATTTGGAAAGCTTGATACGTCCGCAGTTGGCGTATTTCTGTCGTGAGAACAAGTTCGAAGTGCAGTTTCGCCCTTTCAATCCGCGCGAGTATGCCCTCATTTACGAAGACCGCTGTTGGGAGGTCTATAGCCTGCCCTTGATTCATCGCGTTGCCTCTACGGGTTTCCTGGTGAAGGAAAAGCCCCGGCAGCCGCATATCGTTAAGGAAATGGCCGATTTCTACCAGGTGCCCTTGTCGCAATATCCTGCCCTCAAGGCCGGTGCCGATTTCGTCAGACCCGATGGTGAAGTGGTGCCTGCCTCGCGCCTGCTGCGCGAGGCAGAGACCCCCAAGTCGTACGCTTATTGTTCCGACACGGCCTACAACGAAGCGCTACTGCCTTATCTGCAAGGGGTGCAGCTGCTGTATCACGAAGCCACCTTCGCCCAAGATCAGGCCGCCATGGCAGTACAGACGATGCATTCTACGGCTTTGCAGGCTGCAACCATCGCCCGAAAGGCCGGTGTGGAACGCTTGCTCATCGGTCATTATTCGGCCCGCTATCCCGATGAAAAGGTTTTGCTCAACGAAGCTCGCAGTGTTTTTCCTGCCACCGAGGCGGCGCAAGAAGGTCTGGTGTATGAGTGGTAGAGGCTGGCATAAACGACTGGGCCTGAGGTTGAGCGCGTTGCTCCTTTTGGCGGTGGTGGGATGCGGCGAGCTTGCGGCTGCGCCGCAAGCTCACCGCATCCCACCACCCAAGCGCGAGTTCCGTGGCGCATGGGTCAGCACCATCAACCAAAGCAAATATGCTCGGATGAACCAGTACCAGATGCAGCTCTACTTCGAGTCGTTGCTCGACAGTCTGCAGTGCGCCGGCATCAACGTGGTATTGTTTCAAGTGCGTCCCCAATGCGATGCTTGGTACAAGTCGGCCTACGAACCCTGGAGCTGTTTCATCACAGGCAAGCAGGGCAAAAATCCCGGTTGGGACCCGCTCTTCTACATCATCGAGGCCTGCCATCGGCGCAACATGGACCTTCATGCCTGGATTAACCCTTATCGTGTTAAGTTGACACTCAAGGAAAGTGACTGGCGCGAACCCTTTATCCGTCGCAACCGTCATCTGATGCTGCGTTATGGCAATAGCCTTTGGCTCGACCCCGGGCTGCCCGAGTCGCAGAAGCACATCCTCAAAGTGGTGCGCGATTTGGTCCGCCACTACGATATCGATGGTATCCACATGGACGATTATTTCTATCCTTATCCCGTAGCCGGCCAGACTTTCAACGATGACAAATCCTTCGCCAAATACGGGCCTGCACAAGGTTTCGATGCTTCGCAAAAGGCCGATTGGCGCAGAGCGAATGTCAACACGCTGGTGCGCTCGCTGCACGAACTTATCCGTGAGGAAAAACCTTGGCTCAGCTTCGGCATCAGCCCTTTCGGTATCCACCGCAATCTGAAACAAGACCCCGATGGCAGTCAGACCAATGGTCTTAGCAACTACGATGACCTCTATGCCGATGCGCTCACTTGGATGCGCGAAGGGTGGATAGACTACTGCATCCCTCAACTCTATTGGGAAATAGGCCATACCCTGGCCGACTATACCACCTTGCTTTCGTGGTGGGATGCGCATACGTACGGCACGGCGCTGTATATAGGACAGGATGTCGCTCGCAGTATGAAGGCCCGGCAGTTGACACCGAAAATGGAGCAACTGCGCGCCCAGCCTCATGTGCAAGGAGCCTGTTTTTTCCCCGCCTACGATTTGGAAAACAATCTGGGTTCTGTTTGTGACAGTCTGCGCCAATGTTGGTATGCCTATCCGGCTCTGCTGCCCGCTGACAATCGCGACAGCAGTTTGGTGCCAGAACCGGTGTATGCGCTAGATGTCAACTACGATTTCGAACAGGGAGCGCAACTTGTTTGGAAAGACGTGCGTTCGCGTCAGCAGGAAAAGCGGGCAGCTTATCATGTTATTTACCGTTTCCCGCTGGGTAGTGACGAGAACTTGAATGATGCACGCGCCATCGTCGGTATCGTTAGAGATGAGAACCGTTTCGCCTTCCCAGCCCATCCCCATGCGGGACAGTGGGTCTATCATGTAAGCACTTGTAACCGTCTGCATCAGGAAAGTGCCAGCGAACGTCTGGTTATTCGGGTTAAATAAGTACAGAGTACTAAATAAGGAAGCTGTGTAGGCCGTAGCCCAGCCCCACCAACAGAGACATCACGGCCAGTATTTTGCTGAAAAGCTTGTCGGTGTCGTTGAAGTACATGCCCGTTATCACCGAGAAAGGTAGACTTGCCACGATAAGGTATTGCTGGCGTAGTGGGGAGTGGATAATCATCATAGCGGCGCAGCAAAGCCCAAAAATCAACAGAAAATGGTTGAACAGTCTGGTGCTGTTGCTACGGATGCGATGCCCGTTGCTCAGAAGATGGACAATGCCCAATCCTGACATCACCACGAGCATGCCCAGAAGAATCCATTCTTCATTCCTAATGTAGATACTGGCGTAGTAACTCTCGATGCTGTGGTTCAGATAGAGGAACAGCGCTTCTTGCTGGTTGAAACAGAAAGCATAGCAGAACACGCAGAGCGCTATGGTGAAAAGGGCCAATAGCGAAGCGAATATTCTTCTGATATTCAGCGCGTTTATAATGTTGAATATAACCCAGAAGACAGGAATCAACACCAAAAGTCCGGGCATGAAAAGGGCGGCTATGCCCAGAAAGAAGAAAGCGTTGAAGACGTTAACTCGACACTCGTTCTTGTGGTAGCAGTCGAAGACATTCATGCAGGAAAATAGCAGGCAGATGGAGGATGCGTAAGCCTGCGGTTCATAGACGAAAGTAGGACAAAAGGCATGAAGCAACAGATATATGACTGCCGGCAAGGAACTGAGACTGCCTAGAAGTTCGTATTGCTTGGTCATCATCTGGAGCAGCAATACGTTGCCGCCCACCAATACGATATGCAGCAAAATCTGCCACCAAAGAAGCTGCGCACGGAAAATGGCAAAGCAACAGGTACTCAGTAGAAAAAAAAGGAAGCTGAGTTGCCAAATCCAGTTGCTGCGTGTAAGTCTGTGAGCCATGGGTCCGTGGCGATGAAAAGTCTGTTAGAGGTCGAAGCCGATATCGCGACGGTAATAAGCACCGTCGAAATGAATCTTCTCGACATTCTTGTAAGACTGGGCCAAAGCGGCGGCCTTGTCTGTGCCGTAAGAGCTGACGCTAAGCACGCGGCCGCCGGCCGTCAGAGTCTGTCCGTCTTTCAAGGAGGTGCCGGCGTGGAACACAATGCTGTCTTCTACCCGGTCTAGGCCGCTAATGGGCTTGCCTTTTTCGTAGGCCTCGGGATAGCCGCCGGAAACCATCATCACCGTAACAGCGGTTCTAGGGTCGAAAACCACTTCTTTGCTGTCGAGATTGCCTTGGGCGACGCCTTCGAACAGATCGACGATATCCGACTGCAGGCGCAGCATCACCACTTCGGTTTCGGGGTCGCCCATACGTGCGTTATACTCGATGACGTAAGGTTCCATACCCACTTCGATAAGTCCGAAGAAAATGAAGCCTTTATAGTCGATGCCTTCGCTGGCCAGCCCGTCGACGGTGGGACGGATAATGCGGTCTTCCACCTTCTGCATGAAAACGGCATTGGCAAAAGGAACGGGCGAAACGGCACCCATACCGCCGGTGTTCAGACCGACATTGCCTTCGCCTATACGTTTGTAGTCTTTGGCTTCGGGGAGAATGCGGTAGTGCTTGCCATCGGTAACAACGAACACGGAACACTCAATACCCGAAAGGAATTCTTCGATAAGTACGGTCTGGCTGGCACTGCCGAACTTGCCGTCGAGCATGGATTTGAGTTCGTCGATGGCCTGGTCGAGATTGTCCAGAATAAGCACTCCTTTGCCAGCGGCCAAACCATCGGCCTTCAGTACGTAAGGGGCTTTCAGCGTCTTAAGGAAGTCGATGCCGTCTGTCAGATTGTCGGCGGTGACACTCAGATAGCCGGCCGTAGGAATATGATGACGCATCATAAATGCCTTGGAGAAATCCTTGCTGCCTTCCAGTCTGGCACCGCTCTTGGACGGACCGATAACGGGAATGTGCTGTAGGGCGCTGTCTTGGCGGAAGAAATCGGCGATACCTTTTACCAAGGGATCTTCGGGCCCAACCACCAGCATATCGATATGGTGGCTCAGCGCGAAATCTTTGATGGCGGGAAAATCATCGGCCTTGATGTTGGCGTTTTCGCCCACCAGAGCGGTGCCTGCGTTACCGGGTGCGATATATAGTTTTTCAACTTTGGGACTTTGGGCAATCTTCCATGCCAAGGCGTGTTCACGGCCGCCCGAGCCAAGCAAAAGGATATTCATGAGATGCTGTGATTAATGTGGCAAAAGTACAAAAAAAACGCTAGCCTCAAAACTTGAATGTCAGAACGCAGCCGAGTCTCCACAAGGAACTTTGGCCTTCTTTGAAAGTGCTTTTGGCGCGTACCTGCAGGTGACTGTGGCTGCTGGGGTTGCCGGCCAGCACCAGACACAGGTATTGCCCTTGGCCGCTCAGGTTGGCAAAGGGCATGCCGCCGGCCAGTTCGGTGGAATAAAGGTAATGGTTCAATCCTTTGTCGCCGTCGAAAAGTGCGAAAAGCAGGCTGCCTCTTAGGGGAAGGCCGGGGCAGCGGGCGGCGGCTTCCTGGGCCAGGCACCAGGAAGCCGCCCGCCCGCTGCCCATCCATAGCACCTGACTTTTGAAGCTCCAAGGCTCCTCTTCCATCAGCAATTGGCACTTGACCGAGCGCGTCAGCTGTTGCTGTACGGGTCGGACACCCGCCAGAGCGGTCTTCGCGTTTTTCAGCTGTTGCTTCTCCTTGTAACGCAACTTGACGGAAAACTGCCGGTTGACAGCCCAGTCTGCTTCAATCTGGCTGTCCCAGCCCGTAGACGGCGCATTGACACCGTTGCGCAGCCAGGGGAAACGGTAACAGTCAACATAACAGCGGATATTGCATTGTGGCAAGAGCCTGCAATCGGCTGCCAGAAAAACACCCTCTTCGTTGCTAACGGCACTTTTTGCGCTGAAGGTGGCTGCAAAGGGTGCCTGATACGATTTCTGGAACGAACGCAAGGATATGAAAAGGTTCATGTCGGCACCAGCTTTGCCGTTCAGATGCATAATGGCTGCCCGCTGCCCGTGATGGTCGAAAGCCAGTTCTCCGCCCCAAAACCAAAGACCCATGCGACAGCGCCAATCGGTCGATACATTGCCGCCACACCTGCCTCGAAAATAGAAATGGTTGTAGGCCTGCCATTGTGGTTGCCAAGGGTAGTTGAATTGATAGTACAACCCGTTCACGGCCCATTGCCATAATCCATAGCGCTGTTGTAGGCGCAGTCCGCAGACCCGTCGCTGTACATTGCCGTGTTTGGCCTGATCTTTGTCCGTGCGGTGCAATCCATCGGTCTTGAGCGAAGTGAAGTAGCCCTCTTTCAAGTTCGTATCGATGGCCTGCAGCGAGCAGAACGCTGCCAGAGTAGTACTGGCTTTGGTATTCCTGACCAGCTCCACTTGCGTCGCCAAGCCGCGAAAATAACCACTCTCGGCCCAAGAACGCTGTGGGCGGAAAATCCTGGTGTTGGTCAGCAGTGTCTGCGTTGCCGTCGATTTGCCACCGAACAAGCCAGAAGACAGCACCAGTCCCTGTCCGAAACTGACGCGAAAATCGCCCACAATCAGTTGTCGCAATGCTTTGATATCCTTCAGCTCGAGGAAGCCTCCTTTATGGTCACCCCAAGTTTCGCCTTCATCCTTGTCGAAACACAGTCCCCATTGCAGATGCCGTCCTCCATCAAAAACAAGTTGGTAAGCATGGGCAAGTCGGCTGCCGCGATAAGAACTGTCTACAACGGCAGCTCCCAATCGGATATCGGCCTTCTGCCGCAGTTGCCATTTCCCATAGTGTAGCTCTCGTCCTAGGTTGGGCTGGGGCGAAGCCTCTACTTTGCCCACACAGAAAAATGGCCGTACTTTTTTCAGCGTCATAGGTGTCCAACCGAAAACCAGTAGCAATTCCGATACGGATTCCAAAGGCCGGTAGCGCCGTAAATATTCCGTCAAGGCTTCCTTTTCGTGCAAGTCCAGCATGGGCAGGGCCTGGATGTCGTCATCGCTGCAGATGTTCAAATCCAACGGACGATTCCACAGCTCCAACATCTCGTCGTATATGTAGCTGATATTTTCCTCGTCGAACTCTTCCAAATACGAACTGAGAAATTCATCGAACTGGAGCGAGTTGCCCAAATCTTGCGCATATAAAGGACAGTTTCCCAGGTAGATGGCTAACAACCAGCACAAAACAATCAGCCTGTAGCCATAAGCGTTTTCAGTGTGCATAGTCGTAACAGTAAGAACAACCAAGCATGGCCGATGGTCCAAGACGAAAATCGTAAAATAAGGCGGCGTTCCATTGCCAGTTTTTCCAGCACAAGGCTGCACCGACACTGGGTCTGGCTTGTGGCAAACGACAGCCCAAACGGTATTCCCAATGAACATTTCCTCCACTTCCGTCTTTGAAACAGATTGCGTAATGTCCATTGGGAGCGGAACGTCCCCGGTAAGCCAGTTCGGCCATCAGTTCCAATGGTCCTTCACAATAGCTGCCGGCCAGATGAAAACCATGCCGATGCCCATCGCCACTATCGCTCAACCATCCTAAATGCCATAACAACAGATTAATTCGCCAATGTTCTTGCGGAAAAAACAACAAATGTTGCTCCAGCAAAAAACTGGAATGCCGCGTCCTAAGACCATAGGCATAATGCAGTGCCAGCCCCGCTTGCCAGCGTTCACCCATCAATTTCTCGCCCCGAAGTCCAAGCAGCAGAAGCTCAGAACCTTGCCCCGAAAACTCCAAGGCATACCGATTCAAATCTTCTTGCTGTTGCCAATATAAACTGTTGTGCCATAAATCTGTCTGGAAATAAGGAAGATAACTCTCTGCTCTTATCGTTTTCCAGCTGGCTCCGCTGTCGATAGGAAGGCACCATGTGGCTGCACACAAAGCCTCACCCATAGCCAAACTACGGGTATCCGTCAAAACCAGCGTGGGATTCATCACTTGGGCTCCAATACTAAAGGACAGACTGAGCCCGGCGAAAACAAGAAGTGCTTTCACGTATCGTAGGGTTGTGCTCTCACAGGATTAAGGTCGCTGCAAAGGTAAGTTTCTGTCCGCTGTTTTTCCAAACACTCTCAGTTCATATATGGCCTTTTCGGTCATTTTTGGCTTTGTCATCAGTCACGTAGGCCCGCTACGCTCCTTCTTCCAAAACCAAAACTGCCTCGAAAAATCCATATATGAGGATGCTAAGGAATCCTTTTCGGTCATTTTTGGCTTTGTCATCAGTCACGTAGGCCTGCTACGCTCCTTCTTTTCTTTTTTATTATCTTCGCCCTGTAATCTTGGAAGATTTGCAAAAAGCCCTGGCGATGAAAAATCCAAAAGCTTTGACCCTGATATTCACGATGATGCTCTTGTTGATACAAGGGCAGGCCTTGGCACAATCCTCCCTTACGCAAACGCCGCCCGCGATGCAAGAACATTCGCAACTTCAGCGCGTGCCCGCCTACATCGATGCCTCGGGCGACACCATCCCCAGTATCCTGCTCAAGCCCTATATAAAATATGCGCCCGCAGCGCCAATGACTGCCCGTCAGCAACGTTACTACTGGCGCTTGGTGCGCGATGTGAGGCTCTGTTTGCCGCTAGCCAAGACTGCGGCGGCCACCATGATAGAAACCACCGAATACATCCGCACGCTTCCTACCGAGAAAGAACGGGAGCAGCATCTGCAGCAAATGCAGCGCGACTTGGTGCGCGACTACGAACCCATCTTGCGGAAAATGTCCTACAGCCAGGGAAAAGTCTTGCTCAAACTGATTGTGCGCGAGTGCAATTCCACGCCCTACGAAATTTTGCAAGCCTATCTGGGCGATTTCGCTGCCGGCTTCTGGCAAGCCGTGGCGCGTATCTTCAGTGCCGACCTCAAAGTAGAATATCTGCCCGAAGGCCGCGATGCGCTTATCGAGAAAATCGCCACCCAGATAGAACAGGGCGAACTATAGTACTCACTCGCTCTTGAGCGGCTTCTTTACAGTCCGAATGCGGCCTTTACTTTGTCGACATAATCGAGCTTTTCCCAAGTGAAGAGTTCCACTTCAATTTCCTTGTTGCCTTCGTAGCGCGAGAAGAACTGCTTGGTCACCTTCTGGGGTTCGCGGCCGAAATGACCATAGGCGGCTGTTTCCGTGTAGATGGGCTTGCGCAGCTGCAAACGTTCTTCAATGGCCTTGGGACGCATATCGAAAATCTCGGCCACCTTTTGGGCGATTTCGCCATCGCTCAGGGCTACATTCGATTTGCCGTAGGTGTTCACATAGATGTTGACGGGCTCGGCCACGCCGATGGCGTAGGAAACTTGGATAAGAATCTCGTCGGCCACACCGGCAGCCACTAGGTTCTTGGCAATATGACGGGTAGCGTAGGCGGCCGAACGGTCAACCTTCGAAGGGTCTTTGCCCGAGAACGCTCCGCCACCGTGAGCGCCTTTGCCACCGTAAGTATCCACAATGATTTTGCGGCCGGTGAGGCCGCTATCGCCGTGAGGACCACCAATGACAAACTTGCCCGTTGGGTTGACAAAGAGAATCAGCTTGTCATCGAGCAACGACTTGATTTTTTCATCGGCATCGAACACACGGGGCAGCAGGATGTGCTTTACATCGTGATAGATGCGGTCGAGCATGGCTTTGTCGTCGTTCAGGAATTCGTCGTGCTGGGTAGAAATAACGATGGTATGAATGCGCTGCGGACGGCCGTTATCATCGTATTCCACCGTTACTTGCGACTTGGCGTCGGGACGCAGGTAGGTCATTTCTTTGCCTTCGCGGCGAATATCGGCCAGTGCGCGCAACAGACGGTGAGCCAGTTCCAGCGGAAGCGGCATATAGTTGTCGGTATCCTTGCAGGCGTAGCCGAACATCATGCCTTGGTCGCCGGCCCCTTGGTTCATGGGGTCGTCCTTGGCAGCGCCGTCCACCCCTCGGTTGATGTCTTCCGACTGTTCGTGCAAAGCCGAGAGTACACCGCAGGAAGCCGCATCGAACTTATATTCGCTCTTGGTGTAGCCGATGCGTTGGATAACCTGACGCGCCACCTCGGGCACATCAACGTAAGCGTTCGACCTGACTTCGCCCACCACCACAACCTGTCCGGTGGTAACGAGCGTTTCACAAGCGGTTTTCGACTGAGGATCGTAAGCCAAAAAGCGGTCTACCAGAGCATCTGAAATCTGGTCCGCAACCTTGTCGGGGTGTCCTTCCGACACCGATTCTGAAGTAAATAGATATCCCATAACATTAAATTTATGGAGCTTTCCGCTGGGGTGCTCCGGTTGATAAATTAAGTTAGGGAAGGGGATGTTTGCGTGCAGTCTTTAGCAATTTTTTTACGTGGTTGCAAGCGTTCAAATCCTTCCACAAATCGGCTGCAAAGGTATAATAAATTTGATTACCTTTGCGGCTAGCTGAAATTATTTGGACGATGATAGTAGATTTTGGCAAAGATTACGAATTGATAGACTGTGGCGACTTCGAAAAATTGGAGCGTTTCGGCCAATATGTGTTGCGCCGTCCCGAGCCGCAGGCTGTCTGGCCCAAGGCTCAGCCCGAGTCGCTGTGGCAAGCTGCCGATGCTTGTTTCAAGCGCAGTTCCAGCCAAGCCGGTGAGGAACGCGGCCAGTGGATGAAACGTTCGTCTATGCCCGACCAGTGGTGGATAAGCTATCGTCTGCAAGACATGAACCTGCGCATGCGCCTTGGCATGACATCCTTCAAGCATGTGGGCATTTTCCCCGAGCAGGCCTACAACTGGGACTTTATCTACGAGCATCTCAAGAAGTTCTCGCAGCCTAATTCCCAGCCGCCCAAAATGCTGAATCTTTTCGCCTATACGGGAGGAGCTTCGCTGGCAGCCCGGGCAGCCGGTGCAGACGTTACCCATCTGGATGCCGTCAAGCAAGTGCTCAACTGGGCGCACGAAAACATGGAAGCCTCCTCGCTCGACAATATCCGCTGGATGCTCGAAGATGCGTTGCAATATGTGCGTCGCGAGGCCAAGCGAGGCAAGCGTTATCAGGCTATTATCATGGATCCTCCCGCCTACGGACGTGGTCCCAAGGGCGAGAAATGGATTTTGGAAGAAGGTATCGCCCCGCTGATGGAAGCTTGTGCGCAGTTGCTCGACGAGCACGCGCTACTTATCCTGAACCTATATTCTATGGGCTTTTCATCTTGGGTAGCCGATAATCTTATCAGATGCTATTTTCCGCAGGCCAAGCAGATAGAACAGGGCGACCTCAGTTTTACCGACCGCGCTGGACGTCGTTTGCCGCTGAGTGTGTATGCCCGATTTGTGAACGAATAAACAACATTCTTATGAAGAAGATATTTTATATTTTGGGCCTGGTGCTTGCCCTAAGTGCTTGTCAGCCGAAGTTCGGTGTAGAAGGTTGCGTCGAGAACGGCGATGGCCAGACCCTTTATTTCGAGTGGCAGTCGCTCAATGGCACGCAAGCGCTCGATTCGGCCAAGCTGAAAGCCGATGGCAAATTCTCTTTCAAGGCCAAGATGGGAGAGGCTCCCGAGTTCTACCGCTTGCGTCTGGGCAAGGATATCATTCCTTTGGCAGTCGATTCGCTGTGCCACATTGTTATCCGCACCGATACAGCCGCGTTCGGCGGCTCCTACACACTGGAAGGCTCCTTGCAAAGTCAGTATATCGGCGAGTTGGCCATTTTGAAAAAACGCTGTCTCAACGACTTCGACAAGTTGGATGCTCAGTGGCGCAGCGGAAAGTTGACCCGCGAAGCGTATCAGCAACAGGCACTGGCCTGCATCGATGCCTACAAGCAGGCGGCCACCAAATATATTTATGACGATCCGAAATCGCCGGCAGCCTATTACGCACTTTATCAGCGTTTGCACAACTATCTGATTTTCAATCCAGCCAACAAGGAAGATTCCAAGCTTTTCGCTGCAGTGGCCACTTCTTGGGAAATGTATTATCCCGAGGCTCAGCGTACCAAGAACCTGAAAATGCTCACCTTGACAGGCCTGGCCGAACTGCGCCAACAACGCAAGGCTGAGGCCGATGCCGCCGCTCTGCCCGAAATACCGATACAGGAAATAGACAAGTTGCCTCTTTTCGACATCGAACTTCCCGACATTTTCGGCAATATGCAAAAACTCTCGTCCTTGAAAGGCAAGGTAATAATGCTCGACTTCACAGCTTATCAAGCCGATTATTCGGCCGAGCGCACCCTGCAGATGCGCGAACTCTACAAGCTTTTCGAGGGCCGCGGTTTTGAAATCTATCAGGTCTCGCTCGACACCGATGAACATTTTTGGAAGACCTCGGCTTTGAATCTTCCCTGGGTTTGCGTGCGCGACCGCTACAGCCTGCAGTCGTCGTACTTGCGCATGTACAACGTGCAGCAGCTGCCCACTTACTTCCTTATCGACAAAGAGGGTAATCTGGTGGCCCGCGATGAAACCATCAAGGATTTGAGCAAGGAAATTCTCCGGCTGCTCAAGGAATAGGGCGGCCGCGGCCAAGAAAAATAGTTGACGATAATTTTTTTTGCAAAGAAACTTTAACTACTTTTGCCTGCGTGTGACAGAAAGGGTTCCGACCGGTAGTGTTCCGGTCGGGATTCTTTTTCTTTCATATCATAGTGTGACTAATTCAAAAACAAAACAATAAATAGTATGGCTATCAATTACATGACCGAAAGCGGTTACAAAAAACTGCAAGAGGAAATCGTTTTCCTCGAAACCGTCAAGCGTCCCGAAGTGGCACAGCAAATATCCGAGGCTCGCGAAAAAGGAGACCTTTCCGAAAACGCCGAGTACGATGCTGCCAAAGAGGCGCAAGGTATGCTGGAGCAGAAAATCGCACAGTTGAAAGATTTGGTGGTGAATGCCCGCATCCTCGACCCTGCCAAAATCGACACTTCAACGGTACAAATTCTTACCAAGGTACATCTTCTCAACGTCAAGAACAAGCAGGAAACGGCCTATACCATCGTGCCTGAAACAGAAGCCAATCTGCGCGAGAAGAAAATTTCCGTCACTTCGCCCATCGCCAAGGGCCTGCTGGGTCACAAGGTTGGCGAAACTGTCGATGTCAGCGTACCCGCCGGTGTCATCAGCTTCAAAATTCAAAACATCAGTATCGACTAAATTTTAGTAATATGGCAAGCATTTTCTCACGCATTATCGCAGGCGAAATCCCTTGTTACAAAATCGCCGAAGACGAGCGCTTCTTTGCGTTTCTGGACATCAATCCCATGCAGGAAGGCCACACGCTGGTTATTCCCAAGGAAGAAAAGGACTATATTTTCGACTACGACGATGCAACGATAGCCGACATGATGGTGTTTGCCAAAAAAATCGCCAAGGCACAAAAGGCCTCTATCGACTGCAAGCGCGTGGCTGTGGCTGTGTTGGGTATGGAAGTGCCTCACGCACACATACATCTGGTGCCCATCAACTCGGAAAAGGATATGATTTTCAGCAATCCTAAGAAACAGTTCAGCCCCGAGCAGATGCAGGCTATCGCCGAAAAGATTCGTAAGGCGCTTTAATGTAGTTGTTGAGAAACAGCCTCTTAGGCCGCGTGCTGGGGATATTCTCCAGACACGCCGTTACGATAGTCGATAAATCCGCGCACAATGAAGCCTAGGCGCTTCCATCTTTGCGGATAACTGTAGAATAGACAGCGTTTCAGCTCTTTCAACAGGGTTTTGCGCAGCAATTTGTGCAACCGTTTTCTCTGTTCGGGATACAAATCGGCCGTACGGAGATAGTTGCGCACAATGTAGTAGTAGCGCCTGGGAGCGTGCGTGTGTATCTTTTTGGTGAACATCAGGCAACGCGCTTCCACAATGTCGCCGAGCGGATGCGTCAGTGCAATGTCGTTCACGCGTACAATGTCGTATCCATGCCGTTTGGCGCGAAAGCAGTATTCATCGTCCACTGCATCAATAAAAAGATCTTCGCGAAAACCGTTGTCGAGCTTTGCAAACACCGACAGAGATAGCAGATTGCCCGAAGTCATGGCCGTTTCAAGCTGCGAGTAGCGTGGCAGGGCTGTCGGGATGAAATTGTGCGTGTTGTGCAGCGGACTGAACAAGGCCACCTCTTGACAACCGGAATATTCGTTGGCCTGTTGAATATAGCGCAAAAGGTCGTCGGGACGGAATTGACTGTCCTGGTCCATGGTGAGCACCCATTGGGCACCCAGTTGCTGCGCTGTGGAACATCCTCGGTTGAGGGCGGCTGCGATACCCATGTTGTGGTGCATGGGCAGATAACAGAATTGTTGGGCGGGCAGCGCTTCAAGCAGCGCGGCATTGTCGCCGTCGGAATTGTCTACTACAATGGTATGCAGCCCAATGCTCAAGAACTGCCATAAGAGTTCGGCTTGCCGTTGTCCGGGTTTGTACCACACTACAACGGCTTGCAGGTTGTGAATATCAATCATAGTTTTTGGATGCCGTTTTTGCAGACCACCTGGCTTTGGGCCTGCATTTGGCGGCAGTAGATGAGATTTTCTGTCTGGTCGGTCCAGCTTTCTTTGTGATATAGATGATATTGTACCGCCAGATTTCTCAGCGAAAACAGACGGCAACCGTTTTTCTGCAGTCGCCATTCAATATCGTAGTCTTCGCCTGTCGCCGGCCGCGTGTAGTTCTCATCGAAACCGTTGATGGCCAACAGGTCGGTACGCGACATCGACATGTTGCAACCGGTAATATGCTTGGCCGGGCGGCGTAGCCATTTGGACAGGGAACAGAAAAAGCCCTCTTCCGTGTGACTGCAACCTTGCGGACAAAACAATAAGGACCATCCGTGTACGGGCTTGCCCTCCAAGACTTTCTGCGATATTTCGGCACTCAGACGTACTCGTTTGCCGGCCAAAATGCGGCCTTGTTTGGCAAATTTCAGATGCATTTCCACGAAACGAGGATGCAACACACAATCGCCGTCGACAAAAATCAGCCAATCGCAGTGAG
>CAVEPA010000008.1:0-119520 GCA_963617485.1 bacterium | reverse complement strand
AGGACTACCGTCTGCGTCAGATGGCGGTTTTGGCAGGCAATCCCTTGCTGGGCAAAGACCCCAACACCGGCAAAGTGCGTAGCGTTTCCAACACCAGACGTTTCTACAGCCCGGTGGAATTGGAATAGCGTTTAACATCATCAGAACACTATGAGAATCAAGCACATATTCGTTATAATCGCATTTTTGATTGTGAGCATTGTCCCTCTGTGCGCCCAAATCAAGATTGAGGGCATTGTGAGCGATGCCGAAACCGGCGAGGTCATCCCAAGTGTCATTGTCAAGGTATGCGATGCGGATTCGCAGAAGAAGAGCATCATCAGTTATGCCGTTACCGACGGGCAGGGGCATTATGTTGTGGCATTTTCTACAGATAAGGACAAGGTATTACTGGAGTTTTCTCTTTTGGGTTACCAAAATGAGCAGCTTGTTGTGGAGGCGAAAACAGCTGTTATCAACCAAAAACTGTCCTTTTCATCGCAAAAGTTGAAGGAGGTGACAGCCAAGGCAGCGGCCGTAGTTTCGAGAAGCGACACCATACATTACAATGTCGCGGCTTTTGCCACCGATGCCGACAGAAACATCGAAGATGTCCTCAAGAAGCTTCCGGGTATCACGGTGCTGGAAAACGGACAGATAGAGTATCAGGGCAAACCTATCAACAAATTCTACATCGAAGGTCTGGATATGTTGGAAGGTCGTTACAGCTTGGCTACTAGAAACATTTCGGCCAAAGAAATAACAGGTGTTCAAGTCTTCGAGAATCATCAGCCGGTGCGCTTGTTGAAAAACATCCAGTATTCCGACAGGGCGGCACTGAATATCAAACTGAAGAACAAAAAAATGTCCCGTCCGGCGGGCAACGTGCTGGCTGGTGGCGGCTATGACACCGAGCGCTTGCTCTACCGAGGCTCGGCCTTCGCCTTCATGGCCAATACGGAGATGCAGGGCCTGCTTACCGCCAAGGCGCACAATGGCGATATCGGTTCTTACGATGAAACCATGAGTCATTATGGTACACAAGACACCCACGTGAAAGCGGGTGATTACATCGACCCTTTACCATTTACGGTTCCCTGGAGTGTGGATAGACGGACAACATCGGCTGGAAGCTTGAGTTCCTCGGTCAATGTGCTGCACAAAACCGACAGTTTGGGCAGCGTTAAACTCAACATCGTCTACATCGAAAAACAACGAACTTACGACCGGACAGCGACATCTTATTATCTTTCGGGCGACAGCAACATTGTGGTGCAGGAAGATTTGTCGGCAAGACGGATTGTCAACAGCCTTTCCGGCAATGCTGTATACGAGCGGAATACCAATACATGCTACATCAAAAATATGGCCAAGGCCTCTATGAATGCCGACGTGACTAATATGGACATTGACATGCAAGCGAGTCTGAATCAACGCACGCGTATCAGAGAACTGTCGTTCAACAACGATTTGGCGCTATTGTGGCGCAAAGACAAGCATGTCTACAACCTGCACTCCTTGATTGGCGGCGGCTATCTGCCCGAGAACCGGCTGGACATCTTCAATGTGGATGGCCAAGGTGTTGCCCGGCAAACGAATGGCGGTTATTCCTTCGAAACCCGCACCAGCACTTCTTTTGCCCAAGGATTCAATGCTTATGCCAACATGACCTTTGCTGCTGGCTTGGACACCGAATACGACCGGATAACAACTCGTCTCGACAGTCTTATGCAGATGTCAACGCAGCGCAATGACAACCTGGGCATCAAGTTGCTGGCCTATTTGACACCTACGCTCAATTTTACCAAAGATGGATTCCGTCTGAGTCTGGATGTTCCGCTACAGTACCAGCACATACATTATAAGGACGATGTCCACAAGACTGATTTCGTCTACAGCAGACCGAAGGTCAATGCCGGAGCTAGTGGCAAATACACCTTGGCACCGGGCATGTCGCTGCTAGCATCATGTCGCTTGAACCACGCTACGGGCGATATCCTTTCGTTTGTGGAACAACCCATACAAACCGCCTACAACCGCGTGCAGCAAGGTGAATCGGGCATACTGGCCGAAAATACCACCATGAAAGCGGAGCTTGGTTACGATTTCCGCAACACCATGGAGGGCTTGTTTTCGATGTTTTCGGTGAATGCGGCCAGAATTCGAAAAAACGTCATCAAAGGCAATGATATCTACACCACTGGCGTGCTGGGGATGATATCCCAGAGTGGCACCACCTACACCGACAGATGTGCGGCCGATGTGTATTTCGCCAAGAATTTTCGAGATATGGAAACCACTATCTCGCTGAATGCCAACTATATGTATTCGTCGAGCGAGAAACTTCGCCAAGGAAGGCGCATGTCTTACACCAGCAATATATTCATGGTGGTACCATCGTTGAGTATCAGAACCTTAGCTTGGATGCAAATTCAGTTGCAAAGCCCTTGGGAGTATTATACCCAAACGGTTTCCACCACGGGTTTGTCTAACGAAAAGCTCGATTGGTCGCTCGATGCAGACATTTCCTTCTTGCCTTTCAAGAATATGGAAGTCTATTACAGCCTGAACTATCAGAACAATGGTATTGAAGGTTCCGATGGCAAGGGCAGGGAAGTGTTCTGTCTGATGGATGCCGGACTGCGTTATCAACCTTGCTACCGGGCCGAAGTGGAGCTCTGCGTGCGCAATATCGGCAATGTGCAGGATTATACCAGCCTTTCCTATGTGGATGGTGACAAGTTTGCCACTTCCTACCGTTTGCGTCCAATTAACGCTGTTCTGACACTGAAATATACGTTCTGACACCGCACTCTGATATTGCCCGAACTGCCCTAGCGTTGCAGCTTTTACGGGGGAGGGATAAAAATATATTTTTTTTGCAAATTATTCTGTATTTTGTAGTTAATGTGTAACTTTGTCGCTTCGGAAGAAATGTCTATACGGATGCGAAAACGATAACGGAAGATATTGTCTTTCAAGTAATAACGATATTTTATTCACTCTATATCACTAACTATGAAGAAACAGATTGAAAAACTTCTCTTGGCAGCTCTGACTGTGTTTGCCATGGGAGCGGCCATCTCTTCCTGCAACGATTACGTCGCCGACGTGAATGCTGCATTGAAGGGTGAAATTGCCGATTTGAACATTGACTTGAATGCCGATCTTTCCGATTTGCAGACCAAGCTGAACCTTGCCATCCAGAATGGTGACGACAATGAAGCTCGTATCCAGTTGCTGGAAACGGCCAAGACAGACATCGAAACAGCTTTGGCCAACTCCAACACTTCCATTGCCGATTTGTACGCCAAGTACAATGCCTTGACATCGGCTGTTGCAGCCATTGGAACAGACAGTATCGACGCACTCAGGACGGAAATCAACACCAAGTTCGCCGAAGCGCTTGATTCTGCCGCTGTCGCCAAGACCTTGGCTTATCGCAATCAGCAGACACTCGATGCTCTCAGCCTACAGACCGCCAATATCCAGAACAGCGTTACCGACGCGCTGGCCAAATTGGCTGCTCAGGAAAGCAAGATTACCGACACCAATGCCCGAATCGACTCAGTGGCCGGTAAACTTTCCGAAGCCGAAACCAAAATCACCAGCCTCGAAGATGCCGACAAGCTCTTGAAAGCCGAGATTGACACCCTGAAAGCTAATGTAGACAGTCTGAAGACCGCCTTGGCTGAATTGGAAGAAAGAGTAACCAAAATTGAGAATCAGTTGAGCACCCGCATTTCGAGCGTGGTTATCAATGGTGCCCGCACGCCTATGTTCGGCTACTTCAACCTGCCCGTAGGCATTCGCTCCAATATGCTGGCCGCTTACTATGGCACTGCCGGTGTAGAAGGTTCTCCCAAGCCCATCAACTTCCCCAGCACCTCCAGCTACAACACCATCGTGGGTGAGCCTTTCAGCGCACTGCCCAGCGGTGTTACGGTGAAGACTTGGGAATCGGGCGACGTTATCGTCGGTGAAGAAGGCAATGCCGGCCAGCTCTACGTTACGCTGAACCCCGCCGATGTTTATACCGACAATGTACTGGTATCGCTCAAGAACAGCATTGGCGAAGATGCCAAAATCACACTGAGCGCACTGGAACCCAGCACCGACAAGCTGACTTTCGGTTATCTTCGTGCGGCCGAGAACGGTTTCTACAAAATGCAGGCCACTTTGGATGCCGCCGATGTTGAGCAGGCAAAAATCCGCGTAGAGTTGCAAGACTTCAAGGATATCATCAACGAAGTACGCAACCTTGGCAATGGTAGCATTAGCCTGACCAACATTATCAACAGCACCTACAACATCCTTACCGACATTGCCGATGCCTACGCAGTGGAAGCCATTTATTTCGACGACCAGGAAGCCGGCCACGTTGCCGCTGACGGACACCGCGTTTATTCCGACTATGCCTTGGCAGCCTTTGCCGTGAAGCCCTTGTCTTACAACTGGATTAACAAAGACCTGGGTGTTACTTCTATGCCCGGCATTGCCCGCGTAAGCAGCTTGGTAAACAAGCTCTGCAACAAGATTGTTTCGGTCAACATTCCCGATTTCAACTTGAGCGGTTTGAAGACCACCTTGACAGGTCTTAGCTTTGCAGGCAGTATACCCGACTCCATCAAGTTCAATGTAAGTGCCAACGTCAATGTCACTGTCAATGTTCCTATCAGTCTGGATGTACCTATTCCAAGCGGAGCTTCCACGACTCACGTAAGCAAGACCGTGCCCACGAGCATAACAATTCCTGCCATCTACGCCGCGGATGGCACTGAGTTGGCAGCTGCACAGACTATTGCCGTCAATGTTCCTATCGATTTGGATGTTGTGATAAATCCGCAGGACGTTATGGGCAGCACAATCCACGTTGATAAGACCGTTTCTGTGCCCCTGACTGTACCCATCAACATGCCGGTTGCGATTGCATCCAGCGATGTACTCGGAGGTTTGGGTACCACGCTCGACAATATGGACACCCTTATGGGCCAGATTAACGCCATGATCGATGACGTATCTTCTACCATCAGCAACCTCGAAACGCAGAAGAACAATATCGCCAGCAACCTCGAGACCAAACTGAACAGCTATCTCGACAAAATCAACAACAAGTTCTGCTCGCTAGTCAACTCGCTGCCCGGCAAGCTGCAGCCTATTATGACCGTCTGCACCGATAACGGATTCCAGTTGCTGAGCTCCATCAAGACGGCTCCCACCACGGTGAAGGGCACGGACATCTCCTTGTTCCCCACCAGCTTGACGGCCGAATTCTTGGCTCCCGCTGCTTTGAAATATGTTGTTGTTACCGATGCTTACAACACGACCACCGGTGCTGCCCTTGCTTCTGAGGCTGAACGCGTGAATGCCGCCAACGAAGCTCTGAACACTGTATTCGACGGTGCACCCCACACAGCCGAAGGCGAGGCCAATACGGTCGCCATCAACGGTTTGCAATCGGGCAACACTTACGAAATCACTTATTCGGCCATGGACTTCTTCGGCTATGTTGTCAATACCAAGTATTACATCAGTGTTATCGATTAAGCAGTTGAGGCTATTAACCATTTAAATTGAGAAAACTATGAAAGTGAAGAAATTTATATTGTCGTGCGTGGCTGTTTTCGCAGTATCCAGCGTTTGCGCACAGGGTCCCGACTATACGCAATGGTATGTACAGGGCCATGTTGGAGGCCAGTACACTCTGGGTGAGTCCTCTTTCGGCAAGTTGATGTCTCCCAATGTTCTTTTGGGCGGCGGTTATACCTTCAACGACCTTTACGGTGCACGTTTCAGCTTGAATGCATGGCAGAGTTGTGCCGGCCAGGCCGATCAAACCTGGAACTGGAAGTATGTGGCTCCCAGCATTGACGGTACGTTCAACATCACCAACTACTTCGGTTTCGACCAGCCCAGACTTCCCATTGACATTCTGGCTATTGCCGGTTTTGGCCTTAATATCGCTTTTGACAACGACCAGGCCGCTACCGCCAACGAAAATCTGAGAGCTTTTTACAGCAAGGATGGCAACTATCCCGGCGATGTGCTCGAAGATATTTGGACTGGCACCCAGGCTTTCTTGAACTTCCATTTCGGGCTTGCAGGCGACTACCGCTTCAATGACAGATGGAGTGTCGGCATCGAAGTACAGAGCGTAGCCATTTCCGACAAGTACAACTCCAAGAAGGGTACCAACCTCGACTGGTATTTCAATGCCACGGCAGGTGTGAAGTACTTCTTCAATGACTAACGATTTTGTTACTGCCTTTTATCCAACAATCGCCGGTACATCTGCCGGTGGTTGTTGGATAATTTTTATCTAAACGCACACATGAAACGCCTCATTGTAAGTTTTCTAGCTGTCCTTTTGAGTGCAGGAACTACTTTTGCTCGCTTGGAGGGCGATGGCTATTACCGTATCCAGAACGTTGGTTCGGGCAGATATATCACCATCCGCGACAACCGTGGCAGCATCAATGTCAACACGGCTTCGGCCGACCTTGGCTCGGTGCATCTGTACAAGAACTTCAGCAATGTGGTGTCTGACCCCAGCTCCATTCTCTATGTAATGGACTGTGACGGCGGTTTCAAATTTTATGCACAGGGCACCGATACCTACGAAATCATCGGCCATTACCTCAAGGTAAAATCCAACAAAGACGGTATCAGCTACAAGGCTTATCAGGGCAACAATTATCTGGTGTTGTATCTGGGTGATGTGGAAACCAACAACGATGATTTGGGCGTGATGGGGACCAATGCCAAAGGCACTTACCGCGACTGGTATGTGCATCCCGTCAAGGCTGCGGGCGACAACTATTTCGGCATACAGCCCACAGTGCAATGTCAAGGTGCCTATTATGCCTCGTTTTATGCATCCTTTCCTTTCAACTGCGTTTCAAGCGGTCTTAAAGTGCTTTACATCAGCAAAGTAGACCACGGTATGGCTGTTTATCAGGAGGTGGATGCGCAAAATGTGCCTGCGTCTATGCCGATACTGATACAATGTGCCAGCAACAACCCTTCCAACAATAGGGTGGAAATCACGGCCAACAAGGGCAGTCTTGCCAAGGACAACTGTCTGGCGGGTGTTTATTTCTGTAACACGAGTAAAGCGCATTACAACGTGAAGGCCTACGATAGTGCCACTATGCGCGTGCTTGGCATCAATGCAGCCGGCGAATTGGTCTACCAAAAGGCCAATATCGATTTTATGCCGGCCAATCAGTCGTATTTGACGGTCCCCTCTGGATCTCCCGATGAGATTAAGGTGGTGTCCGAGGCTGAATATCAAAAGGCGATGGAGAACCTTGAACTAGAACCAGAACCTAATCCAGAGCCAGACCCAGAGCCAGAACCTAATCCAGACCTAGAGCCAGACCCTGTCGCTTTAGACAAAGCGACAGCGCCGGAAGCCATACAGAGCATTTACAGCCTGCAAGGCATCAAATTAGGCGACAGTCTTGAAGACTTGGAAAGCTTGCCACAAGGCTTGTACATTGTCAACGGCAAGCTGGTGACAATCATCCCTTAAAATATTATCCCTTAAAAGATGGTGCGACTGATGCGCAGGCTTATCACAGGATAGGCCTTGAGCGTATTCAACAAATTGACATAGCGACCAATGCGTGTGCTATAGTCGGTGAGGTCGTGCGTAATGTCGGTGCCATCGTGGGTAATGCACGAAGGTGAACCGCCCCAGAACAGCAAACCACAGTCGAAGGAATAGTGCCAGGTTTGTTCGGGGTCGCTCGTGAGATTACTGCCATAGCCGAAGCCAAGATAGGGCTTGAAGGCATTTACCAGCACCTTGGCGCTGACGCGGCAATGTTCATCAGGCGTTATTTTGAAGTCGCTGCCGTCGCTTTTGCGTTTGCCCGCGTAGACGCCCACTTCTCCATAAGAAAAATAGTTTTCCAGCATTTCATCGCTGGGATAGAGAGCGAATTCCCCGATTTCGATAATAGCTTCGTCATCGTTGGCCTTGCGGTACATGGTGTTGTACATATTGGCGGCGTAGAGCGTTGTCATCGATTCATAACTGTTGTAGATTCGGGCTATTTCGGAAGAGCCCCAGTATAGACCCGGGCTGATATGCCAGCGTTTGTCGTTGAACGGCCTAATGTCGAGCAGCAGTTTGGCATTGAAAAAGCCGGTCTGAGCCAGCATGTCTATCTTGTTATCAATACCCATACCGGTGATGCTGGTCATCATGGTATTGAGCTTGTCGAATTTCTGCTCGTCCACATCGACGGTAAAAGTGCGGCTGCTTTGCAGGGCGGGCATCACCGTCAGGCCGGCGCGCAGGCTGAAGATATCGTTGATGGGGCTGGAGGCATCGATGCCAATACCGGTGGTTCCCAGTTCAAGAGCCAGGTCCAGATGACGAGAACTTTGAGCCTTGACAGCGGTGTGCAAGCAGAAAAGGGCTGCGATAAACAAGATGGATTTTGTCTTCATATGATGGATTTTTACAAATTACTTACTAAGAACCCGGGTGATGGCGGCTTGCGGCCGCAGCGACTCGAAATCCGCAGGATGGAGGCGCAAGGCCGCATCGTCGAGCGAGATGTCGTAGGCCGGAGTGCAGCGGGGCAGACCTTCGACTTTCCATTGGTAAAGTGGCTCCAGACCGAAGTAACGGGCCACTGCCTGTACGCTCATACGGGTACCGTTGGCCTTGCCGTCGATGGAATAGCCTGCGATATGCGGTGTGGCAATGTCGAGTAGGGGAAGCAGCTCGGTATCGATATGTGGCTCGTGTTCCCAAACGTCCAGCACCGCAGCTTTGATGCGTTGTGCCTGCAATACTTCTTTGAGGGCGGTATTGTCTACCACTTCGCCACGCGAGGCATTGATTAATATTTGGTGAGAATTTAGGCTGTACAGCCGCTCACGGTCGAAGAGATGCCAGGTGGCGTGAGGTCCTTCGTGGCTGAGCCAAGGATGTAGCGTAATGATATCGGCGCGGGCGATGATTTCATCCAGGCTTACATAAGAAGGATGGGCGGCTTGTTTGAAGGGATCGTTCTCGAGCACCCGGCAGCCGCGTGCCCGCGCCAGGGCGGCCACGCGGCTGCCCACTTCACCCACACCGACAATGCCCAAACACTGTTCTTCGAGCGCAAAGCCATGCCGACGGGCCAGCTCGCCAAGGGCCGTCATGATGTACATGGCCACTGAGTCGGCATTGCAGCCCGGAGCATTGGTCCAACTGATGCCGTGGCTTTGACAATAAGCGGTGTCGATATGGTCGTAACCGATGGTAGCTGTGGCGATAAAGCGTAGTTGCGGGCAATTTTTCAGTGTGGCCGCGTTACACAGTGTGCGCGTACGGATGATGAACGCATCGGCATCGCAGTACTTGCCGGGCGGCAACAAGCCGCCCGGCAAGTACTCCACCGATGCATAGTCTTCGAATACACCCCGTATGTAGGGAATTTTGTCGTCGATACAGATTTTCATACGGTGACAAATGTAAGCGCAATCTAAAAAAATATGCTTACTTTTGCCGAAATTTTTTTTGAAAAACAACCCTACAGACTATGTCAACACTGAGGTTCAATCTTGTGCAGGAAGCCTTTGACCATCAGGCAGTTCCAGCGAAGAAACTTCCCAAGAACATTGCCGCCCTTTACGGCGAAAACGTCTTCAATGCCGCCACCATGCGCCGCTATATGTCGTGCAAGGTGTACAAAAAAGTGTGCGAAGCCATCGCAGCCGGCAAGGCCATCGACCCCGAAATTGCAGAAAGCGTGGCCAAGGCCATGAAGAAGTGGGCCATGAAGAAAGGTGCCACGCATTACACCCACTGGTTTCATCCGCTCAACGAAGGCACGGCCGAGAAACACGACTCCTTTATCCAAAAGGACGGCCCCTACAAAGTAATCGAAGAGTTCAACGGCAAATTGCTGGTTCAGCAGGAACCCGATGCATCCAGCTTCCCTAGCGGCGGTATCCGCAATACTTTCGAAGCCCGTGGTTATAGTGCTTGGGACCCTTCGTCGCCAGCTTTTATCGTTGACGACACCCTGTGTATTCCCACCGTATTCATCTCCTATACCGGCGAAGCCCTCGACTACAAGACCCCGTTGCTTAAGGCCCTTTCGGCCGTATGCGAGGCTGCCAAGGAAACCTGCCAGTTCTTCGGTAACGATGTCAAGCGCGTCACTTCCAACTTGGGTTGGGAACAGGAATATTTCTTGGTAGATGAAGCCCTTTTCTCGGCTCGTCCCGACCTGATGATGTGCGGACGTACCATTATGGGCCACGAATCGGCCAAGAACCAACAGTTGGACGACCATTATTTCGGTTCCATTCCCAAAAGGGTGGTGGAGTATATGAAAGATTTGGAATTTGAGGCCTACAGACTTGGTATTCCATTGAAAACCAGACACAACGAAGTGGCTCCCAATCAGTTCGAGTTTGCGCCCATCTTCGAGGAAACCAATCTGGCCGTAGACCATAACCTGGTGTTGATGGACCTGATGCGAAAAGTCGCTCCCAAACATCACTTCCGAGTACTGTTGCACGAAAAGCCCTTTGCCGGCATCAACGGTTCAGGCAAGCACTGCAACTGGTCGCTCTCTACCGATACGGGTGTCAATCTGTTTGCCCCGGGCAAAACCCCTAGAGAGAACATGCTCTTCCTGGCCTTTCTGGTGAATACGCTTATGGCCGTGTACAAGCACAATGCCTTGCTCAAGGCTTCGGTAGCCAGCGCCGGCAATGCCTACCGCTTGGGTGCCAACGAAGCGCCTCCCGCCATTATTTCGGTCTTTCTGGGTGCTCAAATTTCCCAGTTGCTGGCCAATTTCGAGAAAGACGATTCCGAAGACAAGCTGAAACTGAAATCGAAATCGCGGCTTAATCTGAACGTGAGCGTCATTCCCGAGGTGATGTTGGACAATACCGACCGCAACCGCACATCGCCCTTTGCCTTTACCGGCAACCGTTTCGAATTTCGTGCCGCCGGTTCGTCGGCCAACTGCGCCTCATCGATGATTGCCCTGAACACCGCCGTGGCCGGTCAGCTGATGGACTTCAACAAGGCCATGAAAGAGCGAATGACCCAAGGCGAAAGCATGGAGCAGGCGCTCACCCATATCCTGCGCGAATATATCAAGACAGCCAAAGCCATCTGTTTCGAAGGTAACGGCTATAGTGAGGAATGGAAAGCCGAAGCCGCCCGCCGAGGGCTGGATTGTGAAAAGAGCATCCCCTTGCAGTACGATGCCTATCTGCGGCCTTCGAGCATCGAACTCTTTGCGCAGACCAAGGTGATGAACGAAAAAGAACTGGCCGCCCGCAACGAAGTGAAATGGGAGACTTACACAAAAAAAATACAGATTGAAGCCCGCGTACTCGGCGATTTGGCCTTAAACCACATCGTTCCCGTTGCCATCAAGTACCAATCGTCCTTGCTCGATAATCTTTTCAAGCTAAAAACGCTCTACAAGGAAGAAGAATATCAGGCTCTTTCGGTAGACAAATCGCAGAAAATAAAGAAGATAGAAGATTATATCGACCAAATACAAAAGCTGACCGATGCTATGGTAGCCGCCCGTAAGGTGGCCAACCGCATCGCTGATGAAAGGGAAAAGGCCATTGCTTATTACGATACCGTCGAACCTTATTTCGCGCAAATCCGCTCCAAAATTGATGAGCTGGAGTTGATGGTAGACAACGAACTCTGGCCGCTGCCCAAATACAGAGAACTTTTATTTATCCGCTGATATGACAAAAAAACGAATCTGGCTGACAGGCGCACTCTGCCTGCTGGCCTGCCTTTGCGCTCAAGCTCAAGACCAATCGGTCGACAATGAGAAGAAGTACGATATCGTGGTTGCTCGCGATGGCTCCGGCGATTTTCGCAACATTCAGGATGCCATAGAATCCATCAGGGCCTTCAAGCCCGGCAAGCGTACTACCGTTTTTATCAAAGAGGGTGTGTACAAAGAAAAAGTGGTGGTGCACACTTGGGTCACCAATGTTGATTTTATCGGTGAAAGCCGCGAAAAGACCATCATCACCTACGATGACCATGCCAATATTCTTATGCCTGGCAGTACAATGAAGATGGGCACTTTCCGTTCCTACACCGTCCTTGTACAAGGCAACGGCATTACCTTCCAAAACATGACCATCGAAAACGCTTCCGGCCGTAAAGGCCAAGCTGTCGCCCTGCACACCGAAGGCGACCGTATCGCCGTTTTCAACTGCAATATTTTGGGCAACCAAGACACCATTTACACCGGTCGTGAACAATGCCGTCTGTACTTTGGGAACTGCTATATCGACGGCACCACCGACTTTATCTTCGGTCCGTCAACGGCTTGGTTCGAGGCTTGCCACATCCATTGCAAGATTAATTCCTACATCACGGCTGCCTCTACGCCCGAATACGTCAAATACGGTTACATCTTCAACCGTTGCGAAATCACCGCCGACCCGGTGGCCGAAAAAGTCTATTTGGGCCGTCCTTGGCGCCAGTACGGCATGACGCTTTTCATGCACTGCAATCTTGGCGGCTTTATCCGTCCCGAAGGCTGGCACAACTGGGGCCAGAAAATCAACGAGGAATGCGCCCGCTACTATGAATTCGAGAACACGGGCGAAGGTGCCGCCACCGACAAGCGCGTGGCCTGGTCTAAGCAACTGAGCAAGAAACAGGCCAAGGAATATACTTTGGAAAATGTTTGTGGCGACTGGAATCCGCTGGATTTCAAACTTTAAATCACTTGACAAATAGGGAGAATAATCTCCAAAAACCTCTACCGCCTCTCGTGCTGTATGCCTCTTCAAGGGCCAGCAAGGGGCGGTATCTTTCTGGTGCCTGTTGACGTGCATGCTGAGCATACTCCCGCCAATAGGCCAATTGCGACTCAGGCCGAGTGTGTTCGTGAAGGATAGACGATGCCAAAGCTATCTTTTTGTAACTCAGCGCAGCGCGCAACAAAAGGAAGTCTTGGTCGTCGGAATTGGGCCGTTGTTCCAGAAAAGCCTCAATATGGCGAAGGGCTTGTTCAAGCGCTATGGCATCTTTGGAGTAATTGTCGCCCGAAATGGAATCCGAGCCGGCGTGAATGCGGTAGAGCGCCTTGTCGATGGCCACCACCTGCAAGGATTCCCGTGATACCTGCCATAGCAACCGAGTGGTGTAGTCTAGGTCTTGCCAGCGTCCCAAGGGTTCTTCCCACTTGGGCAGCGAAGCGAAGGCGGAGCGGCGCAAGAGGAAAGAGTGCGTCACCATCAGCGGGTCTATCAGATGCTGCACCAAATCTATACCCAAGCGTTTGGGCTGCAGGCGAGTCTTGCCGTTTTGCTCCAAATCTGCCCTGAACAAGAAGAGAGCGGCACGGGGATAATCCTGAATATAGGCATCTAAAGTGCTGTAAATCTGCGGATAAACCTCGTCATCGGAATCGAAGAAGGCAATGTAATCTCCCTTGGCGGCGCGCATGCCTTTGTTGCGGGCGGCGCAGGCTCCAGGCTTTTTTTCTTGCAGTACCTGTATCTGGAAATAGGGGCTTTGGTATTTTTTCTGGAAATCGAGACAGATTTGATAGGAATCGTCACTGGAGTTGTTGTCGACCAAGACCAGTTCCAACGGGCGGAACGCCTGTCGTTCAAAAGACCCGAGGCAACGTGCCAAAACTTCGGAACGATTATAGATAGGGATGATAACGGATATCATATCGGGGAACTTTGGTTAGCAAATGTATAATAATTATAATAATATATGTATCTTCGCAACAATATTTTTAAGACAATGTTGATACAGAAAGATATTGATATTCAAGACAGGCACAGTTTTCATTGCCCGGCACGTACACAATATTGGGTAGATTACGACAAGGTGGACGAACTCCGCCAGGTTTTGCTCGAAGCCCGCGACTTCGGCTTGCCCATCATGAGTATTGGCGGCGGTTGTAACCTGCTGTTTACCGACAATTACGAAGGTATCCTGTTGCACTCCTGCATCAAAGAATGGCGCGTATTGTCTAAGGACAAGAACAGCGTGCTGGTAGAAGTAGGAGCGGGCATGTCCTGGGATGCCTGGGTGGCCCTAAGCGTAGAACAGGGCTGGAGCGGGCTACAGAACCTGTCGGGCATTCCGGGCGATGTGGGTGCAAGTCCCGTGCAAAACATCGGTGCCTACGGAGTGGAAGCCAAAGACTGTATCGAGAGCGTGGTGGCGCTGAACCGCGACACTTTGGAAACCGAAGTGTTGCCCGCCGCCGACTGTGCCTTCGGCTATCGCATGAGCCGTTTCAAACAAGACTGGAAAGAGCGCTATGTGGTCTGCTATGTGCGCTTTCGCCTGAGTTTAAATCCCGAATACCGGCTCGATTACGGGCGCTTGCGTGAAGAAGTGGAACACTTGGGCGAACCTTCGTTACAGACATTGCGTCAGGCTGTACTGCAAATACGCCGCAGCAAGTTGCCCGACCCTGACCAAACCGGCAATGCGGGCAGTTTCTTCAAGAATCCTTGTGTGACGGCAGACCGGGCTCAAGCGTTGCTGGAGCGTTATCCATCTATGCCGTTCTGGCCGCAGAACGATGGCAGCGTGAAGCTTTCAGCTGCCTGGGTAATAGATACTTGCGGTTGGAAAGGCTATCGCGAAGGAGATGCCGGTGTTTGTGCCACGCAAGCTTTGGTGCTGGTCAATTACGGCCAAGCCACAGGCAAGGATGTGATGCAACTGTACCGGAAAATCGCTGCCGATGTGGCTGAAAAATTTATGCTCGAATTACAGCCCGAAGTGGTCATTTTACCATAAATAATGGTAACTTTGTCTCTCGGCTTTTTACAGAAATAATATTAACATTTACACTATACGACTATGAGATTTACAGTATCCTGCGCTGAACTGAACAAGCGTCTGGCCGTGATGATTAAAGTGACGGTCTCCAATTCGACCATGCCGCTGACCCAAGATTTTCTGCTTACCGTTAAAGACGACCAGCTCTTCATGCGGGCCACCGATATGGAAAGTGTCATCAACACACATATGCCGCTAATCGATGCCGACGAAAACTTCAACTTTACCATCCCGGCCAAAACCTTCTACGATTCCATCAAGGAACTCTCAGACCAGCCGATACGCTTCGAACTCGATCCCGAAACCTTGGCGCTGACCATCGAATATAGCAACGGCAAGTTTAATTTTGTCGCTACCACGGTCAATACGGAACAATTTCCCATTCTCAAGGATGCCGATAATGTCCAAGCCGAACTGACCATCGGTGCTCGGTCCCTGCTCAAGGGCATATCCTCCACCATTTTCGCTACCGGCGATAACCCCATCCGCCCCATCATGAACGGTATCGTGCTCGATATCAAGGAAAACAATGTCACTTTCGTGGCTACGGATGCCCATAAGCTGGTTCGCCTGATCAATACCCGCTACGGCGGCAAGATGTACGGAACAACTGCCGAAAGCGGCGAGGTGCTGGTAGTGCTCCGCAAAAAGCCCATGGCCCTTATCAAGAGCATTCTCTCCAAGGACGACTACGAGGTTCATTTTACTTTCGGCGCCAACAACTGGACCATGCATATGCCCGACTACGAGATGAGTTCTCTGCTTATCGAAGGACGTTTTCCCAATTACAATGCCGTTATCCCGCAGAACAATCCCTACACCCTCTGGGTAGACCGTCTTACGCTGCTGGCCGCATTGAAACGCGTGTCTATCTGCGCCGACGAAGCCAGTAATCTTGTCCGTATGGAAATCAAGGACAACAACATACAAATTTCGGCCCAGAGCCTCGATTATTCTTCTTTCGCAGTAGAAGATGTTCCTTGTCAGTTCGATGGCAGCAATATGCTGATAGGTTTCAAGGCGGATTATCTGATGACTATGTTGAGCAATATCGAAACCAACGATGTGGTTATCAAGCTTTCTGACGCAGCCCGCGCAGCCTTGGTTCTGCCAGCCGAGAACGATGAAGGTGAAGACCTGCTGATGTTGCTTATGCCAATGATGATTAAAGCCTAAGGTCTGGTTATGAATCTGAATCTCAAGAATCCCATCGTCTTTTTCGATTTGGAAACCACCGGTACGAACGTTATCACCGACCGTATCGTGGAAATTTCCTACTTGAAAATATCGCCCAAAGGCAAAGAAGAATGCAAGGTATACCGCGTCAATCCCGGTATGCCCATTCCACCTGCCGCCACCGCCGTACACCATATCACCGACGAGGACGTGGCCGATTGCCCCACATTCAAGGAGATAGGGCAGGAGATTGCCAACGACATCAAGGGTTGCGATTTGGCCGGCTTCAATTCCAACCGTTTCGATATTCCTTTGCTGGCCGAAGAATTCTTGCGCAACGGAGTGGACATCGATTTGAGCAACCGCAAGATGGTGGACGTTCAAGTTATTTACCACAAGATGGAGCAACGTACGCTCAGCGCTGCCTACAAGTTCTACTGCGGCAAGGATTTGGAAGGCGCACACGGTGCCCAAGCCGATACGGTGGCTACTTACGAAGTGCTGAAGGCCCAGCTGGACCGCTATCCCGACGAGTTGCAGAACGACATCGCCTTTCTGGCCGAGTTCTCGCGTCAGACGCGCAATGTCGATTTCGCCGGCCGCATCGTTTACAACGACAAGAATGTAGAAGTTTTCAACTTCGGCAAATACAAGGATAAGCCCGTGCGCGAAGTGTTGCGTACGGATCCCGGTTATTATTCATGGATTTTGGGAGGTGAATTCAGTCTGAACACCAAACAGGTGCTGACTAGAATCCGTCTCGAAGACAACTCTTTGTTCTGATGTTGCAAGGAAAACATATCGTTTTGGGCATAACGGGCAGTATTGCAGCCTACAAAGCCGCTTTTTTGCTTAGATTGCTCGTTAAAAAGGGTGCCGAAGTGCAAGTGGTGATGACCCCGGCGGCCAAGGAATTTATCAGTCCCGTGACGCTGTCGCCGCTGTCGGGCAAACCGGTGGTGAGCGAGTTTTTTGCCGCCAACGACGGCCAATGGCACAGCCATGTGGATCTGGGTCTCTGGGCCGATGCTATGCTGATAGCACCTGCCACGGCTTGTTCCATTGGCAAGATGGCCCACGGCATTGCCGACAATATGCTCATTACCACCTATCTGTCGATGAAAGCGCCGGTGTTTGTCGCACCGGCCATGGACTTGGATATGTATCGTCATCCCTCTACCCAGGCCAATCTGCGCCTGCTACAGTCTTACGGCAATATCATCGTTGAGCCGGGCTTCGGCGAGTTGGCCAGCGGGCTCGAAGGCAAAGGCCGTATGGAGGAACCGCAAGTTATCGTAGAGCGTCTGGAAGCTTATTTCGCCAAAGCGGGCGACCTGCAAGGGCAAAAGGTACTCATTACCGGCGGACCCACCTACGAGAAGATAGATCCTGTGCGCTTTATCGGTAATTATTCTTCGGGCAAAATGGCTTTTGCCTTGGCCCGTGCCTGCGCCGAGCGTGGCGCTGAAGTGGTGCTGGTAGCCGGACCCGTTTCCTTGCCGACACCTGCCGGCAATATCCGCCGTATCGATGTGGAAAGTGCCGACGAAATGTACAAGGCTTGCATGAGGGAGTTCCCTTCTTGCCAAATGGGCATACTTTGTGCAGCCGTTTCCGACTACAAGGCAGCCACGATGTCCGACAGCAAGATTAAACGCGAAGATATGCCTGAGCTTTGCATCCGTTTGCAGGCCAACCCCGACATTGCCGCAGCCTTGGGCGCTATGAAACAGCCGGGCCAGTATCTGATGGGCTTTGCCTTGGAAACCGACCATGCACGCGAGAATGCCGACCGCAAACTGCTTCGCAAGCATCTTGACGCCATCGTGCTGAATTCTTTGCAAGATCAGGGAGCCGGGTTCCGCTGCGACACCAACAAGGTTTGCATCGTCAGCGGTGAAGGTTGTTTGGACCTGCCCTTGAAAAGTAAGCAGGAACTGGCTGTCGATATTGTCGATTTTGCTTTCACCCACAGCCGCCGCTAGCCATGACCAGATGCTTCAGCCTTTTCTGTTTGCTGTTTTCCATCGTCTTTGGTCTGAAGGCGCAAGAACTGAATTGTCGCGTACAAATCAATACCGACAAGATAGGCGGCACGGACAAGGCTGTATATGAAAGTTTTCAGAATAATCTGAGCGATTTCCTCAACACCCGGCAATGGACCACGGCCACCTTCTCGAAAGTGGAGAAGATAGACTGCGGCTTTATGTTCATCTTCAGTGAAACCAACGATAATGTGCACAAGGTGGAGATGCAGGTGCAGTCGCGCCGGCCGGTCTTCAACGCCACTTATGTCAGCCCGATGCTCAACTTGCGCCAGAACTTCGAGTTCGAGTACAGCGAAGGGCAGAGCTTGGAGTTCAATCCCGACAATATCACCGACAATTTGACGGCCACCGTGGCATTTTGGGTGTACATTATCTTGGCCATGGATTTCGACAGCTTTGCGCCGCTGGGCGGTGATGTATACCTGCAGCAAGCCCAGAACATCGTCTCGATGGCGCAAGGTTCATTGGGTGACAACTGGAAGGCTCACGGCGACAAATCGAACTGCTGGTCGTGGGTCGACGCGCTGACCAACGCCACCGAAAGCCAGTACCGTCAGCTGATGTACCAGTATCATCGTCAAGGGCTGGACCTGCTCTACGACAAAACCGACGAAGGTCGCGCCAATATCACCAAAGCGCTGTCTGTGCTCACGGAACTGAAGAACCACGACTCGCGTTCACCTTTGCTCAGCAATTTCTCCGACGCCAAGCTGGACGAAGTGATACAACTCTACACCCAGGCCGGACAAGAAGAAAAAGACAAGATATATCAGTTATTGCAAGAACTCTATCCGGGGCAAAGCAACCGCATAGAGGCCATCAAGGAAAACAACTAAAACCTTACCATGTTACACAGACTCAGTATCAAAAATTATGTGCTCGTTGATAGCCTGGAACTTTATTTCGATGCAGGGCTGTCGGTGATTACGGGCGAAACGGGCGCGGGCAAATCGGTGATGATCGGTGCCTTGGGCCTGATACTCGGACAACGGGCCGACCTGAGAGCCATCAAGGCGGGAGCCGAAAGGTGCGTGCTGGAAGCGGAATTTACCGACATCGACCGTCTGCGCGGCTTCTTCGAGGCCCACGATTTGGACTACGACCCCACTTCCTGCATCATCCGACGCGAACTCTCCGCCAATGGCAAATCGAGGGCTTTTGTCAACGACACGCCCATCGCTTTGGGCGATTTGAAGGATTTGGGCCAGCAACTGGTGGACATCCATTCACAGCACCAGAATCTCTGGCTGTCTAAAGATAGTTTCCAGCTGAATGTGCTGGACACCATTGCCAAGAGCGAACCGATGCTGGAGCGCTACCGCGAATGTTTCAACGCCTACGAAAAAGCCCTTAAGGAAGCCAAACGCTTGGCCGAAGACTTGCAAAGGCAAAAGGACGAACAAGATTATCTGCAGTTTCAATATCGCCAATTGCTTGATGCCAAGCTGATTGCCGGCGAACAAGAGGAACTGGAAGCCCAGCGCGACACGCTCGAGCATGCCGAAGATATCCAGAACGACCTGCAACAACTGCAAAGCTGTTTGGGCGATGAACGAGGTGTCTGCGCACAACTCAAGCAGGCATTGTCCACGGCTACACATCTGCAACGTCATTTTCCGGCCATAGAAGACAGCTGCGCCCGTATGAACAGTTGTCTGGTGGAACTCAAAGATATTGAACGCGATATTGAGAAGTGGAACGCCGAATGCGAACTCGATCCCCGCGATATGGACCGCATCGAAAGCAGGCTGAATCTGCTTTACGAACTGCAACAGAAACACCATTGTGCCAAGGCCGATGAACTTATCCCGCTGCGCGACAAACTGGCCAGTCAATTGAACCGGATAGAACAGAGCGACGAGTTGTTGTCTCAGGCTCAAGCCAAGGCCGACGGCTACTGGAAAGATGCGCAAAAAACGGCCCAAGAATTACGTCGCCAGCGACGTTCGGTGCTGAAAAGCATCGAGGACTACATGATACAGCAGCTCCAGCAACTGGGTATGCCGCATGCCAAATTTCAAATTCTGATGGAAGACAAAGATTTGGACTTGAGCGGCGGCGACAAAGTGACCTTTCTGTTCTCGGCCAACCGCAACGTTGCCGTGCAGTCCATTACCCAAATAGCTTCTGGTGGTGAGATCTCGCGTCTGATGCTGGCCCTGAAATCGCTGATGGCCGAGCTGAGCAGCTGCTCCTGCTTGCTTTTCGACGAGATAGACACGGGCGTTTCGGGCGAGATTGCCCACAAAATGGGGCTGCTGATGCAGAACATTGCCCGGCACCGTCAAGTGTTGTGTATCACGCACTTGCCGCAAATAGCTGCCAAGGGTAGTCATCATTACAAAGTATACAAGTCGGAAGATGCCGACCAGACCATCAGCAACGCCGTGCTGCTCAGTGATGAGGAACGCCTGCTGGAAATAGCCAAAATGTTGAGTGGGGAAGAGGTGACGCAAGCCGCTTTGGACAATGCCCGACTTTTGCTTGGCACCAAATAGTTAATCATCCGTATTGATATATGTTTTATAGAAAACCCGCTCCGAGAGGAGGAAATGAAATGATTTTCGGCATCCGTGCCGTTATAGAAGCCATTGCCGCAGGCAAGGACGTAGACAAAATCTGGATACGCAAGAACTTGGAAAGCGACCTGTCGAAAGAACTCTTCGCCGCCCTGCGCGGAACGAATATTCCCGTTCAGCGCGTACCGCAGGAAAAGCTCAACCATATCACCACCAAAAACCATCAGGGTGTCATTGCCCTTATGTCGCCAGTAAGCTATCAGCGACTGGAACAAATGGTGCCTATGCTCTACGAAGCAGGGAAAGATCCCTTCATCGTGGTACTCGACCGCTTGACCGACGTGCGCAATTTCGGTGCCATAGCCAGAACCTGCGCCTGCGCCGGCGTGGATACCATCGTTATTCCCATGAACGAAAGCGTGACGGTGAATGCCGATGCCATCAAGACTTCGGCCGGTGCCTTGCACAGCCTGCCCGTTTGCCGCGAAGCTCGTCTGAGTGATGCCCTGCGTTTCTTGAAGGACTCCGGTGTTCATCTGGTAGCCGCCACAGAAAAAGCCTCACTGCCATATACCCAGGCCCAGTACAGCGGGCCGCTGGCCATCGTAATGGGTGCCGAAGACGAAGGTATCGCTCCCGAAAACCTGCGCCTTTGCGATGAATTGGTGCAAATTCCCATGCAAGGCAATATCGCCTCGCTGAACGTGTCGGTAGCGGCCGGCATCATGATTTATGAAGCAGTAAAACAACGGTAAAATGATACATATCCTTAGCGATGTGCTTCGTGAAAGTACGATGATTACGGCCTTCGTGCTTATCATCATGCTTTTTATCGAAGTTCTGAACATAGCCACGCGCGGTGCTTGGAGCAAGGCCTTGGCCGAGAAACCATTTCTGCAAATTGTCATTGCCACTTTGCTAGGAACCTTGCCCGGTTGCTTCGGCGGTTTTGCCATGGTTTCGATGTACACCCACGGCATCGTGCATTTCGGAGCGCTGATGGCCGCCATGATAAGCAATATCGGTGACGAGGCTTTCGTTATGCTGGTACAGATGCCCCAAGACACTTTCTGGCTGATGCTGATACTCTTCGTCTTGTCGATGGCGGTGGGCTGCATCTGCTGGAAATTGGCTCCACAACGGGCTGTCCAACCCGCACAGTTGCATTTCGAGCTGCATCAAGACGACAATTTAAGCCTGGCCGACATGGCCAAAGATTGGCGCAACAACCTCAAACACTTGACCTTTACCCGCGCCTTGCTGCTGGTAGGCGTGCTGGCCTTTATCGTCACGCTGCTCTTGGGCGGATTCGAACATTCACACCTGCCTCAAGACATCGAAGCGCACGAGCATGCCCATGAGCACAGCGGCATCATGCTGGAAGAGAGCTACTTCAATATGGTATTTCTGGTATTGGCCGTACTGGTGCTTATCACCTTGCTCATCGTGAACGACCATTTTCTGGAACATCACCTTTGGGGACACGTCATCAAGCACCATTTCCTGACCATCTTCTGCTGGGTATTTGTGGCACTATTTGTCATTGCCCTCATCAACAAGCAGTTGCTGAGTATACATTGGCTCAACCAAAGCCCCTGGCTGATGTTGCTGACGGCCGTGCTGATTGGACTCATTCCGCAGTCGGGGCCGCACCTTATTGTTATCGGTCTTTATTTGAGCGGCCAAGTACCATTTGTGGTGATGATGGCCAATGCCATCGTGCAGGATGGGCACAGTGCACTGCCGCTGTTTGCGGAGTCGAAAAAGACTTTTGTGGTGATGAAGCTCATCAAGGTGGCACTAGCCGTGGGCATCGCCCTTATTTGGCTGTAATAAGCAGCAACACATTCTCCACGTGCTGGGTATGCGGAAACATATCTACCGGCTGGATGACATCTACGCGGTAAGCTTCGTCAAGTAAAGCTACATCGCGGGCCTGAGTGGCGGGGTTACAGCTGACATACACCAGTTTGCGCGGTTGGGCTTTGAGAATGGTCTGTATCACGTCGGGATGCATACCGGCGCGTGGCGGGTCGGTGATAATCACGTCCGGACGGCCATATCGCGACATAAACGCTTCATTGACAATATCTTTAACATCTCCGGCGAAGAAGAGCGTGTTGTCGATATGGTTAAGTGCGGCATTCACTTTGGCATCTTCGATAGCTTCCGGCACATATTCCACACCGATAACCTGACGGGCCTTGGCTGCCACAAAATTGGCAATGGTGCCCGTTCCGGTATAGAGGTCGTACACCAGTTCATTGCCCTGCAAGTCGGCCAGATTGCGCACCACGCTGTATAGGCGGTAGGCTTGGGCCGAGTTGGTCTGATAGAAGGATTTCGGACCGATTTTGAATTGCAGGTTCTCCATCTGTTCCATGATGTAGTCGCGTCCCTTGAAAACCAGCACCTCACGGTCGAAAATGGTATCGTTGCCTTTGTCGTTGACCACATAAAGCAGGGACGTAATCTGGGGGAAAGCATCGGCAATGGCCTGCATCAGTGCGTGAATCTTTTCGATATCGTTATGCACGAACACCACGATAAGCATTTTTTCGCCATTGGACGAGGTGCGCACTATCATATTGCGCATCAGGCCATCCTGCTGACGCAGGTTGAAGAAAGGGTAATCGTGTTCTATGCAGAAGCTGCGCACAAAAAGACGCACCTGGTCGGAGAAACTCTCCTGCAAGTAACAGTGTTTGATGTCCAGCACTTTATCGAACATACCTGGAATATGAAAGCCCAGCGCATGCTGGTCCATCGTGGAAAAATCGACACCGGAAGCCATTTCTTCGGTGGTGCGCCAAGGCTTGTCGGAAAAGGTATACTCCAATTTGTTGCGGTAATACATGGTGTGCTCGGAACCCAAGATGGGACTACACTCGGGCAGTGCCACTTTGGCAATATGCTGCAAGTTGTCCAGCACCTGTTGCTGTTTGTAGTGCAGCTGGGCTTCGTAGGGGAGATGTTGCCACTGGCAACCGCCGCAAACGCCGAAATGCTCGCAGAAGGGCTGGCAACGCTGCTCGGCATATTTCACGAAACGCAGGATGCGTGCCTGAGCATGGGTCTTGCGCTTTTTCAGGATTTCCACATCAACAATATCGCCCGGCGCCCCATAAGGCATGAAGACCACCATATTGTCTACACGGGCCAGTGCCTTGCCTTCGGCAGCCACCGACTGAATCTCAACGTTCTCCAAAATGACACGTCCTTTGTTTTTTCTTCCCACAGCCTTTGTTTTAACTTGTACTGAATCGATGCGCAAAATTAGGAAAAAAGCCTTATTTTTGCACACATTAATCCGATGAAATCAGATGACATCCAGCATAAACACCCAAGCCAACACACAAGAAAGCCGTCTGCACAATATCGTTACCAAAGTCAATTACGCTTTGGGTCTGCTGACGGTAGCCACCTTGACCTTTGCCAACCAGCTCATGATTTACTGCTTGTGGGCATGGGCCATCTCCTGGGTCGTTGATGTTTTTGTAGACAAACGTTATCTGCATCCCGTTTTCAGTTGGAAAAAAGCCGGGCTCTATGCCATGGGGCTGTTTTATCTGTTGATGATAATTTCGCTCCTATACACCGACAATTTCCATTATGCGCAGCGCCAGATAGAACGCCGACTGTGTTTCCTGCTGGTCCCCTTTATGGCCACTTTCGGCTTCAACAGCCGTTACCGCATCAAACAACTGATGCTGGCCTTCGTTATCGGTGCCATGCTCTCGTTGCTGTATTCGCTCTGCCTGCCCTTTGCCGAATACAGCATGAAAACCGGCGAACGCTACCTTTTCCAAAAGAGTACCTACGACCAGTTTGTCCGTATCTGTATGGGCTTCAAGCACCGTTCGTATTTCGGCGTGATGCAGCTGATGGCCCTTGTTTGCCTGTGGCATCTACGACGCGACCTGATTCGCTCTTGGGGCAGCAAGCATTACTACGCCATTTTGGGCTGCTATGTGTTGTTCTTGATACTGCATCAGGTGCTCATGCGCGGCCGCACGCCCTTGCTTGCCATGTTTGCGCTATTGGTGCTGCTGGTACTGCGCTTGCGCAAGAAACATGTAAAAATCATGTCGCTGGCACTGTTGCTTATCATTGTTTCGTTGTTTGCCGTGTGGGAATTGCATCCCCGTTTCCAGAGCATTCAAGTAGAGAAATTGGCCTCTAAAGAGCTGAGTCTCAAAGAAAAAGATAAACGCTTCGGCGTCTGGACTTCCTGCTTTGAAGTGCTTTCCAAAGATGCTGTCTGGCTGACGGGTGTCGGCACGGGCGACCTAAAAGACGCGCTCAACGCCCAATATCGCGCCGATGGACTCGATTATTCAGACCTGCACGCCCACAACACCTTTCTCAATTCTTGGGTGGAACTTGGTCTGCCGGGCTTGCTTTTAAGCCTTTTCATCGCAATTTGGCCCTTTGTAGCCTGCCCGAAAAAGCACCGATGGTTTATGGTGGCCGTTTCCATTCCACTCTATATGCTGATGCTGGTGGAAACCTTCACCCAGCCTTTCCACGGCGTGATGCTCTGGTCGATGTTCGTGATGTTTTTCAGCTATCAATACAAGGAAGACGATGAAGAACCCCTGCGCGCACAGAGCCTGCGCTATCTTTGCTATGGAATTCTGGCCGTTACGGCTGTGTTGTGGCTCAGTTTTCTGGAACTGGAGCGCAACTACGACCCGCGCAAGCCGCGCAGCTATGCCCAGGCCGACCATTATACCGTTGTGAAAACCTTGCCCGGTCAGGTTCCCGCTGCTCTGCAGCGCTGTCAAGGCTACCGTATCGAGGCTGGAGTGGGCACCCGCTACAATCCGCAGAAGGACGTTTGCGACTTCATTTCATCGCTCTACCTGCCCGACACATCCTACAAGACCTTCAGCGCTTGGTGCTATGTGAGTGAAGATTTCGACGGCAGCAATGTCAAAATACAGAGCTTCCGCCAAGAAGGCGACCGTCAAGTATTCGTCAGTCAGGAATACGACTTGCGTAAAAAAGGACAATGGCAGCTGCTGAGCATCAACGTAGGGGGGATGGGCAACTATGCCGATTGTTCCTTCTTTATCCGCAAGAACGGTGTTCAGAACTTCAATCAGTTGCAAGGCTATGTGATTTTCGCCTTGCCCGTTTTCGAGAAATAGTTAGAGTTGCAAATCGGCTTCTTCGATGCAGTTCAGACGATGCTCGCGCACGATTTCCTGGGCCTTGGCTTGATTGTCGGTGCGCATAATGAGTATGCCTTGGTTATGCCACAGAAAAGAGTAGAGGTACTCGATGTTCAAGCCGGCCTCGGTAAAGAGCGAGATGGTATCGGCAGCCGTTCCCACTACGTTTTCGAGCGAAATGGCCAGCACCTCGGTGGTGGTCATGGTAAGGGAATGTTTGCGCAAAGTCTGATAATCGGCCTGCGGATGCTGGGTAATGACACGATAGATACCGTATTCGGTGGTGTCCGAAATGCTTGAGGCGATAATCTGCAGGTTCTCCTTTTTGATAATTTCCAAGGTTTGATGCAAAGTCCCAGGCTTGTTTTCGATGAAAATGGATATTTGATGCAACATGGCTACTACTTTAAAAATGTTTGCGTAAATCTCTTACTCTCACAGCTTTACCTTCCGATTGCGGCAGCGAGTTCTTGGCCACCAACCTCACCTTGGGCGTTACTAGGATTTCGTCCTTGAGCTGGCGGGTAATTTCCTTGGATAAAGCCTCCAACTTGCCATAATCGTCAGAGAAAAGCTCGCTGAGTTCCACCTCGATAATCATCACATCGTTGTCCTGAGCGGTGTCGAGCGTAATCAGGTAGTTGCTGCCCAGCTCCTTGAATTTCATCAGGATGGTCTCGATTTGGATGGGGAAGATGTTGACCCCTTTGAGAATAATCATATCGTCGCTGCGGCCTTTCATGCGGTCCAGACGGATATGCTGGCGGCCGCAGGGGCAGTCGCCGGGCAAGATGCGCGTCAAGTCGCGGGTGCGGTAACGCAGCAGCGGCATGGCCTCACGGTTGATGGTGGTAAGTACCAGTTCGCCCACTTCGCCCACGGGCAGGGGTTCAAGCGTGTCCGGATTGACGATTTCCACAATATAATAGTCTTCCCAAATGTGCATACCGTTCTGTTCGGGGCATTCGAAAGCCACGCCTGGGCCACACATTTCCGACATGCCGAAGCTATTGTAGGCCTTGACACCCAACATTTCTTCTATACGTTGACGCTGCGCCTCGCTATGGGGTTCCGCACCGATAACCAGGGTCTTGAGCTTGGTATCGCGACGCGGGTCGACACCTTGTTCCTGCATCACTTCGAACAGACGGGTGGCGTAAGAGGGTATGGCGTGGATGGCCGTGGTGCCGAAATCCTTGATGAACTTGATTTGGCGTAAGGTGTTGCCGGCGGCCGCAGGCACGGTGAGCATGCCCAGACGTTCGGCACCATACTGGAAGCCAAGGCCGCCGGTAAACATGCCGTAACCCGAGGAATTTTGGAACACGTCGCCGGCGCGAAGCCCAACCATATGCAGACAACGGGCCACTGCATTGGCCCACTGGTCGAGGTCGCGCTGGGTGTGCAAGATAACGGTAGGATTGCCCGTGGTGCCGCTCGACGAGTGCAGACGCACGCATTTTTCAAGCGGCACGCAAGCCAGACCAAAAGGGTAGTTGGCCCGCAAATCGGCCTTGGTGGTGAAAGGAATCTTACGGATATCTTCCAGGCAAGTGATATCGTCTATACTGATGTGCGCGTCTTTGAATCGCTGACGGTAGAACGGAGATTGCATACATTGGCGCAAGGTGGCTTGCAAACGTTGCCACTGCAGGTTCCTGATGCCTGCTCTGTCGAGGCCTTCTTCTTGATTGTAAAACATGGTTTGAAAAACGGTAAAATGAGGAGCGAAGGTACAGAAAATATCAAACTATTGCCGTAAATTCGCGCAAAATTTCCGTTATGAGCAAAATGCCTCCCAAGAATCGCATATCGAGTTTCACCTTTACGCAAGCCCAGGGCCAGTTGCTGGAATTTCTACTGGCTTCGCTCAAGGACCAGTCGCGCACCACAGTGAAGTCCTTGTTGGCCCATCAGCAAGTTACAGTCAACAAGACCGTGATTCGCGCCTTCGACCATCCGTTGGAGAAAAACGACGTTGTGGAAATCCATTGGGACAAGTCTGGCCGTATGCTCAAGCATCCGCAGCTTAAGGTGGTGTACGAAGACAATTTCCTGCTGGTGGTAGAAAAAGCCGCCGGTCTGCTGGCCGTGGCCACACCCCGCGAAAAAACCAAGACTGCCTATTCCATCCTCAGTGAATACGTCAAGCAAAAGTCGCCCGGCAACAAGGTCTTCGTTGTGCAACGCCTCGACCGCGACTGCTCCGGTCTGCTGGTGTTCGCCAAAACCCCCGAAGTGCAGGCCCTGATGCAGGACAATTGGCGTTATGCCGTCAATCAACGCAAGTTCGTGGCCGTGCTCGAAGGCCAACTCACCACCGGCGATGGCAGCGGCAAAGGCACTGTCACCTCGTATCTGTGGGAAAGCAAGGCCTTTATCGTCTATGCCAGCAATAATCCCGAAGACGGGCTGAAAGCCGTTACGCATTATCAGGTACTGCGCAGCAACGGTCAGTACAGTTTGGTGGCCTTCAACTTGGATACAACGCGCAAGAACCAGATTCGCGTACAGATGAACAGCATCGGCTATCCGGTTTCGGGCGATCTTAAATACGGTGGACACAAAAACGAGATTAATCGCTTGGCACTGCATGCCTGCGAGCTGTCGTTCACGCATCCCATTACGGGTGAAAACCTGCGTTTTGAAAGCAAAATTCCCGTATCCTTCGAAAAATTGATGAAATAATTTGCGGGTTTTAAAATTTGTCGTACTTTTGTGGCCGCTAAAGCAAAGCGACAACATTGCGGAAATAGCTCAGTTGGTAGAGCACGACCTTGCCAAGGTCGGGGTCGCGAGTTCGAGTCTCGTTTTCCGCTCAACGTAAAGACAGGATGTCTGTTTCGTTTTAATACCCAGGTGGTGGAATTGGTAGACACGCTACTTTGAGGGGGTAGTGGACATTAGTCCGTGTGAGTTCGAGTCTCATCCTGGGTACTTTACTTCTTTTAAACTTTGTTGCCCAGGTGGCGGAATGGTAGACGCGCTCGTTTCAGGTGCGAGTGTTGAGAGACGTGCAGGTTCGAGTCCTGTTCTGGGCACCAAATAATAGCTTCTTGATTCTTCGATTAAGAGGCTTTTTTATTTTTATAGCTTATTGTCTCAGTTAACCCAACTAGGCTTGCGTGTCTATGCCGCTACAAGTCCATATCACCTACAGAAAGACATCGCGTCTATCCATGCGTCTGGCCAAAGACGGCAGCCTGCACGTGTCCGCTCCCTGGGGTTACTCCCGCCAGCGCATTGAAGCCTTCGTCCGCGATAACCAAACTTGGGTTGCTCGCGCCCAAGCCCGTCAGAACGCCCGCATGGAGCAACAAAACGACTTTTATAGCCATTTGCTGCTCAACACCGCCGCCGAAAAAGCCCAGGCCAAGCTTGCGCTGCTAAACATCGTGGAACCGCTTATCCGACAATACAGTAGCTTGATGAAAGTGACACCCCAACATCTCTCGTTTCGAGCCAGTAAAAGCCGTTGGGGTAGTTGTCAGCCCAAAACGGGCAGCATTTGTCTGAGCCTCTACCTGCTCTTGCTGCCTGACTGGTGCATCGAGCATGTAGTGGTACACGAAATGACGCATTTGTTGGTACCCAACCACAGTCCTGCCTTCTACCGGCAGATGGACATCTACTTTCCCCGCTGGCGAGAGGCGCGTCTCTACACCCGTCAACTGATGCAGCAACCGTCCGCACGCTAGCCTAACGATGATTTATCCAGCTGAGCGCATCTTCCAGAGGGTTTTGCGTGAGGAAGTCTGGAGCGATAGGATCCTCGCAGAAGACTTCGCCGGTGCGGGCTACGTCGCGACCGGTCGTTATCAGAAGCGTGTAGCCGTCAGCAAGCTTCAAGACAGTATTGGCGCTGGCATATCCGGCAGTGGGAGCTCCAAAAGAGCGGACATTGTCCAGCCCCCGGAAACAAAGGAGCGTCGCTTCGCCGGAGCTTCCGGTCCCTTCGTCGGTGAGAATGGCAAGGGGCAGGGAAGAAGGAAATTTCTTTATTCTGTCTGCGGGCAATTGAACTGTCTGCAGCACATAGGCAAGAGAAATGGGCGTTGTGCGTTTGCGGTCCCGAAAACGGAGAATGATGCCATCGGGAATAAGCGGGGACACTGCGGCAATCATCGGATACATATTTCCGCCACCATTTCCACGAAGGTCCAAGATTAGGCCTTTGGCATCAAGATGATTCTGCAGGAAAGCCAGCACCGTATGCATATACAAGGAATCGGAAACCTTGATGCCCGTATGTTTCGGAAGCACGATGTGGACGACATTGCCCTCCAGCAAAGCAAGCCCAGGAGCAACTTCTTTATAAGCGACAGTGTCCTTTACCGGTTTCACCAGCCTGGAGTGCTTGCCACCGGCCACGGCAGCCGCTTTGGAAACAGCCTCGTGAGCTTCATCCATCGATGAAAAACGCTGGGCCGCTGCGAGTATGGAATCTTTGCACTTGGCCCATTCCGGCGAATCGGCATACAAGGCCTGACGGTCGAGCATCTTCACGCAATAGCGCACATATCCCTCGGGCGTTCCCTGATTGCCCGAAAACCATCCGCAGCTCGTAACCGCCACAGCCACAAGCAAAACACAGCCAAGTTTCTTTATCATGTTTTTAGAAAATGTTTTTAAACGATTATTATAGTTCGGCTTCAATTCTGTCTAACTGCGCGAAAAGTTGCTCTACCCGCGCCAGTCAGTCATTTTTGTCGTTTGAGAATACAGAATCCAGGTAAGTGTTCAATTTAAGCCGAAAGGTACGCAAAACGACCGATAAATCCACAGTCATCGCACGAAATCCATCAGAATTTCCCGAGAACCAGAAAATTGACTTTAAAATGGTTGATGCCGAAACGAAACAGTCAAAAGATATCTGCCCCAATTTCGATACCATTAAGAAATGAGGTAACTTTGCCGCCAAATCTCTGCTAGAACATTTCGGCAAAGACATTGAACTGGATTTTTAAGATATTTATTTGATATGAAAAGATTGGAAGGAGATGTCACCCTTATTACGGGTGGCGGCAAAGGCATCGGCTTCGGCCTTGCCACGGCATTTGCCAAAGAAGGTTCCGACCTGGTGCTGACCGGCCGGACCGAATCGAGACTGCTCAACGCCAAAGAAAAACTCGAAGCCGAATACGGCATCCGCGTACTGACCATGGTAGCCGATGGTGCCGACGAAGCTTCGGTAAAGACCGTGGTGAAAACCGCGCTCGGGCAGTTCGGTAAAATCAATACACTTATCAACAATGCCCAGGTGTCCAAATCGGGGCTTCCGCTGGTGGAGCATACCAAGGAAGACTTCGACCTGGCTGTTTATTCCGGCCTCTACGCTGCCTTTTTCTATATGCGGGAATGTTTCCCGGCGCTGAAGGCCAGCCACGGCAGTGTCATCAATTTCGCTTCCGGAGCAGGTCTTTTCGGCAAACTGGGACAGTCTTCCTATGCCGCAGCCAAAGAAGGCATCAGGGGGCTTTCGAGGGTAGCCGCCGCAGAGTGGGGGCCCGATGGTGTCAGAGTCAATATGGTATGCCCGCTGGCCATGACCGAAAGTCTGCAGGAATGGAAGGAACACTATCCGGAACTTTTCGCCAAGACCATCCAGGGTATTCCGCTCGGACGCTTTGCCGATCCGGCCGACGATATAGGCCGCGTCTGCGTGTTCCTTGCTTCAGACGATGCCCATTATGTGACGGGCGAAACCATCACGCTGCAGGGCGGTAGCGGACTAAGGCCGTAGGAACTGTTTTGAAAGAGGCTAGAGTGGGCACTGCATGTGTTTCATGCGGTGCCCGAAGAAATCCATGTAGTTCAAGGCTCTGAAGCCCAGAGATGTATAGAGTCGCTCGGCGGTAGGGTTGTCAACATCAACGATAAGGCCAAGAACAGGGTAGCCCTGAACTTTCAACTGCGACTTCAGATGTCCGATAAGGGCAGGGGCCAAGCCTTGGCCACGAAATTCGGGCAAAACAGCGATGGAATCGAGATAGTATTCGCCGGCCCGGGTCTCATCGAAGTTGATTTCCAACGGACGGTAACGGTGCACAACGGCAAGGGTGTTGGCCCGCAGCCGCGGCAATTCGGCTCCGTCGTAAGCCACCAAGGCGGCTGCGGGCCTGCCGTCCAGCTCAGCGACCCAAGCATTGCTGTAATGGTATTGCGTTCCTTGCGTGGCAACTATTTCACCGAGAACATCCAGGTATTTTTCGCCGCAATAGGTGGGAGCGGCATCTTCGCCCATGGCCATGACCAGCACGCGCACAATCAGGGCAATGTCATCGGCCGTGGCAGGACGTATGGTTATATGTGAGGTGTTGTTTTCCATATTGCTTGTTTACAGTATACTTCTTAAGAGTCTCTGGAGGGAGCTTCTCAGTCGATAGGCTGCATCTTGGCGAATTTCAACAGCAGCACTTTGAATCCAAAATTGTCGAATTCAACGCTGATTTTGCAGTTGTCATCCCGGCCTTCGATTTGTTTGACATAGCCTTCGCCAAAGCGTTCGTGCAAAACGCGCCCGCCAACATAAAAACTGCCTTTGGCTGTGTCGATGCGTTCCGAAGCCTGGGCGGTGGAACCAGGACGGACTGTGGAAACTGGACGGACAGTAGGAGTGACAGATGGTCGGGCATGGGGCTGCGGGTAAGACTGTTTGCGCTGCCACGTGGTCTGACGGGAAGAGGTAGATGCGCCATACGAACCACCGGAAGTGCCATACGAACTGCGGCCGGCAATTGAACCGCCATAAGGGTTCGTAGCCGGTTGTTGGCTGAACTGGCTGCCCGAAAGCTCCAGCAGGCCGGGATTCAGTTCACGCAGAAAGCGGCTCGGGCGTGAAAACTCCATACTGCCATTGCGGAAACGGCTTTTGGCAAAGCTCAAGGCGCAGCGGTTGCCGGCACGCGTAATGGCCACATACAGTAGCCGCCGTTCCTCTTCCAGCTCGGCCTGCGACTCCACACAACGTTGCGAGGGGAAGATATTTTCTTCCATACCCGTAATGAACACATTATTGAATTCCAGACCTTTAGAAGCATGCACCGTCATCAGGAAAACCTTGTCATCGTTGTCTTCTTCGTCTTGGTCGGTGTTCAGAGCCACTTCGGAAAGATAGGCGGCCATACCAGTATCTTCGTTGCCTTCCTCCAAGCGGTTTTGGCAGAATTCGTGCATACCGGCCAGCAGGGACTGCACATTCTCGCGATGCGTAATACCCTCAACACCAGGCTCTTTAAGCAGTTCCGAATTGATGCCTGAAGTCTGCAACAGCATTTGTGTAAAGTCGTAAACGCTCAGTTGGTCCAACTTGAGCCGCATGCTTTCCATCATCTGATAAAAAGTCGTCAGTTTGCTCAAAATACCGCTATTTACCGGCAAAGCGTATTCCACCGGACGCTCCAGCACCTGCCATAGGGAGACCTTAGCCGCATTGGCGCAATCTTGCAGACGCTGCATGGTGGTATCGCCGATACCCTTCGAAGGAAACTTCATCACACGTTTGAGCGATTCGTCATCGGCAGGATTCAGCATCAAGCGCAAATAGGCCAGAATATCCTTGATTTCCTTGTGCTGGTAGAAAGACATACCACCATACACGCGGTAGGGAATATTGCGCTTGCGCATGGCTTCTTCCAACACACGCGATTGGGCATTGGTGCGATAAAGGACGGCGAAATCGGCCCAATTTTCTTGCTGGCGCAGCCTCAGTTCAGCAATCTTGCCGGCCACCATATAAGCCTCTTCCACATCGCTCATGGCGCTCATCACTTGGATAAGATTGCCTTTTTCACGCTCGGAGAAAACTTCCTTTTTGATGCGGTTTTTATTATTGGATATCAAGCCATTGGCAATATTGACGATGTTCTGTGTGGATCGATAGTTTCGCTCCAGTTTAAAGAGCTTGCTCTCGGGATAAGCCGACTGAAACTTGAGAATATTCTCGATATTGGCACCACGGAAAGAGTAGATGCTCTGCGAATCGTCGCCCACCACACAGACACGGTGATGTTTGGCCGCCAACATCTTCACAATCAGGTACTGCGCCATGTTGGTATCTTGGTACTCGTCCACCAGAATAAACTGGAAATGCTCCTGCCAACGTTCCAACACCTCGGGACTCTGCTGAAACAACGCGTGGGTATAGAACAGGATATCATCGAAGTCGAGGGCTTTGGCCGTGCGACAACGGTTGACGTATTGGGCATAGATTTGGGCAATGCGGGGCAGATGGCTGTCCCTGTCGCGTTGCTGAAGATCGGGCGAGTCGAAATAGTCTTTGGGCGTTATCAGTGCATTCTTGGCATTGGAAATGCGCGAAGCCACGGTGGTGAGCTTGTAGACTTTCTCATCGAGCTGCATTTCCTTGACGATGGTTTTGAGCAGGCTTTTGGTATCGGCCGTGTCGTAGACGCTGAAATCGGAAGGGTAGCCGAAAGCGGCGGCTTCCATACGCAAAATGCGCAGGAACAACGAGTGGAAAGTGCCCATCCACAGGCGCGAGGCCGAACGGGCATCCACCAGTTTGGCCACACGTTCTTTCATTTCACGCGCTGCCTTGTTGGTAAAGGTCAAGGCCAAAATGTTCCAGGGAGCCATGCCCTGACGCAGTAACCAGGCAACTTTGCAGGTTAACACTTTGGTTTTGCCGGAACCGGCTCCGGCTATGATGAGCGAGGGGCCATCGTTGTAAAGCACGGCCTCGCGCTGGCTATCGTTCAGATTTTCAATAATTTCTTCCACGTGAAAAATATTTCTTCAGCTTGTAATGACGGATGGCGAAGGTACAAATATCTCACTTACCTTACAAACACAAGCAGCGTAAATAGCTTTGTTAGTTTTCTTGAAAAGAACTACCTTTGCGGCTTGTAACCAAAGCCGGCAATACGGCGACAAAACAGCAATAAACAGATTCCTATTATATTATGGCAAAAGAATTGACTTCGAGAGCTGAGAACTATTCTCAGTGGTACAACGACTTAGTAGTGAAAGCCGATTTGGCAGAAAGTTCTGCCGTTCGTGGATGTATGGTTATCAAGCCTTATGGCTATTCCATCTGGGAAAAAATGCGCGATGAACTCGACCGCATGTTCAAGGAAACCGGACACGTCAACGCCTATTTTCCTTTGTTCATCCCGAAATCGTTCTTGAGCCGCGAAGCCGAACATGTGGAGGGCTTTGCCAAGGAATGCGCCGTTGTTACCCATTCGCGCCTGAAGATTTCGCCCGATGGCAAGGAACTGATTGCCGACCCCGAATCCAAGCTCGAAGAAGAACTCATCGTGCGTCCTACCTCTGAAACCATTATCTGGAGTACCTATAAAAACTGGATACATTCCTACCGAGACCTGCCTATTCTCTGCAACCAATGGGCCAATGTGGTGCGTTGGGAAATGCGTACGCGCCTGTTCCTGCGCACCGCCGAGTTTCTTTGGCAAGAAGGTCACACAGCCCATGCCACCCGTCAGGAAGCAGAAGAGGAAGCCCAGCGCATGTTGCACGTTTACGGCGATTTTGCCGAGAATTTCATGGCTATGCCGGTTATCCGTGGCGTGAAGTCTGAAACGGAGCGTTTTGCCGGAGCTTTGGACACTTATACCATCGAAGCCATGATGCAGGACGGCAAGGCACTGCAAGCTGGCACCTCGCACTTTTTGGGCCAGAATTTTGCCAAAGCTTTCGATGTCACCTTTATGAACAAAGACAACCAGAGCGAATATGTTTGGGCTACGTCTTGGGGCGTTTCCACCCGTCTGATGGGTGCGCTCATCATGACCCATTCCGACGACAACGGTCTGGTGCTGCCGCCTAAGTTGGCTCCTTATCAGGTAGTGATTGTTCCCATCTACAAAAACGAGGAACAACGCGCTCAGATTGCCGCCAAGGCCGAAGAAATCATGGCAGGCCTCAAAGCCAAGGGCATACGCGTGAAGTTCGACAATAACGACACCAAAAAGCCTGGCTGGAAGTTTGCAGAATACGAGTTGAAGGGCGTTCCCGTACGTTTGGCCATGGGTATGCGCGACCTGGAGAACAACAGCATCGAAATTGCCCGCCGCGACACGCTGGAAAAGGAAACCATCAGCACCGAAGGTTTGGATGAACGCGTCTTGACTTTGCTCGACGACATTCAGGCCAATATGTACCTCAAGGCTAAAGCCGCCCGCGACAGCCGCATCTACGAAGTAAATTCCTACGATGAATTCAAAGCTCGCATCGACAATGGCGGCTTCTTCCTCTGCCACTGGGACGGCACACCCGAAACCGAGGCGCGTATCAAGGAAGAAACCAAGGCTACCATCCGTTGCGTGCCCTTGGACGGTGACAAAACTCCGGGCAAGTGCATGGTAACGGGCAAGCCTTCCAAGCAACGCGTCATCATTGCCAGAGCCTATTGATGATTAACTGCCTTTCCGGTCAGTTTCAGCCTTGTCATCAGTCGCGGCCTACGCTCCTTCGCAGGTCACCTACGCGATGATTTCAAGTCTGATTCTGCGCGGCTGCGTGATATGCGGCGCGTAATCCAGTTGACAAACTGACGGTAAAGGGCGGGGAAGTTGTGGAAGTTTTCCTTGTAGGCCAGACCCACGCCCTGCGTTGTCATGGCCGACTTGAAGTAGCGGCTGTCGTTGGTGCGGTTGAAGAACTTGCCCCGCAGACGCCCGTCTCTCGAAAAGCGGTATTCCAAATCGAAATCACCGATGAATTGGGTATTATCGTTCACCAAGTCTTCGCGTGAACCGATATTGCCGTTGATGGTCAAGCGATTGTTGAGCATTTGTCCGCTCATAGCCACCTGCCATTCACCCAAACCTTGTTCCACATCATCGTAGCGATAATTCAAGTCGAAGGAGAGATTGTCGCTACCCATCGCTTGATAGATGAAGTGGTTCAGCTGATTGGACAAAGTGCTCAGACCCAAGTCCATCACGGCCGACATGTTATTGTTGGTGGCATCGTAGGTCTGCACGTTTTCGCTCACGGCAAAGCTGTTGAGCAGCAAAAGTGATACCACTTGACGGTTGAGAATTTCTTCTGTGTTGATGACATTGGATATGCGGCGACGCAGTTCATCGTCGGCCGAAGGGTAGGCCAGTCCTAGCGATATTTCCGGCTGTTTTAGGTCGCCGCTGATGTTTAACAGACAGTTCACAGGAATGTTGGTGCGATTCAAGTTCAAAGCACTGATTTCCGACTCGTCCAGAATATCCGAAAGCTCCACATTGGGTATGGAATAGCTCGTCTTGATATCGAGGGTAGAAGCCATTAAATCGCCCGAGAAGTTGATGGAGCTTCCTTGAGAAATATTAAAGTCGCGATGCAGCAAGTCTTGGAAGGTGAAGCCGAATTTTCCTTTTTCCAGTTCGTAACGGCCGAAGAGTTGCAAATCATCTTTCGTATCGTAAGAAATACGCAGCGAACCCGTGCCATTCATACGCATTTCATCGCTGGATGCCGGGTTGACAACAAACACGATATTGGCCGAGGGCAGCACTTCCAAATTCGCATCAACAGAGAGGTTCGAAGGCAGTTCCTTGGTGGAGACGGGTAAGGAATGTTCCGAAGCAGCCTGGCCTTGGGCATCCTTGTCGACAAAGGTGATGAAGCCGTAATTGACATCGCTGCTTTCGGACAGCGTCAAATAGAGGTTGCTGGGATCTTCGGTCTTAATATTGGCATCGACATGCAGGTCTTTCTCATGGCCGTTGACGCGAATCTTGCCGCTGGCCACAATATTGCCGTAGAAATCGCCCTGACTGGACGCTGGCAGGTCGAGCACCTGAAAACGGTCGAGTTCTGCACCCAAATCGAAGCTGAAATCAAAGAAGTTAGTATGATAGATGCTGCCATCGAGGACCCCAGTGTTACGGTTATTGTCGTAAAGCACCAAATGGTCGAAATGCAGCCCGTGTTCGGTCAGTTTGACGGAATCGGCAAAACTGTAGCGTGTGTCGGTATGGGGCGAGTAGAGTTCACCATCGGCCGCGTAGGCATCGGCCAACACATACCATTTATTCTTGACGGGCTTGCCAACCACAACCACCTTACCATAGGCCTGGGCACTCAGCGTCAGGAAACGGTCGGTGAAATGCGAGACAAAATCCAAGGGCAAGCCATCGGACGAGATATCAAGCCTAAGCGAGTCTTCGGCCGGGGAATAGCAAGCATCAATACGGCCGGTCTGCAAATCGCCCGACTTCACCAGCGCGTAGGCATCCAGGCAAGACTGCTCCTGATTCCAGGCCAAATCGGCATCCAAATCACCCATAACCACTTCGTTCAACTGGAAATCGCGCACCGTAGCATCGGCATCCAACTGAATATCGTCCATGAGGAACTGCAGAGCGGCATCCGCAGTGATATAGCCGCCCAAGTGCATGGCCCGAGGCCTGGGTTCTTTCATAATGCGTGTCAGATAGCTGATGTCCAGCTCATGCAATTTGACAAAAAGGCTGTCGCAATCTTGCCGGGAAATGGTTCCGTTGGCTTGAATAGAGCTACCATATTGGTTGTACAGATGAAAGCCATCCACCAGCAATTTTTCCGGATGATAGGCAATCAAGGCCGTATCCAATTGCCAGCGGGCATCTTTCCAAAGCAGATAGGGGATGCTTACTTCGTTGTCGATGCAGACTTGTTTCCGCTCGTTACGCAAGAAACGGTGACGGCTTTGCAGGCTGGCAAAAGGCTGGTGCTGGTCTATTTCCATGCGGGCATCCATCAAAAGGCTGTCGGCCAAACTCTTGGCGTTCATGTCGAGATAGAAAGTATGATTCTTACTCGGCAGATTGGTCTGCAGACTAAAGTCGATACGCTGACCGGCCTTGTTGTCGATGTTCAGGCGAGGGTTTTCCAGCAATTGATTCTGAACGCGCAACTTGCCGCTTTCGGCTGCGAGCGAGAAAATATGCTTTTCATCGTAATAATAGCCCTTGACGGTAGCCGTATCCACCACCGAAAGCGGCAAGGAAAAGGCCTTGGCCAAGGAGTCGGTAGAAGCGATGTCCACTTGAAATGAGAACTGGTTGTGCAAACGGGCATCGTCTTGGGGAAGGGCCGTAAACAGACTCGGCAGATAACGCGCCAGTACATTCGACTGAAAATCGTGCAGCAGATGCTTGATATTGAAATCGCCGTAGGCATCAGCATTTATTTGTTCAGAGCGCAATTCAAGATGGGCGTAATCGCCTTGAGGACGGTTGTTCAGTACCAGCGATGGCAGCGAATACTGCGTGTTCCGGTGTGATAATTCGATGGAATCGAGTCGGCAATAGCCCCATAGCCGTTCCAAAGTGTCGCCTTGCAGCTGCGTATCCATCGTAAAAGACAAATGCGCACCGGCCTTGTCGCCCGAGAGCAGATGTAGTGCCGGTAAATTAAGATGAACAGCCTCCAACGTAGCCTGATAGACCTTTTCCGCAGTGATGTTCTTTATCACAGCATTGGCACTAAGCAGACAGTTGGGATCATCGGCGTCGAGATTAATCCGACAAGAAGACGGAGATGGAACCTGAACATCGAGCGTCAGGTGGCGATAGTCGTAATCAAGCAGCGATATGCGACGCACCTGCGACTTGACATCAGCCTGACGTAGGCCAGAGGTGCTGAAAAGGGCATCTGCCTGCAGCGCAAGAGAGCCGCTGCCGGTAAACACTTCTGGGTCGAGAATGCGGTCGAAACGATAAGAAGGCAAGTCCAGGTCTGCTTGGCAACGATAGTTCTCCCGATCCTGTCTGTCAAGGCATAGGTTTAAGTCGATATCGCCAGGTTGGGTCGACAAGCGTCCGTCAAGCGAGAGCTGAGTGGTTTTCAGACGGCATAGGCCACTGAAGGAAACATATCCCAAGTTCTGCAACAAATCCTGAGGCAAAGACAGTTCCAATTCGGGGAAAAGAGCCTGTACATATTGCAACAGTTCCTGCGCCTCCACGCCGACTTGCGAACACTGCGCCTCAATCTGACGCTGTTCCTGCTGCTGAATCTGATGCAGGTTTCCCTTTAGGTTTATCGATGTAACGCCAAGATTATCAAGCACCTTCAATTGGTCAACTTTGAGATTGTCCATCGTACCGGAGGCCAGCAAGTCCAATTGGAAGGCCGGGGATTGCAGCCCTGCTTCCTGCAAGTCGGCCTGCAAACGGGGAAAATCGGCCGTAGCGATGTTGGCCTTCAGATTTAGGGGGCGGAGCAGTTCCACAGCATGGAGCGTCGTATCGCCCAAGCGACAAGTCAGGGTGTCGAGCTGAATATACGACTGGGGCAGCCGTAGGTCGAAAAGTGGCACTTCCAGCAGACCTTCGTCATCGAGCGATGCTTGAAGAGCAAAGTCTTCGAGCGTGAAACCATTGCTGAGTTCGAAATGCAAGTCGTCTATGCGGAGCCACTTGCGTTCCTGAGCCAGCGAAAAAGCCAATCTGGCACTTATTTGGCGCAAATCCAACGAGGGTTCATACTGCAGGCTGGAATGTGTGAGCAGGACCTGGTCTACCTTAAGACGCAGAGAGCCGCCTGGACTGGTGTTTTCCGAACCAATCGTAGCAAGCAGGGCAGGGAGGTCTACCTGCAGCGCGTGCAAGCGAAGGCGCGTCAGGTGCAGCTGCTTCCACAGCAAATCAAGAGGTTTGAGGTCGGCTTCGAGGTAGTGCAGGCTCAACACGGAGCTCTGCTGACGGTCGCGGCAGCTTATGCCATAGAGTTCCAAACGCGAAGACGCCCAGTGCCAACGCAGCGAATCCACCTCAACGTCAAAGTTTTGCGAACGCAGCGACGAACATAGGGCGGGACGCAGCACATACTGCTGGAAACGACTGTTGTCCGACAGTATGAAAATGAAGGCCAGAACACCCAGCACCACCAAATAGCCTATGCGCGTCTTCTTTTTCAAAAGAAAAAATGTAATTTTGTGGCCGTTTTACGACCGATTATAATCTTGCAAAGATAGTGATAAAAATGAGACCTGTTTATATTCTCGCCATAGAATCTTCTTGCGACGATACTTCAGCCGCCGTACTCGAAGGCGAGTATCTCTTGTCCAATGTCATCGCCAGCCAAAAAGTGCATGAACTCTATGGCGGCGTAGTGCCGGAACTCGCTTCGAGAGCCCATCAGCACAACATCGTCCCCGTGGTCGACCTGGCACTTAAGCAGGCGGGCATCAACAAGAGCGACTTGAGCGCACTGGCCTATACGCGCGGCCCCGGCCTGATGGGTTCGCTCTTGGTGGGCAGTTCCTTTGCCAAAGGCTTCGCCCGCGCGCTGGATATTCCCATGATTGAGGTGAACCACTTGCAGGCACACATTCTGGCACATTTCGTCCAAGAAAAAGACAATCGCCACGAAGCTCCGAAGTTTCCCTTTCTTTGCCTGTTGGTTTCGGGCGGCAACTCGCAGATAGTGCTGGTAAAATCGTACAAGGACATGGAAATTATCGGTCAAACCATCGATGATGCCGCGGGCGAAGCCTTCGACAAGTGCGCCAAGATGCTGGGTCTGCCTTATCCGGGCGGTCCGCATATCGACCGTTTGGCCAAAGAGGGCAATGCCAAGGCCTTCCAGTTCAGCAAACCTCATATTCCCCAATTCGACTACAGCTTCAGCGGACTGAAGACATCTTTCCTCTACCGCCTGCGCGATGAAGTGGCCAAAAATCCCGATTTCATCGAAGAAAACAAGACCGATTTGTGCGCTTCCCTGCAGCAGACCGTCGTGGATATTCTCATGGATAAAGTCTACAAGGCAAGCAAAGCTTATGGCATCAAGGAAGTGGCGGTAGCCGGCGGTGTTTCAGCCAACAGCGGACTGCGCAATGCCTTTCAGGCTTACGCGCAACGCTACGGATGGCGCATACATCTGCCCAAACTGTCGTATACCACCGACAACGCTGCCATGGTGGCTATCTGCGGCTATTTCAAGTACTTAGACCAAGATTTCTGCCCCATAGACGCAGCACCGTTTTCCAGTGTTGCCATCTAGTAACAGTTTGGTTATCAGACACTTGGCGAATTGTTGTATTTTGGAAGAAAAATCTTCCATCAAATACTTGTGTTTTATCTAAAAATTGCCGTACTTTGCAGCCGCTAAAATTGGAAAAAATATAAACCATTAAATATCAATTGAAATGTCAAAGATTTGTCAAATCACAGGAAAGCGAGCAATGATTGGCAATAACGTTTCTCACTCTAAGAGACGCACTAAGAGAAAATTCAATGTCAATCTCTTCAGCAAGAAGTTCTATTGGGTAGAACAGGATTGTTGGATTGCACTTACCATTTCTGCCGCCGGATTGCGTGACATCAACCGCAAGGGTTTGAACGCAGCTATGAACGATGCAGTGGCAGCCGGTTATTTGCGTATGGAGGATGTATTAATTCTTAACTAAGGAGATTAGCGTTATGGCAAAGAAAGCAAAAGGAAATAGAGTGCAAGTTATCCTGGAATGCACCGAACAGAAAGAAACCGGCGTACCCGGCATCTCTCGCTACATTACTACCAAGAACCGTAAGAACACGACTGGCCGTCTGGAACTGAAGAAATACAATCCTTTCCTCAAGCGCGTCACCGTTCATAAAGAAATTAAATAAGGTATAAGACTATGGCAAAGAAAGCAGTTGCAAGTATGCAGACCGGTGAAGGTCGTACTTCTGTAAAAATCATCAAAATGGTGAAGTCTCCCAAGACTGGTGCTTACGCCTTTGACGAAGAGATGGTTCCCAACGAAAAAGTCAACGAATATCTCAAGAAATAACTTGAATATCTTGATAAAAGATCTTTACAATAGCTTGTTTCTTAACCATTAGGAGCAAGCTATTTTTTATTTTTCTACCGATAACGCAAACCAATTATGGGTATATTCAGTATTTTCTCCAAAGACAAGAAGGCCAATCTTGATCAGGGACTGGCCAAAACCAAGGAAAGCGTGTTCTCGAAAATCGGGCGCGCCATTGCCGGCAAATCCACCGTCGACGACGAAGTACTCGACCAACTCGAAGAAATCCTTATCACCTCTGATGTCGGAGTAGATACGACCCTACGCATTATCGACCGTATACAGGCACGCATCAAACGCGACAAATACCTCAATACGGACGAACTCCACAGCATCCTCAAGGAAGAGATTGTGAACCTGCTCATCGAGAACAAGCTGGAAGAGTTCAAAGATTTCGATGCTCCGCTCGACAGCAAACCTTATGTTATTATGGTGGTTGGTGTCAATGGTGTGGGCAAGACCACAACCATCGGCAAGCTGGCGCATCAGTTCCATAAAAACGGCAAGAAGGTTTATCTTGGCGCTGCCGACACCTTCCGGGCCGCTGCCATCGAACAGCTGAAGATTTGGGGTGAGCGCACCGGTTCGCCCGTTATCAGTCAGAAAATGGGGGCCGACCCCGCATCGGTGGTGTACGACACGCTCAAATCGGCCGTGGCCAACGATGCCGATGTGGTCATTATCGATACGGCCGGGCGTCTGCACAACAAAATCGGCCTGATGAATGAGCTGACCAAAATCAAGAATGTCATGCAGAAGATTGTGCCCGACGCGCCTCACGAAGTGCTGTTGGTACTGGATGCTTCCACCGGCCAAAACGCATTCGAGCAAGCCAAGCAGTTTACCAAGGCCACAGAAGTGAACGCGCTGGCCATCACCAAACTGGACGGAACGGCCAAGGGTGGGGTGGTTATCGGCATTTCCGACCAGTTCCAAGTGCCAGTCAAATACATCGGGCTGGGCGAAGGCATCGACCATCTGCAGGTGTTCAACCGTAAAGAATTTGTCGACTCGCTCTTCGGCGACAAGTTGTCTTAAACGTTTTACACCATGAATACCAAAAGCAAGAAGGTTTTGCTTGTTTCCTTGGGCTGTTCCAAGAATCTGGTTGACTCCGAGCAATTGCTTTACCAGCTGCAAAGGGCCGGTTACGAGGTGCATCACAATACGCCCTTGCAAGACGAAGGCGTGGTCATTGTCAATACCTGCGGCTTTATCCAAGATGCCAAGGAAGAATCGATAGAAACGGTGCTGGAATATGCACAAGCCCGCGAGGAAGGCCGCATCGAGCGACTCTATGTCATGGGCTGTCTATCACAACGCTACACGCACGATCTGGAAGCGGAAATACCCGAAGCTGACGGGTTCTACGGCAAGTTCAACTGGCCGTTGATTCTCGGCGAGCTTGGTTGCCAATGGCTGGAGACAGAGAAGCACCGCCGCATTCTTACCACGCCCCAGCATTACGCCTACGTAAAGATTTCTGAAGGCTGCAACCGCCACTGCGCCTATTGCGCCATTCCGCTCATTACAGGCCGGCACCGCTCGCGTCCCATCGAGGATATTGTGATGGAAACCAAAGAATTGGTGGCTGGCGGTGTCAAGGAAATACAACTGATAGCCCAAGACTTGTCGTACTATGGCAAAGACCTCTACGGCCGCTTCAACTTGGCAGAACTGCTTGAGCAACTTTCTGACATAGAAGGACTTGAGTGGATACGTCTGCACTACACCTATCCGCATCTTTTCCCCATGAATATCCTCAAGGTGATGCGCGAACGCAAAAATATCTGCCATTATCTGGACATGGCTTTCCAACATTGCAGCGACCATATGCTCCAGCAAATGAAACGCCATATCAACGAGGCCGACACCTATAAGCTTATTGAAGAAATACGCGAGCAAGTGCCTGATATTCACCTTCGTACCACGCTGATGGTGGGTCATCCCGGCGAGAGCGAAGCCGATTTCGAAGCTTTGAAAGAGTTTGTCAAGAAAGTACGCTTCGAACGTATGGGAGCCTTCGCCTTTTCCAACGAGGAAGGCACTTATTCCGCCAAGCATTACCAAGATGATATTCCCGATGAAATCAAGCAGGCACGCTTGGACGAACTGATGGGTATCCAACAACAGATTTCCGAAGAAATCAACCAGGAAAAAGTAGGGCAGTGTTACCGAGTCATCATTGACAGGGAAGAAGACGAGTACTACATCGCCCGCAGCGAGTACGATTCGCCCGAAGTGGATCCGGAAATTTTCATCGCAAAAACGCAGGTCCTGCAGCCCGGCGAATTCTATACGGCAAGAATCACCCAGGCCGACACCTACGATTTGTATGCCGAAGTTGTTAAAAACTAGCCTCTAAGAAGCATGAAGAAAATCTATACTGCCTGCGCCTGTTCTTTGCTGTTTGCGTTCGGTTTAGCTGCACAGGATGTTCAAGACAAGGGCATGCATCTGTATGGACATATCCGTACGGACTTTTTTATGCAAAGCCGCAACAGTGTCAATTCCAGCAAGGATTTGTTCTCGCTTTATGCTGCGCCTTACGGCGAACAGCCTTCGGCAGGCATGCACAGCGTTACCACACGTATCGGCTCAGATTTCTACACAGCGGGCGTTCTGGGAGCCAACCAAGCCTTGGGCAAGATTGAGGCCGATTTCAGCGGCAGTAGCGACAATGTGCTGGTGCGCCTGCGTCAAGCTTACGTTCAACTTAATTGGGAACACGCCAGTTTGTTGCTGGGTCAAACCTGGCATCCGCTATCGACCATTCAGATAATGCCCACAACGCTGAATATCAATATAGGTTCGCCTTACAATCCTTTCAACCGCAGCCCGCAACTGCGCTACCAATACGAGTTTCAGGGATGGAAGGCGACAGCGGCTGCCATTTACCAAAGCTATTACAAAAGCAATGGACCCGAAGGCAAAAGCCACAAATACCAGAACGATGCCATGCTGCCCAATCTCTATATAGGTATCGAAAAGAAGCTTGATGGTGGCTATTTGCTTGGCTTAGGTACTGATTTTAAGGCACTTAAGCCAATAGAAAGCGTCAATACGCTGTTGTATTCCTATGCAGGAACGGCATATGCGCAGTACAGTAAAGATTTGCTAAAAGTCTCAGCTAAAGCCACTTACGGACAAAATCTGAGCGAACACAACATCATCTGCGGATATTATATCGACCGCGACAACCGCATGTACAACTACCAAGCCTTGGCCATGTACGCCAACGCAGTGTATGGCAAAGAACACCAGCTGTCAATGTTGGCCGGCTATGCGGTGAATCTGGGTGCCGTGGGCAATATTCAGCGCACTGGCAATTACTATGGCTTCGGGGTCAGTGATGACAGATGTATCGGCGATATGTTCCGAGTATCGGCCGCGTATATGTATCGGCCCAATGCCAGTTGGAAATTCGGAACCGAACTGGAATTCAACCAAGCCACTTGGTGCGAGATGGCGCTGGGCAGATTCTACAATCCATTGCGCAAAAACGTTGTCCGTCTGACAGCCGCCGTTGTTTATCTGTTCTAATATTTTCAGCCCTTTTGCGCCATAATTAATATTATGTTGAATTGCAAAATCAGCGCTCAGGATGACTAGCAATATAACACTCACGCATTTCAGTATTCTACCCTTTAAAGTCTCTTCTCCAGTTCCTCTTTATAACAAAGCCCCGAGACGTACATCCCGGGGCCTGTTATCAAATCTAGTAAGACTATTTGTTAAGATTCTTCATCTTTTCGTCCATAGCTTTGTACTTGTTTTCGTATTCCTTGCTCAAAGCCGTTTTCTTGGAGCCGTAGTAAATGCTCTGCAAGTTGTAGTAAATACCTCTCAAAGCTACGATGTAGTCCCTCTCCTGAGGATTCATTTCGTGAGCTTTTTCCATATAAGGCATCGGCTTGAGGAAGTATGATTCCATTTCGGCTTTAGCCTTGCGGTATTCCTTGTCGCTCTTGATGGCGTTCACACGGTCGAGTTCCTCAACGGCCTGGTTGTAGTAAATACGGCCAAGGCTACCCATAGCGTCGGCAAATTCAGCATCTTTTTCGAGGGCTTTCAAGTAATAAGTTTCAGCACCCTTGATATCATTCTGATGTTCAAGAATCTGGGCTTTCAAGTTGTAGAATACAGCCGTAGAATCGCCGTTGTCGATGGCGGTATCAATCCAACTCAAAGCGGAACCCAAATCGTTCTTGCTCAGATATTCATTCACCAGGCTACGGGCGTAGAAAGTATTGAACGGGAAACGCTGAACACCTTCCTTGTACATTTCTACCAAAGCCACAGAGTCTTGCAGACGGCCGTTTTCGTAAATCATGAACTGGAACATTTCTTCCTGCTCCTTGATGGGACGGTTCTGTTCCTGATAGGTCTTGTCAAGAATCTTGAAATAATGCAAAGCCAAAGCGGAATTGTTGGCCTGAGAAGCACAAGCACCGCAATAGTACTGGATGGTAGGAATCATGCTGTCGGTAACCAAAGCCTGCTGCTTCTCGGGCTCCCAGAACTTGAGGTTGGGATAATCCAGATAGTACTCAAAAGCCTTGATGGCATCTTCGTAGCGCTGATTCTTGAAGTAATAACCGCCGGCGTTGATGAAACCGGGCTTCATAACATCGACAATTTCGATAATCTGTTTGCGGAACTTGGGACGCACCTTGCCTTTGGCGTTGGGCAACTGATCCAGTTCATCGGCCTTCTTCAGACAGTCGTATGCTGACATCAGAGAAGTAGCCATCAAATCGTCATCGGCCTTCTGACCCAACCATGCCTTGCGCTGTTCTTCATCGAAAAGCTTGTAGTAGATTTTACCGGCAGTGAACCAGGCATCGGCCAAGTTCATGGTAACAGAGTCCTTAAGAGCCGGCTCAATGCATTCACGAGCACCCTTGTAATCGGGAACCTCGGCATTCATTTTTGCTTTTGCACGGGCAACGTTTTTCTTCTGTGCATAGGCATCACCGCATGTCATCATGATAGCTGCAGCGAGAACTAAGATAATTCTTTTCATAGTTGTTATGGATTAAAGTAATAGTTATGCTTGAGGTTCATCGGAAACGCCCTCGGAAATTTCTTCAGCGACCTCGACATCGGAAACATCCGACATCACTTCGCAGACAGAGGCGATTTCATCGTTGCGTTTTTCGAGATTCAAAAGTCTGACACCCTGCGTATTACGTCCCATCACGCGAATATCGGCCATAGATAGGCGGATGGTAATGCCCGACTTGTTGATAATCATCAAATCGTTATCGTCACTTACGTTCTTGATGGCGATGAGCAGGCCGGTCTTGTCGGTGATGTTCATGGTGCGGACACCCTTACCGCCACGGTTGGTAACACGATAATCTTCCACATCGGAACGTTTGCCGTAGCCCTTCTCGGAAACCACCATAATAGACTCGTTGTCCTTGTGTTCCAGCACAATCATGCCTACCACTTCGTCCTGGCCGTCTTCGTCGAGGGTCATGGCACGGACACCGGTCGATACACGGCCCATCACACGCACCTTGTCTTCGGAGAAACGGATGGCGCGGCCATTGCGGTTGGCAAGTACCAATTCGGAATTACCGTCGGTCATGCTCACTTGGATAACGCGGTCGTCGTCGCGGATGATGATGGCTTTCACACCATTGATTTTGCTCTTGAAATATTCGCTCAAGGCAGTCTTCTTAATGACGGCCTGTTTGGTGGCGAATACCAGGTAATGCGAATTCAGGAATTCATCAGACGTATCCTTCACGCTGATATAAGCCGTCACCTTGTCGTCGCTCTCGATGTTCAAAACATTCTGGATAGCCCTACCCTTCGCGGTTTTCGTTCCTTCGGGGATATCGTAAACCTTGAGTTTGTGATACTTGCCCTTTTGAGTGAAGAAGAGCATGGTATTGTGCATCGAGGCTTGATAGATGAATTCGATGAAGTCTTCGTCGCGGGTGTTGCCGCCCTTGGAGCCCACGCCGCCACGGTTCTGTGTACGGAATTCGGCCAGCGGTGTACGCTTGATATAGCCAAGATGCGAAATGGTAATCACCACATCATCGTCGGCATAGAAATCTTCAGGATTGAACTCTTCGGATGCATACAGGATTTCCGTACGGCGTTCATCACCATATTTGGCCTTGATTTCTTCCATCTCGTCCTTGATGATGTCCATACGCATGTTGTAGTTGGCCAGCACTTGGTGACACCATTCAATCTTGGCCATCAGTTCGTCGTGTTCCTTATGCAGCTTGTCTATTTCCAGGATGGAGAGCTGACGCAGACGCATTTCCACAATGGCGCGGGCCTGGATGTCAGTAAGGTTGAACTCGGCCATCAAGTTGGTACGGGCCTCTTCTGCATTGGACGAAGCCTTGATGATGGCAATAACCCGGTCGATGTTGTCGGCGGCGATGATAAGGCCTTGCAGGATATGGTCGCGCTTTTCGGCTTCTGCCAATTCGAACTTCGTGCGGCGGGTAACCACTTCGTGACGGTGTTCCACAAAATAGTGGATAAGGTCTTTCAGATTGAGCGACATGGGGCGGCCATTCACCAAAGCGATGTTGTTCACGCTGAAGGACGACTGCAAAGCCGTCATCTTGAAGAGTTTGTTCAGCACCACGCTGGCGTTGGCATCGCGTTTGACATCGATGACAATACGCATACCGCTGCGGTCGGACTCATCGTTGATGTTGGAGATACCTTCGATTTTCTTGTCGGAAACCAAATCGGCAATGCTCTTGATAAGTTCGGCCTTGTTGATGGCATAAGGAATCTCGGTAACGATGATTTGGTCGTGCGTGGCGGTAGACTCGATGGTGGCCTTGGAGCGCAGCACTATCCTACCCTTGCCCGTTTCGAAAGCCTCTTTCACACCGGCGTAACCATAAATGTAGCCGCCCGTGGGGAAATCGGGAGCCTTGATGTACTGCATCAGCTCGGCAACGGTGATATCATTATTATTAATGTATGCAACGATACCGTCCACCACTTCTGAAAGATTGTGAGGCGGCATATTGGTAGCCATACCTACGGCAATACCGGAGGCACCGTTCACCAGCAGGTTAGGAATACGGGTGGGCAGCACAACGGGTTCTTTGAGCGTATCGTCGAAGTTGTTCTGCAAATCTACCGTATCCTTGTCGATATCGAGCATCATGTCTTCTGCCATACGACGCAGACGGCACTCGGTGTAACGCATGGCAGCAGGACTATCACCGTCTACCGAACCGAAGTTACCCTGACCGTCCACCAGCGGATAGCGCATGTTCCAGTCTTGGGCAAGGCGCACCAGCGCATAGTAAACCGACGAGTCGCCGTGGGGATGGAACTTACCCAAAACATCACCGACCACTCTGGCAGATTTCTTGTAAGGCTTGTCTGAATTATTGCCCAACTCATTCATGCCGAAAAGTACACGGCGGTGGACAGGCTTCATACCGTCTCTGACATCGGGAAGCGCACGGGCCACAATGACAGACATCGAATAGTCGATGTACGATGTACGCATTTCCGCTTCTATGTCGACGGGGATAATTTTTTCGTCTTCAATCATTTATGCAATTATTTAGGAATATTCAAAAATCTCGTAAAAATAGGTCTAAAAGCGCAGAAACACAAACAAAAACAGCTCTTTTTTCCGCATAAATTTCCATTAAAAAATATGCCATTTTGTCCCTTTGGCCTGATTTTTGTATAATCTTTGCAAACCATTATTCTCAATTACGAATATGATTATCCAAAACATCAGCAATAAAGCACGCAAAGCCCTGGAATTCAGCTCGGAAGAAGCTCACAAGATGGGTAACGGCGCCATCGCGCCCGAACATCTGCTGCTTGGCCTTATCCGCCAGAAAGACAATCGTGCCATGGAATGCCTTGAAGCCATGAAAGTAAACATCGACATGTTGAAGTACATTGTCGAAAGCCGTATCAAGCAGCAAGACCTGATACCCGAAGACGTGCAGATTCCCACCAGCAAGAAACTGGACAAGATTTTGCGCCTGAGCATACTGGAAGCCCGCGGACAGAAAAGCGAGCAGATAGAGGCCGAGCATTTACTGCTGGCCATTTTGCGTGACAACGACAATTTGGCCGCCGACCTATTGCACCAGGAAGGCGTAGAACTGGACAATACCCTCTCGCAACTGAGCGGCGACAAGGACCTTCCCGAACACCAAGTACTCGATTTCGGCGTTTCCGAAGATGACGAAGACGATGACGAATTCGCTTCGCGCCGAGGGGGCAACGACCGGCAGTCGGGACAAGCGGCCTTCAGTTCAATGCGCAAAGACAACAAGGATGCTGCCCGGAACGACACCCCTGCCCTCGACAATTTCGGCAATGACTTGACGCTGGCGGCCCGCGAGGGCCGCCTGGACCCCACCGTTGGACGCGAACAGGAAATGTTGCGCCTGGCCCAGATTCTGAGCCGTCGCAAAAAGAACAATCCTATCCTTATCGGCGAACCGGGCGTGGGCAAGTCGGCCATAGTGGAAGGTCTGGCCATGCGCATCGTAGAGCGCAAGGTTTCTCGCGTGCTTTTCGACAAACGTATCATCTCGCTCGATTTAGCCTCGATGGTGGCCGGCACCAAATACCGCGGCCAGTTCGAAGAACGCATGAAGGCCGTTATCAACGAGTTGGAGTCGCATCCCGAAATCATCCTCTTCATTGACGAAATACACACCTTGGTGGGTGCCGGCAACACGCAAGGCTCCATGGATGCCGCCAATATGCTCAAACCCGCTCTGGCCCGCGGCATCATCCAGTGCATCGGTGCCACCACGCTGGACGAATACCGCAAGAGCATCGAAAAGGACGGCGCGCTGGAACGGCGTTTCCAGAAAATAGTGGTGGAAGCCACCAGCCCCGAAGAAACCTTGCAGATTTTGCACAACATCAAGGACCGCTACGAAAAGCACCACAACGTCAGCTATACCGAAGCCGCTCTACAAGCCTGCGTTACGCTGACCCAACGCTATATCGGCGACCGCAACTTTCCCGACAAGGCCATCGATGCCTTGGACGAAGCCGGTGCACGGGTACATATCGACCATATCAACGTTCCCAAGGATATCGAAGACTTGGAGCTTGAAATAGCCGAGAACAAACGCCTGCAAAGCCAGGCTGTCAGCGACCAGCAATACGAACTGGCTGCCGAATACCGTGACATCAGCCGCCGCAAGGAAGAAAGCCTGGCCCAGCGCAAGGCTGAATGGGAAGCCGGCATGGATTGTCAACGCGAACCGGTGGGCGAAGAACAAATAGCCGAAGTGGTGTCGATGATGTCGGGTGTGCCACTACAGAAGCTGGCCCAAGCCGAGAACGAGAAGCTTCTTGGCATGAAATCCGCCCTTCAAGCACGTCTGGTGGGTCAAGACAAGGCCATCGATGCTGTGGTGAAAGCCATACAGCGCAACCGTGTCGGTCTGAAAGACCCCGGCAAACCCATCGGCACTTTCTTGTTCGTGGGTCCCACGGGCGTGGGCAAGACCCATTTGGCCAAATTGCTGGCCGAGTGTATGTTCGATTCGTCCGATGCCCTGATTCGTATCGATATGAGCGAATTCATGGAGAAGTTCAGCGTGTCGCGTCTGGTGGGAGCGCCTCCCGGATACGTCGGTTACGACGAGGGTGGACAGCTTACCGAAAAGGTGCGCCGCAAGCCCTATTGCGTACTCCTGCTCGATGAAATAGAAAAGGCTCATCCCGATGTGTTCAACATCCTGCTGCAAGTGATGGACGAAGGTCGTCTGACCGACAGTCTGGGCCGCCGCGTCGACTTCAAGAACACGGTCATCATCATGACCTCCAATGTCGGCAGCCGCCAGTTGAAAGATTTCGGCAAAGGCATAGGTTTCGGCCTGCCCAACGAGAACGCACTGAACGAATATTCCAAGGGCGTTATCAACAAGGCCATCAGCAAGACCTTCTCGCCGGAATTCTTGAACCGTATCGACGATGTCATCTTCTTCGAACCGCTCAGCAGCGAGACCATAGACAAAATTATCAACATCGAGTTGAAGCCCTTTGTGGCTCGGGTCGAAGCTTTGGGTTACCACTTCACGCTCAGCGACGAGGCGCGCCAGTTCTTGGCCAAAGAATCCTACGATGCCCAGTTCGGTGCGCGTCCGCTCAAGCGGGCCATCCAGCGTTACCTCGAGAACGAATTGGCCGGCCTTCTGTTGAGCCAAGAGCTGCAGCCGGGTCAGACCATCGTGGCCAAAGCCGACACAGAACAAAAGAAAATCGTTTTTGAAACTCAAATAAATCATGCTTAGTTCAGGAAAAATTGGGGTTACGACAGACAACATCTTCCCCGTTATCAAAAAGTTCTTGTACAGCGACCAGGAAATCTTCCTGCGTGAAATAGTCTCCAATGCCGTAGATGCCACTCAAAAGCTCAAGACCCTGGTTGCCAGCGGACAATGCTCGGCAGATACCGACAATCTTTGCGTCAAGGTCAGCATCGACAAAGATGCCAAAACGCTTACCGTCAGCGATCAAGGTATTGGCATGACCGCCGAGGAAATCGACAAGTACATCAACCAGATTGCCTTCTCGGGTGCCGAGGAGTTTTTGGAAAAATACCAGAACGATGCCCACGCCATTATCGGACATTTCGGTCTGGGCTTCTATTCAGCCTTTATGGTTTCAAGCCAGGTGGATATCATCACCCGCTCTTATCAGGAAGGTGTACAGGCTGTCAAATGGTCTTGCAACGGTTCGCCCGAGTTTACCATGGAAGCCTGCGACAAGGCCGAACGCGGCACCGATATCGTGCTGCACATCGATGCCGACAGCGAAGAGTTTCTGGAGGAAAGCCGTATCGAAGGTCTGCTCAAAAAGTATTGCCGCTTCTTGCCTGTGCCCATTTTCTTTGGCAAGGAAACCGTCAAGGAAGACGACAAGGAAGTGAGCAAAGACAAGCAAATCAACGATACCCAGCCTGCCTGGACGCGCAAGCCTGCCGACCTTAAAGAAGAAGACTACACCAAATTCTATCAGGACCTCTACCCCTTTAGCGAAGATCCGCTATTCCACATCCATCTGAATGTCGACTATCCTTTCACGCTGACGGGTATCTTGTATTTCCCGAAAGTACACAACAGCATCGACCTGCAAAAGAACAAGATACAGCTCTATTGTAACCAAGTGTTCGTCACCGATTCGGTCGAAGGTATCGTACCGAACTTCCTGACGCTGCTGCACGGCGTTATCGATTCGCCCGACATTCCCTTGAACGTTTCGCGTTCGTACCTGCAAAGCGATGCCAACGTGAAGAAGATTTCCAGCCATATCACCAAGAAAGTGGCCGACAGTCTGCAGAAGCTCTTCAACGACAACCGCAAGGATTTCGAAGCCAAATGGGACGATTTGAAAATCTTCATCGAATACGGCGTGCTTACCGAAGAAAAATTCTGGGAACGTGCCGAGAAGTTCATCCTGCTGAAGAATACGGAATCCAACTTCTACACGCTGGAGGAATACCGCAATCTTGTTAGCGCCAACCAGACCGACAAGGACGGCAATCTGGTTTGCCTCTACGCCACCGACAAGGACAATCAGTACAGCTACATCGCCACAGCCAAGGACAAGGGCTACGACGTGCTGCTGATGGACGGCGAGTTGGACGTTCCTTTTATCCAGCAAGTGGAAAGCAAATGCGAAAAGACCCGTTTTGTGCGCGTTGACAGCGATACCATCGAGAAGCTTGTTCCCAAGGAGGATGCTCCTGTGCTCAGCCTAAGCGAGGACGAACAAAAGCAGCTTAAGGAACTCTTCGAGAAGTATCTGCCCACCATGGACAAGACTCATTTCAACGTTCAAGTGGCCGCGCTGGGTCAGGAAGCTCTGCCTATCGTACTTACCCAAAACGAATTCATGCGCCGTATGCAGGATATGTCCAAACTGCAGGCCGGTATGTCTTTTTACGGTGATATGCCCAATTCCTACACCATGGTACTGAATGCCGACCACCGCTTGATACAGGATTGTCTGGCGCAAGCCAAGGCACAGGCCGAAGCCAAGGCACAAACCGAGGCCGCCACGACCGCCGAAGCTGGTGAGGCCGCTACAGAAGGAGCACCCGTTGCCGAAGCACCCGTTGCCGACAATCGGAAAATCAAGCAACTCATTGACCTTAGCCTGCTGGCCAACGGCCTTCTGAAGGGCGAAGCGCTCAACGGATTCATCCGCCGCAGTTACGAGCTTTGCTAAGTAAAGGGTAAAATATCGACCGATATTAGAAGCCCGGCGACCTGAGTCGCCGGGCTTCTTTTACGAAATCACCCATGAAAAAAGCCTCGCTAAATCTTTGATTTAGCGAGGCTTTTGTGACTCCGGCGGGATTCAAACCTGCAACCTTCTGATCCGTAGTCAGATGCTCTATTCAATTAAGCTACGGAGCCGTTCTGAATTCGGCTGCAAAAGTAACGCTGCCTTTTTTATCATGCAAGCTTTCCGCGATATTTTTTTCAAAAAAATCGCTAAAAAGGATTCGTGTCGGGTATCTGGTCGGTTATCTGCTCGTTGATACGCGATGCGTACTGGGTCGGAAAACCGCCATCGCCCTGCAGACCATTGTCTTGAGGCAACACATAGTTCACCTGTTTGTCATCGTCGCGGAAGCGCGCAAACTCCTTGTCGAAACATAGGCGGATATCGGCCGTAGAACCGTTACGGTGCTTGGCCACTATCAGTTCGGCCTTGCCAACGAGGGAATTGCCATCGGCATCCTCAAGAATCTTATAGTACTCGGGCCGGTGTATGAAGCAAACGATATCGGCATCTTGCTCTATGGCACCCGATTCGCGCAAGTCGGACAGTTGAGGCCGCTTGGCATCGCTGGCGCTGTTGGGCGAGTTGGCATTGCCTTGACGATTGGCCGAAGCACGGTTCACCTGCGAAAGCGCAATGATGGGAATGTCCAATTCCTTGGCCAAAGCTTTGAGCGCGCGCGACACGGTACTAACCTCTTGTTCTCGGTTGCCGAACTTGCTACCGCTGGCATTCATCAGCTGCAGGTAGTCTATCATCAGAATCTGCACCCCATGCTCCTTGACCAGACGGCGGGCCTTGGTGGAAAACTCGAACACCGAAAGGCTGGGCGTATCGTCGATATAAATGGGCGCGTCATAAAGTTCTTTGAGCTGTTGGTCGAGCAACTGCCATTCCTGCGATGTGAGACGACCATTCTTGATTTTCTCGCCTGGCATGGAACAGGTATTGACTATCAGACGATTAACCAGCTGCACATTGGACATTTCCAAAGAGAACAGCCCCACGGGCACCTGGTAGTTGACAGCCATATTCTTAGCCATGGACAACGCAAAAGCCGTCTTACCCATAGCGGGACGAGCGGCAATGATGATAAGGTCGGATTTCTGCCAGCCGGAAGTTATCTTGTCCAATTCTGCGAAACCGGTGGGCAGACCGCTAAGACCGTCGCTGCGCTGAGCAGCCAGCTGCATACGCTTCAAGGCTTCATCAATGATGGGGTTAATCTGCACCACTTCCTTTTTGAGCGACTGCTGCGAAAGTTCAAACAGACCCGACTCAGCCTCTTGCATAAGGTCTTTCACATCGGTGGTTTCATCAAAGGCCTTGGCCTGGATTTCCATCGAATAGCGGATGAGTTCGCGGGCCAGGTATTTCTGCGCTACGATACGGGCATGGTATTCCAAATGTGCAGTAGACACCACGTTGTCGGTAAGGCTGACCAAATAAGTCACACCGCCCACTTCATCCAGCTGGTCGTTGCGGCGCAGAGCATCCTGCACGGTAAGGATATCAACAGGTTCCTGTTTGATGGACAGGTTCTGTATCGCCTGGAAAATGGTTTGATTGGCTTTCTCGTAGAAATGCTCCGGCTTAAGAATCTCGGACACCTTGGAAAATGCGTCCTTCTCCAGCATCAAGGCACCCAGCACAGCTTCTTCCAGTTCGCGGGCCTGCGGTTGCATACGACCGATATCTTCGGGTTTGACGGGTGTTTTCTTGTACACCACTTTAGCTTTGTCCATATATTTTCTCTTACGATGACAAAGGTAAGCCGATAGTCTCGCGCTGAAAAATAATTCCGCTTTTTCTTATCAACAAGTTGTCAACAATCGAGATGGTTTTGCATTATCTTTGCCGATAAAAGACCCCGAACTATGATTTGTTTTCCCAATGCCAAAATCAACCTCGGACTGCGCATCATTGCCAAACGGCCCGACGGTTACCACAATATAGAAACCGTCTTCTACCCCATTCCCTGCCGCGACGCGCTGGAATGTGTTCCCGACCGGGAGTTCTCCCTACAGCTGAGCGGCATCGACCTTGAGGGTCCGCAAGACGACAATCTGGTGTGTCGGGCCTATCGCCTGCTCAAAAGCGAGTATCCCCAAGTACAACCCTGTCGGCTCTATCTGCACAAAAACATTCCTTGCGGCGCAGGACTGGGCGGAGGCTCGTCCGATGCCGCCTTTGCCCTGACGCTGATAAACCAGGCCCAAGAACTGGGGGTTTCCACTGCCCGACTGGAAGAGTTGGCCAGCCGTTTGGGTGCCGACTGCCGCTTTTTCGTTAGCGGACAGAGCGTCTTCGCAGAAGGCAAAGGCGATATATTCAGCCATATCGACCTTAGTCTGAAGGGCTATTACCTGGTGCTGGTAAAGCCTGACATCCATGTTTCCACCGCCCAGGCCTACGCCGGTGTCCAAGCGCGGCAACCCGAGAGTTCTCTTCGCGAACTCATAAGCCTCCCCATTGAATCATGGAAAGACAAGATTGTGAACGATTTCGAAGCCGGTATTTTTGCCAAGTATCCCGAAATAGGCCAACTCAAAGAGGAAATGTACCGCCAGGGAGCCATCTACGCCGCCATGTCGGGCAGCGGTTCTTCGGTCTTCGGCATTTTCCGCCAAGAAGTTCATCTACAGGCCTTTTTTGATGACTGCTTTTATTGGGCCGATTTTTTGCAATAAAACGGACAGGCAAGTACAAATAATTGCCTATATTTGCAGTTCCGTATTTAACAAGAAAATCTATCACTATGGCAAAAATCAAAGGTGCCGTCGAGGTGGATGTCTTGCACTGCAAGGGTTGTGAACTCTGCGTGCATGCTTGTCCCTCAAATGTTTTGGCACTTTCTCAGGAAGTTAATGAAAAGGGTTACGCCTATGCCTACATGCAGCAGCCCGATGCCTGCGTAGGATGCGCAAGTTGTGCGTACATTTGTCCCGACGGATGTATCAAGGTGTATAAAGTCAAATTGTAAACAATGGAAGAAGTTCGTTTAATGAAGGGCAATGAAGCCCTTGCTCATGCAGCAATCCGTTGTGGATGTGACGGTTACTTCGGTTACCCCATTACACCGCAGTCGGAAATTATGGAAACGTTGATGGCCGAAAAACCATGGGAAACCACCGGAATGGTGTGTCTACAGGCAGAAAGTGAAGTTGCCTCTATCAATATGGTATACGGCGGTGCCTCTTGCGGCAAGAAAGCCATGACTTCGTCTTCGAGTCCTGGTGTAAGTCTGATGCAAGAAGGCATTTCTTTTATGTGCGGTGCCAATCTGCCCGGTCTTATCGTGAACGTACAGCGCGGCGGCCCAGGTCTGGGTACCATCCAGCCCAGCCAGTCGGATTATTTCCAGGCAACCAAGGGTGGCGGCCACGGCGATTACCACTTGTTGGTGCTGGCTCCTTACTCCGTGCAAGAAATGGCCGACTTCGTCGATTTGGCCTTTGAATTGTCTTTCAAGCACCGCATTCCTGCCATGATACTTTCGGACGGTGTTATCGGACAGATGATGGAACCGGTGGTACTGCCGCCTTTCAAGCCCCGCTTCACCGACGAGGAAATTGCCGAAAAGTGTCCCTGGGCTCTTACAGGCAAACCCGACTCACGCAAGCAGAACATCATCAGTTCGCTGGAACTCGATCCCGCATTGATGGAGGGTCACAATCTGCGCCGTCAGGCCCGTTACCGCGAAGTTGAAAAGACCGAGGTGCGTTATCAGGAATACATGTGCGAAGACGCTGAATATCTGTTGGTCGCTTTTGGTAGCGCCGCCCGTATCTGCCAGAAATCGGTAGAACTGCTGCGTCAGGAAGGCATCAAGGCCGGTCTGCTTCGTCCTATCACGCTTTGGCCCTTCCCCACTCAAGTTATCGCCAACTATGCCAAGCAGGTTAAATCCATGCTTTGCGCCGAACTGAACGCAGGCCAGATGATTGAAGACGTGCGCCTGGCCGTGAACGGCAGCATCCCCGTTGAGCATTACGGTCGTATGGGCGGTATGTTGCCTACACCTGAGGAAATTGTAGAAGCACTCAAAAAGCAAATCTAATATGGGACGCAACGAAATCAAGGCTCTTTTATCCATCGTCAGCCTGCTGGCGCTCGTGGTCGCGCTGGTATTCTACTTCCTGCACAACCTGAAGGCCTCTGTTATACTGATATTGGTGGGTGTTGTATGTAAAGTAGCCGAAGTCATCATTCGTATTTCCCGCAAAAAGAACTAAGCATGAACGAAAATATCATAGCTCCCGAAAATTTGGTCTACGAGAAATCAAAACTCTTGAAAGACAACGTGATGCACTATTGCCCGGGCTGCAACCACGGCACAGTGCACCGCATGATAGCCGAGGTTATCGAAGAAATGGGCATGGAACACGACTGCATAGGTATCTCGCCCGTAGGTTGCGCCGTGTTTATCTACAAATATCTTGACGTGGACTTTGCCGAAGCCGCCCACGGACGCGCTCCCGCCATTGCCACCGCCATCAAGCGCTTGAACCCCAACAAACTGGTATTCACCTACCAAGGCGACGGCGACCTTTCGGCCATCGGTACTTGTGAAACCATTCACGCCTGCAACCGTGGTGAGAATATCGCCATCATCTTTGTCAACAATGCCATCTACGGCATGACCGGCGGACAGATGTCGCCCAGTACGCTTGTTGGCATGAAGGCCTCCACCTGCCCTTACGGACGTAACGTTGAGCTGAACGGCTACCCCATGAAGATTTCCAACATGCTGGCTGAACTCGAAGGCACCTGCTACGTAACGCGTCAGAGTGTTCATTCGGCTGCGGCTGTGCGCAAGACCAAGAAAGCCATCCGCAAGGCTTTCGAAAACTCCATGGCCAAGAAAGGCACCAGCGTAGTGGAAATTGTCGCCTCCTGCAACTCGGGATGGAAAATGACTCCCTATAACGCCAACAAATGGTTGGAAGAGAACATGTTCCCCTTCTATCAATTAGGTGATTTAAAAGACAGATAATATGAAAGAAGAAATTATTATAGCCGGTTTCGGCGGTCAGGGTGTCTTGTCAATGGGCAAGATACTCGCCTATTCTGCCTTGATGGAAAACAAAGATGTTACCTGGATGCCTTCCTACGGTCCCGAGCAGCGTGGCGGTACGGCCAACGTAACGGTCATCATCAGCGACAGCAGCATCAGTTCTCCCATTCTGAATGTCTACGACACGGCCATCATTTTGAACCAACAGTCGATGGACAAGTTCGAAAGCAAGGTTAAACCTGGCGGCACGCTTATCTACGATCCTCACGGCATCAGCCATCACCCCACGCGCAAGGACATCAGCATCTACACCATCGATGCGGTAAACGCCGCCAACGAAATGCAGAATGCCAAAGCCTTCAACATGATTTTGCTGGGCGGCTACCTGAAAATAAAGGGTGTCGTATCGCTCGAGAGCGTGCTCAAGGGCCTTCGTAAAACCTTGCCCGAGCGCCACCACAACCTGATTCCCGTCAACGAAAAGGCCCTGATTAAGGGTATGGAAATCGTCAAGGAAGCTTCGCTCTAAAACAACGGACTCGCTCTAAGAGCGGTCGGGATATAATAAGGTGGGAGCCTTGCGCCAGCGGCGCAAGGCTCCCACCTTATTGTTTAGACTGCGGTCCTCAGACGGCGGCTCTTTATCGCACTGTTATTAGAACTTATAGGTCAGACCAAGACCGAACACTTCCTTGAACTGGATTCTGGCACCGTGGCTCTCGCCCGTTGTGGGGTCGATGTAACGGATATCGTCATCGTACTTCAAGGTAGATTGGAAGTTCAGGCTGATGTGTTTGGTCAGGTTCAAACCAAGCAGCAGGTCCCAGTTGACATCGACATTGCCGAAACTTTCGTTGTAAGCGGTGAACAGGTCGACATTGCTTTTGAGCGTCACCTTGTTGTCCCAGAACTGATAAGCCACGTTGGCCTTGAAGGTGGAACCGAGTTCCCAACGGGTCTTGAGGCCTTGTTCCAAACCATAGGCTACCGAGAAAACGGTGTCGTTCACATAGGTGAGCTTGCCTGAAACAGGAGAATAGTATGCGCTGAAATTGGCATTGGGCTTGTAGTCGACACCGACAGAGAGCGTAACGTAAGCAGGTGTCATAAACGAAGACACTTTCTTCTTATCGGCGCTGCCGTAATCGTAACCATCGGCAAACTGGGTCTTCATATCGAGCAGGACGGCATAGTAGAACTTGCCGGCCATGGTACGACCGTATTTCGAAGCCAGATGCAGGTTATCGATATTCTTGCGCCACTCACCGATGGAAGCGGAGTTCATCATACCGAAATTGGCATCCAAATCGTTGGTCCAAGAAGAATTCTCGTCCAAATAGTTGAGCGATGCATTCAAGTAGACATTGCCGCTCATCGAGTTGTCACCACCGGCCGACCAGTTGGTAAACGAACTTTGTGAGTAATTGACACCGGCCAGACCATTGTACGACCAAGGAGACTTCTTAGCGGCATCGTCTTGCGCAAATACGGCAGAGACAGCCATGGCTACTACAGCCACAAAAATCGATAATTTCTTCATTATTATGCATATTTGGTAAAAACGGCTGCAAAAATACTGCAAGCCAAGAAAAAAATAAAGCCTTGACGGCATAAAAAAAGCCCTCCTGCCATTGGTGCGACTGACAGGAAGGCTCAAGATAAAACCCTATAAAACTTAGTCTTGGCTCTCTTCTTTCTGATAAATCAGATTGTCAAGGCAGACATAGCAAGGCGTGTTGATGCCCCAAGTACCCGTATCGCTCGAGAGGAATTTAAGCGACAACTTGTTGACCTGGCCCAGCGAGCTCAAGTTGACAGTTTTCCAGGTATTAATAATTTCGCTCTTGCCATTGCGGAAATCGGCCAAATAAACATCTACCGAGTCAAGGCTCAAGCCATTGGCATCCATAGCGGTAATGCGCAGCAGGAACCAGTCGCCGTCGGCAAATTTCTTGGCATAAGCATCACCTTGTGCCATCGACAGATAGGCATAGGTGTTGTTGCACAGCGCTACCGATTTGAATTGGTATTCCTCCCCTTTGGCAAAGCTGATTTCATTTACTGCGGGATTCATAGAGTCGTAGTAGAAAACGGCAAAGTTGTTGCCGCTGGCAGCTGCACCGCTGGCCACACTGTACTGGTTGGCGTAACCGGCCGTTTTCGTATCGGTCTGGTTGCTGATAGCGTAGCCGCTCCAATAGTCGTAACCATACTCTTCAACATAAGTGTAGGACTGTCCGAAAGAGAGACCTTCGGCACTGTAGGCATGCTGATTGTCGAAGCCTGCAGCCAGCGTCACATCGTCAAAGTCGATGCAGACATCAATCATTTTTTCTTGCTTTTGGCAAGATGCCAATGACAGCAGAGCAACTGCCATCACCAACCACATTGTTCTTTTCATCTATAAAACAAAGCTAATGGTTAAACATACGGAAACAACCGCAGGAAGCCTGCACCCGGACTCGTGTTGCTCTTGTTCCCGAAAGCATTGATAAATAAGATCTTGGCAGGTTTTCTGACTTGGTCCGGTCTTGTTTTCCTTCCCATCTTGGCAGACAGTGGAATAATTGGCAGACGTAACAAGACTGTGGATGGGCCTTACAGCAGCGGGCACTGTTCCGGAATTACACCGGATTCCCTCTTATACTCCTGCCCGAAAGGCAAGAATATCACCAAAACCGCGGCAAAGATAGCATTATTTTATAATTTTGCGCAAGCTATCCCAATGAGAAAAATGCATATAGATATCATTACCGTTTTACCCGAACTGCTGCAAGGCCCTTTCGACTGTTCCATTATCAAAAGAGCACGTCAGCAAGGTCTAGTGGAGATTGAAGTACACAACCTGCGTGATTATTCTACCGACCTGAAACACAGACGTGTAGACGATGCAGCCTTTGGCTTTTCGGCAGGTATGGTGATGCAGATTGAACCCATCGACAGAGCCATCAGCCACTTGAAAAGCCTGCGCACTTACGACGAAGTGATCTACACCTCGCCCGACGGTGAAACCTTCAATCAGGGAATGGCCAATGCTATGTCTTTGTACGAGAACATCATCATACTCTGCGGACACTACAAAGGCATCGACCACCGGGTGCGCGAACATCTTATCACAAAAGAAATCTCCATTGGCGACTATGTGCTTACCGGCGGAGAACTGGCCGCTGCCGTCATTACCGACAGTTTGGTAAGGCTGATTCCGGGCGCGCTGCACGATGAACAAGCCGCCTTCTCCGACTGCTTCCAAGACGACCTGCTGGCTGCGCCCATCTACACGCGTCCGGCCGAATACAAAGGATGGAAAGTGCCGGAAGTCTTGCTCTCGGGCAATGAGCGCAAAGTGCGCGAATGGGAACTGGAACAAGCCATGGAACGCACGCGCCAGCTGCGTCCCGACCTGTTAGAAAAATAAGGTCCGGCTTGTTCCAAGCCGGACCCCAGATTTGCGCTACAACAGCCTCTTAGCGGTGAATATCCTTCACCAGATTCTCTTGAATAATCTTTCTAAGCGATAGTTGCTGCTGCTCTACCACCCGACGTTCCGAAGGATGGAACTGGTCGGTGTAACGGCAGGCCACCGGCACTATTTTCAAGTTGTCGAAGTTTCCCGAAACATCTACACCCACACGAATCGGTTTCAGCAAGGACAGATGATAGTTGAAAGTGTTGTCCAAGTTGTGACGACCGGCCACAATGGCCTTGTACTTGTCTATGGACAGCTGCAAGGGATAAACGTCCACTTCGTTGCGGAACACGGTTATTTCGGCCTGCACCGAGTCTACCTTATTCTCGGTGTGCTTATCGAAAAGCATCAGCTTGGAAATCTTGGAAAAAACTTCGCTGTCCATCACCACCAAGTCCTTACCTTTAATGGAGGTTGCGCCTCGCAGGGTTGATTTCTTCAGATTGTAGTGCGCATCCAAATAGGTTTCGGCGGCCAAATGCCATTCAGCAGCCCCCTTGAAAGTGGCCAGCATCGGCATGACAGAATCAATCTGCGGAGCCATCTGAATAAGTTCTTCTATCTGGATGTCCACCATGTGGCAGTCGAGGCCCAGATAAAGATGGTTGGGACGCGGGCTGCGGTACATGGCCGTCAGTTGAAGTTTGGCAGCTTCGCACACGAAACCGATTTCCTTGAGTATCATCACGCCGTCGCGCACGTAGAGGTCGCCCGTTAGGTCAGTGGCCACCTGTTTGCCGGTGAGTGCCTTCTTGATATGGGTGTGAAGCAAGACATCAACGCCCTTGGGAACGATAAAGGGATTGGCCGTCTCCTGGCAGAGGGAGTCGGTTGCCGCCGCTTCGGCGGCGGCAACCTCCGTGCCAGCATCGTCGGGCTCTTCAGCCAGATCTTCTTCGTCGCTGCCCATACCGGAAACCAGCGCCATGAGGCGGTTCACATCCGTTTGGTTCGAGACAAAGTTCAAATCGGCCCGCAAGAGCGAATCGTCCCTGAAATAGGCGATGATGTCGCGGGCATGGCCCGAGAGATGGAAGTCGGAATTGCCCAGCACCACAGAGCTGTGCTGGATGTCCCAAATATCGTCGGCACAGGTAGACTGCACATCGGAAACTAGGATACCTTCGGGAATCAGACTGGTGTTGATGCGGGCTTCTTGCAGATAAATATCATAGGTTGGATTCAGACTGTAGAGCAGATTGTCGTACTCGGCATCCTGGGCTACGCTGGCCTTCAGACGGAAAGCTTCGGTGTTCACTTGCAAATCTTGAGAGGGTTGCAAGTCGGCCTGGGCAAAATCGAGGGCAAGTTCTGCCTTGAGGTGTTTGCTGTCGGCCAGCACATCGGAGAGTTGCAGCTGCACGTTCAAGTTTTCTAAGGCAGCCTGCATAGAGTCAGTCTGTAGCTGAAGGCCTTGTATCTGCTGCAATTGCAGCATGATGGGCATATCGGGCTGGCCGGGACGCAGGGCCAAATGGCAGCCACCTCGGTGGGAAACGGCCTGCATATCGCCCATCGTCACCTTCAGATTGTCGTAATCGACCTGAGCCTGCAAGGCAATGCGGCTCAGATCGACAATATTCTCCAAATCCTTCATAGACAGTGCCAGCGTTGCATCGGCCTTGATATTTCCCTGTACTTTGAGGCTGTCGGGAAGGAAGTCTTGCCAGGCTTCCAAAGGAGCGTCTACGGAGGCATTGGCCTTTACTTTCATATTGTCGCTCAAGAGTTCGTCTACCCTAGCCTGGGCCTGCAAACTGCTGCGGTTGGCTTTCAAGGAAAGCTGTTTCACTTGGGCGTAGCTGCCCTTGTCGTCGTTCAAGTCGAGATGCGCATGCACATCCGTCCGGATGTCTTGCACGGGCGGTAGACCGGTATAGCTCAGATTGGCGTCGTACAGCCGCAGGTCGCAATCGACCAGCGGCATGCTGTCGGTGATATAACAACCCTGCACCTGCGCTTGCAGGCCCAAGCGGCCATCGATACTTATCCCATCGAGCAGGGAGCGATAGGCCGTCGGTACCAGCGCCAGGTAGTTGGCAATAGGTTCCTCGTCTTGACCCAACTGCAGTTGCAAATCGCAGCGGATAGCATCAGCGGCCTGGTCCATGGCTACCTGTCCCTTAGCCCTGAGCGCAATCTCGCCCAGCGCGAGCGTCAGCCCATGGGTGTCCAGACTTAAGTCCGAGAGTTCGACTTCCAAGGGCAATACAGCACTGACAGGCTGCGCGTCTACCAGTAAAGTATCGTTCATGGCAAAGGAAAGGGCCTCGCTCCGCGTATCAATCTGGGCCGACAGCCGTGTTCCGGCCATTTTCAGCTTGGCCTGAAGGTCCCAATGGCTCAAAGAAGCCGCCATTTGGGAACTCTTGTCGATATAGCTGATATTCAAGTCTTTGAAGGATACTTTATCGAGCTCCATCAGTGCGAATGGAAGCGAAAACGAAGTTGTGTCATCTTCTTCGCTCACCGTATCGCTAGAAAAAGCAAAAACTTGGTAATTGGCCGAATCGTTTTCGTCTACATAGACATTGGCCAACAGACGTTGTAGCCGCAGTTCGTCCACTTTCAGCTCCTGATGCTTAAGCAGGCTCATCACATCGACACTAGCCAGCGCCTCGCCAACATATAGCAAGGTGTCGTTGCCCGAAACTTCAGCCATTTCATCCCGCAGGAAAATATCTTCTATCTGCAGGGAAAAACGCGGAAAAGTCTTGAACAACGTCGGCTCAATCTTAGCGATATGATACTCGCAAGTAAGATACTCGCCGGCTTTTTCGTTTACCAGATTGGAGAGCAGTTGGGTTTTGAACAGCGCCACGCAAGCTGCCGTCAGCAGCAATACCACCAGCACCAGCAAGGAAAGCAAGGTGATAAGGACTGGTTTGAGAATTCTTTTCATCGCGGAAACAAGGGGCAATGACAGATGGCAGCGCTACTCTACCCTGGTGAAATAATAGGCTTTGCCGAAGGAGTCTTCGTATACCAGCGAGCTGGAGGTCAGCTCCGTCACTGTGTAAACTTTGGGTATGCCCGAACCACTGATTTCTATAATATGAATCTGGGTCAGCACATTGGTTTCCAGCGTCCAGGTAAAACGCTGCGCTTCGCTTTCCTGCACGTCTTCGCCTTCGTCCCAAGTGCAGCCGCTCAGGTCGGCGCGGTAACGCCAGAATTCACCGGCATTGTCGTCGTTTTCCCAAACGCCCACCAAATCTTCCTGCGCAAATTCTTCTTTGGTACAAGCGGTTGACAAACTCAGCAAGGCCATCATGGCCAACAAAACACCACAAATCTTTTTCATACTCTAAATAATATTGTATTAATTATCAATTATTTGCAGAATAGCAGCTTCTTAGTCGATTATAAGAGCAGAGGTAAGTTCGCGCACAGAGGCTATGCGATGACGCTCGCAATAAGCTTCGATACCGGCCGCAACTTTCTGGCTCACAGCGGGGTCGATAAAGTTGGCCGTGCCTATTTCTATGGCAGAAGCACCGGCCAGCAGGAATTCTATGGCATCTTCGGCCGAAGAAATGCCGCCCAACCCGATAACGGGAATCTTCACCGCCTTGGCCACCTGCCAGACCATACGCACAGCCACGGGTTTCACGCATGCGCCCGAAAGCCCGCCCGTCACCGTCGACAGCTTGGGACGGCGTTTTTCTATATCGATGGCCATACCCAAGAGCGTGTTGATAAGCGAAACCGAATCGGCACCGGCGGCTTCGGCAGCCATGGCTATATCGGCAATATTGGTTACGTTGGGCGAGAGCTTCACCATCAGATGCTTGTGGTAGACCTTGCGCACGGCCGACACCACCTTGGCAATACCGTCTGTGCTGACACCGAAAGCCATACCGCCCTGCTTGACGTTGGGGCAAGAAACATTAAGCTCGATGGCGGGAATCTTGTCCAATGCCTGCACCGCTTGCGCGCAAGCCACATAATCTTCTATGCACGAGCCAGATACATTCACCAGCACATTGGTATCCAAATGGGCAATGCGGGGATAGATATGCTCGGCAAAATATGCAACGCCCTTGTTCTGCAGGCCCACCGCATTGAGCATGCCCGAAGGGGTCTCTGCCATACGCGGATAGGGATTGCCCTCGCGGTGATGCAAAGTGGTTCCCTTGACGATAATGCCGCCCAGCTTGGAGAAATCGACAAAGTCGGCAAATTCCTCACCGTAACCAAAAGTGCCGGAGGCGGTCAGCACGGGATTTCGCAGGCTCAAGCCCTTCAATGTTACCTTAGTATCTACCATTTCAGCTGATTTAAATTGAACACGGGACCTTCTTGACAAACACATTTATGCCCTTCGACGGTGTCTTCCACGCAGCAAAGGCAGGCTCCCAAACCGCAAGCCATGGTATTTTCGAGCGATACTTCGCAATTTACCTGATGTTCTTGGGCATAACGGGCAACGGCCTGCATCATAGGCTTGGGGCCGCAACAGTAAATCATGTCGGGTGCTTGCTGCAATACCGTGTGCTGTGTCACAAAGCCCCGCTCGCCCATGGAGCCGTCTTCGGTGGTGATGTACACCGGGCCCAAGGCCTCGTAATGCTGGAGTTGGGTCAAATCGGCGGCACGGCGCGCACCCAGCAAGAAACGCGGCTGGAAACCATGGTCTTTCAGTATTTTGCCCAAATAAAGCAAAGGCGCGATACCCACGCCACCACCTATCAACAGCACCTGCTCCTGTCCGGTTTGCGGCATAGAGAAAGGATGTCCCAAGGGCAGCATCACATTAATCAGTGTCCCGACCGGCTTTTCGGCCAAGGTACGGGTACCCTCGCCCACCAGCTGCACCAGCAACCAAAGTTCTTGCTTGGCTTCGTCTACATAATGCACCGAGATGGGGCGACGCAAATAGGTTTTGGACGAACCGTCTATGCGTACCTGAACGAATTGTCCGGGATAAATGGGAGGAAAAGTCTCGTCTTGCGCACGGAGTTTCAGCAATACGGTACGGTCCCATAACTGCTTGTCCTCTAGACGCAAATCCATTATTTTCTTGCTTTTTGTATCTGTCATTGCTACGTAGGTTACAAGACCGCAAATGTAGCCAAAATATTGCGTTTTTCACACAAAAGCCATAGGCATGCGCAAGATTCCAAGTAACAAAAAAACATACAGAGTCTTGTTAAGAAATGCAAATTGATATCGCAAAATGCTGCGATACCGAACGGTTAATGACACAGTTGTTCGGCCGTAATCGTACCGTTATTACACGACACATCAACAACTGCTTCAAAGAAGGTGTGTTAGACAAATCGTTGGTATGTGCAAAATTTGCACATACCATATCAAGCGCATCGCCGACAACACCCTCGTGGCTCTCACGCTGATGATAGCAGAGAGCCGCACGGAAGAAAAGGATGTGATGGTGAAGGTGGTGGTCAATCTGATTAACCAGGAGAACAGATAATCCGTAGTTCTTGTGGTATAGGATTGATGTGATTTATAGTTTGTAGCGCATCCAGACAGTGTCGCCCATGCGCTCTACAGATTGCAGTTTGAGCAAAGTGGCAGGATGGTCAGGCTCGTCGATGCCATCGAACACGGCGGCCATGCCTTTGCGCCCGTCAATGCCCGGACCTATCATCAGGCTCACCTCGTCTATCAATCCGGCAGCAAGGAAAGCTCCGTTGATATGGCCACCGCCAACGAGGGCAATGCGCTCCACGCCAAACTCGGTGTTAAGCACGTCCACTGCCTTGGCCAAGTCGATGCGCTCTTTGCCGACGGCAATCCATGAAATGCCCTGACGATCGAGCGTGTCGAAATACTCCTTTGGGCAATCCTCGCAAGCAATGACAAGCAACGGCTGACCGCATTGTTCGTTGCTCGGCCAACGGAGTTTGCCGTGTGTGTCGATAGCCACATCGTAGCCGGGCTTGCCCTCTGCTGCCTTGTGGAAGGCGGTCTTGCCGACAGGCACTTTGAATGTAGCAACAAAAGGTTCGGGCAGAGCGAAGTGCATCTGCATGGTAACTCGTCCCTCGATGGTCGTGGGGCAATCAAGTTGTTCCAATGCATCGTAATAAGCATTGGATGAATCAATCTGTTCGGTCATGGCGCAGTCGATGCGTCCGTCCACCGATGCCATCATGTGGCAGATAATGTATGGTTTCATAATATTCACTATTGAAGGCTGAATTCCTCGAAGCTGTTGTTGTCGTAGACCACGATGATTTTCTTGATGCGCGGAGCTTGATTTTCCTTCGCGTAATTTCCTCCAGACCTTGATGTGTTGCGAAATTTTACATTCTCAGAGGCCCGTGCGAGTAGTTTTGAAGCCGTTTTTTCCTCGTTTTCGATTGATGAAAACAGTGTAACTTGCTCTTGCTCAGCATTATTCTCAGGCGATGAAGTAGCATCAACCGATGCCAGCATAGCACCGCGACCGGTCATCAACCAAGCCACATTGACTTCGGGATAGGCTTCGATAATTCTTTGCACCGCATCGAAGCTCGGTTGGTTCTTGGCATTAAGAATATTGGAGACAACGGAGCTGTTGATTTTAACTTTTTTTGAGAATTCGGCAGCATTCAAACCGTCCATTTCCATGAGTTGACGTATACGATCCTTCATATTTTAGCTTGTATTTATGCAATCAAAAACTTGACAAATATAAACTAATCTAGATAAAGGGACAAGTGATTTTTGGAATTTGCTGCTGTTGGTTTGAATATCTTGATTTACAAGACTTATTCAAGCTGTGACGGATTCACAAATATCAATTTAACTATCTAACCACGGCAATCGGTTTTATAAATAACTCCAAGGTTAATTCTTTGCGAATACACACGAGAGCATTGTACTAAATATCAGTATTTTAGGCATCGCAAACTCACGCACTTCATTAAATTTCACTGGGGTTTGGTAACGACTTTGGCATATGGAGCTTCGTGGAACGGCTTTACAAAGACACCAGCATTCTAAAAACCAAAGATTTGCCCATTTATTTCTCTAGTGCTTAGCTACTGCCCTTTCTCAGCAGTGTTTTACAACAGCCTGCTACCCTATTCTATCATTCAAATTCCACTCTCGCAATTAGATTATTGGATTTAGATTTCATTATTTTATTTATCTTTTGCGCAGCATTACTTTGATTATTTAAATCATTTCACTAGTATTTTTCTGCATGCGTTTTCTGAAATCTCATCAGCTACAACCTAGTGCATAGTTTTGCGGTTTCGGTTATACAACTCGAAAAAAAGCATTAACACTCTTTTACATTGGCAAAAGGTACCAATATGACGAGAAAATATGCTGCTCGGTGTGCAAAGTATTAGTGAAAATTCTACTTGCTACACCCTAGAGCTTAGATTTCATCACGCGAACGCCTACATGCTTCTCGCAAATACCCACGTGCTTCTCGTAAATGCCTACATCGGGTAGCGCGACAAAGAATATCGCATTCTCAGCGCGTCAAAAATCGCTCATTTCGATGGTTTTCTGCTTGTTTTCAGGCATTTAATGATTGTTGAGGATGCTTGTGCGGCAACCACATTCTAGAGAATATATGGATTTTGAGCGTTTTCTCAGCGAAATCCGGCTATTCACAGCCAGCCAGCCAGCCAGACGCGAACCACTCACCCGCTCACCTCCGAGACAGCGAGACAGCGAGACAGCGAGACCGTCTGCCAGTCGACTCCTCTATCAATCACAGGAAGCGCTGGGATAAAAAAACCTGCCTCAGATTCGAAGCAGGTTATTCTAATTATTAGTCCGAAAAGCTCTTACAAGCCATAAACATTGATGGAGATTAGTTTGGACACAAAGGCCTCTTCGCCCAACACCCAGATGACATCGTCGGGCAAAATCTGGAACGAAGAATGGAGATTGGTCGAAAGGTTGTTTTTACGCTCAACGCCCAGCACCAAGCACTTCTGATTACGCCCTATCTGCGCTTCTTTCAAGGTTTTGTTGGCCACCGGCGACTTCTCCGATACTGGGAAGCCTGTGCAGCACAGGTGCTTATGCGAGGCCGTGCTGTTCATCTCGTTGTGCGAGAACTGGTGTAGCGTCTGCAAAGAATCGCGCACGAAACTGAAGTCGTAAGCGGTGTTGTTGAGCAGGCCCATCGTCTTGTTCGGACCGGCCAAAGTAAGCACATCGCCTGCTTGCACCACGTAATCGCGGCCGGGAATGTTCACCACGTTGTCTTTGGCGGTGCAGACGCGGATAACCATCAAGTTGTAGAGCATCGGTAAATTAATCTCTTCCAAGCTCTTGCCTATCAACTCCGAATTGGCACCCACCTTCATGCTATAGGCATACAAGATGCGGTCGAGCCAGGAAGCTTCGCCCATATCGTCGCTCTGACGTATACCCTGCCGTTCGTGCACGCGCTGGATATTTTCCTCCATCTGACGCTCGTTCAAGTTGATGACAAAGGCCGATTCCATTTTCCAATAATGGCGCATAAGCGATTTCGACTTCAAAATAAAGAGTACCATGATGATGGCGACAGGAATAAGTATCCACAGCGAAAGCGACAGACAATGCACCATAACATAAACCACCAGCGACACGGCAAAGACAATACGCAGCACCGTCAAGGAAATCAGCACGATACGATTGTAGGAATGGCGCGTCCAGAGGTTCATCATATGGCCCGAGGTCTTGCGTCGGTTGCTCACCATACCCTTAAGGAAAGGCGACATCACCACTATGGTAACCACACTGCAAAGAGCGCCAGACAAGAGCGGATTCTGTATCTGGCTGGCCAAGAAAGGCTCCAAGAACTTGAGCGACAGCATGACGATACCCAGGTTGATGATAAGCATCAGCAGCAGGTTGATGGTGTATTCCCGCAAAAGCATCACCCAGTCGTACGACAGACCGGCGGTTTTCTTACGGCCGTTGTCTGGCTGCTTTTCGGCCCTGTTATTGAGTTTGTCGAGCCAAGCCTTAGGCAAATGTTTCTCCAAGAAGATGCAAACCGGATGCGAGAGCTTAATCATATAAGGTGTCATAAAGGTGGATACCACCGATACGGCCACGGCTACCGGATACAAAAAGTCGGAAGTGGCATTCAGGCTCACGCCCAGACTGGCAATAATAAAGGCAAATTCACCGATTTGCGCCAAGCTGAAGCCCGACTGTACGGCAATATTGAGCGGTTGCCCGGAAAGGAGCATACCCATGGTGGAAGCCATCATCTTGAGCACCAGCACCACCAGCACCAAAATGACAATGGGCCATATATATTCGGCCAAGACCTTGATATCCACCATCATACCCACCGATACGAAGAAGACGGCACCGAAGAGGTCTTTCAAAGGTTTGATAAGTTTTTCGATACGTTCCACCTCGATGGTTTCGGCTAGAATCGAACCCATGATAAAAGCGCCCAGGGCCGACGAGAAGCCCACCTTGACGGCCAGCACCACCATACACAGACAAAGGCCTACACTGACTATCAGTAGGGTTTCATCGTTGAGGTACTTGCGCGTTTTCTGCAGCAAACTCGGGATGAGATAGACACCGGCGATGAACCACAAAGCCAAGAAGAATATCAGCTTGAACACCGAGGTAAGCATATTCCAGCCCGAAAAATGGGTACTGGCAGCAATGGTCGAGAGCAGCACCATCATAACGATGGCCAGCAAATCTTCCACCACCAACACACCGAACACCAGCCCGGTAAATTTCTTATGTTTGATGTTCAAATCTTCGAAAGCCTTGATAATGATGGTAGTAGAGGACATCGACAACATCGAACCCAAGAAAATGCTGTTCATATTGCCCCAGCCCATCAGCCTACCCACTATATAGCCTATCACCCATAGCGAGAGTACTTCGACCAAAGCAGTGATAATGCCCGTCTTGCCTACGGCCACCAGCTTTTTGAAACTGAATTCGAGACCCAAAGCAAACAGAAGGAAAAGCACACCGATATCGGCCCAAATCTGCACATTGCTGGTATCTTGAATGGTTGGTGTCAGCGACATCAGCGGGCCCACGAGCATACCGGCCACGATGTAGCCCAGTACGACAGGTTGTTTCAAGAACTTGAATATTAAGGTTGTAATGCTGGCAACTATCAGAATCAGGGCCAGATCGGAAACAATGACAGGAAGGTGTCCCATATCAATAATGAATATACCTAAGGATTTTTCGCAAAGATAGGCCTTTTTTTCAATATTCCTTTTAACTTTGCCTTATACAATCGTGCACTAAAAATAATTTTATATAACACTAAAACACAAACCATTATGATTCTCGATCATCTGAACAACAGCCAGGTTTACGAATCGCTGCATCCCCTTTTCAAGCAAGCTTTCGACTATATCAAGACCCACGACTTGACCAAGGCCGAGCCCGGCAAAATTGAGTTGGACGGCACCAAGCTCTACCTCAACGTACAACATCCCGACGGCAAGAAGCCCGATGTAGCCCGTCTGGAGGCCCATCGCAAATACATCGACATTCAAGTGGTGCTGGAAGGCAATGAAGCCATGGGTTGGAAGCGACTCGACGATTGCAAGGAAGTGACCAGTGAATACAACGAAACCAAAGACATCGAATTTTTCGCCGGCCAGGGTTCTACCCAAGTGGAACTGCAGGCAGGCGACTTCTGCATCTTCTTCCCCGGCGACGCTCACGCTCCCTGCATCGGCGAAGGCAAGATTAAGAAAGTGATAGCCAAGGTTCTTATCTAATTCAAAACCAACTGCATGAGTACTACCTTGCGGCTGATAAAGAACGACCCTTGGCTGGCACCCTACGAGGATGCCATCAAGGGCCGTTACGACTATGCCATCCAGAAAAAACGGCAGCTGACCAAAGGCCAGACACTCAGCGACTTTGCCAATGGCCACCGCTACTACGGATTGCATCGCGACAACGACGGCTGGGTATTCCGAGAATGGGCTCCCCATGCCAGCGAAATATTTCTCATCGGCGATTTCAACCATTGGCAAGCCGATGATGAAACCTACCGTCTACAGCCGCTGGGCAATGGCGATTGGGAACTGAGACTCCCCTCTCAGGCCCTGCAACACGGACAGTTCTACAAAATGCTGGTCCGTTGGCCGGGTGGCGAAGGCTTGCGCCTGCCCGCTTGGGGACGCCGTTTCGTTCAGGACGAGCAGTCGAAAATTTTCTCCGCACAGGTATGGGCTCCCGAGCAAGAATACAGCTTCAAGTGCTTGAATTTCAAGCCAAACACCAAGCCACTGCTCATTTACGAATGTCATATCGGTATGGCACAAGATGCCGAAAAGGTGGGCAGTTACGAAGAGTTTCGTCTGAATATCCTGCCCAAGATTGCCGCCAACGGCTACAACGCCATCCAGATTATGGCCATACAGGAGCATCCCTACTACGGTTCTTTCGGCTATCACGTTTCCAACTTCTTTGCGCCCTCTTCGCGTTTCGGCACGCCCGAAGAGCTGAAACGCCTTATCGACGATGCACATGCACTGGGTATCGCTGTCATTATGGACATCGTACACTCGCATGCCGTCAAGAACACCGACGAGGGTCTGGGTTTGCTCGATGGCGACCCCGGGCAATATTTCCACACGGACGGCCGCAGAGAGCATCCCGCCTGGGATTCGCTTTGCTTCAACTATGCCAAGGACGAAGTGCTGCATTTTCTGCTGTCCAACTGCAAATACTGGCTGGAAGAGTACCATTTTGACGGTTTCCGTTTCGACGGTGTCACCTCGATGCTGTACAAGAGCCACGGCCTGGGCGACAATTTCTCCAACTACGCCGATTACTACAACCTCAATCAGGACGGCGATGCCATCTGTTATCTAACCTTGGCCAACTTGCTTATCCACGAAGTGAATCCCCAAGCCATCAGCATAGCCGAAGAAGTGAGCGGTATGCCCGGACTGGCCGCCAAATTCAAGGACGGCGGTATAGGCTTCGACTATCGTATGGCCATGGGTATTCCCGATTTCTGGATCAAGATTATCAAGGAAAGAAAGGACGAAGACTGGAAGCCGGGCGACATCTGGTGGGAACTGACCAACCGCCGCGCCGACGAAAAGACCATCAGCTATGCCGAAAGTCACGACCAAGCGCTCGTTGGCGACAAAACCATCATTTTCAGGCTGATAGATGCCGATATGTACTGGCACATGTCCTGCAACGACGAGCATTTCATGGTGAACCGAGGCATTGCCCTGCACAAAATGATACGCCTAGTCACGCTGTCCACCATCAACGGCGGCTATCTTAACTTTATGGGCAACGAGTTCGGACACCCCGAATGGATAGATTTTCCGCGCGAAGGCAACGGATGGTCGCATAAATATGCCCGCCGCCAATGGCATTTGGCCGAAGACCCGCTGCTGAAGTACAAATACCTTTATGCTTTCGACAAGGCGATGATACATCTGGCCCGCCGCGAAAAGAGTTTTGCCCGTAACCTGCCCGTGCAGCGTTGCGCCAACGATGGCGACCAGATTCTTGCCTTCTCGCGTGGCGACCTGCTATTCGTATTCAACCTGCACCCCACCAAATCGTTCGATGGCTACGGGCTCATGGTCGAGGCGGGCAAATACACCTGCATACTCAACAGCGATGCGCCTGTCTATGGTGGTTTCGGCCTGACGGACGACAAGATGGAGCACTTTACAACGAGCGATGAGAATTGCCGCTACGGCTTGGAATGGCTCAAACTCTACCTGCCAGCCCATACGGCCATGGTCTTCAAAAGGAAATAAACTTAGGCAAGAGCGATTACTACGCCATTAGCTGGCAAAGTAGTTCGCGCAAAAGTTCTCCGTCTTCGAGAGCGGTTTGCTGATAGCCCTTGCTTTTAGCATCGTACTGACGTATCAGACTGATATTGTTCAGCACCTTGCGCACGGAGTATAAGCAGGCAGCCCTTTCGTAGTCTTTGACGAAATAAGGGTTCACGCCCAGCGCCTTGGCTGCCGAGGCGGGTGACTTGTCGGCCAAGTATTGGTAAATGATCAATTTTGCGAAAAAATCGAAAAGCACCACCGTCAGCAATTGCACGGGGTGAGCCTTGGGGTTGGCAGCATAGTAGCGCGCAATGCGGTGCGCCTTGAGCACGTCTTTGGTCATCAGGGCATTCACCAACTCGAAATTGTTGTAGTCTTTGCTGATACCAATGTGCTTCTCCACTAACTCTGGGGTAATGTCACGACTGCCAGCATCTTTCAGCACGATGGCCAACTTGTCCAGTTCGCTCACCACACGCCCTAAGTCCGTACCCAGAAAATCGGCCAGCATGGCACAACTTTTATTGTCGATACGGAAAGAGCGTTCGGCCGCCTGCTGTGCTATCCAGGTAGGCATTTCATTGTCCCGCAAAGCCTTCGACTCGAACACAACGGCCGTTTGTTCCAGCTGCTGCGCCAGTTTGCGACGCTTGTCAAGCTTCTTGCCTTTGTAGCAAATGATGATAATTGTGCTGGGCGTGGGGTTCTGATAGTAAACGGCCAGGTCTTCTTCGAGGTTTTTCACCAGCTGGGCCTCTTTAATGGCAATTACTTGATAATCAGACAGCATCGGATAGCGACGAGCCGCAGTAAAGATTTCCGAGGCACCCCGTTCGTAGTCTTTGCCGTAACAAACCGTCTGGTTAAACTCCCGTTGCTCTTCGCTCAAGATGTTGTTGAGCAGAAAATCGCAGATATAGTCAATGTAATATGGTTCGTCACCCATCAAAAAGTAGACGGGCGCGTAATGTCCCTGACGGGCATCGGCTATGATGGATTGGACACTGTTCGCTTTGCTTGCCATGGCAGAAAATGTTACTTTTGCAGCAATGACACAAAAGTACGAAATGTTTGCTTTAAACCTGCCGCCCTATCCCTACAAAATAAAAGAGGACGGTGCCAAAAAACTCATCTTCGACTCCTTCCGCCGCTGCTATGTAGCCCTTAGCCCCGAGGAATGGGTGCGCCAACATTTCTGCCACTACCTTTGCCAATACAAGCACTACCCTGCCCAGCGCATGGCCAACGAATACAGTATCAACCTGAACGGCCTATGGCGACGCTGCGACACCGTGGTTTTCGACCGTCAGGGCCAAGTGTGGTGCATCTGCGAATACAAGGCACCCAGCGTTAAGATAGACCGACACGTGTTTGAGCAGATTCTGCGCTACAATTGGGTGCTCAAGGCCCGCTACCTGATGCTGAGCAACGGCCTGCAACACTACGCCTGCCGCATCGACTACGAACAGCAGCAAACCACCTTCCTCACCGACATTCCGGAATTTGAGGAATAATAACCGCTAATAACAAGGGGGTGTGCGAAAGCAGGCATGAATGCCAGCTTTCGCACACCCCTTTGGAGTTGCAACTGCACTACTCGGTAATGTTCATGTTGATGGTGACGACTACCTTGTGGTCTTTGTAGACGAAGCAGGGACGGATGGTGTAGGTCTTGCCCACCTCCACATTGGCGGCGTTTACACCCAATTGGAAAGTCCAGCTCGAAGTGTTGTACTCGGTGAAGACTGTCGGGTTATTGCCCCAAGTGGTCACCTTGCAATCGCCATCATACCAGAAGCCATAGCCGTTGGCGCTGTAAGCGTACGAAACCGTTCCGTCGGATTCCAAGCTGCCGAACCACACTTCACCGCTCTGATAGTTGCTGCGGTCGGAGGCGATCTTGGAAGCAATCTCGGTAGGCTGCATCACAAAAGCCTTGCCTATGGTAACATAATCTTCGTCCTCGAAACTTACAGAGGGGCCGGCATAACCATCGGCAACGGAAACATTGATATTTTTTACAATTTCAGCATCGCTCACCGTCTCGCTGCCGTCAAAATGGATGGTGCCATAGAGGTCGGTGCCGCTGATGCGGATACGGTAAGGCCACTGGGCATCGTTGGTATCGTCTTCGTCCCAACTGTGGCCATAATACTGGGTCGGGGTGCAAGCCACTACCATCCAGAGTTTAGACGTACCGGCGGGAACATCCCAAGCGGCAGTACCCTTGAGCGAAGCGCCCACAAAGACGGGTTCGCTGTAAACTCTTTCTTCATTTTCGAGCAGAGCCACATAACCCATATACCAGCCAGCCTTGGAGGCATTGACCTTGGTTGAGTTGTAACCGCTCGCATTGGGCAGACCTTCGAACTCGGTGCTGATAGCGGTGGAGCCTTCGGGCACGTTCAGGCGGATAACGTTAAAACCGGTAGCCTCGGGAGCGCGGGCATAACCCACTTTCTGCCAACCGTCGCCATCATCACTGCTCACCCAGCCGAGTTTGCCGATATAGTTCTTGCCGAAGTCGCGGATAGGAGCCTGCATGGTGATATTGGCCTGCTCATCAAGGTTCACCACTTCCGAATTGAAATCCCAAGTGGCGCAACGGGCTGCGTATTCGTAAAGGTCGCGGTTAAGCGTCATCAAATCGCCGTTGCAGAACAGACGTTGATAGGCTTGCAGGGCATCTTCGCTGCTCTTGGACTCCTTCCAGAGTTTGCCATATCCCTCCCAACCGTATTTGTCGGTAAGCAGAAACTGGAACCAATAGGTAGCATAGCGCTGATGTTCGTGGTGGAAATGGCGCATGTGGTTTTCGGTGAACACGCGGAAGTTTTCGCTGTTGAAAGCCTGCTCGGCATAGAGGTTGTAGCTCTGCCAGTTGGCACAAGCCTCCCAGAAGAGACCGCCAATTTGCATAAAACCGGCATTCTTGGAACCATAGTCGGCATACACTTGATATTGGAAAGCATGGCCGATTTCGTGGGCGATAGTGCTACCGGTAGGCTGACAAGCCGTTGCGCTGACCCAAAGGGCACCCATATTGCCGCTACCGCCACCTTCGGCCTTCCAGTCGGTAGTGCCGTAGAGGCAGATGGTCATATAGTATTTGTCCAAATAAGACTTGCCTTCGTCGCCACGAAGACCGAGTTTGGTCACATACGTATCGTAATAGATTTCAGCCTTCATCAGCAGGTCTTCGATATCGACGCGGATAGACTGACCGGTACGTTCGTCGCTGGGCAAAATCTGGCCGGTTTCATCGTAGCCCTTATCCCAAAGCAGCAGGAAGTGCTCACTGGCACGGGCGCGACCCAGGTAAAACTCGCTGTCGGAACTCTTGAGCTTGGTTATGCTACCCACCACGCCTTCGTATACGCGGGAAATGTCGATGCCACGCTCAGCAATCTGTTCGTCGGTAAGCGTGATGACGGGAGCCTTCTGCGTAACGGTAAAGTCGATGCGATTGTCGCCGTTGATAATGGAAACATCTGCCGTGCGGGCACTATCATTGGGGTTGGCATCGCAGATGATGGTAGTCTTGCAACTCTTCTTGACACCACTACCCTGTTCGCGGTCGGGGTCGAACCTAAGCCAATCGGCTGCGCACTCGATGTGCCAAGACTGGTCGCATTTGAACTTGATGGTTTTCTCACCGCCCTCGGCCGTAAAAGTGGCACTGGGAGCAATGATGTAACTGAGCGAACCGGTGGTTTCTTCCCAAGGCTGCTCCTTCTCGCCGCATGCGGAGAGCATGAGAACTCCCGCAAGGGCGAAGGCAATTGCTTTACATATCAACTTTTTCATTTTCCATAGGGTTTAGTTCCTTCAAATTTAGCTTTCCAGGGCCACTTGGTATCCTTGGAGTCGCTCTCGTCGCTCCAGGCGTGGCGTTCGTATTTCGTGGGGGCACCGGTCACTACCAGCCAAAGCTTGCTGGCACCGGCGGGTACGTCCCAGGTCTGCTGTTCGCCAGTAGCACTCCAAACGGGGCTGTAATAGGTTCTGCCACCGCCATAGGCAACAAAACCATAGCGCCAGCCGGCTTGGGTGATACTACCCGATACGCAACCGGAGATGCCCAGATTGTGTTCCAGTGTCACGGCCACCTTGTTATCGGATGGGATGGTCATTCTAATAGCGTTGGAACCAGTGGTTTCAGGAGCCTTGGATGCGGCTATCTCCCACCAGTCTTCCGCATTCTTGGAGATATTGGTAATGGCGGTGGCTCCGATATTATTCTTGCCGTAATTGCGCAACTCCTCGGTATCGTAAGTAAGCATGTGAGCGGCATACTGCCACATGGAGTTGTTCATCGCCTCCACATCATAGCCCATCAAACGCATATAAGTTTCCACAGGATCTTCGGGATATTCGGCCTCGTTCCACAGACGTCCGATAAAAGAGATGTCGCCCGTTTCCTCAACCCACCACCAATGAATAAAGTAGTTTGCGTAACGCGGACGTTCGTGTATCACATGCAGATAGGCAGAAGTGGTATATTCGGAATACCATCCGCTGAAAGCGCCACTGCGGTATTTTTCCAGCTGGAACGACTGCCACTGCGCCGTTTGTTCCCAAAAAGCATTGCCACCTGCTCCGCTTGCACCAAATCCGTAGCGCCAGCCGGGGCCTTGATTGGTCTTGGCATTGATAGCGGCATCACCCTCGATGCCTTGCTGCAGCAGATAGTCGCAGAAAGTCATGTACTGGAAGCTGTGGCCGATTTCGTGGCCGATGGTGCTGCCCACGGGCTGACAGGTGCTGGGGTTGACCCACAACGCACCGATGGTATTGTCGTAACCGCTGCCAGTAGCCAGCCATTCGTCCTGATAGAGGATGTAAATCTGCATCTTATACTTGTCGAGTACCGACTGACCCTTGCCGGTGCGGGCGAAACCCAGGCGGTTCACGTTAAGGTCGTAGAATTCTTCGGCCTTCTTCAGCAAATCATCGATATCCACCTTCATGGAAGACTTCTTGCAGGTGCTGGGCGAAGTATTGGCCTGACCCAAGCGTTCGCCGTAAAGACCATATTCGCCGTACTTGGCATCCCAGAACACCACGAAGTGTTCGCTCTGCTTGCTGCGGCACCAGCTCCAACGGCTATCGCTGCGCAAAAGGTCGTAATTGAACTCGGCAGGCTGGTAGAACTTGTCCAAATCCTGCACATCCGAAGCCGACAGCACTATGGCCACCTGTTGTTGCGTAACAGTGAAGTCCTTGCTGCTGGCACCCGAAACAATGCGGCACTGAGCGGTTCTAGCCGCGCCGGTGTTGACATCGGCCGTAAACTTGATGGTGAGCACTTTCTTGACAGCACCTTCAGTCTTGTTGGGGTGAAGCCAAGCAGACGCTTCATCGTCCATCTCCAAACGCCACTCGTGGTCGCAGGTGAATTGGAAAGTAGCTGTAGAACCCTCCAAAGCTGCAATATCGAGATTGGAGCCGAAGGGGAATTTAATGGTAGCCTCATAGGTATCTACCGGTTCTTCGGGATGACAGGCACAGAAGAACGGCAGCGCCAAGGCTAGAATCAAAGGAAAAATCTTTTTCATCATTTGGTTATTTTAATCTTGAAGTTAATCGTCACAACGGCGGTGTTATAGACAAAGGCCACATTCACAGGCAGCACATCGCCCTCTTTGATGGAGCCGCTCTTGACCTTGTCGGGATGAACACCGAATTGGAAAGTCCAGGATGTTGGCGTATATTCCACGAAGGTATAGCCGGCGCTCCAGCCCTTGTTATTGCCCTCGGCATCCAGCCAGAAGCCGAATCCGTTGGCCGTATAGTACTTGTCGGCCGTAGAAGACATGTACGAAGCGTCGAGTTTGCCATCGGAATTCACCGCCAAGAACTTAACCTTGCTGCTGCGTACATTATTAATATCGGTGGTGATGGCAGCCTTGATATCGGAAGGTTGCATCACAAATGCCTTGGCCAGGCCCACCATCAAATCTTCGTCCATTTCCCAGCTGGGACCGGCATAGCCCGCAGCGGCAGAAGCACTGATGCTACGCTCGAAACTGGTGCTATAGGGTTTTTCACTGCCATCGAAGCTGATATTGCCGAACAAGTCGGTACCGCTAAACTTGACTTGATACGGCCAGTGTTCGTCGTTGCTGTTGTTTTCGTCCCAAAGATGTTGCAAATAACGCTTGGGCGTGGCGGCCACTACCATATAAAGCTTCTGGCAGCCTGTCGGAACAGTGTATTCGATATCGGCCGAGCCACTCACCACCGTTGGTGTGCTGTATTGACGGCTAGCGTCCTGCATAAGGGCCACAAAACCAACTCTCCATTGGGCAATGGATGGGTCGCTCACTTTGTGGTAAGGAGCCTGGCCTACCAGCGACTCGAAGCGCACGGAAATATGCTGTCCATCTTCGGGGAGGTTCAGGCGGATATGGTTAAAGCCTGTGGCCTCGGGAGCGCGGGCAGTGTCCACTGCATAGAAACCAGTAGCGGCATCGTACTTGGAGGCCCAACCGATTTTGCCGATATAGTCTTTGCCGAACTCACTCACGGGAGCCGTAACACCCGTCAGTTGGCCTTCGTAAAGGTTGGTGGCCTCCACGGGGAAGTCCCAGCTCACACAGCGGGCCGCATAGTCATAAAGCTCGTCGTTGAGCTGCTCAATGCCAAGGTTGTGCTTGCGCTGATAGGTCTCGATAGGATCCTCTGGCTTCTGACACAGCCGCCAAAGTTCGCCTATTTCCTGAACACCATGCAGACTGGCCCAGTACCACATCAGGAAATAACTGGCATAGCGTTGGTGTTCGTGTGTAAAATGACGATGGCAATTATTGACGAATTCGGTAAAATTGACTGTCGTGAAGGCCTGTTCGCAGTAACTTTGGTAGGCCTGCCACTGAGCGCATTGTTCCCAGAAGCCGCATCCCTGCCCTATTTCGTAGCGCCAGCCCGTGGAAAAATCGTTGGGAGCGCCTGCAGCAATGGCATCGGCATAAACCTGGTACTGGAAGCTATGGCCTATCTCGTGAGCGATGGTGCTGCCCACAGGCTTGCACGTGGCAGGATTGATCCAGAGCGCGCCGATAACGTTGTCGTAACCGCTGCCATAGGCCATCCAAGTAGTGGTATGGTGCAGATAAATCTGCATTTTATATTTGTCGAGATTGGACGAACCATTCCCGGTTTCTGCAAATTTAAGTTGTTCAATGTTGACGCGATAGAACTCTTCGGCCTTCTGCAAAAGGTCATCGATATCCACATACATCACGTCAGAAGCATCGAGCGTTTTGGGGGATGTGTTCTCTACCCCGGCCTGCTGGCCATAGAGACCATAGGCGCCATATTCCTTGCCCCAGAATAGGAAGAAATGTTCACTCTGGGCACTGCGGCACCAGCTCCATTGAGCATCGCTGCGCAGCATGTCAAACCCGCTGAACTCCGCAGGTTTATAGTATTTGTCGATATTGGGGACATCCGATGCCGAAATAATCAGCACGGCCATCTCTTGTATTACGGTAATTTTCGCTTGGGAGGCCCCGGAAATAATGCGACAGGTAGCCCTGCGGGTAGCGCCGGTATTCTCTTTGGCGATAAAGGTGATGGTGTTAAACTTTCTTAGGCCGCCCTCCATCTTGTCGGCAGAGAGCCATTCGCGGGCATCTTCGGGAATCTCCAGCTTCCACTGGTGATCGCAGGAGAAGGTGATTTTTCCCTCAGAACCCTCATCGGATGCCAAGGTCAGAGATGAAGTTGACCCAGAAACCGTGATGGTTGCCTCGTAGGTATCTTCCAGTTCGGATTGCAGCTTGTTGCAGCCCGCAAAAGACATCATTGCCACAAACAAGGCGAGCAAGCAAAAACGATGGTGAATGGCTTTCATAGATTTAGAATTCGTTTTGAAAAAAAGCAGGGGCACACACGATGCCCCTGCTTTAGGTTGACAGTTAAGACTATTCAGCGGGAAGAGCAAAAGTTATCTTGAAGTTAATGGTAGCAGTTGCGCTAGCGGTTTCGCCCGTATAGGTTACCTGTACCTTGAAAGTATCAATGGTCTTGCCGTTGACACCTGCCATATCAGATTCATAGAAACCTACCGTAGCAGTATAATTGTTGTAGAACTCAGCAAAGTAGCTGCGGATAGCATTGCCGGCATCGTCGGTAGTGCCATATTCGCACCAGTTGCCGTTTGCATCGAACCAGCAGCCCATAATGCCGCCACCGCTCTGAGTAACTTCGGTTTCGCCTACATAAGCCTTACAGGTAACCTGACCGGCGGTATAAGCCTTGGCAAACTGTTCAGCGCTAATCTGGAAAGCTGCTGCAATATCTTCACTCAAGTCAACAGTAGCACCTTCGCTGGAAGTAACGTTGAAGATAGCGTCAACACTTGTATCTTTCATCTTACTTTCGTCTTCGGGAACAACTTTTTCGATACCCTTGATGTTAACCTTTACAGTTACCTTGTAAGCCTTCATGTTGTCGGGGTTCACAAAAGCGATGGCACCCTGGCAAGTCTGGCCGGCCAAAGTTGCCTCGGGATACATGCAGAAAGCCCAAGTGCCGGCATCCTTGTTGATGTCGATACCGCAACCTTCGCCCCAAGACTGAACGTCACCGGCAACGCTGTACCAGAAGTTGGTTCCGGGAATAGCATAAACACTGCCGTCAGCGTTGATAGCATAGATGGTAGCGTCAGCAGCGGAAATACCGATAGCTTTTTCAATAGCAGCGGCATCAATCTTCTCGTCGATAGAGAAGGAAGCGTACTCACCATTGTAGTCGACAGTTTCTTCGATAGTTTGTTCACCGGCGATGCTGAGTTCAACTGCACCGGCTTCTACGAAGTTGATGTTCCATTCAACATAGAAAAGTCTTTCTTGTTCGGTTTCGGGAACGATGTAATAGAATACTTCCGTGAAGACTTCCTTGGTTCCGGCCTCGTGGCTGGCACCGTCGTAAATACCGAAGTTGAAGATATCGGCCAAGGTTTCGTCTGTGGGAGCTTCTTCACCCCAAGTAGCCTGGCTTTCGGCGCATACTACCCAACCGTTTTCTTCACGACCATTCCAATAGGTAAGTTTGGAATCAGTACCTACCCAATGACCAAAGTTGTTGCTGGTTGAAGGAATGAATTTGAGATCTTCATAGTTATTGCCGTTAACAAGACCGAATTGAATGGTGTTGTTTATCTGGGCAGTGGTACCATCGGCTGCAGAGCCTTCATAAGTACCCATAGCGGCATAGAATTCGGCAGCCGTCATATCGAAGAAAGCCAGAATTTCTTCGCCGGGCATTTGGGCATTGGCATAGTCACTGCCGACAATAAAGTTGACATCGACCTTGACGGCCTTTTCTACAGATTCGCCTTCCTCTCCACCACCTGTTTGGGGTTTCGGGGTTTTCTCACAAGCTGCAAAGCAAAGCACAGCTGCAGCAAGCATAAAGATTCTAAAATACTTTTTCATCTTGTTGTTTTTAAAAGTTGATAGTAAAGTTATTGGTTGTAAAACAAGTAGTTTCAGAGACTATTCGTCAAGAGAATCGACGAAACCGTAGTTCTGCTTGATATTCTTGTTGGATTGAACAAAGTCGGTGTAGATGGGGAACACGTTGTTGTGCCAATCGCCCACCTTCATCTTGTCTTTGCGGCAGAACCAGGTCTTGCCGTTGTAGACGTTGCGGCCGTCGCTCAGCATGAAGCGCTGCAGGTCTTGCTTGCGGTGATGTTCGCCCACAAATTCCCAAGCCAGGTCATCCAACAAACCGCCCAGTTCGATGGTAGCTTCCCTGTCTTGCGTATAGTTGGTGAACGAAGCAGGCTTCACATTGCCGTCGGCATCGTACTTAAAGTCTGCATAAGGATTGGCGGAGGTACTGGTGGTGCACTCGCGCACGCCGTAGTCGTACTGGCTGTCGGCGCGAAGCTGTTCAGCGGTACGGATAGCCTTGGCAGGATTGTTCTTGAATGCACGCTCGCGCACCTTGGTTACCCAGCCGGCAGCGTCGTTATCGCCATAGCCTTCAATGCCACCGGGAGTACGGAGCACGGTTTCGGCCATGATAAAGTAAGCGTCAGACAAACGGTAGAAGCATACGTCATCGCCATAAGTGCCGACGTTGCCAGCCACAATTTCCTGCTTTTTGAAACGGGCACCTTCGAAGTCGTAAGCACCAGGGGTATTGATGGAATGAACCTCAACGGTGTAGATCAACGGATAGTTGCCGGCTGCGTGGCTGTGTTCCTTGTGACGGGGTTCAGCTGCAATGGCGGCATCGGTGAGCATATCAGCACCCTTGTCACTGCGTTTCTGTTCGGCCTCGTAAATGGGGAAACCATCGGAAGCATAATACTGCTGACCAATAGCCCAAGTATCGGTAAGACGGGTGTCTTCGGGGTCGTAAGAATGGATGAACTGAGGCACTGCGCAAGAGCCGTTCCAAGGAGAACCGCTGAAGCCGAAAGCCTGACCACCGCGACCAACGAAGCACTTGTTTACCAAATAGTTATGAGAAGCCTTTGCACCATCAAGCGGCAGTACAAAAATCACTTCGGGTGCTGCGTTGAGGTTGCAGCGGCTGTTGTCAAGATAATTTTCTGCCAGGGTATAACCGCCTTCGTCAACCACCAGTTTGGCATATTGGAAGGCTTTCTTGTACCATTTGTTGTCGTTGTCGGCATTGGTCTTGAAGAATTCGCTGTCCCAGTTGCGGTTAGCAAGGGCGTGTTCGCTCATCACCAGACTGGGAGTAGCGTCTTTTTCGAATCCGCGAAGCCAGCTGTCATGCATGAGGAAAACCTTGGCGGCCAACATACAAGCGGCGTATTTGTTCATACGGCCATACTTCTTGTCGGTAGACATCAGCGGGATAATTTCTTCCACTTCCTTAGCCATAAAATCCCAAACATGTTCGGGAGCCGACTGTTGCGGCATATAACCGGCTGCGCTGGAAACAGTATAGTCGGTTTCGAGGGGAACATTACGCCACAGGTCGAATACGATAAAGTAGCACAGTGCGCGCACGGCACGAACTTCAGCGGCAGCTTCAGTGTTGTTCTTGATGGTTTCAGTCTCGAGCAACTGGTTGGCCTTCTCGATGGCATTGTAGCAATAGTACCACTCTTGATAAAGGTGAGGAATACCGGCATAGGGATTGTTCTGGTGCAGGTTGATATACTGAGCGCCCCAGCCACCATAAGTACGGTAAGGGGTCATCAGCAGGTCGCTGCTCTCCTCGTTGATGTCGAAGTAGCCCTCCCAAGCCCAATACGAGAAACGGAGCTGGGCATAGAGGTTGCCCATCATATCCATAACCTCGTCTTCACTGCCCGAAAGGTTTTCGGGAGAAAGGTCGGAGTAAATGTGCTCGTCAAGATTGGTGCAGGCATAAGATCCCGCGAGGAGCGCTGCAGCCGCAAACATGGCGGCGAAAAATTTGTTCATTTTTTTCATAATGTAAAGCTCCTTTTATTATTTGTTGCCGAAAGTAATGTTAACACCAAGCGTAAAGGTACGGATGGTCGGATACTTGTTGCGGTAGTCCACACCGAAAGCAAAACGGTTGTCGGTAGACATTTCGGGGTCGATGCCGGTATATCCGGTAAGGCAGAAGAGGTTTTCGCCGGAAATGAATACACGTGCTCTGTCAAGATACTTCACCTTTTGGGTGTTGAAAGTGTAACCCAAGTTGAAGTTGTCGAGCTTCAGATAGTCACCATCTTCCAGATAGTAGCTGACAGCAACAGGTTCCTGGCTTTTGGAGAGCTGGCCACCGTAAACGGGGTCAACAGCGCTCTTGTAACGGTTCAGACCAATATTGAGGTTCTCGTAGAACATTCTCTGGCAGTTGAAAATCTTGTGGCCCAACTGGCTGGAGAAAGCAAGCGTCAAGTCGAATCTCTTGTAGCGGAAGGAGTTGGTCCAACCCAAGGTAACCTTAGGAATACCACTACCCAGATATTGACGATAGCTGGAGTCGGTGTCGCGCATACCGGAATTGAACACTTCGCTCTTGCCGGTGGCGGGGTTCTCGATTGTCCAAAGACCCTTGGTGGCTCTTTTGCCGCTAAGACCGGTAGACTTGAGCATATAGAAGTCGCCGAGCGCGCCACCTACATAAGTACGCTGGATACACATAGAGGTGGGTTCCTCGGTCCAGGCACCATCGATATAGTTGACGGTTTCGTACAAGTCGTTGGAGAGGCTGAGCAAGCGGTTTTCGTTGTGAGCTGCCGTTATGGTGGTATTCCACTCGAAATCGCGGGTCTTGACAGGAGTGCCGCCCAACATAAGCTCGATACCCGAGTTAGACATGGAACCTACGTTAGCCGTGGTGGTGCCATAAAGGTTCGGGGGAACGGGCACTGAGTATTCCCACAACATATCTTCGGTAAGCTTGTAGTAAACATCCAAAGCACCGTAGAGACGGCCGCCAAAGAAACCGAAGTCGAGACCTGTATTGATTTCCCGGGTGGTTTCCCACTTAAGGCTGGCATTGGGGTTCTGGCTAGGAGTCAGCGAAGGACGCCAGTTGCCGTCGGCTGTGACATAGTTGCCGTAGGCTGTGTCGTAGTTGTAAATAAGCAACGACATATAGGGGTCACTGGGGATGACACCGGTCTTACCGTAGCCAACACGCAGCTTCAAGTTATCAATGAAACCGAGGTCTTGAATGAATTCTTCGTTGGAAAGCGTCCAACCGGCACTGATGGCGGGGAAGAGACCCCATTTGTTGCCTGCACCGAACTTGGAAGAACCTTCGTAACGCAAGGTACCTAAAACGTTGAAACGGTTGTCGTAGTTATAGGTTAAACGGCCGAAGAAACCAATCAACGTAGACTCGTTCTTGTAAGAGGAAACGCCGCCGTAGGTCTTGAGGGTCGTGGTTTTGTTGTCGTCGGTGCCACTTTCGATGAGTTCAGCATAACGGCCTGCACCCAAGTTGTTGTAAAGATAGGCATTGGTGGAGAATTCCGAGTTGGAGGCACCGAAACCATCGTTGACAGCATTCATCCAGCTGTAGCCGGCCATAGCCGAGAAGTGATGGTAATCGGTATCCATAGCATACTGGGAAGTGAGTTCCAACTGGTTCTGCGTGTAAGTGCTCTGGCTCTTGCCAGCACTGCCGTTAACGTCGCCCCAACGGTTACCTTGAAACTTTTCCGTATTGTAATACTCGTTGACACCATTGCTGCGGCGGGTAGAGAGCTGCAGATTGGTCTTCCAGTTGCGGATAGGCTCCAAGGTGATATTGGTGGTCAGTCGGGTACTTTCCGAGCGATAGTCGCCAGTGTGTTCCTTATTATAAGGTACAGGGTTGTAGTAATACAAAGGAGCGGTTTGCTCGTAGTAATCGTTGTTGGGATCACCGTTTACATAAATAGGAGCTGTTGGGTTACGGATAACAGCTTGGTGATAGATGGTATAGCTATCCTGATTGTCGCTTTGGCTGAGCGACTTAAGCATATTGAAATTAAGTCTCAGGACATCATCGAAGAGATATTGGGTCAGGTCCATCTGGGCACGCAGGTCTTTGCCATAGGAGCCGATAATCACACCTTGGTTGTCGCGGTAGGTGATGTTGGCAGCATAAGCGCTGTGTTTGCCACCGCCTTCGAGAGCAACGTTATGGTTTTGGGCGATACCGGTCTGCGTAACTTCGCTGAGCCAATCGGTCGTATAACCCAAATCCTGGAAAGCTGAATAAGTGGCAAAATCTTCGGCCGACAAACTACGCATAAACTCAGCATCCATGAATTCAACTCTCTTGGAGAAGTTGGAAATGGAACCGTAGCCGTTGTAGCTGACATTGAAGTGGTCGCCCACCTTGCCGTTCTTGGTGGTAATCAAAATAACGCCGGCGGCACCTCGGGTACCGTAGATAGCGGCTGCAGAAGCATCCTTAAGCACGGAAATCTCCTCGATAGATTCGGGAGCCACCGATGACAGGGAACCTTCGATACCGTCCACCAGAATAAGAGGTGTGTAGCCACCCATCAAGGAAGTCACACCACGCAACATAATAGTAGAAGTGGCAGTAGGGTCACCGTTGCCTTTGGTAACATTCAGACCGGCCACCTTGCCCTTGATAAGCTGAGCGGCATCGCCGATGTTGCCTGCGAGGAATTCTTCGCTCTTGACGGATGCCACGGCACTGGTAATATCAGCCTTACGCTGGGTACCATAACCGATAATAACTGCATCGTCGAGCAGCAGCAGGTCTTCTTCCATCGTAATGGCCACGGTGCTGCGAGAGCCAACTGCCACCGCTGCATCTTTATAACCCATGGCAGAGATGGAAAGAGTCGCATCTGCCGGAACATCAGTTAGTTTAAAATCGCCATCCACATCGGTAACAGTACCGATGCTGGTTCCTTTTACAAAGACGACAGCACCTATAACAGGGTCGCCAAGATTATTATCCTTGACATTACCTGTAACGGTGATGGTCTTTTGGGCGAACAGCTCCACGGAAAATAACGCGAGGAGCGCGGTTACCAGAAAGAATTTTTTCGTTAGCATTTCGGTTGTTGTATTAATTGCGTTAATAACTGCAAACAAAATTAAAAGACCGTAATGTCAAGAAATATCAAAATTGTACAATTAATATTTAGAAAACGTCCAAAAACCTTCTTGTCGCTATTCACGGTGAGTTTTGAGCCATTCGTGAGGTGTCATGCCAAACTGCGACGAGAAGCTTTTTGAAAAATAACTCGGAGAGGAGAAGCCTACCATATAGCAGATTTCGCCCACAGGATGCTCCCCTTTTGCCAGCAGAGAAGCCGCCGCGTTGAGCCGGGCATGATTGATAAGATTGTTGGGGGTTTCACCGCAGAGTTCCTTGCATTTGGCAAAGAGGCCGCTACGTGAAGTAGCCATTTCGGTAGCCAAAAACTGCACCGAGAGTTCGGGATTGGAAAGATTGTCGTTGATGATTTTCTCCAAACGTGGCAGGAAGTCGTCGGCGGAGGTTGTGGGTACCGGATTGGCGGCCGGACTGCCGGTGGTAACGGCATCCTTCTCTCCCACTTTGGCATTTTTCTGCAAGGAAGTGACGATACCCCGCAACATCTGGTAGTTCTTCTCAATGACGGCAAATTCGCCACGGTTGGCGGCCACAGCACTCTTGGACCCGTTCTTGAGCCGTTCCAATTGTACACCGATGCCTACAACCGGAGCTTCGAGCCGCTCGGCAATGGTGGCGGATAGGGCCTGACGGTCGTCATCGAGCCGTTTCTCGTAAATTTCCCATTCGCGACGCTCAGTGCGGGCGGTAAGATAGCGCGAGAGCAAATACAAGCCTGCACCTATTAAGAATATATATACCACGATGGCCAGATTGCTTTTGAGCGGATGCGGACGAACAACAAAGGATAGACCTTCGCCCTCGTCGCTCCAGACACCGCTGTTGTTGCAGGCACGCACATACAGTTTGTAATGCCCCGCGGGCAGACGGTTGAAATTGAGGACACCGCGTCCTTCGAGATCTTTCCAGTAACGGTCCAAACCCTCCAGCCGATAAGAGTAGCGCACCTTTTCGGGCGCCCAAAAAGTAAGGGCGGCAAAATGTACCGAAATCTCATGCAAACGCCAAGGCACCACGATTTGTTCCTCGGGTTCACTACCAAGCAGATTACGGGTAATGGCACCGGAAGAAGCCGTGAAGCGGGTGAACAGCACTTTAGGAGCAATCGTGTTGTGCTTGACAGCCGATGGAAGGAAAGTCAAGAAGCCGTCGGCAGAGCCGATATAGATGACCCCGTCGCGGCTTATCATCCCAGATGCGGGCAGAAACTGGCTGGGAAAGATACCGTCGCTTGCCCCGAAATGGGTGGCGCGCCCCGCATCTATATCGTATTGAATCAGTCCGGTGCCTGACGACATCCAAATATGACGCCCATCGCAGGCGGCATAGTGAATATCGGCATCGGGAAGGACATTCCATTGTTTTTGTCCGTCAAAAACCGCCAGCCCTCGCTCGGTGGAAACCATCACGCCCCAAGGAGAGTTGGCAATGTGGTTGATATGATTGCTGGGCAAATGCCCGTCCTGCCAGCTAAGGTGTTCCCAGAGGCCCTCTGCGGTATAACGCCAGATGCCGTCACCTACGGTGGCGAACCACAAACTGCTATCGTTTGACAAAGTGGAAGAGACAAGCACCGAGTTCACTTCCCGCACCAGCAAAAAGCTGTCGGCAGCAGCATCGTAGCGGCAGATGGCAGAAGTTGTCCCGGCCCAGACCCTACCCTTCGCATCCTCCACCAGAGAATACACGCTGGGCAGGTTTTCGGAATAAGTCTTAAGACTGCCGTCGACAAGGTTCAGACGCAACAAATGACCGGCATAGGTTCCTATCCACAAATACTTGTCCTTCAGCAGCAAAGCGTGCATATTCTGCGATTCCAGCAACGCTGCCGCCTGCGGGGAACATTCGAGGCGCGAAGCCGTGTTGGCGGCCGGGTCATAGCGAAAGAGCCCGCCGTTTTCCGAACCGATATAGACCCTACCATCGCCCGCCTGGGCAAAACAACTCACCAGATAAGTCTCCTTGGCCGCCGCCATAGCCGAAAGGGAATGCTCGGCAAACTGTCCCGTACCCGGCGACACATAGTCCACACCACCGTAAAAAGTGCCAACCCAAATACCACCCTCGTGGTCTTTTATAATAGGATAGACAAACTTGTTGGAAAGGGAGGACGGCTCGCTGCGGTCGTTGGTATAGAGTTCTTTTTCGCCCGTCAGGGAATTGATGCGCAACAGGCCATCGTCACTTCCCACCAAAAAGCCCCAGTGGGATTCTTGCAGGATGCTGTGAATGTGGGTAAAGCCCTCGCCGTAAGGCACTTGACAAGTTACCGTTCCAGTTGCCAAATCGACCCGATACAGACCACTGTCCCAAGTTCCGAGCCAAAGGATGCCGTCGCGGTCTTGCGTCATAGCACAGATACGAGCAGGCGAACAGCCCTTGTAGCTGAAGCCTGGCGTAGCAAAGCTTTCCGTTGCGAAATTGAACACTTGCACGCCATCTTGCGAGTTTTGGCAACAGGCCCACAGCCGGCCATCGGCGGAGACCAGGAGATTTTCGATAAATACACCCGGCAGATAATGCTCCAGAGCGCCAGCGTTGTATCGATAAACGCCATCGCTGAAAGTACCCAGCCAAATGGCACCGCGCCCGTCTTGGACGATGGAAGTGACGGTGGTTAGCGGCAAGATATCCAAAGGGACAAAATCGCTGCCATCGTAATGGTAAGCACCATCGTCGGTGCCGACCCAAAGCATACCGTCGGCAGCTTGCATCAGTGTATTTACATAACGGCTTCGATTCTCGCGCAATTCGTGCACCACCACTTCCTGACCGTCAAAACTGTTGAGACCCTCGGCGGTGCCCATCCAGATAATGCCATTGGCATCCTGCAGCAGTGCGCGCACGGTATTGGAAGACAATCCATCCTTGGAAGTATAATGACGGAATTTATAATTCCCCACCCCGAAAACCAAAACGGGACTAAGGAGCAAACATATCGCAACAGTCAGTTTTCTTAGCATACCTTATATTATACTATTTTTAAAGTGCTTCGCAAATCTATAGTATTTTTTGGACTTTTTTACAATTCAATTGGATTTTTAATACGAACACTTGCTAGGACACATCTTTAAATTTGTAAAGAAAATTTTTCAAACCTTCATATTATGAGTTTCAAAAGCAAAATCTTCATTGCAGCCCTGGCGGGAATTATGCTTCAGGGCGCGGCCACAGATGCGCTGGCACAGTCAGCCTATCCCATCGACCCCGTCCCCTTTACCAGTGTCAAAGTGGTAGAGAACTCCTTCTGGGGACAAAGACTCAAAGCATCCAGAGATGTCACCATTCCTTTGGCATTCTCCAAATGCGAGAGCGAAGGACGCTACGACAATTTTGTCAAAGCCGCCAATCAGTTGCACTCCGACAAGAATCTCGGCTACGAAGTCAGGGGGTACTCTTTTGACGATACCGATGTGTTCAAAACCATCGAAGGCGCTTCCTACGTCTTGCAGACCTACCCCGACAAAAAGCTGATGGCATATATCGACAGCGTGCTGGAGATTGTGGCTGCCGCTCAGGAAAGCGACGGCTACCTCTACACCGCCCGCACGATGAACCCGGAACATCCGCACGAATGGGCCGGCGACCGCCGCTGGATCAAGGACGAAGACTTAAGCCACGAACTCTACAACCTCGGCCACATGGTGGAGGGTGCTATCGCCCACTACCAGGCCACCGGCAAACGCAACTTCCTTGACATTGCCATCCGCTATGCCGACTGTGTGGTTCGTGAAGTGGGCAGCGGTAGCGGTCAGGCACGCGTAGTGCCGGGCCACCAGATTGCCGAAATGGCACTGGCCAAGCTATATGTGGTCACCGGCGAAAAGAAATATCTCGACGAAGCCAAGTTCTTCTTGGACGAGCGCGGCAAGACCGAATTCCGTGATGAATACAACCAGACCCATCTGCCCGTGCTTGAACAAGACGAAGCTGTGGGCCATGCCGTGCGCGCCGCCTATATGTATGCCGGAATGGCCGATGTAGCCGCCCTTACCGGCGACAAGGACTATATCGATGCCATCGACCGCATTTGGGACAATATCGTTTCCAAGAAGCTCTACATCACCGGCGGTATCGGTGCCACCAACAGCGGCGAAGCCTTCGGCAAGAACTACCAGTTGCCCAATATGAGCGCTTATTGCGAAACCTGCGCCGCCATCGGCAATGTGTATGTAAACTACCGTATGTTTCTTCTGCATGGCGACAGCAAATATTACGATGTGCTGGAACGCAGCCTCTACAACGGTCTTATCAGCGGCGTATCGCTGGAAGGCAACGGATTCTTCTACCCCAACCCACTGGAATCGATGGGTCAACACCAGCGCCAGGAATGGTTCGGCTGCGCCTGCTGTCCGTCCAACATCTGCCGCTTCATTCCCAGCGTACCCGGTTATGTGTATGCCGTCAAGGACGATGCTCTGTACGTGAATCTGTTCATGTCCAACACCATGACCAACAAGGTTTTGGGCAAGAATGTCACCATAAGCCAAAAGACTTCCTACCCTTGGAACGGCGATGTTGAAATCAGTATAGACAAGACTTCCCTAGGCAAGAAAATGGCCCTCAAGGTACGTATTCCCGGTTGGGTCAAGGGCGAACCTGTTCCCTCCGACCTGTACAGCTACACCGACGGCAAACGCCTGGGTTATAGTGTCACTTTGAACGGCAAAGCCGCGGAAGGCACGATGGAACAAGGATACTTCACCATCCGCCGCAACTGGAAGAAGGGCGACCGCGTGGCTGTGCATTTCGATATGGAACCCCGCGTAGTGAAAGCGCATGGTATGGTTCGCGCCGACCAAGGTCGCGTCAGCATAGAGAAGGGCCCCGTTGTTTACTGCGCCGAATGGCCCGACAATGAAGGTTTCAGCGTCCGCAGTGTTTTGCTGAACCAAAGCCCCAAATTCACTGTAGCCCACAGCGATGAACTCTACGGCATTGACAAAATCACCACCGATGCCCAAACGCTCTCGTTCGACGACAACGGCCGTCTCACCACCAGAGATGTCCGTCTCACACTGATACCTTATTATGCATGGTGCCACCGGGGCAGCGGCGAGATGACGGTATGGCTTCCCATCGACCTTAAGGCCAGCCTACCCTCCAAGCCCCAGACCCTCGCTTCCAGAAGCCAATTGGAGGCCTCCCATCGCATGGCAACGCTGAGCAGTGTGAACGACCGTCTGATACCCGTTATCGGCGATGACACACCCGCTCCCTATTATCATTGGTGGCCCAAGAACGGCGGCACCGAATGGTTGCAATATACTTTCCCCGCCGCCACTGAAATCTCCAGCAGCTCGGTATTCTGGTTCGACGATCAGCCTTGGGGCGGTTGCAGCGTACCCAAAGAGTGGCGAATCCTCTATCGCGACAGCCAGGGTGAATGGCAGCCCGTAAGCGGAGCCAAAAGCTATCCAACCGAGCGCTTTGTGATGAATACTGTGGACTTCGACCCTGTCACCACCGATGCGGTACGCTTGGAAGTAACGCTGCCCGACAATCTATCGTCCGGACTTTATGAATGGGAGGTTAGATAATATGAAAAGACTGTTAGTTGCATCGGCGGCCCTGCTATTTGCGGCCGCAAGCCTAGTGGCGCAGCCCCGCTGGGGATATTTGGTAGTGGACGAGAAGGCCCCCGGCATCGAAATCCAGCCCACCATGTACGGCATTTTTCTGGAAGACATCAACTTTGCCGCCGATGGCGGACTCTATGCCGAGAAAGTCATCAACCGCAGTTTTGAATACGACAACCCGCTGCAAGGATGGAAGACTTTCGGCAAGGTGGAAGTGCTGAGCAAAGGCGGCCCCTTCGAGCGCAATCCCCACTACGTGCGCCTTGCCTATCAGGGCCACCCCGCCAATTTCTGCGGGCTGGAGAACAGCGGCTGGTTCGGTATCGGTCTGGAACAAGGCAAGCAGTATCGTCTCAGTTTCTGGGCGCGCACGGCCGGTAAAGCCAAAACTGCCGGCATCGGCGTGATGCTCTGCGATGTCAACGGCAACTTCGACAACCAGATATTGGCCATGGAACAAATCGAGGTAAAGGGGAACAAATGGAGCCGCTATGAAGTGACGCTGGAACCTTCCAAGACACTGCAAAAAGCATCCCTGCGTGTCCTGCTGATGGACGACAATCCCGAAGCCAAGGCCGATTTGGAACACATCTCGCTTTTCCCGGCGGAGACTTTCAACGGCGATGAAAATGGTCTGCGCAAGGACCTGGCCCAAGCTTTGGCCGACCTGCATCCCGGCATCCTCCGTTTCCCCGGCGGTTGCATTGTAGAAGGCACCACTTTGGATAATCGTTATCAATGGAAGAATACAGTAGGTCCGGTGGAGAACCGGCCCATCAACCTTAACCGCTGGAGCTGCTCCGCATTCGAGCGGATGTTCCCCGACTACTATCAGAGCGGCGGTTTGGGCTTCTATGAATATTTCCGTCTGGCAGAAGAAATCGGTGCCGAACCGGTACCCATCATCAGCTGCGGCATGGCTTGTCAGTTCCAGAACGACCCTGCTTGGGATGTCAACTGCAAGCTGGAGGATCTCAACAGCTACATTCAGGATGCCCTCGACCTGATTGAATTTGCCAATGGCAGTACCAGCAGCAAATGGGGCAAGATTCGCGCCCAGATGGGTCATCCCGAGCCCTTCAACATGAAATATCTGGGCATCGGCAACGAACAATGGGGCGAAGATTTCAAGGCTCGCTTCGAACCCTTCGTGAAGGCCGTACGCGAGAAGCATCCCGAAATCAAGGTCATCGGCACTTCCGGCCCTTATCTTGGCGGTGAATGGTTCGACGACCTCTGGAAGGAAATGCGTCGCTTGGATGTAGACCTCGTGGACGAGCATTATTACAGCTGGGAAGGTTTCTACGAGCGCAATGCAGACCGCTACGACAGTTATCCACGTACCGGTCCCAAGGTGTTTGCCGGCGAATATGCCTGCCACGGCAGCGACGGCAAGAAATTCAACCACTTCAACGCCGCCCTTTTGGAAGCCTCGTTTATGACCGGTCTGGAGCGCAATGCCGATGTGGTCTATATGTCGAGCTATGCGCCCACTTTCGCCCATATCGAAGGCTGGCAGTGGCGGCCCGACCTTATTTGGTTCGACAACCTGCGGGTAATGAAGAGCTGCAGCTGGTACGTACAGAGTCTCTATGCCAACAACCGCGGCAGCCGCGTCATTCCCATCACGGCTGAAGGCAAGCCGGTGGTCAACCTTAACGGACTCAATGCCACCGCTGCCATAGACGATGCCACAGGCGATATCATCATCAAGATTGCCAACCTCAACCAGTATTCGCAGACTGTGTCGTATGAATTGCCTGCTGGTCTCACCTCTGCCGAGAAGACCACTTTGCATAGCGACAATGCCGTAGACGAAAATACGCTGGACGAGCCAGAACGCATTGTGCCGCAGACCGTTGCCATTGACCTCACGCCCGTAAGCGACCCCAACAACGGCTGGCTGATGGGTGTACGCAACCTCGACAACGGCCGCATTGAACTGCGCGAGAACTTTCCTGCCCGCACATTTGCGGTGTACAGATTCCACACCAAGTAAACGATGAAACAAACAAGAATCCCGTTCCTGCTTCTGATTGCTTTGTTCGGCTTTGCCGCCTGTAATCCCGAAGAAGTCGTCCCTACGCCCGACCCCGATGAACAAGAGGGCGGCAAGGAGGGACCCACAGCCTATTATGCCTATGCACTGGCGAAGATTGACATCACCACCGATGGCGGCGTGGCAGTCGATTCCAAAGAAGAGTATCGTCCCTGCACCATAAAAATCGATGGCAATGATTTTTTCAGCGACCTTGAGGCGAAAGGCAAAATCCGCGGCCGTGGCAATTCCACCTGGAACTGGTATCCCAAAAAGCCCTACCGCATCAAACTGGACGAATCTTCGCCCGTTCTGGGCATGAAAAAGAACCGCGATTGGGTGCTGCTGGCCGATTACCGCGATGTGACACATATGATGAACAATGTGGGTTTCTCGCTGGCCTACGAACTGGGGCTGCCCAGCACCAACCACTCGCGCTACGCCACCGTCACCCTTAACGGCGAATTTCTAGGACTCTATATGATTACCGAACAGGTCGAGGAAGGCAAGCACCGCGTACAACTCGACAGCGAACAGGGCATGTTGCTGGCCCTCGACCTGAACGACGGTCCGGGCGATGAGCCTTATGCCACCAACAATTTCTGGTCAGAGGGCTTCGGTATGGCCGTGGCGGTGAAATATCCCGACGATGCCACCACCGACCAGCGCGACCGTGCCAAAACGGAGTTCGCCAAACTGGAAGAGGCCATCAACAGCCTAGATTGGGAAAAGATACAGTCGCTGCTGGATGTTGAATCGATGATTAACTACATACTGGTGCAGGAAATTATCTGCAATGTAGAAGTCGACAACGATCCCAGCCTGCGCAGCGGCTACATTCACCGTTACAGCGATACTTCCAAGTGGGTCATGGGCCCGCTCTGGGACTGCGATGGCGGTTTCGACTACAACTGGGGCGACATGTACGACTCCAACGGTTGGGGACACACCTTCTTTGAAGACTACCGCGACTTGATTTTCGGCAGCGATCCCTTCAACCACCGAGGTGCCTATGGCAGCACCGCTTCCGACTTCTTCTGTCGTCTGTTCGGCATTCCCGAATTCGTGGAGTTGCTTCAGCAAAAGTGGAACTCGGTTATCGGGACTCTGCCCGAAAAACTCGAAGACCATCTAGGTGCTACCGAAGAAGTGATAGCCGATGCTGCCCAAGAGGATTTGGAACTATGGGGCATCACCAACTACACCCATGCACGCGAATTCCTGAACCTCGTCAACTGGCTGTCCAATCGCTTCAGCTATCTGGACGATGTCGTCAATGCCTATCCCAAGAAAAAAGGAACGGTACCCGAAAAGCCTTATAGCGGTGAAGTTACCATCAATACTACGATTGAGAAAAGTGTGAAATTTGCCCTTGACGGCCACTACACCGGCGTCACCGTGGAACTCTCGTCTGAGGAACGGAAGCAGATTGCCACTGCGTTGGGTCTGGATAGCTTCGACGAGATCATGAGTCTCTATTTTGAGGAGCAGCTCACGTTTCAGGCCATCGAGCCGGACGGCAGCTTAAACCCCAACAATACGGCCAACGCTCCCGGTCACTGGTTCGACAATGCTGGCAAAGTTGTCAGTCATGGCAGCAACAGCTACGTCTTTTCCGAGTTCGACTTGTGGGAAGGCTCTTTCAAATTGGGCAAACATCCCACGATAGCCACCACCGGAATCTATAGCACGGCTCAGGCCTTCGTCTATGGTGCCAATGCCGCCGCCGTCAGATTCGACATAACAATAACCGAATAAGTCATCTGTCAAAACAACTTATAGCTTATGAAAACCAACCGCATCCTATCCTTGGCGCTTTCGCTGCTGATATGCTTGCCCGCCTTGGCAGCCGAGCGCCCCGAGCGTCTTTCTGACTCCGTTTACCTTAACCAAGCCCTCACTCCACCCATGGGCTGGAACAGCTGGAACAGATTCGGCTGCAATGTCAGCGAACAAATGATACGCGAAATGGCCGATGCCATGGTCTCCTCCGGGATGGCCGCGGCTGGCTACCAGTACATTGTCATTGACGACTGCTGGCAAGTGGACCGCGACGAAAACGGCAACATTGTGATTGATGCCGACCGTTTTCCTTCAGGCATGAAGGCGCTCGCCGATTATATCCACGCCAAAGGGCTTAAGTTCGGCATTTATTCCTGTGCAGGTTCCAAGACTTGTCAAGGACGTCCAGGCAGCAAAGGCCACCAGTTCCAAGATGCCTTGCAATACGCACGCTGGGGTGTGGATTACCTTAAATATGACTGGTGCTACAACGACGGCCAGAACCCCGTGGCTGCCTATACGACTATGGCGGAAGCCATCAAGGCCAGCGGCCGGCCCATCGTCCTCTCCATCTGCGAATGGGGCGAAGGCAAGCCCTGGGAATGGGGCAAGGGTATCGGTCATCTGTGGCGCGTAACGCCCGACATCCGTGCCGTTTACGATGCTTCTTTCGACTGGGGAGGCGTGGGTATAGTACAATGTATCGATGCTGCGGCCGACCTCTATCCTTACGCGGGTCCCGGCCATTGGAATGATGCCGAAATGCTGGAAGTGGGCAACGGGGAACTGACCCGCGACGAGAACATCACCCATTTTTCCATGTGGTGCATGCTGGCCGCTCCGCTGATGAGCGGCAACGACCTGCGCGACATGAGCCGCGAAACGCTGGAGATTCTCACCAACAAAGAAGTTATTGCTGTCAATCAAGATCCCTTAGGACAGCAGGCCATCCGCTTTATGGATATGGGCGAACGCGAAATCTGGGCCAAGCCCCTCTCCAACGGCGAAATTGCCATCTGTTTTATGAACCGCAGCGAAAATCCTTGGAAATTGGATTACAACTGGCGCGACCAAACCATGTATTTTGCCACTGAAATCAACTTGCACAAGTATGAATACAGCGTCCGCGACCTGTGGCAACACAAGAATATCGGCACTACCAAGAACCGCCTCAAAAGCGATATTCCCGCACACGGTGTGCTGATGGTAAAACTTTCCAAAAACAAGTAAGCTATGAAAAGATCATTTCGCGCAGCGTTGCTGCTGTCAGTTGCCCTCGCTATTCTCTCCTGCAACAGGAGTGGAGCCATTACCGGCGTAGAAAAGATAGAGGTCACCACCCCGGAAGGTACTGCACCCCGTCTTCCCTCACTCATTGAAGTCAAGTGTGGCGGCAAGAGCGAGATTCGCCGCGTGAAATGGACCAATTCCCTGCGCGAGACAGAAGAGAGCCAAGCCCTGCTCCCCGTGGGCAGTGTCTATACAGTGCAGGGCTACATCATCGGTGACAATACCACCGACAACGGCTATCCCGTCGAAGCTACGGTGAGGGTGAGCGACCAGCCATGGCTACTGCCCGCCCGCGAACCCGTGGTGCGTCCGCTGCCATTGGGCGATGTCCGTCTTATCGGCAACAACCGTCTCACGAGCAACCGCGACTTGGACATTGCCAACCTGCTGAGTCTGGACATCACGCAACAACTCTATAACTACCGCGACACCTACGGACTGCCCACCAAGGGCTATACGGTATCTGACGGCTGGGACTCCCCCACCACCAAACTCAAGGGTCATGGCAGCGGCCATTATATGTCGGCGCTGGCCTTTGCCTTTGCATCGGCCTCCGACCCGGCGGTGAAGGATCAGTTGCGTGAACGTATGAGCCGCATGGTCAATGAGTTGCGCACCTGCCAAGAACGCACCTTCGTTTGGGACCAGGCTTTGGGCCGCTATCGCGAGGCCCGCGACCTGGCACCCGAAGCGGAACTGCGCAAAATGGAAGGGTCTTGGACCGCCTTCGACCGCTACAAACAGGGCTACGCCAAATACGGCTATGGCTATCTGAATGCCATTCCCGCCCAGCACTGCGCCCTTATCGAAAAATACGCACCCTACAACAACGAGTTCGGTGTATGGGCTCCTTACTACAGCATCCACAAACAACTGGCCGGCCTGCTGGATATCGCCGAGAATATCGATGATACCGAGATTGCCGCCAAAGCTTTGCTTACAGCCAAAGACATGGGGCTTTGGGTATGGAACCGCCTGCACTACCGCACTTTCGTCAACGAACAGGGTACGCCGGCCGAGCGTCGCGCCAAATTCGGCAACCGCTACGAGATGTGGAATATGTACATCGCAGGCGAAGTGGGCGGTATGCAAGAGGTGCTTTCACGCTTGAGCCAGAGGGCCTCCGACCCACAAGAGAGCGAAAAGCTGCGCGAAGCGGCCTCTTTCTTTGACGCGCCGGCCTTTTACGGACCGCTGGCCCGCAATATAGACGATATCCGCACCCGCCACGCCAACCAGCACATTCCCATGATAGTGGGCGCCCTCAAGCTCTATGGGGCTGGTGGAGAAGACCGCTATTACAACATCGCCCACAACTTCTGGGAGATGATTCAGGGACGCTATGCCTATGCCATGGGCGGTGTGGGCAACGGAGAAATGTTCCGCCAGCCCTACTCGCAGATGATGAGCATGAACACCAGCGTTATGAGCGACCACGAAGGCAACATCTACCCCAACCCAGACATCAACGAGACTTGCTGCGCCTACAACCTGGCCAAACTCACCAAGGACCTGAACTGCTACCATCCTCTCGATGCCCGCTATATGGACTATTACGAGCGTGTGCTTTACAACCAGATTGTTGGCAGCGTACACCCCAGAGAATACGGTGTCTGCTATCAGTATGCCGTTGGCATGAACGCCATCAAGCCTTTTGGCAGCCCAACACCCCAGGAGACCTGCTGCGGTGGCACCGGTGCCGAGAACCATGTGAAATATCAGGAAGCAGCCTATTTTGCCGGTGGCGACTCACTGTTCGTGGCCCTTTACCTTCCCACCCACGTCCATTGGCGTGCCCATGGAGTCAAGTTTCGTCAAGAATGCAAGTGGCCCGCCGAGAGTAGCGTCATCACCATAGAAGAAGGCGGCGATTTTGCTCTCTTTCTAAGAGTGCCCTACTGGGCCACCCAAGGATTCAGTGCCAAGTTGAACGGCCGTGAAATGGCCTCCGGTGCTCGTCCGCAGTCGTATGTGGAGCTTCCCCTGCGCACTTGGAAAACTGGCGACAAAATAGAAATTTCGATGCCTTTCGCCGCGCATTTGGACTTCGGGCCTGACAAGATGGATTTGGCGGCTACCGGTCCCAACCAAGCCGGCACGCACTTTAACCCGATGTGGGAGGGCGTTATCATGTATGGTCCGCTGGTGATGGCCACGCCCGATATCACGGTGTGGGAGCAAGCCCAATTCGACTTGAGTCCCGACCTCAAGGAAATAAAGCTGCATGGTGCAACCGCCGATGATGGCACCGATGGCAACCTCTACAGCCTGACCTTAGGAGACAAAACCTTCTGGCCAGACTACTACAACACCGGCCACGCTACCCACTACTTACGTCTGAATGTTCTCACCAAGGCCAAAAAGGCTGGTGGTGATGCCGACCGTACCTATCTGGAACAAGCCATGCAGATTGCCCGCAACCGTACCGAAAACAGCAGTGAATGGGCACCTCACGGCTATGGGAGAATGCTTGAACGGCTGGCAGCGGCAGAAGCTGTGGCGGCCGATGAAAAGGCCAGCGCTGACGCTATTACCAAGGCCACTTCCGACCTTAACGCAGCCATCAACGCTATGCGCCCTGCAACTCTGGCCGAAACAGAAGACCTCGAACCCTTGCTCAAGAGTCTTTCCGCCGCCAAAATAATCAACGACAAAAGCACAGAACTACGTCATGCCATCGACTTTGCCGATATGGTGGTGCAATATGTCAACGACGGTTCCGGCACCAAAGATTTGATAGAAAAAGCCCGAGAAATGCTCAAGCAGGCTGCCAACCTCTAGGATAGACACTTGCAACACACTGTCTTACAAAAACTTACCAAAATTGGTAAGTTTTTGTTTTTTATAGATGGGCATATTGAGAAAATAGCCTATCTTTGCGCCCGGTTGGCAAAAGGCCAGCTAAGGGGTGCTGCCGCATAGTTTGCGGATGCTGAGATTAAACCCATGACCTGATCCGGATAATGCCGGCGTAGGTAAAAAACGGACGGATACAACTCACCGTCCGGGATTCACTCCCTTCCCCTTCTTTTTTAATCTATAACTAACCAAAGATGAAAAGAATCAATGGTATGGTCTTGGCTGTGATTTGTGCGCTCTGCGCTACGCCGGCAAGGGCCTTGGAAGCAGACTCGGTGAGCGGTAATCACCAGCTGGAAGAAGTTGAGGTTAAAGCAGTGCGCGCCCCCAAGGAGGCACCATTCGCTGTAGCCAACATCGACAAACAAGTATTGCAGAACTTTGCCCCCAGCGGCCAGGAACTGCCTTTCCTTTTCGCACGCACCCCAGGCATTCTGGCCTGGAGCGAAAACGGTACCGGTATCGGAACCACCTATATGCGCATGCGTGGCGCAGCGGGCAGTCGCATCAACGTAACCTTGGACGGTGTGTCACTTAACTCCCCCGAAGACCAAACGGTATTCTGGGCCAATATGAACTCCTACGCATCGTTTTTGGGCAGTGTGCAGATACAGCGTGGTGTGGGTTCATCCACCAATGGTGACGGTGCCTTTGGCGGCAGTATCTCGCTGGCCACGGCTCAGCCCCAGACCAATCCCTATCTTGAACTAACTGCCAGCTATGGCTCATTCGACACTTACAACGCCGGCCTCAACTTTTCTACCGGCCTGTTGTTCAATCATTTGGTATTCGACGGAGCCTATCACGAAACCAATACCGACGGCTTTATCGATGGCACGGCCGGCCGCTCGGGTTCTTCTTACGGCGGACTCACATGGTTTGGCGACAATTTCCAAATACGTTATAGGAATATCGGCAACTTCGAACAGACTGGCCAAGCTTGGAACGGTGTGCTAGGCAGCGACTACAACACCAGCGAAAGCCTCTACGACTATGGCTACACCTCGTATCAAGATTTGTGGAACGCGGGTTTGGGCAAAGTGAATACGCTGGTGGAAGACCTCAACTACGACCCGGACGCTTGGGCTGCCGGCAACTTCAGCGCCACCCGCTACCAAATGCGCGATGGCAGCTATTGGGCCCGCACCACCGACAATTTCTTCCAGAACCATAACATCCTCTCAGCTTCCTGGCAAGCATCCGAACACTGGACGCACAACGCTGCCCTACGCTACACTTACGGCATGGGCTATTACGAAGAATTCAAGAACAACTGCAAGTTCTCCAAATTTGGTCTCGTGTACCACGATGCAGAAGGCAACAAGGTGAAAAAGAGCGACTTTATCCGCGAAAAAGGCTTGACCCAGAACACCTACAGCATGCTCTACAATTTCAACTACCAAGATGAGCGCTTCGATGTGGTGGGCGGAGCAAACCTTCAGCAATTTGCGGCCAGCCACTGGGGATACCTTACCTATATCAAGGACGAACGTGCCGAACAGCAGTTTCTGGGCAATGATGGCAAGTACCAGTATTACGACAGCGATGCCCGCAAAGACGACTACAGCGCTTTCATCAAAGGCAGCTACACTTTCGCGCCCAACTGGAATGCCTTCCTCGACCTGCAATACCGCTATGTTCACTTCCAGACCGATGGCGTGAACGACAAATTCATCGAGCAAGAAGACGGTACTTACCTCAACCAAAGCCTCGATATAGACAAGAAGTTCTTCTTTTTCAACCCCAAAGTAGGCATGTCCTATACAAAAGATGAACACAAAGCCTATTGGAGTGCCGCTATCAGCCATCGCGAGCCAGAACGCAACAACTATACCGACAACGGAAACAACCCCGCTCCTCAGGAAGAAAAGGTGTACGATTTGGAAGCCGGCTACCAGTTCAAGGGTGACAAGTGGTTTGCCGGAGCCAATTTCTACTATATGTACTATCACAACCAACTGGTACAGACGGGCGAGCTGAGCGACATTGGCGAAGCACTCACCACCAACGTGAAGAAGAGTTACCGTACAGGTGTCGAATTGACAGCCGGATGGTCACCGCTGAAGTGGCTCAGCGTGGAAGGCAATGCCGCCTTGAGCCGCAACAAGATTACCGATTTCGACGAATACGTAGAGAGCTGGGATGCAGCCGACAACTATCTGGTCAAAAATCACTACGACAACTCAACCTTGGCCTATTCGCCCAGTGCCATTTTGAACGGCTTCATCGATGTACATCACCAAGGGTTCTCGGCCACTTGGCACACCAACTTCGTAAGCAAACAGTATGTGGACAATTCGCAAAGCGAAGCCCGCTCCCTGCCCGCATACTCGCAATCGAACGCCAGCCTCAACTGGCGCATCAATCTGAAAAATGCCGGCGTGAAGAGCGTAAAACTGGGTGTCGATTTCAACAACGTATTCAACAGCCACTATGCCGCCAGCGGCTACACCTGGTACGGCTGGTACACGGGCGGACAGCGTTATCAGGCCATGGCCTACATTCCCATGGCGGGCTTCAACGTGATGGGTCACCTTACGCTGCGTTTCTTCTAAAAACAACCCAAGATGCTGCTTGAATTCCTTTCCGGACACTGGCTCGACCTGTTCACCACCCTGCTCGGCCTGCTCTACATCTGGCTCGAATACCGCGCCAACATTTGGCTGTGGGTGGTGGGCATCATCATGCCGGCACTCGATATCTACCTGTATTACAGTCACGGCTTGTATGGCGATGCCGGTATGGCTGTCTACTACACCCTAGCCGCCATCTATGGTTTTCTGGTTTGGCGTTTCGGCCTTCGTTTCCTGCGCAAAAAAGACAGCGCCAAGGGCAACGCAAAAGAGCGCGAAACCCTGGCCATCAGCCATATGCCGCTGAAGATGTATTTACCCGTAGCAATGGTTTTCATTGCTGTCTGGGGCCTCACCCATTGGGTACTGGTAAGCTTCACCGACAGCACAGTGCCGATACTTGATGCCTTTACCAACGCCCTGTCCATTATCGGGCTATGGGCCTTGTCGCGAAAATACATCGAACAGTGGCTCTTCTGGATAGTGGTGGATGCCGTCTGCTGCTATCTCTACGTGGTGAAAGGCATTCCATTCAAAGCCTTGCTCTACGGACTTTACGTGTTAATCGCCATCTTGGGCTGGCGACGATGGAAACGCGAGGCAGACCGAACACACAAGGCCTAAGCCTAAGCAAGCACATAAAAAAAGGCGTCCCGATGAGGGGCGCCTTTATGCTTTATGCTTTATGCTTTATTTTTTATTGCTTTCGATGATTTCCAAGGCCATTTCCAAGATAGTTGTGTCGTCCAGTTGTACAATGCCACCCTCGGGACCTGGTTCAACATGGACACCGCAAGACTTGCCTTCGCCTTGATAATTGCGTCCCCCGAAATAATTTCTTACTGTGTCAACAGATATCCCGAGTCTATCTGCGATTAATTGTGATGAACCAGTGGGCAGACTGTCTTTGATTCTGCGCAGTTCGTTGAATGTGATGGTTTTAGTCATGATTGTAATATTTACAGTTAGTAGTTGTTAGGTTCAAAATAAATAGTTGGCTGTTATCAGCAAAGTTGTCAAAATTGTGGCCAATATAATTAATACGACGAAAATATCCTTCTTTTTGTAAAAAGATTTCGTGTATTGATATTTGTTGATGTTGTAAGTGGCCTTTTGTCCGGAGGTAAACAGCTGGCAAAGAGCATAAAAGGCCAAGCCGGACAAAATACCGAAAAGCGCACCGGCCAGAATATCGCCCAAGAAATGAACGCCAAGATATAGGCGCGAAAAGCTTACCAAGCTAGCCCAGACAAAGATACTCAGACTATAAGGCGCATGTTTGAACAGCAAGGCTGAAAAACAAGCAAACGCGAAGACATTGGCTGCATGATTGGACAAGAAGCCATAGTTGCCTCCGCGATAACCGTTAACCGTTTCCAAGAAAGGTATAAGCATCATATCGTGTGTGGGACGCGGACGTCCAACCAAAGGCTTGATGATTTCGGCAGCAATTTGATCGACAAAAACGAACATCAGAGCGGCCACCAGCATTATCCATAGCGATTCCAAGCGTTTGTTGCGTATCAGAATAATAATAAGTGCCAAGGCGGCGGGTAGCCAAACAGCTGTTTCGGACAGCATCCAAAAGAAGCGGTCCCAGAACGGAGTGTGCCAGGAATTAACGGCCAGGACTATCTCTCTGTCGAGCGCTATAATGTTATCAATCAGATTCATAGTTTTATCATTTCAATACAGGTTGCCGGCATCCAGCCTACACTGCCATCGGCAATTTCCACCTCCACCCAAGAGCCAAGACGGCTGTTCACTTTCAGTTTGGTACCTTCGTGCAATACAAACAGCTCGGTACCGCTTTGGTCTGGCGAACTTTTAACCGTAACTGTAGGCGCAAACACAATCGCCTCTTTGGGATGAATGTAGGCGCTGTACAATTGAGCGGCGTTGGTGAGGGTAAAAATAGTAATAAGTATCGAAATAATACCAAAGCTGAAAGAAAGTTTTTTCAAAACAGTGGTTTTTCCAAAGAAATACAGGGCAAGACAAAGGATAAAAACGCCGAAGGCAGCCAGTGAAATCACGGCCCAGGCATTGGCACTGCAAGTTTTAAGGAGATCTTGGTACAGCCTGACGAAGAGCACCTGACCCAATGGCTCTATTTTATCCACCACATGCGATTGGCAGAGCTCCAAATTGAAGAGCAAATCGGCATCTCGGGGATTCAACAATTTGGCCTTTTCGTAATTGAGGGTGGCCTGCGGATACTGTCCTGCCTTAAAATAAGCGTTGCCCAAATTGTAATAAAGCTGATAAGACTGGCCGAATTCGGCGCGCAGGTGCTCGTAACAGGCCGCGGCCTGCTCATAGTCGCCCGACGCATAACTCAAGGCCGCGGCCACCGAAAGAGAATCGGCCGACAACTTTTCCTCTTGCGCTTGAAGGCTCAAGGGCAGCAAACCAAGCAGACACAGGCATATCCATAAGTGTTTCATCGTCTTCATTTTTTGATGGTATTTTCCATTTTGTCAATCACTTGCAAGGTCTTGGCATAGAGCTCGTCCATGGTCTGCCCTGCCTGACCTGGCGCATATTGTTCAAACTCGCAAGCCTCGAGAATGGTCATGTAGTCCTGACGGATATCTTCCGGCACTTGACGCTTGGCCAACTGCGCATCCATATTGTCTTTGGAAAGCTCAGACAAAGGAATACTGAGCTTATCGCTGGTATAGCCCCAGAGTGCCTTGAGAACTTCATCGAAGAAGGCGGCACGATTGTTCTGTTTAAGATAGACAGCAGCGCGTCTCAAGCGCTTGACGGCAACCTTGTTGGCCTTGCGCGTACGTTGTCGGGCCAGGTCGGCATTGGCCTTGATTTGCTTACGGTAGATGACAAGCACCACCACAAACAAGACAAAGGGCAATATGTAGACCCAGGGGAACCAAGCTGCCGCATAGATGAACACAGGCCGTTGCTGCAAATTGAGCGGACCGGTCTTCAGGTAACGGATATCCTGTCCCAGCACGCGAACCTGCTGTTTGGCTGTACCGCCGGTGTAATTGCCCGTCACCAGAGCGTCTTGCCGGTCGGCGCGGTCTACACTAAGCGTATAGGGTTGCGTACGCAAAGTTTTGTACGATTGGCTGGCCAAATCGAAATAGGAAACTTCCACAGACGGAATTTCGAAAGTGCCGGCGTAGCGCGGAATAATCAGATATTCAATGGTTTTGCTGCCCGACATACCATTAGCAGTCGTCTTGAACTGATTGTCGGTCTTGGGATCGTAGACATCGAAATCGGCCGGGAACTTGATGTCGGGCGTTTTCAGCATCTTCATATTACCCTTGCCCGTCAGTTTCAGACGCAAAGTCACGGCCTCATCGGCTTTAACCTGTTGTGAAGAGATTTCCGAGCTCAGATTGAGGCTGCCGCTGAAAGGATGGAAAGAAGCCGGTTTACCAAACGGCAAAGCCTCCACCTGGATAGTCAAAGGCTTGGATTTGAGCGTCTTGTTCACATCCTGATAGCTTTCGAAAAAGTTGTCGAAAATACTGCGCGATGAGGCATTGGGCTGCACCCGCAAGCGAACGACCACATCGAAACTGGCGGGTTCTATCTTCAAACTGCCAGCCTGTTGAGGGAAAAGGACGACTTGCTTGACCAAGGCGGTGCGGTAGTTCAAACCATTGTAGTTTTCCATGTCCCATTGCTTATCTTGGGGAATCTCGACATCCTGGGTCATAAATCCCTTGTATTCAGGAAAATCCAATCGGTTAAGGCCGGCAAGATCCACACGGGTATAAAGCTTGTAACTCAAGGTGACAGCCTCCTGTTCGTAGACCTTGGTCTTGGATGCAATGGCGCGGACAAAAAGGTTCTCTTCGGTGAGCGATTGCGACGAGGCCGATGCCGCACCGCTGCCCGAGCGCGCCGCCGACGATGACGATGCTGCCGACGAAGCGGCGTTCTTGTCTTCTGGTAAAACCGTCACCTTGACCGTGTTGGAACTGACCTTTTCTTTCTTCACCGTAGCCGTGGCGGCCGGAATGGTAAAAGTGCCCTCCTTATCGGCCGACAGATAAAAGGTGTAACGGTATTCTGAAACGGAACTGCGCTTGCCATTGACGATTTGCACCGACGACGAGCGTGAGGTGGAAGGCCCGTAGAGCAGCTTAAAATCCTTGAATTCGGGTTCACGAAAGTCTTTGTGATCCATGTTTGTAAAGACATAGCTCACGTTAAACTGCTGCCCCACCACCACTTTCGATGGAGCCTCCACTGTAAAGGACACCTGCTGGTCTTGCGCAGCCATAACACTGGCCGACATTATCAGCAGACAAATCAAACTTAGCTGTTTGAGCATATTGTTCATCTTACCAATCTTTATCTATTTTCTTGCCCTGCGACTGTTGCATCTGCAGCTGTTTCACTTTATCCTGCACCTCGGCTTCGTCTTGCATAAGAGCATCGAGCAACTGCTGAGCCTGTTCTTTGCTTATCTGCTCCTGGGCATCCTGAGGTTGTTGCTGCTGTTGGTTCTGCTGGTTCTGTTCCTGTTCTTGTTGTTGCTGTTGCTGCTGTTGCTCTTGCTGTTGTTGGTCTTGTTTGTCTTGTTGCTGCTCTTGCTGTTGGTCTTGTTGTTGCTGTTGTTGTTCCTGCTGTTGTTTGAGCAAAGCTTGCGCCATGGCCAAATTGTAGCGCGTCTGGTCATCGCCCGGACGCCGTATCAGCGACTGCCTGTAAGCCTCCACAGCCTTGCCGTAGTCTTGAGCCTGCATCATCACGTTGCCAATATTATGGAAAGCATCGGCCTGAAGCCCCTTGTCCAAATTATCGTCGGTAGCCAACAATTGGTATTGTTCCAAGGCCTCGTTGAATTTCTGTTGGTTATAGAGCGCATCACCCAAGTTCATCTTGGCTCGGGCCGATTCCGCATCCTCTTCCAAGGCTTTACGATAGGCAATCTCGGCCTCGGTATACTTGTCTTCCTCGTAGAGCTTGTTACCCTGAACCGTCTGTCTGCGCTCAGTTTTCTGCGCCATCAAGGGCACGGCCATCAGCAGGCAGAGCAGCAAAACGATGTATTTATTCATAGCTTTCATTTGTCAGAATAATTTGATGCCCTTCAGTTTTTCGTTGCTTCTTTCCAGTATCAGCATGTCTATCAAGAGGATAATCAGCAACAAAGCGGCCAAGGACGGAAATTGGTCATCGTATTCGCTGTAATAGGAACTCTCGATGTCGGTCTGGTTCATCTTGTCGAGTTCCTGCATAAGCATACGCTGTGCGGCATTGGAATTATCGCTACGCACATAAATGCCACCACCGGCTTGGGCTATCTGCTGACACATTTCCTCGTTCAGTTTGCTGATAACCACATTGCCATCACGGTCTTTGTGGAACTCGTTGTTGCGGCCCGTGGGAATAGGAGCTCCCTTAGGAAGACCCATACCAATCACATGCACGCGAACGCCTTGTTCCAAACAAGCCTTGGCCTGCTCTACGGCACGGTTGTCGTGGTTTTCGCCATCGGTAATAAGGATAATGGCACGGTCGGCCTCGGTCTTGGCACCGAAAGAGCGCAGCGCCAGCGACAATGCCGAAGCTATTTCCGTACCCTGCACGGGCATCATATCGGTGGATATTGACTGCAGGAACATTTTGGCCGACACATAGTCTACCGTGATGGGTAATTGCGTGAAGGCCTCACCGGCAAACACCACCAGCCCTATTCGGTCGTCGGCCAGCGCATCGATAAGCTTGGCCAGCGTCTGCTTCGACTTCTCCAAACGGCTGGGAGCAATGTCCTGCGCATTCATCGAACGGGACACGTCCAAAGCTATCATCAGCTCCCTACCCTTTTTGTGCTGTTTTTCCAGCTTGGAACCGAACTGCGGCCCGGCTATCATAAAGACGCAGACACTGAGGGCAAGCAGCTGCAACACGATATGCCAGATAGCTCGCGCTCGCGACACATCGGGCATCAGACAAGCCATCAACTCCGGGTCACCCAAACGCTTCAACTGCTTCCGGCGCAAGGCATTGCGGTACAGAAACAAGGCCAGCAAGAGCGGCACCAATACCAAAAGGTACAAATATTGTGGATGTTCAAATCTAAACATAGCGGCAATTCCTTACATAACTAAGGCAAACTGCGTAACAACTGACGCAGCAGCAGTTCAAGACCGAGCAAGACAAAAGCGGCCAAAGCAAAAGGTCGATATTCTTCTTGTTGCTTGCTATACTCTTTCACCTGCATTTTGGTCTTCTCCAACTGATTGATTTGCTGATAAATATTGGCCAGCGCAGCATTGTCGGTGGCTCGGTAATAGACACCGCCCGTTGTGGCGGCAATCTGTTTGAGTACATCTTCGTCGATATCCACCTTGATATTCCGGTAGATGACACCGGCGGCTGTCTGGAAAGGATACGGTGCAGTTTCTTTCGTACCGACACCTATCGTATACACTCTCACACCGAAGGTCTTGGCCAGTTCGGCAGCGGTCACCGGGTCGATATCGCCACGGTTGTTGGTACCATCGGTAAGCAAGATAATCACTTTCGACTTGGCCTTGGAATCCTTGATACGGCTCACGGCATTGGCCAAACCCAAGCCGATGGCGGTACCGTCATCGATAAGGCCGCACTGTATGCCGCTGAAGAGGTTCATCAGCACAGTATGGTCGGTGGTAAGCGGACATTGCGTGAAACTTTCGGCAGCAAAAAGCACCAAACCGATATTATCCTGCTGACGGTCGGCCACAAAAGCAGCAGCCATGTTCTTGGCCGCTTCCAAACGGTTGGGTTTCAGGTCTTCCGCCAACATAGACGATGAAATATCCAAGGTCATCACGATATCGATACCTTCGGTAGAGACGTTCTGCCAGGAATCGCGCGACTGCGGGCGGGCCAGCACAGCCACCACCAGCGCAAACACCAAGCAACGCAGCACGAATGGAAGATGTTGCAGCCGCTGTTTCCACGAGGCTTGCAGACCGGCTAAGGCAAAGGTATTGGACAGTTGCAGGCTGGCATACCTTTTACGTCGCTTGAACACGTACCAAAATATCATCGGTACGAGCAGCAGCAACAACAAAAAGCAATATGGATGTGCAAAGGTCATGGTTGTTCTGTTTGTGCTGTTTGTTCAATAAAGTCATAGGCCGTACGCAAACTGCGTTCGTTTTCGTCAGGCAGCGGATTAAGCTTGGCAAACTTGACAAAATCGGCCAGTTCGAGCAATTCTTTCATCGAAAGATACACTTCATCGGCAGCATCGATGTTCTTGAGCGCCTGAAGAATTTCCCAAGTGGTCATTTCGCGGGCCGGAAAATCGAAGCGACGCGCCATGTACACACGCAAAACATCCGTCAGCCGAGTATAGAATTCCTTGTAGCGACCTTGTTGCCAAAGATGCTCGTCCTTAATTTTATCGAGAGCGTTCTTGGCAGCGACGTGCGGGGGCAACAACAGTTCGGGATCGGGTTCGGCCTGTTTATCTTTAGGATGGTAATGTGTTTTCCACAGCCACCAGGCCAGCACCAGCAATGCCAATGCAAGCACAACATAGCCGGCAATCTGCGAATGGCCTAGTACAATTTCCCAAACGGGCACCTTCACAATGGGCTTAATATCGAAAATTTCTTTCGATTCTGTATCCACCTCGTAGGTATTAACCTTGAGTGTCAGATAATTGCTCTCGTAAGTCTGGCCATCCACTTCTACCTGTAGGGGAGGAAGGAAGTAAACATCTGCATCGAAGGCTGTCAACAGATACGACAGCGACAAACGCTTGCGGCCATTATCGATATCGCAGCTGTCCGGGCCTTTGCGCTCCAGAATATAGAGCCCCTGAATCAAAGTATCCTGCATGCATACGGGCATTTTCACCACAGCGTCCATAGGAGCGCTAAGTTCCAGATACAAGCGGTTCTGATGCCCGATAAACATACTGGCAGAATCCAGGCGCATATCCACCGTCACACGGGCGGCCAGCAGGTCAAGACCCATCGACAGAACAAGAAGCAGCATAATTGTCCGTTTCATAAGTCTTTAGTTTCGTAGGTTAAACAAAGCCATCAACGAGCGAACGTAGTCGTCGTCGGTGGCAATGGACACATAGTCTACCTGAGCGCGCGTGAAGCTGGCCGCCAGGTGTTCGGCCCTGGCCTTCCACCAGGCGGCATACGCCGTTCTCACCTTCCTCGACGAAGTATCCACCAACATCTCGGCCCCGGTTTCAGCATCCTTCACACGCAACAGGCCCACATCGGGAAGCACGGCCTCGCGCCGGTCGTACACCTGAAGGGCCACCACATCGTGTTTGCGGTTGGCAATGACCAGAGCCTGGTCAAAGTCTTGCATATCAAGGAAGTCGGAAATGACAAAAGCCGTACAGCGTTTCTTGATGGCATTGGTCATATAGCGCAAAGCCTCAGCCACATCGGTGCCGCGGTGTTCTGGCTGGAAACCCAACAGTTCACGGATAAGGTACAGGATGTGCTTCTTGCCCTTTTGCGGCGGAATGAACTTCTCTATACGGTCGGAAAAGAAAATCAAGCCTATCTTGTCGTTGTTCTGTATGGCCGAGAAAGCCAGCGTGGCGGCAATTTCCGTCACGAGGTCCTGCTTGAGACGCTGTGAGCTTCCGAAGAAACGGCTCTGCGAAACATCCACCAGCAACATCACCGTCAGCTCGCGTTCCTCTTCGTACACCTTCACAAAAGGCGTATTCAGACGGGCCGTCACATTCCAGTCGATATTGCGGATATCATCGCCGAACTGGTACTCGCGCACCTCGGCAAAGGCCATACCCCTTCCTTTGAAAGCCGTATGGTACTGTCCCGCAAAAATATTGCGCGAAAGGCCTCTTGTCTTGATTTCAATCTGTCGAACTTTTTTCAACAAATCGGTGGTTTCCATAGTCAAGAGGAATTTTAGGGAACTTGGACGGCGTTAAGGATTTCGCTGATAATTTCGTCGCTAGTCATGTTGTTGGCCTCGGCCTCGTAGCTTAGGCCGATACGGTGACGCAATACATCGTAAGCCACGGCACGGACATCTTCGGGAATGACGTATCCACGGTGTTTGACAAAAGCGTAGGCACGTGCGGCCAAGGCCAGGTTGATAGAGGCTCGGGGCGAACCGCCGAAAGAAATCATATCCTTCAGCTTGGGCAGACCATATTCCTGCGGGAAACGCGTGGCGAATACCAAATCTACGATATAACGTTCAATTTTCTCGTCGATGTACACTTGACGTACCACGTCGCGGGCTTCCAGAATTTCTTGAGCCGAAAGTATAGGCTTCACCTCGGCTTTTTCGCCGGAAATGTTCATGGCAATGATGCGGGCTTCTTCGTCCTTCTTGGGATAATCGATGAGCACCTTCATCATAAAACGGTCCATCTGGGCTTCGGGCAGCGGATAAGTACCCTCTTGCTCTATGGGGTTCTGCGTAGCCATCACCAGAAAAGGAGCCTGCAGCGGATAAGTATGTTCACCGATGGTCACCTGCTTTTCCTGCATACACTCCAACAGCGCGCTCTGCACCTTGGCAGGCGCACGGTTAATTTCATCGGCCAGCACGAAATGGGCGAAAATAGGACCCTTTTTCACCATAAACTCTTCAGTCTTCTGGCTATAAATCATCGTACCGATAAGGTCGGCCGGCAAAAGGTCGGGGGTAAACTGGATACGGCTGTACTTGGCATCGATAAGCGAAGCCAGTGTCTTGATAGCCATGGTTTTGGCCAAGCCGGGAACACCCTCCAGAAGAATATGTCCATCGGCCAGCAAACCAATCAGCAAGGACTCCACCAGATGTTTCTGGCCGACGATTACCTTGTCCATGCCGATATTGATCATATCTACAAATGCGCTCTTCTTTTCGATGAGCGCATTCAGTTCTTTAATGTCTACTTGATTAGTCATTGTCTTTTCAAAACAAAATATAGGATATTACTGCGCGAATTGGATCTTGTACTGGATTTCCAATTGACGGGCTCGATTCATACATTCTTTGTCTTTGGCATTGGTAAGGCTTACAGGCAACTGAGGAATACGGATTTTGGTTCCGGCCTGCAGGCGATTGGGATTTTCCATGCGGTCTTTGTTGGCTTCGTAGATGTACACCCAGAATACCTTGTCGCCATAATACTCTTGCGCCAGCAATGTCAGGCGCGAGCCTCTGTGCAGAGACACTACCTTGAGCGTAGGCCAAGAAGCGGGATCGTACTCGGGATGGCTTTCCTGTACCGGAGCAGAAGGTTCAACCGCAGCGGCCTCGGGCGCAGTGGCTGTAGAAGTACTCACTGCTGTCTGTTCTACCTTGACGGGTTCCAATTTTTCCTTCTTGCCGTCTTTATCGAGAATGGCATAGACAATACCGATAATGGCTATCAGGCACAACACCTGCAAAGGCCAATTAGCCGATTTCTTGCCTTCTTTCTTTTTGTTCTCACTTGGTTGGTTTTCACTTTTCTTTTCCGGTTCGGGCGTATCTTGAACTTCAAAAACACGCTTTTCTTCATTTTTCGGAGTTGATTTTTGCTTTTTCATTTCGTCGTCCATATTGATATTTTGTTCTTCATTGTCTAGAGCCTCCGCTTCCAATGCCACAGGTTGCAAATGTGCCAAAGGCGCATTCACCGCTTCTTTAAGGCAGGCATCCGGCAGGAAACTGATTTTGTTGTGGGCCTTGATCTCTACCCTATCGCCCGTGTTTACATCGATGCTCTGACGGGCATCTACCAGCAGCACTTTCAGTTGGCCGAAATCGTCTATTTTGACGGTAGCATCTTGTTCCAACGCACGTTCCAAACAAGCGAAGAAACTGCGCACCAGATTTTCTGATTCCTTTATTCCGTAAGACTTTTCCTGCAGGCGGGCCACCAAATCGGAAAGCATATATTTCTGGTTCATAGGCTCTGCTCTTTGAATTTGGTTTTCAGATTGATACCAGGGCGGAATACGGGCACCAACTTGGGTGGAATCATCACTCTTTGCTTGGTTTGAGGATGTACCGACAGACGCTCGTCCTTCTTCTTCACCTCGAACGAACCGAAGCCATGGATGTTGATACTGTCGCCATTGGCAAGGATTTCCGTCATCGACTGCACCAAATCTTGCGTCATTGCCTGTACAGCCGTCGCTTCCAGTCCACTTTCAGCGGCTATCGCCTTTAGCAGTTCTTTGTACTTCATACCTTCGAATAAATAGCGTTCGTTTTTAGGGCTTAAGCTTTGGCCATTTCCAAAGACCGAGCAAACATATAAAAAAACGGCGAAATGTCCAACTCTACAAATACTTCATGCGCTTTTTATAACTCCCGTCCAAACACGTCGTAGCGTTTGCCGTTCTTGATGATGACAATCCGGCCGTTTTCCAGGAACTTGCCCTGCTGGGATTTTTCTTCGTTGACAACCTGCCCGATAGCGGTTTCATTTTCGCGGTCCACCTTGGCCTTCCACGCATCATAGGCGGCAATGGGACGGTCGGGCCAACTGCCCAGATACTGGTAAGAGCGGCGATTGCCCGCCATGAGCGAAGTAGCCACCATTTGTCCGTATTTATCCTTGGCATCGGGCGTATCCTCGAAGCTGTAAAGATAACGGTAGAACAATTCCGGATAATCGTTGGAATAAATGCCGAAAATGGGCTGATAATCTTTGGAAGTATCGTACGAAGCCAAGGCTATCTGGTATTCATAATATTGAAAACCTGTAGCATGATGGCTGCGCTTCTTGCCGCGGGCCTTGAGCTTGGCCACGAACTTGTCGAATATTTTCTGTCCAGAATCGCCGCCAATCTGTATGAAACGTCCCCAAAGGTTGCTGCCGCTCTTGGTCACAATGCGGCGGTCGGCGACACCATCGCTGTTGGTAAAATTCTCGATGGCTGCGTTTTCCTTGAACTTATGGTTCTTGAACCAGGTCACCGCCGAAGTGATACACTCCTGCAGTTCTTTGGAAGGATGAGGTATGGTCATCAGAAACGAGAGCAAAGCGGCAGACTCGCTTCCACTGATGGACGGCATCTCGTGCGGACGGCCTTCCACCGGAAGAAAATCTTTTGGGTCGTGCTGAGCGCACCAGGCCGACTTGACACCATTGTCGTCCACCTGACATTTGATAACGCATTCAATGGCCTTATCGAACTGGGTCTTGCACTTGGCCTTGGTTTCCTCATCGAAAATGCCCGCGAAGTCGCCTGTATCCTGATAGATTTCCATCAGCAGCTTCATCATATTCGTCATCAGGTCGTCGTTGAAAGTGATGGCATTTTGGTAACTGTACTTATCGTTGTTGAGGGGCCAATATTGCGCCCAACCGCCGTTAAGGTTTTTTCCTGAAACGAAGATAAGGTTGAGTGCTTTCTTGATGGAATTCAGGTAGCGTTCTTCCCCGGTCTTGTTGTACACCCTGGCAAGAAAACGCATCTCCTGCGTTGTGGATGTATTGTCGAAGCAGGAGTGTTCGGCTCGGCTGGAAGCCGACTTGTAAGTGGCAAGTTCGGTAGAAGTAAGTTTGTGATACTGGTAATTCTTCATCCAACCGCCATTGGTCTTCTGAACAGATAGCAACGTATCGGCAACCGATTTGGCTTCATCGGAGCCATACCATGCCGCGTCCATTTTGCCTCGGCACAAGTCCGACCATGACTTGTCCTGATAGTTGGTAGCCCTTGCGCACAAACACAGCGCAAAGAGCATCAAAAAAGTGCAACTTCGTTTCATTGTCGTTTGCTGTTTCGAATAAAGGTATTGTCTTTCGAAACACAAATCTACAACTAAGTACGAACACTGCAAAATAAAACTGTTCGTTGAAACGAACGCTGGTGGTTTTGATGTTGCGCCACGCTGCGGGCTGGCGGTGCGCCATAACTCTCGCCGCTCGTCTGGAACA
>CAVEPA010000007.1:0-127213 GCA_963617485.1 bacterium | reverse complement strand
AGAGCCAGTCGCGCACATTCTCGCCCTTGCCGTAGACGGGCAGCGGCTTGCGGTGACGGATGTTGTTGATAAAGAGCGGAATGAGTTTCTCGGGGAACTGATACGGACCGTAGTTGTTCGAGCAGTTGGTCACGATGGTCGGCATTCCGTAGGTGTCGTGAAAGGCGCGGACGAAGTGGTCGGAGCTGGCCTTGGAGGCAGAGTAGGGTGAGTGCGGATTGTACTTGGTGGTCTCGTAGAAGAAATCCGTGCCGTAGGCCAAGTGATGCTCGGCGCTCGATGCCGTGGTAGAGAACGGAGGTTTGATGCCTTCCGGTTTGTCCATCTTGAGGGCGCCATACACCTCGTCGGTCGAGATGTGGTAGAAGCGTTTGCCCTCATACTTCTCGGGCAGAGACTCCCAGTAGAGTTTGGCGGCCTGGAGCAGAGACAGCGTGCCCATCACATTGGTGCGGGCGAAGGTGAAGGGGTCTTTGATGCTGCGGTCCACGTGGCTCTCGGCGGCCAGATGGATGATGCCGTCGATGTGCTCGTCCTGCATGAGCTGATAGAAAGCGTCAAAGTCGCAGATGTCCATTTTGACAAACTTATAGTTGGGTTTGTTCTCGACATCCTTGAGGTTGGCCAGATTGCCGGCGTAGGTCAGTTTGTCCAGATTGATGATGTTGTAGTCCGGATATTTGTTGACGAAGAGGCGAACGACATGAGAGCCGATGAAGCCGGCACCGCCGGTAATGACGATATTGCGTTTCATTTGTCTTCTTGTTTGAGCGTTAGTGGTCTTGTTGGATTCGTTCGATGCAAGCCTTCAGCGAATCAGTCCAATAAGGGACTGTGATTCCGAAAGTTTCTTTGATTTTAGTTTTGTCCAGTACTGAATAGGCGGGGCGCTGCACCGGCGACGGAAACTCGTTGGAATGGCAAGGCTGGATGTCGCACTTGATCTGTCCGCTATACTCGGCTATCATCTTGGTGAAATCGAACCAAGAGCAAACACCTTCGTTGCTGTAGTGATAGATGCCCGTTTTAGCGTAAGGCCGCTCGCTTGCCGCATAATCGGCCAGTACCGTCTCGATGGCGTGGGCCAGGTCGAGCGCATAGGTAGGCGTGCCAGCCTGATCGAACACAACTTTTAGCTGTTCTTTGGTTGCGGTAAGGTTCAGCATCGTCTTGCAAAAGTTCTTGCCGAACTCGGAGTATAGCCAGGCCGTGCGGATAATCACATAGTCGCAACCGCTGGCCTTGATGCGCTCTTCTCCGTGCAGCTTGGTAAGCCCGTAGACGCCCGTTGGCGTTCCCTGCTGGTCTTCGCGACAAGGCAAGTTGTAGGCTTCCTTGCCAAAGACATAGTCGGTGGAGATGTGCACCAGCAGGCCGCCCACTTCCTTCATGGCTGTGGCAAGATTCTCTGGGGCGATAGCGTTCAGTTTCTCAACGAGTTCGTATTTCTCTGGAGCCTCTGCACCGTCCACATTGGTCCAGGCCGCACAGTTCACGATAACATCAACGCTATTCTCAGATACCATCCTGCGTATAGCATCCAGGTCGGTGATATCTAAATAAGTTGTTTCCAGACCTTCCACCTGATTGACATCGGTAAAGATGTACTTGTCTGTCGATGTCTTTGCAATCAGTCGCATTTCGTTGCCAAGTTGTCCATTGGCTCCGGTTACAAGGATGTTCATATCAATCAAGTCGATTTATCTAACTTCGGGATACAGCCCCGGTCCGTACGCAAAAGGACTGTCGAAATCTTTCAGATTAGGATGATGCTTGTCTTTTTCCGACAATTTGACATCGGCCGGATGAATGGGCCAGGCAATGTTGATATCGGGGTCGTTCCAAGCCAAAGCACCTTCGCTGGCCGGGTTATAATACTGGTCGCATTTGTACTGGAAGAGCGCCTGCTCGGAGAGTACCAGAAAGCCATGGGCAAAACCTCTAGGAATGTAGAACTGCCGGTGATTATCGCCCGAGAGCTCCACCGCTTCGTACTGGCCGTAGGTGGGACTGCCCTTGCGGATATCCACGGCAACATCGAGCACCCTACCCTGTATCACGCGCACCAGCTTAGACTGGGCATATGGCGGACGCTGAAAATGCAGGCCGCGCAACACGCCATAGCTGCTGAACGACTGGTTGTCCTGCACAAAAGGGGCGGCAGGCTGTATATGTGCAGCGAAATCCTTGGCCTGAAAACTCTCGTAGAAATAGCCACGGTCATCGCCGAAAATCTTGGGCTGCAAAATATACAAGCCCTCTATCTTGCATTTGATAAATTCCATCTGAAAAGATGTTTAGTATCTCAATAAAGTCAATCTTGGGAATAATAGTGCGGTTCCTTCATCTCATCTATCACCTTGAGCAGGTACTGGCCGTACTGGTTCTTAATCATGGGTTGCGCCACCTGACGCAAGCGTTCCTCGCTAATCCAGCCCTGACGATAGGCGATGCTCTCCAGACAGGCCACCTTCAAGCCCTGACGCTTCTCTATCACCTCCACAAAAGTGGATGCTTCCGAGAGCGAATCGTGCGTACCCGTATCGAGCCAGGCAAAGCCTCGACCGAAAATTTGCACCTTCAACTGGCCGTCTTCCAAAAAGCGCTGGTTCACCGAAGTAATCTCGTATTCGCCTCGCGCCGAAGGACGTATGGTCTTGGCCACATCTATCACCCGGTTGGGATAGAAATAAAGGCCCACCACCGCATAATTGCTCTTGGGATGAAGGGGTTTCTCCTCTATGCTCAGACAATTGCCTTGAGCATCGAACTCGGCCACACCATAACGCTCGGGGTCGTTCACCCAATAGCCGAAAACGGTAGCTTTGTCTTCGTGCTCGGCAGCGCGCACTGCTTCACGCAGCATCCGGTTGATACCGTTGCCGTGGAAGATATTGTCGCCCAAAATCAAGCAAACACTGTCCTCGCCGATAAAGTCCTCACCGATAATAAAGGCTTGGGCCAAACCGTCGGGACTGGGTTGCTCGGCATAGGTAAACTGCACGCCATAGTCGGAACCGTCGCCCAACAGACGTTTGAAGCCGGGCAAATCCTGCGGCGTGGAAATGATAAGAATTTCACGGATGCCCGCCTGCATCAGCACCGAAATGGGATAATACACCATCGGTTTGTCGTACACGGGCAACAATTGCTTGCTCACACCTTTGGTGATAGGATACAACCTTGTACCCGAACCACCTGCCAGAACGATTCCTTTCATAGTGATATGATGTAATTGATTAAATATCAGCGTCTTTCAGTGCTAGATAATTATCCAGACTGCCGATGTCGATGCGCTTGCCGGGCATTTCCACCGCGTGCAGCACGCTCACCTGCGAGATATGGCGGGCCAGATTGCCCGGGGCATCGTAGCGGCAACCGTTTTCTATCGCACGCAAGATATGCGGCAAATCGGCCTTGGTGTAGGCATAGAAAGGCGGCACGGCACAGTCGCTCTTGGGCTGCTCGGGCTTTTCTTCGAGCGAAAGCACACGACCCTCGCTGTCGAGCAAGGCCACTCCGGTCTTGCGAATGCGCTGGGCATCGGGCTCGTGATAATAGAAAATAACCGAAGTGCCCACCTGCTGAAAATAGTCGATGAGCGACGAGAGCGAGAAGTCCAACAAATTGTCGGCGGCGGCCACGAGAATATCGTCCTCGATATGGCAGCTTTGCAGTGCCAGGATGAGGTCTCCCACGGCACCAATGCGGTTGTCGTTGTCGGTAGAGCCGTCGTCAACGATGCGGAGAGGTTTGCTGTAGCGGCCTTCGCGGGCAGCCTCAGCGGCCCAATCCTCAAAAATAGCGTGAAACTTGTGGTTGCAAACAATGATATGCCCATCTATGCAAGGCTGGGCATCTACATCCTGGAGCATACGGTCCAAGATACTGCTCTTGCCTATGCGCAACAGGGGTTTGGGAAAGTTTTCGGTAAGCGGGTACATGCGTGTGGCATAACCGGCCGCCAGAACGATATTCTTCATAACTATAATCTGCTTTTGTAAACACGGTCCATATCTCGACGATCGTCCTTTTCCTTCAGGCTTTCGCGCTTGTCGTAAGCTTTTTTGCCCTTGGCAACGGCGATGTCCATTTTTACCCAGCCCTTCTCGTTGATGTACATCTTTATCGGCACGATGGTGAAACCCGTTTCCTTGGTAAGACGCTCAATCTTGCGAAGTTCGCGCCGGGTCAGCAGCAACTTGCGGTCGCGTTTGGGGTCGTGGTTGTTGTAGGAACCGTTTTCGTAGGCCGATACCTGCACGCCCTTCACCCAAAGTTCGCCCGCATAGAAACAGGCATAGCTGTCGCTGAGGTTGGCCTTGCCCAGACGTATCGACTTTATTTCGGTACCCGTCAGCACGATACCGGCCGTAAAGGTATCCAAAAGGATGTAATCGAAGGAAGCCTTTTTGTTCTTTATCAAGACCGTACGTTCAACTTTCATAATTCTACAGACTCAATGTTCGACAATCTGTTTTTCAAGGCTGGCAAAGAGGCTTGCGGACAAAGCACATCAAGGCTGCACTGCTGGCCGTAAACGGGGTTCAACACCCGCAGGCGGGCTTCCTTGATAGCCTTCATCACATCGTTCATCACCAGATAATCGAAGCTGACATGCAGCGGCACTTCCACCGCACGCTCCACTATCTGCGCTTGTTGCAACGCATCTTGCGCAGCCGTCTTGTAAGCCACCGTCAGCCCGCCCGTACCCAGCAGAATGCCGCCGAAATAGCGCACCACCACTACCAGCACATTGTGCAGCCCGAAGGACAGTATCTGTCCCATAATAGGCCGCCCGGCCGTACCGGAAGGCTCGCCGTCGTCGTTGACACGGGTCTGGGGCTGCCCGGTGCCCACCGCGTAGGCATAGCACACATGACGGGCATCGTGAAAACGCTTGCGCAGCTCCTCTACCTTGTCCATCGCCTCTTGGACGCTGTTCACAGAAAAGGCGAAAGACAGAAATTTACTGCCTTTCTCCTTGTAAATACCCTCGGTAGGGCTCTGTATCGTTTTATATGCGTCCAAAAGCCGGCCAATCAGAAGGTGTGGATAACAAAGCCTGAACGCAACTTAGGCTCGAACCAGGTTGTCTTGGGCGGCATGATATTGCCACTGTCGGCAATGTCTATCAGCTGCTTCATCGACACAGGATACAAAGCCAGCGCCGCCTTCATTTCGCCACTGTCCACACGACGCTTCAGCTCGCCCAAGCCACGGATACCGCCCACGAAATCGACACGCTTGTCGCTACGCAGGTCCTTAATACCCAGAATCTTATCCAAGATAAGGTTAGACGAGATGGTCACATCCAGCACACCAATGGGGTCGTTGTCGTCGTAACGGCCTGGCTTGGCAGTGAGTGCGTACCATTGACCGCCAAGATAAAGCGAGAACTCATGCAGCGCAGCCGGCTTGTAAATATCGGCACCCTTGGGCACAACCGTGAAATCTTCTTCGAGCGCGTGCAGAAATTCGGCATCGCTCAGACCGTTCAAGTCTTTTACCAGACGGTTGTAGTCGATAATCTTCAGTTGGTTTTCGGGGAAGCAGACAGCCAGGAAATAGTTGTATTCCTCATCGCCACGATGCTGGGGATTGGCCAGACGCCTTTCGTTGCCCACCAAGGCAGCGGCAGCCGTACGGTGATGACCGTCAGCGATATACAGCGAAGGAATCTTGGCGAAACACTCTGTAATCTTGGCTATGGTGGCATCGTCGTCTATCACCCAGAAATGATGGCCGAAACCATCGGGAGCCACAAAATCGTAAACGGCGGGCTTGGCAGTCCACTCGGCCACGATAGCGTCCAGTTCCTTCTGCGCGGGATAGGCGAAGAACACGGGCTCGATATTGGCGGAATTGATGCGCACATGTTTCATGCGGTCTTCTTCCTTGTCGCGGCGCGTCAGCTCGTGCTTCTTGATGACATTGTTCAGATAGTCGTCCACATTGGCGCAGACCACCAAACCGTATTGCGTACGGCCGTCCATGGTTTGAGCGTAAATGTAGTAGAGCTCTTTCTTATCTTGCACCAGCCAGCCCTGCTTGCGGAAATTGTTGAAATTCTCCACAGCCTTGTCGTACACCCTGGGGTCGTGTTCGTCGGTACCCTCAGGAAAGTCGATTTCGGGCTTGATGATGTGATACAGAGACTTTTCGTTACCCTCGGCCTCAGCGCGGGCCTCTTGCGAATTCAACACGTCATAAGGACGCGAAACCACCTGTTCGACTAAGTCTACAGGTGGCCTCCAACCTTGGAAAGGTTTAACTTTTGCCATAATCGTTGTATGATATGTTAGCGAGATTACTTGTTTACACGGAATCTTTCGTTGCCATTCACAAAGAAATCGACTATTTGCTTGGCGGCTGCAATACCGGCGTTGATGTTAGCTTCGGCCGTCTGGGCACCCATTTTCTTGGGCGTGGCAAAATAACGGCCGGGGCAGCTTTCCATAAACTTGTCGTGGGTAGCCGGCATGATGTCGGTCACATACTTCAAATCGGTGCGTTCGCCCAGGAGCTGCAACAGAGAAGCTTCATCGATAACTTCCTTGCGGGCCGTGTTCACCAGCAAACCGCCCTTGGGCATCTTGCCCACCAAGGCAGCATTGATGGAGTTCTTGGTTTCGGCCGTAGCGGGAATGTGCAGCGACACCACATTGCAGGTGCTGTAGAGGTCTTCGACCTTGGCTACGGGGATGATACCTTCGCTCTGCATGGCAGCAGCGGGAACAAAAGCATCGTAGGCATACACTTCCATACCGAAGCCCTTGGCGATGCGGGCCACGTTGCGGCCTACGTTGCCATAGGCGTGGATACCCAGTTTCTTGCCTTTCAGTTCGGTGCCGGAAGTGCCGTTGTAGAAGTTGCGCTGAGCATAAACCATCAGGCCCAAGGCCAGTTCGGCCACAGCATTGGCATTCTGACCGGGCGTGTTCATCACGCAGACACCCTTGGCCGTGGCGGCCTCCAAGTCAACATTGTCGTAACCTGCACCGGCGCGAACCACAATCTTCAGCTGAGCGGCAGCGTCCAGCACTTCTTTATCGATAATATCGCTACGGATAATAATGGCGTCGGCATCGGCCACAGCCTTGAGCAGTTCGGCCTTGGATCCGTATTTTTCGAGCAGGGCCAACTGATAGGAAGCGCCTTCAACCACTTCCCTGATGCCTTTGACGGCCACAGGGGCGAAAGGCTTGTCAGTAGCAATTAAAACTTTCATGATTTCTTATTTTTTACAGATTACTTAGTGCTTTGCGGCAAATTCCTTCATCGTATCAACCAAAGCCTGAACGCTTTCGATAGGCATGGCGTTGTAGATGGAAGCACGGAAACCGCCCACCGAACGGTGACCCTTGAAACCGACCATACCCCTTTCGGTAGCGAACTGGGCGAAATCGGCTTCCAAAGCCTCGTAACCTTCGGCCATAACGAAACATACGTTCATGATAGAACGGTCTTCCTTGCAAGTAACGGTACCCTTGAACATGCGGTTGTTGTCGATTTCATCGTAGAGCAAAGCGGCCTTTTCGGTGTTGCGTTTGTAGATAGCGTCGATACCGCCGATAGACTGATACCATTTGGCCGTCTGCAGTGCCGTGAAGATGGGCAATACAGGAGGTGTATTGAACATAGAGCCTTTGTCGATGTGGGTGCGGTAATCCAGCATGGTGGGAATGGCGCGGCTTACGCGGCCCAGAGCGCTCTTGCGCACAATGGCGATGGTAACACCGGCGGGAGCCAGGTTCTTCTGCGCACCGGCAAAGATGAGGTCGTAGTGCGTAAAGTCGATGGGACGCGAGAAAATGTCGGACGACATATCGGCAATAATGGGAAGATTGCCGAACGAGAGGTCCTTATGCAGCTCGGTACCGTAGATGGTGTTGTTGGTACAATAGTAGAAGTAATCTGCATCGGCAGGCACTTCGAAGTTTTTGGGGATATAAGTATAATTGTCTGCCTTGGATGATGCCACGACAACGGCTTCGCCAAAGAGTTTGGCCTCTTTGATGGCCTTGCTGGCCCAAGTACCGGTATCGAGGAAAGCGGCTTTCTTTTCCAAGAAGTTGTAAGGAGCCATACAGAACTGCAGGCTGGCACCGCCGCCCAGGAACACTACTTCGAAATCTTCAGGCACTTGCAACAGCTCCTTGATGAGCTGGTTTGCTTCGGTGATAACGGCAGTGAATTCCTTTCCACGATGAGAAACTTCCATCAGAGAAAGACCGGTTCCGGCAAAGTTCAAAACGGCATCGGCTGTGTTTTTGATAGCGTACTCACTCAGAATGGAGGGACCGGCAGAAAAGTTATGTTTTTTCATTTCGTAAAAAATTGATTGTTATACGGCGCGAAAGTAATGAATATTTTCAGCGCTAACAATTTTTTAGTGATTTTGTTTTTCGTTTCAGATGGTGCAAATCCTCGCCATATATGCTATATTTGCAGGTTAAAATTCACAAGTGGCTATGGCACAACCTTTGGCAGAACGCATGCGGCCCCAAAGCCTCGACCAATACGTGGGACAGAAGCATTTGGTAGGGCCCGGTGCCGTCCTCCGCAAGATGATAGAAAGCGGGCGGCTGTCCTCCTTTATACTTTGGGGGCCTCCCGGTGTGGGCAAGACCACCCTGGCGCGCATCGTGGCCACGCAGCTGGAATGTCCTTTCTTCACGCTCAGCGCCATCGCTTCGGGCGTAAAGGAAGTGCGCGAAGTCATCGACAAGGCGCGCGGCAGCCGCTTTTTCGACAGCAAGCAACCCATCCTGTTCATCGACGAGATACACCGTTTCAACAAGGCCCAGCAAGACTCGCTGCTGGCCGCCGTCGAGAACGGTACCGTGGTGCTGATAGGCGCCACCACCGAGAATCCATCGTTCGAAGTCATCACGCCACTGCTCTCGCGCTGCCAGGTGTACACGCTCAAGCCTCTGGAGAACGCCGATTTGGACGAACTCATCGACCGGAGCATCCACCAGGACAGCGAGCTCAAACAGCTGGACATCCGCCTCGAAGAGCGCGAGAGCCTGTACCGTTTCGCCGGCGGCGATGCCCGCAAACTGCTCAATATCCTCGAGCTGATGTGCCAGACATCCGACCCCCAACAAACCATCGTCATCGACAACGCCAAGGTGATAGAACGGCTGCAGGAGAACCCCTTGGCCTACGACAAGGACGGCGAGATGCACTACGACATCATCTCGGCTTTCATCAAATCTATCCGTGGCAGCGACCCGCAAGCGGCTGTCTACTGGCTGGCCCGCATGATAGAAGGCGGCGAAGACCCCAAGTTCATTGCTCGCAGACTTATTATTTCGGCCTCGGAAGATATCGGGCTGGCCAACCCCAACGCGCTGCTGCTGGCCAACGCCTGTTTCGAAGCCATCCACAAGATAGGCTGGCCCGAAGCCCGCATCGTGCTGTCGGAAACCACCATTTATCTGGCCGCCAGCCCCAAGAGCAACTCGGCCTATTTGGCCGTTGACAAGGCCCTGCAAATGGTCAGGCAGAGCGGCAACCTGCCCGTGCCCCTGCACTTGCGCAACGCCCCTACCCGCCTGATGGAAAAGATGGGCTATGGTGTCGACTACCGCTATCCGCACGACTATCCCGGCCATTTCTACGAACAGCCTTATCTGCCCCAGGGCATCGACGGCAGCCAAATCTGGCAAAGTCAAGACAATGCGGCCGAAAACAAAATGCGCGATTTCCTGAAGAACCGTTGGAAAAACAGATATTAGTCATCAAAAACATACATCAAGCTTTTATGAAAAAACTGCTCATTGCCTGCTTTTGCCTGCTTGCCCTGACCGTCACGGCACAGCCCGTCACCAACTCACAGCGTCCCCAAGGGAAAGACATTCTGGCCACCATGGAACTGGCCAACAAGTACTTTATGGAGAAATACAGCGATGTCGGTGCCGACAGCTTTGTACGCAAAAAATCGCGTCCCAGCCATATCTGGACCCGAGGTGTTTACTACGAAGGCCTGATGGCGCTCTACCAGATTTGTCCCAAGGACGAATATTACCGCTATGCCTACGACTGGGCCGAATATCACCAATGGGGTCTGCACCGGGGCAATACCACCCGCAATGCCGACAACCAGTGCGCCGGCCAAACTTATATCGCGCTCTACAATATCTGCCCCGAATCGCATAAGATTCAGAACATCAAGGTATGCATGGACATGCTGCTGAACACGCCCCAGAAGGGCGACTGGACCTGGATAGACGCCATCCAGATGGCCATGCCCATTTTCGCCCAGCTGGGCGGCCTCACCGGCGACAGCCGCTACTACGAGAAAGCTTACGAGATGTATATGTGTAGTCGCAACGAGATAGGCGGCGGCCTATGGAACGCCAAGGACGGCCTGTGGTGGCGCGACGCCGACTTCTGCCCGCCCTACACCGAACCCAACGGTGAAGACTGCTACTGGGCCCGAGGCAACGGCTGGGTACTGGTAGCCCTGGCCCGCTACATGGAACTCACGCCCAAGAACGAAGCGCACCGCAAGCAGTATCTGTCCGATTTCAAAGCCATGTGCAAGGCCCTGCTGCCCTTACAGCGCGAAGACGGCTATTGGAACGTCAGTCTGCACGACCCCGAGCACTTCGGCGGCAAAGAGACCACCGGCACGGCTTTGTTTACAGCCGGTTTTGCCTGGGGCATCCGTCAGGGCATACTCTCGGAAAAGGAATACCTGCCCGCAGTGCTGCAAGGCTGGCAGGCGCTGGTGGCCGCCGTTCATCCCGACACCGGTTTCTTGGGTTATGTGCAAGGCACGGGCAAGGAGCCTAAAGACGGACAGCCCGTGGCTTACGACCACGAGCCCGACTTCGAGGATTTCGCTTTGGGATGTTTCCTGCTGGCCGGCAGCGAAGTCTACAAGCTGTTGGCTGAATAAAGTCTACAAGCTGTTGGCTGAATAAAAGGCAGGGGGGCCGACGCGCAGCGCCGGCCCCCCTGCTTTTCGCACCGCTACATAGCCGAAACCAGGTGTTCGACGATAATCCTCAACCCGATGATAATGAGAATGATGCCGCCTATCATTTCGGCCCGCAGTTTGGGCAGCTTGCCCACCAGCACCGAAAGCAGCATGCCCACCCACGACAAGACAAAAGAGGTGATGCCGATAACGCTCACCGTTTGCAGCAGCGAAACATCCAGCATAGGCAGCGACAAGCCCACGGCCAGCGCGTCGATACTGGTGGCGACAGCCATGGTCACTACCATTTTCAGGCGGTAAGGGTTCACCGTCTTGTTATCGTCGTCGGAGCCTCGGAGATCTTCCACTATCATCCGAACACCCAGGAAAAGCAGGATGCCGAAGGCTATCCAGTGGTCGATATGGGAAAAGAAACGGTTCACCTGCGAGCCGCAAAGCCAGCCTATGCAAGGCATCAGCGCCTGAAAGAGTCCGAAAAAGAAGGCAATGCGCATCATGGGCCAGAAATCAATCTTTTTCATGGCCAGTCCACACACGATGGACACCGCAAAACAATCCATGGCCAGCGCTATGGATGTGAGGATAAGTTCGAAAATTGTCATAACAGTTTGAAACGTAAACGAAGACGACCGTCTTCCCAATCGGTAGAAATAATCTTGAAAACGCCTATCTGGGCGGTGTGTTCCACATGCGCACCGGCGCAGGCACAAATATCGTAATCGCCCACCCGGACAATGCGCAGCGTCTCGGACACGTCCTGGGGCAGCTTGCTCATATCCACCAGCGCGCTGGCCTCGGCCCGGGACATATACGCGATACTCACCGGCATATCGGCGGCAATAACCTCATTCACACGGGCTTCCACCTCGGCCAGCTGCGCTGGCGTCGGTTCTTCGTCCAGCAGATAGTCGCACTTGCTTTTCTTACGCTCGATATGGGCGTTGCGGCTACGCGGACAGCCAAACATGCACTGCATGGTCCGGTTAAGGATGTGTTCGGCCGTGTGCATGGGCGGATATTCCTGCTTGTTATGCTCATTAAGTACCACTTCTTCCATCGGGTCCTTGTTTTTTTGAAGGCGCAAATATATAAGTAATCGTTGAAAATTCACTACTTTTGCCCCCGGAAAAAGATATACTATGAACGAACAGATTAAACAGATAGCCGAACGTCTTCGCGGCATGCGCGATGCTTTGGATATGAGCGTGGCCCAGGTGGCCCAAGCCTGCGGTATCAGCGAAGCGGAATACGCCTCTTACGAGAGCGGGACAGTGGACATTCCCATGAGTTTTCTTTGTCATTTTGCCGATTACTTCAAGGTACAGCCTTCGGAACTGCTTTCGGGCGACCAGGCCTATATGAGCCGTTACTACCTGACACGCAAAGACAAGGGCATCTCCGTGGAACGCCGCAAAGCCTACAAATACCAGGCCCTCGCCATGGGTTTCAAAGATGCCAAAGCCGATCCCTTTATCGTGACGGTAGAGCCTAACGATACCCCCAACCATCAATTACATTTAAATACCCACGCCGACCAGGAATTCAACATGGTACTGGAAGGCAGTCTTTTACTCATCATCGACGGTAAGGAACTCACCTTGAACGAAGGCGACAGCATCTATTTCGATGCCAGCCTGCCACACGCCATGAAAGCGCTGAACGACAAGCCTGTCAAGTTTTTCGCCATCATCATCTGAGTTTCCTGCCAACATATTTAGAAGGAAATGATATTAGATAGATTCTTGAAACAAGTGGAGTTTTCCTCTATGGAAGATTTCCGCCAGCATCTGGAGTTCACCGTTCCCGAGAACTTCAATTTCAGTTACGATGTCGTAGACGAATGGGCGGCCCTCGCCCCCGACAAGAAAGCCCTGATTTGGACCAACGACAAGGGCGAACACCGCGAATACAGCTTCGCCGACATCAAGCATTACAGCGACCAAACCGCTTCCTATTTCCAGACCTTGGGCATCAAGCCCGGCGACAAGGTGATGCTCATACTTAAGCGCCGCGTCGAGTTCTGGTTCTCCATTCTGGCCCTGCACAAGATAGGTGCCGTGGTGATTCCCGCCACCCATCTGCTCACCAAAAAAGACATCGTTTACCGCAACAACGCCGCCGATATCAAGATGATAGTGGCTGCCGGCGAGAACGAGATTCTGCAACATATCGAGGCTGCGCGCAGCGAATCGCCCAGTCTGGAACTCACCGTTTCGGTAGGCCCCGAATATCCGCAAGGCTGGGAAAACTTCCAGCAAGGCATGGAAAAGGCCCCCGCCTTTGTGCGTCCCGCCTTTGTGAACAACAACGATGACCTCTGCATCATGTACTTCACCTCAGGCACCAGCGGACAGCCCAAGATGGTGGCACACGACTTCACCTACCCCATCGGACACATTGTCACAGCCAAATACTGGCACAACCTCAACGAAAACAGCCTGCACCTGACCGTTGCCGATACGGGCTGGGGCAAAGCCGTTTGGGGCAAGCTCTACGGCCAATGGTTCGTGGGTGCCTGCGTCTTTGTGTACGACCACGAGAAGTTCGCCGCCGCCGACATTCTGTCCATGATAGAGAAATACCATATCACCTCGTTCTGCGCACCGCCCACCATTTACCGCTTTATGATACGCGAAGACCTGAGCCGCTACGACCTTAGCAGCCTGCAATACTGCACCATCGCCGGCGAGCCGCTCAACCCTTCGGTGTACGAAAGCTTCTATAAATCGACAGGCATCAAGATGCGCGAAGGCTTCGGCCAGACCGAGACCTGCATGACCATCGGCACCTTCCCTTGGATGGAACCCAAGCCCGGCTCGATGGGTGTACCCAACCCCGCCTACGATATGACCTTGCTCACTGCCGACGGACGCGAGGCCGAAGACGGCGAACAGGGTGAAATCGTGCTGCTCACCGACAAGCGCAAGCCTTACGGCCTGTTCAAGGGCTATTACCGCGACCAGCAGAAAACCGACGAGGTTTACCACGACAATGTCTACCATACGGGCGATGTGGCCTGGCGCGACCAGGACGGCTATTTCTGGTTTGTTGGCCGCACCGACGATGTTATCAAGAGTTCGGGCTACCGCATCGGGCCTTTCGAAGTGGAGAGTGCGCTTATGACGCACCCGGCCGTAGTGGAATGCGCCATCACGGGCGTACCCGACGAGATACGCGGCCAGGTGGTTAAGGCAACCATCGTGCTGGCCAAGGAATACAAAGATGCCGACAAGGAGGCGCTCATCAAGGAGATACAGAACCATGTGAAGAAGACCACCGCTCCCTACAAGTATCCCCGCGTAGTGGAATTCGTCGATGAACTGCCCAAAACCATCAGCGGCAAGATACGCCGTGTACAGATACGTAAACAAGACGCACAGCAATGATACTATCCATGACAGGCTATGGCAAAGCCCAGGCCGAGATTAACGGAAAAAAGGTGACGGCCGAAATCCGTTCGCTCAACAGCAAACAGCTCGATTTGAGTACGCGCATTTCGCCCTATTACAAAGACAAGGACAACGATATCCGCACCGAAATACTGCGCCGTCTGGAAAGAGGCAAGGTAGATTTTGCGCTCTACACCGAGAGCATCGGCGAACAGAATACCAGCCACATCAACCAAAGCTTGCTGCAGAGCTACTACAGCGAGCTGCAGGAGGCTTCGCGCCAATTGGGCCTGCCCCTTGATACAGCCAGCGTTTGGACCAACCTGCTGCGTATGCCGGGCGTACTGCAGGGCGAAAGTTTCGAGTTGCCCGATGATGAATGGCCCCAAGTCTGGGCTTTGGTAGAGGCCGCCATCGACCAGCTGGTGGCTTTCCGCACCCAGGAAGGTGCCATGCTCGGCCGTTTCTTCGACGAGCGCGTGAGCAAGATTGAAGGCCTGCTCGCTCAAGTGGAGCCTTACGAGACCAATCGCATCGAACTGATTAAGGCCCGCCTGCTCGACTCGCTCGAAAAGCTGGGCACCGACAAGTACGACCCGGCCCGTTTCGAACAGGAGCTCATCTACTATCTGGAGAAGCTCGACATTACCGAAGAGAAGACCCGCCTGCGCAACCACTGCCTGTATTTCCGTCAGACCGCTGCGGGCGAAGAGGACGGAAAAGGCGGCAAGGGCAAGAAGCTGGGCTTTATCATTCAGGAAATGGGCCGCGAAATCAACACCTTGGGCTCCAAATCGAATCAGGCCGAGATGCAACGCCTTGTGGTATGTATGAAAGACTGCCTCGAGCAGATGAAAGAACAGATACTCAACGTATTATAACAATTTCCAGACATTGCGAACAGGTATATTCGGAGGTTCATTCAACCCTATTCACAGCGGGCATATCGCCATTGCCAACTATTTTTACCACAGCGGCTTACTCGATGAGGTATGGTTGTTGGTGAGCCCGCAGAACCCCCTGAAAGACGAGCACGTGGCCGACAATGCCTGGCAGCGGCTGGAAGACTGCCGACGCGCCATCGAGCCTTATCCCTACCTGCAAGTCTGCGACATCGAGTTCAGCCTGCCCCGGCCTTCGTACATGGCCCAGAGCCTGCAAGCCCTGCAACAGCGTTACCCGCAACGCAGCTTCTCGCTCATCATCGGTGGCGACAATCTCGACTGCTTCGAACGCTGGAAAGACTACCGCTATATTTTAGACAACTTCGACGTGCTGGTGTATCCCCGTCCCGGCTACCAGAACCGGGTGCCACAAGACTGGACGCGCGTGCGACTCTTCGAGGATGTCACGCTGATGGACATTTCTTCGACGCAGCTACGCCTAGCCCGCCAACAACTTCTTAAAGACAAGAACAATAGTCAAGAACAATGAAACTGAAACAATACATCGCCCGTCATGTGGGCCAATGGCTGGGGTGGAAGGCCGAAGACCACTTTCCCGATATCAAGGAATGTGTGGTGGCCGTTGCGCCGCACACCAGCAACTGGGACTTCTTCTACGGCAAACTGCTGGGTCTGGCCGTGGGCCGCAAAACCCACTTCCTTATCAAAAGCGACTGGTTTTTCTTTCCGATGAACCACTTTTTCAAATGGATAGGCGGCATTCCCGTCAACCGCAAGAAAAAGAACGGCAGCATGACCGACCGCATAGCCGAACTCTTCCGCAAGAAGCACAACCTTTGCATCGGCATCACACCCGAAGGCACACGCAAGCCCAATCCCGACTGGAAAAAAGGCTTCTACTACATCGCCAAAAAGGCCAACGTGCCCATCCTGCTCACCTATATCGACTACAAGAAGAAGATTGCCTGCATTGCCGAGAAGTTCGTTCCCAGCAACGACGAGGCAGCCGACATGCTGTATATCAAGAATTTCTTCAGGAATGTAACGGCCAGAAAACCAGCCAATTTCGCCATCTAATTTAAAGGAAACCATGCGCATCAGTTTAGCACAAGTGGATATCGTTTGGGAAAATGCCCAAGCCAACCTGCAGAAATACCGGCAGATAGCCGATTCGCTGAAGGGCAAGAGCGATTTGCTGATTCTGCCCGAGATGTGCGCCAACGGCTTCGGTTGCCGCGCCGACAAAGTGGCCCAGTACAACGACGGTCTGACCATCAGCACGTTACGCACCGCCGCCATGGACAACGATTTGGCCATTACGGGCAGTTTCGCCGCCCGCGAGCCGGGCGGCGAAAAGTTCTTCAACCGGGGCTTCTTTATCTACCCCGACGGGCAGACGGTGTTTTTCGACAAGCGTCATCTGTTCCGCATCGGTGTAGAGGGCAAGGGCTTTCAGGAAGGCGGCAAGGAGCCTTGCGTAGTCCGCTACAAGGGCTGCAACATCCGTCTGATTATCTGCTACGATTTACGTTTCCCGGTTTGGTGCCGCAATAGCGAACAACATGCCTATGATATTTTGGTGTGTGTGGCCAACTGGCCCGAATGCCGCATCCGCTCGTGGAACAATATGCTCGAGGCCCGCGCCAGCGAGAACCTGGCCTATGTCTGCGGGCTGAACCGCGTGGGCGATGATGTACTGGGTCTGCATTACAATGGTGCGTCGGCCGTGTACTCGTCCATCGGCGAAGAGCTCTGCCGCTGCCAGGACAATCGCGAAGAAGTGCTCACTTACGAACTCGACATGGAGCGTCTGGCGCATCACCGCGAGAAATTCCCCGCCTGGAAAGATGCCGACACTTTCGAAATTACCGGAGGCCCTGTGGTAGAATAATTTTAAGCTAAACGATATGACCGACCCGCTCACGCACATTCAGTTGATAGGTTTCGATGCCGATGATACGCTGTGGCAGAACAGCGTCTACTTTATCCGCGCAGAACAAGCTTTGGCTCAGATACTTGCGCCCTACATCGATGCCAGTCAAGTGCATGTCGAGCTCACGGGTACCGAGGTCAAAAATCTGCCTCTGTATGGCTACGGCGTGATGGCCTATACCCTTTCGATGATGGAAACGGCGCTGCGCATGAGCGAAGGACATCTCGATGCCCAAAATATGGAGGACATCCTACAAATCGGCCGTAGCATGTTGCAAGAGCAAGTGCAACTCTATCCCGGGGTCAAGGAAACGCTGTCGGCACTTAGCCGCCAATATCCGCTTATCCTCATCACCAAGGGCAATTTGCTCGACCAGGAACGCAAGCTCAAAAACTCGGGCTTGGCCGACTATTTCGACCATATAGAGATAGTTAGCGAAAAGCATCCCGAACAGTATCGCCACATCCTTGAGCGTCTGGGCGTTGCGCCAGAGAACTTCCTGATGGTGGGCAATTCTTACAAATCGGACATTGTTCCCGTGCTGGAAATCGGGGCTCAGGCCATACATACCCATGACGAAAGCGTTTGGGAATGGGAAAAATGCGAACGTCCCGAGCTTTGCCTACACGAAGTTTCCGTCCTGACGGAGATACTGCCGCTGCTGGGTCTGTAATTCTTGAACCATGATAGTACTTCCTTTTCAAAGCAGCAGCCAAGCGCTGAAAGCCAGCCTGTCGGCCATCGAGGACGAGGCTTGCCTGATGTTGACGGACGCGGGCCTACAGGCCGATGATATTGTTTGGCACCGCCTGGGACGGGAAAGGCTGGAGCAGGTGGCCCGCGACGCAGGAGCGGGCCTGGTCTTCGCCGACTGCTACGGTCACCCGCTCATCGATTACCAAGCGGGCAGCCTGCGCGACGATTTCGATTTTGGCAAAGTGGTACTCTTGCGCATGGATGCGGTGCGTAGCGTGCTGAACGAACTGCCCGGGCATTTGCAGTTCGGGGCCTTTTACGCGCTGCGGTTGGCCCTGAGCCGCCACTACCCCATCCTGCACCTCAAGGAAACACTCTATCGTCTGCTACCCCAAGAACATATCGACAAGGAAGCCCGACAGTTTGCCTATGTCGACCCTAAGCTCCGAGCCTACCAGCTGGAAATGGAAGCTATCTGCACCGAGCATCTTCAAAAGACCGGCGCTTTCTTGAGCGAGCGCGTCCTAAGCATCGACCCCAATATGGGCGATTTCCCCGTCGAAGCCAGCGTGGTGATTCCCGTCCGCAACCGTGTGCGTACCATAGGCGAGGCCGTGCTGTCGGCCCTGCAACAGCAATGCGATTTTCCCTTCAACGTTATCGTGGTAGACAATCATTCCAACGACGGCACCTCCGAAGTATTGCTCTCGCTGGCCCGCGAACACGCCAATTTGCAAGTACTGCAACCCGAAACTGACGATTTGAACATCGGCGGTTGCTGGAACTTGGCCATCGACAGCGTCCACTGCGGACGCTACGCCGTGCAGCTCGACAGCGACGACCTTTACAGCAGCCCTGCCACGCTACAGCAGATAGTGGATGTTTTCCGCCGCGAGCGTTGCGCCATGGTGGTGGGCAGCTATCGCATCTGCAATTTCCAAAAAGAGACCCTGCCTCCCGGTCTGATAGACCATCGGGAATGGACCAGCGCGAACGGCCACAACAACGCCCTGCGCATCAACGGACTGGGTGCACCAAGAGCTTTCTTTACGCCCGTGCTGCGAGACTTGCATCTGCCCAATACCAGTTATGGCGAAGACTATGCCGTGGGTTTGGCCATCACGCGACGCTACCGACTGGGCCGCATCTTCGACGAGCTTTACCTTTGCCGCCGATGGGAAGGCAACAGCGATGCCAACATTAGCCAAGAAAAGCTCAATGCCAACAACAGTTACAAAGACTCGCTGCGCAGCATCGAAATACTGGCCCGTCAGGCCATGAACCGACAACAAGCATGACACTCAACCTTTTGCCCTTCTTTCAAGCGCAGCTGGCCGATTGGCCGCTGGCTCGCGCCAACTACGACAACCTTAAACAAGCGCTGTTCAAGGATGTTTACCTGAGTCCTTACGAGCGTATCCGTCTGGTGTGCCTGCCCGCGCGCATCGCGTCCTCATCGGCCAAGATTACGGCCAAAGGTCAGGTGGACCGGCCCTGTTTTCTTTGCAGTCATCGGCTGCCAGCCGAGCAACGCGCCTACGATTACGGTTCTTGCAACATATTGGTGAATCCTTTTCCGGTTTTCAGCGAACACTATACCGTGCCGGCCAAGCAGCACCAAGACCAGAGCCTGATGAACGAATGGCCGGTGTTCTACCGCCTGCTCTGCCAGCTCGACGAAAAATACCTTGTTTTCTACAATGGCGGACGTTGCGGGGCTTCTGCGCCCGATCACCTTCATTTCCAGTTGGGCCTGAAAAACGTGATGCCTCTACAAGCCGATGGTATGGACAGCGCTCATCTGCAAGCATTGTTGCTGGATGGTCAAGTAAGGCTTTATCGGCTGGAGGGTTATACGCGCAAGGCTTGGGTACTGGAAGGTCCTGCCGATGCTTCGCAGGAGGCTGGCCAAGAGATGAGGACGATCATGCAAGGCCTGCTGAGCGCTTTTGGCCGGCAGTTACAGGAGCCTCAAGCCGCCGAGCAGCTGGTGAATGTGGTGGGCTGGCGCGAGGCCGGACAGCTACGCATAGTGGTTTTTCCCAGAGCTGCACACCGTCCGCACCATTTTTACAGCCAAGACGAGGCCGAGCGTCTGGTAACCAGCCCAGCTTCGGTCGAAATGATGGGCTACTATATTTTTCCGCGTCAGGAAGATTTCCATAAAGTGACGGCTGAGACCCTGCGTCAGATTTACCAGGAAGTGAGCCTGAGCACCGAGGCCATGGACCGCATACAGTTATGAAAACCAGTCAGGTACAGCAAGAACCCAGTATAGATGTGGGCATTATGGGCGAAAGCCGGATAGGCTTTCGCCTACACTGCTGTTGCGATGTGTACGCCAGCGAGGGAGAAAAGCCGCTGCTTAGTCTGGAGCCAGGCAGTTATTGCGCCTGTGTGGAAGACGGGTTCTTGCGCGTGGCGGGGCTGCGTGGCGCCCGCCGCTACCGTATCGTGGCACGCGAACCCCTTAGGCCAAACGACGATGCTGCCACCACCGGTCCGGCATCCCAAGCCTGCTTTAGTCTGCAACAGGTGCGCATCGGCATCGACTTCCACTGGGACCGCCGCCAAGACCAAAGCTTTGCGGGCGAACTCCATCTGCTGCAAGACGGCCCTCGGGTGCTTGCCATCAACCGCCTGCCCTTGGAAGATTACCTGCTCAGCGTTATCGCTTCCGAAATGAGTGCGCATGCCGGACTGGAGCTGCTTAAGGCCCACGCTGTGATCTCGCGCAGCTGGCTGCTGGCGCAGGGCCTGGGAGGCCCGCGCCAGCAGCCAGCCCCCCAAGCAAGCACCCAGCCTGCCACACGGCCAGCCCCCTTTTGCGGCTACGAGCGTGGCGAGGAACACATTCGCTGGTACGAACGCGACGCCCACCGCCTGTTCGATGTTTGCGCCGACGACCATTGTCAACGCTATCAAGGTCTGCAACAAGCCTGCACGCCTCAAGTGCGCGAAGCCCTAGCCGCCACCCGAGGGTTGGTACTGGCCTGCCAAGACGAAATTTGCGACGCGCGTTTCTACAAATGCTGCGGTGGCCGCACGGAAAACTTCCAAGCCGCCTGGGCCGACACCCCCAAAGCCTACCTGCGCAGCATTGCCGACAGCCCCCAAAGCACCGGCAATAGCCCCGACCTTCGCGATGAGGCCCAAGCCCGTGCCTTTATTTGCAGCCGCCCGGCAGCTTTCTGCAACACCCAAGACAAGGCCGTGCTGCGTCAGGTGCTGAACGACTACGACCAGGAAACCACCGATTTCTACCGCTGGCAAGTGCGCTACAGCGTAGACGAACTGACGGAAATTGTCCGCACGCGCTCCGGTTTGGACCTAGGACGCATCTTGGCCCTACAGCCCGTAGAACGCAGCGAGTCCGCCCGCCTGGTCAAGCTTAGGATAGTGGGCGAAAAGGCCAGCATCGTCGTGGGCAAAGAGCTGGAAATCCGCAAGTTCCTGTCGCGCAGCCATCTTTACAGCTCCGCTTTCGTTGTAGACGAAGAGCGCAACCCAGAGGGTGAAACAATAGCCTTCGTACTACACGGAGCCGGTTGGGGACACGGCGTTGGCCTCTGCCAGATAGGTGCCGCCATGATGAGCCACCAAGGCTACGGCTACCGCGACATCCTGCAACACTATTACCCCGACACCCGGCTCGAGCGGCTCTATTCATAATTCGAAGCCACTTTTCTGAAAATTAATCCACCCGTTTTTTGCAGAAGCTTTCCTATCTTTGTCCTGTTATGAAAGAATCTGCTTGGAAATGGGTTCCCAGCCTTTATTTCGCCGAAGGCCTGCCCTACGTAATGGTGATGAGCCTCTCGGTTATCATGTACAAGAACCTGGGACTCAACAATACCCAAATAGCTTTTTACACCAGTTGGCTGTATCTGCCCTGGACCATCAAGTTTCTGTGGAGTCCGCTGGTGGACATCCTCAAGACCAAACGCTGGTGGATAGTGAGCATGCAGCTGCTTATCGGTGCAGCCATGGCCGGTATCGCCCTGACGCTGCCCGGGCCGCGTTTCCTGCAATGGAGCATGGCCTTTTTCTGGCTGATGGCTTTTTCGTCGGCCACGCACGACATTGCCGCCGACGGTTTCTACATGCACGCACTCGATGGCCGTCAGCAACAGTTCTTTATCGGCATCCGCAACACCTTCTACCGCATTGCCATGATTTGCGGACAGGGCCTGCTGGTGATGCTGGCGGGCTACTTGGAGAATCGTCATCTGGATATTGCGGGCCGCATTGCCGATGTGCCCTTCGCCTGGATGTGCTGCTTTTTGCTTGCCGCAGTGCTGTTTTTCGCGCTGGCCATCTACCATAGCCGCTGCTTGCCCCATCCCGCCAGCGACCAAGCGCAACCGCAAAAGCAAATGCAAGCGGAAAGGCCTCCGCAAAAACAGATGCTTCAAGAACTTGGCAGCACCTTCAAAGAGTTCATCGCAAAGCCACATATCGTGGCCGCCATCGCCTTTATGCTGCTGTACCGTTTTGCCGAAGCGCAGCTGGTGAAGCTGAGCTCGCCTTTTCTGCTGGACGCGCCCCAGGCCGGAGGCCTGGGGCTCAGCACCGCATCGGTGGGCTTCGCCTACGGCACGCTGGGCGTGGTAGCCCTGCTCGCAGGCGGCGTTGCAGGCGGCATCGTGCTGTCGCGCAGAGGTCTGGAAAAGAGCATGATGCCTATGGCACTGGCCCTGTGCCTGCCCAATCTGGTGTATCTTTTCCTGTCCGTCACGCAATGGCAGAACCCTTGGGGCATCTATGCCTGCGTCAGTCTGGAACAGTTGGGCTACGGCTATGGCTTCACGGCCTACACCGCCTACCTCTTGCACTTCTGCCAAGGCGAACACAAAACGGCCCATTACGCCTTCTGCACAGCCATCATGGCCTTGGGCATGATGTTACCCGGCATGTTCGCAGGCAAGTTACAAAGCCTTTTCGATCAATGGTTTGCGGGCATCATGAGCGGCTATACCGCCTTCTTCGCTTGGATTATGATAGCCTGCATCCCCTGTTTTATCGTGGTAGCCATTGCCAAACGTCAGCTGGCCGCCGAACGTCCTCAAGACCTAGCAACCAAATACAATAATCAACAATGAAAAAAGCAAGCATTCTGCTCGGAGCACTGCTCCTGCTGTCGGTCGGCACAGCCTTGGCCGACACCGCCCAGCCCCTGCAGCTGTATTACGACAGCCCCGCCAAGTACTGGGAAGAAGCCCTGCCCATCGGCAACGGCCGTATTGCCGCCATGGTTTACGGCAATCCTTGGGAAGAAGAAATCCAGTTGAACGAAGAAACGGTGTCGGCCGGTGTTCCGCACCGCAACCACAACCCTATGGGCAAAGATTCGCTCGACCGCATCCGTCAGCTTATTTTCGACGGACATTACGCCAAAGCCCAAGTTTTGGCCGGCAAAGCCATCCTCTCGCAAAAGAGCCACGGCAAGCCCTACCAGACCGTCGGCAGCCTGCGCCTGCATTTTCCCGGCCACGAAGCCTACAGCCACTTGAGCCGCATTCTCGACCTGGACAATGCCAAAACCGTCATCACTTACGAGGTGGACGGTGTCCGCTACCAGCGCGAGACCTTTGCCTCCTACACCGACCAACTTATCATCGTCCGCCTGACGGCCAGCAAAGCCGGCATGCTCAACTTTGACATGCGCAGCACCTGTCCGCAAGAGGTGAACATCGCCATTCCCGACAACCGCCACATGAGCATGAGCGGTGTTACCAAGCACTCGGGCAAGAACGAAACCGAAGACCTTGCCGGCGGCCTGCAGTTCCGCGCCGATTTCCAGCTCAAGACCAAAGGCGGCAAAAGCATCGCCACCGACAGCTGCATTCAAGTAAGGAAGGCCAACGAAGCCATCATCTATGTGGCCATGGCCAGCAATTTCGTGAACTATCACGACATTTCCGGCGACCCTGTGGCTCGCAACAAGGCCTATATGAAGAATGCCAACAAGCCCTACAACAAGGCTTTGGCCGCCCATACCGCCGCATACCAAAAGCAGTTCAAGCGTGTGTCGCTGCATCTGCAGAGCGATGCCCAGCATCAGGCCGAGAGTCAGGCACAAGCCCTGAAGCCCACCAACGTGCGCGTGCAGGAATTTGCCCAAAGCTCCGACCCGCTGCTTATCGAACTTTACTTCCAGTTTGGCCGTTATCTGCTAATGTGCTCGTCGCAAGAAGGTTGCCAGCCCGCCAACCTGCAGGGCAAATGGAACCAGAAGCTCAATCCGGCCTGGTCGTGCCGCTACACCACCAATATCAACACCGAAATGAACTATTGGCCCGCCGAAGTCTGCAACCTGAGCGAATGTCATCAGCCGCTTATCAAGATGGTGGAGGAACTTTCCGAAGCCGGCCAACTGACCGCCCGCGAAATGTACGGTTGCCGTGGCTGGGTGCTGCACCACAACACCGACCTCTGGCGCATGACCGGTGCCGTCGACCGCGCCTATTGCGGCCCCTGGCCCACCTGCAACGCCTGGCTGTGCCAGCATCTGTTCGACCGTTACCTCTATAGTGGCGACCAAACATATCTGTCCCAAGTCTATCCCATTATGAAGAGTGCCGCCGAGTTTTTCGTCGATTTTCTGGTAGAAGACCCCAACACAGGCTATATGGTGGTTTGCCCCTCCAACTCGCCCGAGAACGCACCCCGTCAGTACAAAGGCAAGGCCAACCTCTTTGCCGGCATCACCATGGACAACCAGCTGGTGTTCGACCTTTTCTCCAACTGCATCTATTCGGCCAACTTGCTGAATAAGGACAAGGACTTCTGCGACACGCTGGCCAACTTGCGCGCACAGCTACCGCCCATGCAGGTGGGCCAATACGGCCAGTTACAGGAATGGTTCGAAGACTGGGACAATCCCAACGACCATCATCGTCATATTTCGCATCTGTGGGGACTGTTCCCCGGACGCCAGATTTCGGCTTACAACTCGCCCATTCTCTTCGAAGGCGCACGCAATACGCTTATCCAACGCGGCGACCCCTCGACGGGTTGGTCTATGGGCTGGAAAGTCTGCTTCTGGGCCCGCATGCTCGACGGCGACCACGCCTACAAACTTATCCAGAACCAGCTCAATCTGGTATCGCCCGAATCGCAGAGCGGCCAAGGCGGCGGCACCTACCCCAACCTTTTCGATGCCCATCCGCCATTCCAAATAGACGGTAACTTCGGTTGCACGGCCGGTATTGCCGAGATGCTTATGCAAAGCCACGACGGTGCCGTTCATATCCTGCCCGCACTGCCCTCAGCCCTGCCCAAGGGTGAAGTCTGTGGCCTGCGCGCACGCGGCGGTTTCGACATCGTATCCCTCGAATGGGAAGACGGCCAGCTGGTCAGCCTCTGCATCAAGTCGAACTTGGGCGGCAACCTGCGTCTGCGCACGCACCAGCCCCTAGCCCAGCTCCAAGCCGACGGCAGCAGCCAGAACCTCAAACAAGCCAAGGGAGAAAACAGCAACCCTCTATTTGCACAACAGGAGATTGCCCGCCCGCTCATCAGCCCGAAAGCCCCGCTCAAAGGCGTTGAGCTGAAGCCCTATTATCTCTACGATATCGCCACCGAGGCCGGCCAAACCTATCGTTTCACCATCGCCGATTAAGGCAAAACGAAGGCACGAAAAAAGGGGCTGCGGTCTTTCGACCGCAGCCCCTTGTCTTTATCCTTTGCGAGCTACTGCCCTATCACCACATTGGTGGAGCCGGTAACTTCGGCAGCGTTGCCACCGCCGTAAACATTGCCCGAGCCGTGGTAAACCACGTCATTGTCGCCACCAAGAATGGCCTTGGGAATGGTTACGTCCACTTCCTGGATATTAGCGCCCAGCACCGTCTGCGTGGTCTGGCCGGCCTCGGCCGAATAGAACTCAACCGTATCCACCGAACCGATGTTTACGTTGGTATTGCCGATAACCGCAGCCGCATTGCCACCGCCGTACACTTCACCCACAATGCCCAAGCTATCGCCGATTTGGCTGGCATACTTGCCCTTGAGCTGCTGAATGTTCACATGCGTATCGCCCGTCACCGTAGCAGCCGCACCATAACCGCCGCCGAAAATCTTACCGATTTTGGTGAACGAGTAGGCATTCACCGTGGGGCCGTCCATACCGTCAGGCGTGGTATAGGCAGCTTGGTTGCCGGCACCGTAGATTTCACCGATAACAATGGGCAGACAGCCCGTTTCCTCAACATTCACCCGAATAGTGCCGTTAATGCTGCCACCGGCGTTGTTGCCGCCGAAAATCTGGCCGTAAGTACCGCTGGTAATGGTAAGCGAAACGCTGTTATTGATATTGGCGTTCTTAGCACCGCCGTAAAGCACCGCCATGCCCGGAATACAACCGATGTTCAGAATGGCCTCGCCGTCCATAAAGGCTTCGTTGCCGGCCGCGTAGGCCTCGCCAATCTGGAAGTCGCAAGTACCATGCTCCAACTCGGTAATGGCAGCCAGACGGATATTGCCGCGCGAGTTGCTGCCGCCAAACAAGTGGTTGATAACACCATCGTGGATTTCGGTCGTAGCCTTGCCCGTGCCATATTCAGCCCCGTGCGAAGTGTTGTCGGCAGCATCGGTATCCTGATAGTAGCCCACATTGGCACCCATGTTCACGGGCTGGCCTTCTTCGGTTTTACCGTTACCGCCACCAAAGACATAGTCGAAATGGCCGCCCTCGATGTACACATGCGTAGCCGGGGCCGAAGCGGCATTACCGCCGCCGTACACATATTGTATCCAGTTGTCGCAAGTATAGACCTCTACCGAAGTGGTCTTGGTGCAAGAAGTACCCAACGAAGGTTCGGGGTCGTAGGCAGCCTTGTTGCCGCCGCCGAACACGGCGTAAATATGATAAGGATTATCGGATGTTTCCGTACCCTTGGCCACTGTGCGGTAAACACGCACTGTGGCATTGTCGGTAGGCGTACCGTTCTGGTTGTTGCAGCCGAACACCGAGCCCAGCACCTTGCTGCCGCTGCCCGAAGTAGAGCCCACATTCACCAGCGTAGAACCCACCTTGGCAGCCACGGCCGTTTCGGTGCCGGAAGCAACACGGCCCAAACCGCCGCCATAGACATCGTTCACATGGCCGCCCAGAAGATTCACCTCGGTATTGCCCGTATTGGCCAAAGCACCGCCGCCGTAAACGGCATCGTTCACCTGACCGCCCTGAATGTTCACCGTAGTAGCGGCGTTCACATCGGCCTTGTTGCCACCGCCATAGACGCTGGTCTCTATCAAAGCAGTGCCGCCGACATTCACCGTGGTATTGCCCTTGGTCTGGCTTTCGTTACCGCCGCCAAACACCGAACCGTACACATGCGAGTTGCCCGTTACCGTTACCGTGGCCGTACCGCTTACCACACCCAGACTACTCAGGTCTACGGAAGTATAGATATAGTTGTTGCCATCGCTGGTGCTGAAGGGATTGCTCGTGCTGCCCGTATTAGACCAAGTATACTCGGTAGAAGCGGGGAAAACAGCCTGGTTGTAGACACCCACATTACCATTGTACGAAGGCTCGGTCTGGAAAGCCGATGTATTGAACACCGTTACCGTAGGTACCGCAGCCGAGTAACCGGCGGCAAAAACATTGCCGTAAACCGTGCAGCCCGAAAGTTCCGATACCGCATTGCCACTCACCTGTGCCAGATTGCCACCGCCGTAGAAATCGCCCAAAATGGTGCAGTTGCTCAGCGTAGAGCTGACATTGTTGGTCTTGGCCAGCGACAAAGAAGCATAGTTCACATAAAAACGGCCCACATTTTGCGTATTATTGCCACCTGCCCATGCAAAGAATTCGTATTCGTAATTGGTAGCAATACCCCAACCGGAAGTGTAGGAACCACGGCTAAAATCACTGGACCAAGTAGACCAACTGTAATTTGCCGCATTCGATTTATTCTGGGTAGGATTTCTGTAATAGGAAGTACCGCCGTTACCCGCGCCAAAATAAGTGCCGAAAGTAGTGCCATCGGCTATGGTGGTTACCGTTTTGCCCGTAGCCATATTGCCGAACTTGGGTCCGCCACAGAACTTTTCTACATAGCTGTTGTTGATGGTGGTGCTGATATTGCCTGCAATAGGGTTAGCCTCGTTGATACCGCCACCGTAGAACTCCTTTATATCGGCATTGTCGATAAGGAAAGTGACGTTACCGTTCAGTTTCTCCTGACCCGCACCGGCCAACTCGCCAAAGTAACCACCGTTGATGTAGCACTCGGCATTGTCGGTATTGGTATTGGCAGCAGGCTTGAAAGTACCTGTCAGATAGAACTTCTCGTAGTAACCGCCCGTAACGGAAATGGGGTTATGCGGTGTTGCACTAGAAGCATCGGAATGGATACCATTCTGAAATTCCTTGAAGTAAGCATTGTCGCCCAAAAGGATAAAGGAAGTATTCGTGGTAGTGCCGTCATGCGAAGAGGTAATCTGCTCGTAGATACCGCCCAGCAGAATCAGGGGCGAGGTGGATTTTCCACTGTAATCGTACTCAAACTCAGTAAAGCGCACCACGCAAGTATTGGTAATCTCGAACCATCCTTTGGGCTCAACAATGCCCTGATTAGGCATCTGGGTGGTACCCGTTACCTTTTGGGCCATACCTACACCTATCCAGTTGAGGAAGTCGAAACGGATAGGCGCAAAAACCAAGCGGTCGGTGTGTTGGTAGATAAAGCTATTGTCGGGTTCGTTATCCATATCCAGGTCGGCCGACATCACCGTAAAGGCCTTGGAGGAACTGAAGTTGGCCGTAGAACCGCAATAAAGCGTATAATTGCCCACCAGCACAAGGGCATTGTCGTAGACCGTACCCGACGAAGGCAGGGCATTCATAGCATTGGTCAAGCCGGTATACACGGTTTGATTGCTACCGTTGATATTGTAGGAGCTGCCGTTGGAATAGCGCGTACCCATAGTGCTGACCAACGAGGAAGAATAACCGGTACTGTACACCAAATCGTAGGTAGACTCAGAAAGATACACCGCAGTGCCCCAATAAGGCTCAATGCTGATGGAAGTTACTCCATCCGGCACATTGAAATAGCCGCCCTGGGCAAACACGCGGCCCGAAGAGGCATAGTTGTCTTTTTCGGTACACTTGGGGTCGGCAAAGTTGTAGTGGGGCGCATCGTAAGAGGCCGTGGTAAAGCTGGTGCTGCCGCCCGACACGGAAATCTTCCAGCCGGTCACCACCTTGTTGTTGGTATAATTGCCCGTACCCACCTGGTTGTAGTAAGGCAGCTGCACCTTGTAATAGTTGTAGTTGTAGTTGGCCGTATCCTTGTCGGTGATGTTCAGCGTCAAGGTGGAAGTGGTGATGCTGGCACCGCTGGGAGCATTGCTGCCCTGGCTGATATTCACCGTCAGTGTACCCAGCTTGCCGCCCCGGTTGCGCTCGGCACCCACCGGCGCGTTCTCGGCATCGAAGTTGATTATGGAAGGATAGATGCCCTGAGGCTTCAGCACCGGATAAGGCGCGATGCTCTTGTCCAGCACCCATTTGGCCATATCGCCGTAGTTGCTGGCACTGCCCGTGGCGTACCAGGCTGCTAGATGACGGTTGGAGTTCAGCATCAGACGATAGAACTCGAAACGGGTCAAGTAACGCTCTTCGGCAGCCAGCGCACAGTTGTAGGTGGTAATATTGCCGTTCTTACAATAAGCCGATTCGTAGCGGAAATAATTGAAGGTGTTCAGGTTGCTGGCATTGCTGATATCGTTGCCGCCAAACACGGGAGCCACATAGCCGCCTGTGGCAATATCGCCGTAGAACATACAATTCATCACCATGGCCTGAGAACCCACGTTGCTCTGGGTAGTAGAAGTAGCCTCGTTGCGACCCACAATACCGCCCTTGTAGTTACCGCCCGTAATGTCGGCAAAGCTGTAGCAGTTGATAACGCGGGTATTGCCCGAAATCTGGCCCACGATGCCGCCAACATCCTGCGTACCGCTGATAGTGGAAGCCGTGGTGGACCTGACACCACAGTTGTAAATACGCGTTGCGCCACTGGCCTCGTTGGCTATGGCACCCACGTTACCGCTGGCCGAGATATTCACATCGTCCAGTACCACATTGCGCAGGGTCGCGCCGCTGAGCGACGCGAACAAAGGTTGGGTCAAGCCGCTGATTACCCTAAAGTTGCCATCGAAAGTGCCGCTAAAGTTGCTGACCGTTGTCGTGAAGGACGAAGCGTCGAAATCGGCAGCCACCACAAAGTAGCTGCTCTTGTTGCTGTTGAGTTTTTCCAGCCCGTCGACACTGACAATGCGGAACGGATCGCTCTGCGTACCGCTGCCGGCGCTTACCGTCACCGTTACCGTAGCCGAAGGGCCGTTGCTGCCGTCCTGATTCTTGCTCTGAACGGTAATGGTGGCCGTACCCTCGTTCACACCGCTGATATTACCATTGGCATCTACCGTGGCAACACTGTTGTCGGAGCTGCTGAAGCTGACATTGATATACGGCCGGCCGCTACCGTCCGCCAAAGCGTAGGTATAAGCCAAAGCGACCGTTTCGCCATTAGCCATCGAAAAATCGGCGGTAGTGGGATAAATGGCCGACAGATTCGAATACGAGAACGGAATCTGCACCTGAGCCGTTGCTGTCCTACTAACCGAGCCTGCATACACGGCCGTAGCCTTCAAAGTGAAGTTGAGGTCGTCGGCAGCCTTGGTGGTGTTGCGGCTCAACTGCAAGTTGTTGCCTGTAACATCGGCACTGAAATAGCTGTCGCCACTGCCATAGTCCCAAGTGACAGATTCCAAGGCGCGGGTCTCGGAAGTGGAGCTGGTTGCAGGCGGGGTGGCGTAAATCTTGTTGTCGGCAGGACGATAATACAGCTTGCCAGCCTCAAATTCCAATACGGAACATGCTTCGCAAGAGCTAATCTGCACGGTAATGGAAGCCGGAATCTGGTAAGTCTGGCTTAGACCCAAGTCGAGCGTGGCCGTGGCGGGCGTAACGGCAATATCGGGTGCCACCACAACATTGTCGAGGGCAGCCTGGTCGTAGAAAAGAATGGTGTAAACCACCGAACTGGCCATATAGTCATCGTCGCCGGCGAAAGAAGCCGTAACAGCATTCGTTGAGTACCAGAGTGCGCTTATAACCAAATGGCCGTCAACGATATTGAAGGGACAGCCAGACTGAGTGTAGTCGATGTTTTTACCGCTCAGCACCTTGCCTTTGGCATCCACCACAGAAAAGGCGGGCAGCACCAATTGGCTACTGCTGGCATCTGACTGTATCTCGGGTAGCACATTATCGTAAACCACTCGGGTAGCAGCCTTAAAGCTGATGCTCTGCTCTTTGGTAAAACTGGTACTGGTGCTTTGAGCCTTAAGGCGCAGCGTAAGCGTAGTGGGTTCGTCGAAGGCACTGACGTAGGTTACCGTACCGTCTGAGCCCACACTGACGTTCGTGCCGGTATAGGCAGTGCCATCGGCATTGAGCAACGACCATGTGTAGGTGAAAGTTTCGTTGCCGGGAGCCGACGCGGTGGAATTGCTGGTTTCGGTGAGGCAATAGTGGCTCGCACCATTATAGAACTTATAGTTGTAATAGGCTGGGCGGTATTGGGCAGCGGTATAGCCAAAGTTTTTGCTACCCAAACTTTCGAATAGTGTGCCGTCGGTGGCCGTTATGGTAGGCTCGGTAGAACTGGGCGCATAATATTCTTTGGTAACGGCAAAAAGAATGCGTCCTTGGGTGTTGCGAGATGTACTCCATCCATTATTGTAACGGATATAATAAGAACGCCAACTCGAATAAGGATAATAAAGAGTCTGCCCATTCGTACCACTTTCTGAACTACCCGCTGTAAAGTTCGTTGCGTTGTTGGAATTGTCGGTCAACGCCAATCCATTGTTATACCTCAGATAATACCCCGCACTATTCTGCCATTTGCCGCCCGAAGTGCCTGTCCAAAGGCAGGTAGAAGGGTTGAACGAGGAAATGCCAGTTGTATTGGTGCCACCCAAATAATAGCTTCCGTTATAGATAACATAGCCGGCATCCTCGCTGCTGGTTTGAGCCAGGGCCAGCGGAGAAGTCAAAAGCAAGGCAAGAGCGGCCAAGAGTTTAGCCGATTTATATCTTATCGCAGTATGCATGGTTTTCGCAGTTTTCATCATATAGATAAATCTCATTATCTTACTATCACTTTGGTTGTACCCACCAGATACAGGCCCCGGCTACCCACCGGCACGGTCTGCTGCTCCATGGGCTGCAAGGTCACTTTGGTTACCAGTACGCCTGTGCCGCTGTAAATGGGCAGGGTCAGTTCGTTTTCGGTAGCGTTGCTTATGCAGATGCGGCCGCGCTTGGTCCATACGTGCAGGCCCGTCAGGTCGGGTTGCGGAGCAGGTTCAGCGTCGGAGTTGCCGATAAGCAGCTTGTCGGGAGCACTACGCAAGGCCGGCGCACTACCACCTTCGCCCGCGCTTTGGGCTGCGGCAAAGTAGCAGCGGAAAGGCAACAGGCTGCGCTGGGCAGCGGTCATGGCGGCTGTGGTCTGTACAAAGGCCGAAGCCTCGTCGTTCATCACATAATAAGCTTCCAGACCCGTGCTTACAGGCAACTGGCGGTTCAGGTAGTTGGGCTTGAAGGCATAACCCGAAGCGGCCACAGCAGCCTCGTTGGTTTCATCGTCGCTCACGGCTATGCTGATACCCGTCTGCGAAACAAAGCTGATGGTCTGGCGGTTCAGCTGGGCGGGCGTTCCGCTGCCCGAATTCTGGGCAATGAAGCCGCCGCTCAAATCGAACTCGTAGTAGTTGCTGCCCGGGAAGCCCACCAGGTAAGGCGTGGCTGCCTGCTGATAAGCGTAGCCATCGTAGTCGCGGGCGTTTTGGTAGTACTGGCGCTGGTAAGCGTCGGTATTTTCGTCGGTGTTGTCGCCGGCACTGGTCGTACCCTCGTAGTAGTAATCCCAGAGGAAGGTACTGGTGGCCGTCTTGGACGCGCCGCTCTGGCTGGCGGGACGGTTCATGTTCACCGTGTAGCTAACAGGCGAAGCGGTGGCATCCTCGGTGGCATCGGCATAGGCACGCAACCAGTATTCGTGGCCCTTGTTGCTGTCGCCGTAGAAGTGCGTAAGTTCACCCTTTTGGTTGGTGCTGAGCAGTTCCACTTCGAAGGGCAGGCTGACGCTTTCCCAACCTTGGGTCATCGAGGTGATGAACTTGTCTGGCTCGCGCTGGTACCACATGCGCTTGTCGGTATCGAAGGTATAGGCAATAGGCGCGTTGAAGTCGTTCTTGTCAACCAGGAAGTGGTCGCTGTAGGCAATGTAGTTGCCGCCGTTGTTATATACCACGTGGCCCATCACTTCAATTTCGTTCTTGCTTACCGAACGGTAGCCGTTGCCCTGATAGTAATCGTCGTAGGCGGGGTCTTTCGAGAAAGTGGCCAGCGCAGCGTCGGTGCGGCTGTCGGCCGAAGAAGCATCGCCATCGGCGGGATTGATGTAAACCAGCAGGTTGCGCGTTATACCATCGGTCTGGAAGGAGTACACGCCTTCGAAGTCGAGCAGCGGCGTATAGAACAGACCGTCGTTCCAGCCCCTTTGCCAAGAAGCATCGCCATGACCGGTAAAGTCGATGGCCGTCAAGGTCTTGTAGACATCCATCGTTTCGGCAGCCGCATAAATACCGCCATCGGCTACAGGTGTCAGCACATAATCATCTACAAAGGCGGCATGGCCGTTGAAGTAAACGGTAGACATCTGCTTGCTCTGGTAGTAGCCCGGTGCACGGTAAACACGCGTGTCGGCGGCATCGGTACGGAGCAGTTTCTTGTCGGTGGTACGGGCCACAGCATGCGGATATTCATCCGACTTGCCACCACCCATAACGATATTGTAGCTCAGGCTCTGGCCAAAGTAGATGTAGTCGTCGGGGTAAACCGGCGAATAGGTTTCGTTCATATTGTGGCGCACATCGGTCGTCAAAGGAATAGTACCGTCGGCGTAAATAAAGTCGGCATACTGATAACGCTCTTCCACATAGGTTTCCACATCGTCTTCGTAATAAGCGGTGCTGGCCATCGTTATCTTGCCATCCAGTTTATCCAGCGGCCAGTAGCGATATTGCTGTCCGGCAGTCAGGCTCTTGCTGTCTTGATAACGTTTTTCCAGATAGAAGCCGTTGAGCAGGAAGGCCACCTGACCATCCAGATAAGCCCGCACCGGCATGGCCTTGGCAAGACCGTGGGTGCTGACAGGATTATTGTAGGCGGCATCCTGGTTATAGTAGCAGTTGATAATCTGAGGTTCCTGAGCATTGCTGTGCGAAGGCGTACCCAGCACGGCATTCACAGCCTTGGCAGCAGTGTTGGTGGTGTAAATCCAGCAGTTCTTCACGCTACCGCTACCCTGGTCGGCAATACCGGCCGAGCTGAACGAACCGGCCACACCCAGGTTGTAGACCTTACCGCAAAGATTGCCGAAGAGCGAATGGTCGAGACCGGTCAGCGCATGACCGTCGCCGTGGAAGTTACCTTCGAAGCACTGGCTGTCGTCGCCCAGCGAGGTCCAGCTGCCGCTAAGGGCAACATCGCCCGCAAGGATAAAGTCGATACCCGAACCGCCGCGTACCAAGTCGAGGTTCTCTTCGGTCAGAGTCTTGTTGAAGAAGCTTGCGAAAGCCTCCATATCGGCATTGTCCTTGATGTAAACCTTGGGCGCACGCTTGCCGGCCTTGATGGCATCGTTCAGATACATATAGTCGTTGACCGTTACCGTAGAGTTGTCTTCGAGGGTTTCGCTGTGCGTATTGCTCATCACTTCCGACATACGGTGATAGTTGGCCACCGAGAACTGTACGGGGTTAGAGTAAGTCTTGCCCAGATAAGACTTGGCGTAGTAGGCCACATAGTAACCGTCCTGATACCAGTACATGGGCGTATTGCGGTTCACATACTCGGCACCGTTCTTGTGGGCGTAGGCATCGGCCTCGTTCGAGTACATTTCCCAACCGCCACCCAGCAGTTCGTAAGCACCTTCCTCGATGGTAGGCGTATTCAGACCCACGGCCGTCGAAGGCAGCACCGTACTTGGTGGCAGCAGCTCACCGATGGTGGGCACACCGCTCTCGAAATGGATGCGGATGTTCACGATATGACGCTCGCGGATGGTTTCGTACGACATACCCGTTTCGTCACTTTCTATGTATTCGTACCAATAGATAACGGTAACAATCTTGTCTTGCGACAGCTGGTTGATGTCCACTTCGCGCGATACATAGAGCGTAGTGAGCGAGGTCGGAATCTTGCCGTCTATTTCAAAGTTCTTCTGTTCGTTCGTCAGCGTGTTGTAATGGTCGGCCGAGATGATGGTTCCTACCGGCACTTCGTCGCCCACGGCATAGCTGACACCGTTGATGTCGGTATGAGGCGATATGGCTGTGTACTTGCGCGTACAGAAGTAGTAGCTCTTGGTTTCGCTACCCGTAGGATAGTTGGGCAGACTGCTGCGCGATATCAAAGCCACCTTGTTCTTGTTGCTGCTGGTCATGCCTTGGTAGATGGCCTCGGTAATCTGGTTGCCCACGGTGTAATAGTTGTCGCCCGTCTGGAAACCTTCCTTCACCACATAGAACACCTTGTCGGCATCGTCGGTACCGCTGGCGGTGATAGGCGTAAACTTGAACTGCTCGTTGGTAAGGCTTTCGTAAGCGGTGTTCTTAAGAATATCGCCCATCTTGAGCATATTGGTCATCAGCTGGCTGCCATCGCGGGTAACAAGCACCTCTTCGGCCAGACAGTTGTCGGCGGTCATATCCTCACCTTCGTAGCGGGCCGTGTAGTCGATGGCCTCCTCTTCGGCATAGTTGTTCTGCTTGGCGATGGCCTTGCCCGCATTGGCATGGTTGCCCACCCCACCCTGATAATGCAAGATGTCGCTGGCATTGAAGTTCTCCGACATCAAGTCGAGGGCATCGTAGTTGTAGGTGAAGTTCTGGCGTTCGGCCGCCGTCAGGTTGGCGTACTTCAGTGCCGGGTAATTGTTGGTCTGCACAAACAGGCTACCGCCCCAAGCACCGTCCTTGGTACAAATGTAAGGATCACTGAAATGGTCGGCTATTTCGGCATCTTCGGCCAAGAGTGTGTTGTAGTCGGCAAGAGTCAGCACCGAACCGCGCAGGTAATATTCGTCTTCACCGCGCTGATAGGTCTTGGTACAGAGCATACCTTGCGTAAAGTAAGCCTTGCCCGTAGCGCTGAAGGCCTGATATTCGGTATCGGAGATGCAGGCACCTTCCACATAATTGTAGTCGCGGCCATTGTCGGTAAACTTGCAGGCCTGCTTGGCCACCCAAGCCTTTTCGAAGCTGGCCTGGCCGGTACGCGTATCCGTCAAGCCGTTGGCAGCAAGGTCGGTGGTTACCTGAGCCTGATAGTCGTAGATTTCCTTCTCGATAAGGTCGCCCTGCGTGTACTGCAACTGACCCATCACCGAAGTGGTGGTACTCCTGAGCGAAGGAGCCGTTACGTAAGCGGCCTTGGTAGTGGCATCGTAAGTATCGTAAACAGACTTGCGCACCACTTGCTGGTCGGCATCGCCGGCAGTAGCGGCATGCTGGTAATAGTCGTTCCAGATGTCGGGGTTATCCCAGTCGAAGGTGAGCAGGAAGCCTTCGTCGTGCGACAGGGCGTTGGAGATGTTGAAGAACGAGCGCACCGTAGCGCACTTGTCTTGGTTGGAAGCACTGAGCGACTCCCACTGGGCCTGCGTCAGCACCGTACCCTCGGTGTAGGCGGCATCGCCATCAACAAAGTCGTATTCGCAAACATATTGGTCGGTAGGCATGGCGGCATATTCCGAAGGCAGCAGCACGGCACCCTTGGCGTAGTCTTTGCCATTGTAGGAAACAGCCTTGGAGCAGACATAGGTTTCATCGGTGAAGAGCAGTTTCTCCTCGTCGGTGAGACGCGAATAGGTCCAATACGAAATGGGGTCGTTCTTCTGGTAGGTGACACCTTGCACAATAATGGCGTTGGCATCGAGCGGACTTTGATACTTGTCGATATCGTAGCTGTCGTTCCAGTAGGCGTAAAGGTTTTCGTTGACACTTTCCAGACGCAGACGGCCCTGAGCTTCGGCCGTAATGGTAAGCGGAATGGTGATAGACTCGGCATAAGCCTGCGACGAACCGGTGTAGGCCGAGATGTTCTGTTCGTAAACGTAGAAGTCGCCACGCACATACCAGTAATGGGCGGGAGCTGCATCGCTGCCCACATAAGCGTTGTTTTCGGGATAGCAGTCGTCGACAATGCGCTTGAGGCTATTCACAAAGTTGCCCGAAGTCTGCATGTGGTCGGCCTGAACGGCATCGGCATAAGAGAACTCCTTGTACGAAACGGCACCTTGGTTGGCAGCCGTCAGCGTTACCTGCTTAAGCGAGAGCTTGGTCTTGACACCATGGATGTTCTTGGCATATACATAACCGCCACCTTCGCCGGTAGCTACGTTAATCAAGTCCAATTGTACCACACCGGTGATGGGGCCGTAAATCTTTTCACCGGCCGTTTCGGTAGACTTGTCTACAATTTCGAGCCATACACCGGAAGCCAGGGCCACCTCGTTGCGGCTGGTACCGTTGTTGCGCTTGCGGTTGTTCAAGTTGGCGCTCTTCCAGTCGTAGTAGCTACGGCCATCGGGAGCATAGCTGGCATCGGTATTGTCGGTAACACGTTCGCTCTCGAACTCGACATCCGAAGTAAGGGCACCCAGATAGTTCACCACCGAATAGATACCGAAGTAGTTGCCGTGGTTTTGGCTGGCATCGGTAGGATTCTTGGGGTCGGGCATTTGGTTGAGCGAAACTTCGTCCACACGGTTGATAGTGTAGTAGGTGTAGTCGACGGTGGAGGGCACACGGTCGCGCGCGCCACGCATAACGATACGGCTGCCGAACACACCGCAGAAGTCGGCACGCTGTATGGTGTTAATCATACGGCCGGCATACAGGGTACAGAAACCGAACAAATCCCAGTTGGCCTGCTCGGCATCATCCATCAAATTATATTCGTCTTGCGAAACCTTGTCGCCCGTGTCGAAGTTCTTCGACGACTGTATCCAGTGCGTTTTTTCTTCGTCAGTCAGGCCCAGCGCCTCGAAGGCGGATGCGGGCAGTTTTTGGCCTTTTCTATAATAGATTTCGCCGTAATAATCGGCATGGAGACATTCGTAGAATTCGTAAGTATGTGCCACATTGGACATATATTGCAGCTCGAAATAGGCACGCTCACGGTCGGTGAGCATCATGTATTGCTCGTAGGTAAGCTGGTTGTTCAAGTTGTAGTAGTCGGTACCGTAGTTGGTGATGTTCAGCTCGCGGTAGCCATCCACAAAGGTAAGGTTGCCATCGCCATACAAACCGCCGATACCATCGCCGCCGATTACCACAAAGTCTTTGTTGAAGATATCGGTAACGGAAGCCGTGGCATTGCCGAAAACGGTCTTGGCATTGGCGTATACCTTATCGGAACCGGCCGAAACGTTACCGCCTGCAAACACGGCGTTGCCGATGGTGATACCCAAATTGTCTATCTTGCTCCAAGCAGCATCGGAAGCGCTGAGCGTATTCAGTTTTTCGGTAGGAACGAACTCGCCCACTCCGTAGCTGGTACCGTCTATGGTGACGGCTTCGAGTACCTTGGCATAGGGTGCGATAAGCACACGGCAGTCTTCGGTAAGCAGACCGTTGTTGTAATAATAGCCGTCGCTGGCATCCTTGGTACCGGTAGCGGTGTAGACATAACCGATGTTACCGCCGCCGAAGATGTTACCGTCGCCTTCCAGCACAGTGTCGTCCGTACCCACGGTGCCACGGCGCAAGTGAACTTCGGTATGGCCGAAGGTATAACCGTCGGAATAACCCATTTCGCCGTTCTGCGTGTTACCGTAGGCATCTACCGCATAACCGCGGCCACCGCCGAAGATATTGCCGGCTACCAAACCACCGTACATTTCCACCAACGTCTTGCCGGGCAAGCTGATGGTGGCGGTCTTCTTGTCATCGTTCACGCTACCCCGGCCGATGGCTGCAATTTCGCCGCCGCCATAAAGGCTGTTGCGTACCGTACCGTTCCAGAGATAAACTTCGGTGCGGTCTACCGTGGCACCTTCACCATAACCGCCGCCAAAAACATTGCCGTTTTCTTTCAGCAGTTTGGCCGTGCTACCCTGATAGTTGAGGTTTTCTTCATAGTGGCCGGCAGCGTTGTAGGTATAGCCCGTGTAGCCGTTGAAAATCTGCACCTTGGCCAAACCGTAAACAGCGCCCTTATAACCGCCGCCGTAAAGGCTGCGGGTTATGGCAGGAACACCATCGGTAAAGCTGCTGCCTTCCAACAGACCCACTTCCACGCGGGTGTTGGGGTTGGTGGCATCGGTGGAGGCCTGCGAAGCTATGCCCGACAGACCGACGTGGCCGTTGTAACCGCCACCGTAAACGTTGTTCACCGCACCGCCGCGTACAAATACATAGGTGTAGATATTGTCCGTCTGGTCGGCAGGGATGGTGCCGCCAGCGCCAAGGTCGCTGGCGGCCATGGCCTGTACATTGCCCGAATAACCGCCGCCGAAGATGTCGTTCTCTACCTTACCGCCGTTGAGCAGCACATAGGTATTGCCCGACACGGTGGCCTGCGAACCGTAACCGGCACCGTAAACATATTGGGCTGTAGCACCTTCGTTGATATAAATATTGGTATTGGGACTGGCAGCTGCCGTGCTCCAGTTGCCTCCGGCAACAGGAGCCTCAAAAGCCCAATGGGCATAAGGATGCTCGGGATGCGAAGTCTGGTTGTAGTAAGTAGCAGCGCCACTGTTGTCGTTGTAATAGCCGTACACCTTGCCGGCATCGCCGCCACCGTAGACATTGCCCACTTGGGCACCGCTGTTAAGCGTAACGTTGGTATAACCGGCCACCGAATTGACACCCTGGCCGCCGCCGAACACACTGGCCAGCGTAGCACCGGCTGCCGTACGCAGCGGTGCAGACACCGTCACAAAAGTCTTTTGCGAAGCACGGGCATTGTTGTTGCCGCCAAACAGCTCGCCGCCCGAAACATAAGCTTGGTCGGAAGCGAAGTTCACGTTGGCTACCAAAACATCGCAAGGCAGGTTGTCGCTGCTGCCGTAAGCACCGCCGTAAATGGCATGGGCAATGAATTCCTTGCCGCTGGCAGGCACATCAACAAAAGTGCTGTCGCAGACACCTTCCATATTGGAACCGCCATAGACATCTTTCACATAACCTTCGAGCAGATTCACGTAAGTGATTCTGGCACCCGTATTGGCACCGCCGCCGAACACATTCAGCTGGTCGTACTTGATGCCCTTGAGGTTCACCGTGGTAGTGTTGCAGTCGTAGCTGACGTTTTCGTCCATGAGGGTGGCCGAAGCACCGTAAGTACCACCGTAAAGGATATTGGCACGGCCGCTCAAGGCATCGACCAAAGTATGCTCAACCACCGAGTAGTAACCGCCGCCCAGAATGTTGTCGGCCACCAGACCCGTAGCGTTCTGGCTGCGCAGTAGCACATACGACTGTTTCATATCCACAATGGCCAGCTGGGCATCGCCGGACTTGGCATTCAAAAAGCCCCGGCCACCGCCGTAGATATTGCCGTCGGCCTTGTCGCTGGCAGCCGTGGTGCGGATATCCACAAAACTGTTGGTATTGATGTCGCCGCCCGTGGGTAGCGTTTCGAATTTCGGATAGTAGAAACCGGCCTCGGCAGCCTTGGTGCTGTAAGGCGCAACGGAATAGTCGTAACTGCCGCAAGCACCGCCGTAGATACTGTTCCCTACTATACCCTTTTGATAAGACACATAAGTATTGGCCGTCACGTTTTGGCCGTTGGCACCCGTATAGGTGGCAGCCGAAGCAATGCGTCCGCCAAAGTCGTTGCCGCCGTAAACGTTGTGTTCCACTGTGGTAGTTGCACCGCCGTTCACGCTACCCATCAGCATTTGGGCATAACCGTCAATATCGGCGTTGCAGGCACCGGCCATGGCATCGTACACCTTACCGCCGTCGAGCATCACCTTGGTGTTACCCGTTACCAGACCTTCGAAACCGCCTCCGTAGATTTTACCCACCGTACCGCCGGTAATGCTGATATTGGTGTTGGCCGTAAGAGGTTCGTGGAAAAGGTTTTCGGGAGCGGCACTGCCTTTGGTGCGTCCTACCACACCCATTTCGCCACCGCCGAACACCTTAATTATATTGGCATCGTTGCTGATATTCACCGTAACGTCGCCCCAAATTTCGGCATTGTGGCCATAACCGCCGCCAAAAGCCGAGAGGGCTGTCGAGAAAACATTGTCGCGGATAAGCTGACGGTCGGCATCGCTCACGGACGATGAGATGGCATCTTGCTTGATGTTGATTTCCACACCACCGTTGATGTAACCGCTTTCGTAGCAGCCGCCGTAGATGTTGCCACCCACCAGCAAGCCATCGGCATTACGGTTCTCGGCAAAGGTAAAAGTACCGTCGGCATTGGCCGTCAGCTTCATGGGCTGCAGCTTCATGCCTTCCACGTTCATGATAACCTTGGTGGCACTGTAAGAAGTAAGGCCGCCTTCGTGATAGGCATTGTAGGCACCGGCCGATATATTGGCATTGTTGCAGCCGCCCACCAGCTTTTCGAAAACCACTACCTTCTGCAGGAACGAGAGGTTGAAATAGCCCGTGGCCGACATACTGCCCACATTACCACCGACATACACCGAACCCACCTTGGACGAATAGTCTACATAATCATCCACAAAACCCACTTGCGGCTTGATGGCCACCTCGACACCCTTCATGTATTCTTCGAAAGTGTCGTGGTCGGTCAGATCCATCAGCGAATATTTACCCTGCGCCGTGGCATCGTAGTCGACAGGGCCGTCGCGAAGCACACGCAGCATATCGCCGGCCTGGTCGCGGGCCACCATATTGGCACCGTTGCTACCCAAGAAAATGTGGTTGGCTATCACATAAGAACCAAGCTTGAGCGTGGCCGAAGCAGCTTCCAGATTGCCCGAGGTGGAACGCAGTGTAGCACTGTTGCCACCGCAATAAACCGAACCGCCGATATAGGTAGGTTCGGCATCAGACTTACCTGAAAGCGAGATAGTTACGTTCTCGGCATTGGGTCGGTAAGCGTTGAGTGCCTGGGCCGAGAGCAAGGAAATGTCGCTGGGCAAATTCTCGTAATCGACACCGGGAATTTCGTAGAAAATATCGCTGTATTGGGCATCGTCCTTGAGCTTGATGTTGTCGGTATAGGCGTAAGAACCGTTGCCGCCGCCGTAAACATCGCCCAGCACGCTGCTTTGAATGTTCACCTGCGTGCCGCCGTAGACATTGCCCGAGATATCGTTACCGCCATAAACATTGGTAATGATACCGTCGCTCACCGTCACCGTGGCCGAATTGCTCACATTGGCCATACGGCAACCGCCGTAGACGTTGTAGACGGTCATGTCGGCACTGGCAATTTCGAGCAAGATACCCGTGTGGTAGGTCATATCGCCGGCATTGCCGCCCGAATAAAGGTTCTCTACCGAAGCCTTTTGCAAGTTCCAAGTGGGCCGTATGTCCATGGCCACCTTGTTGTTGCCGCCGAATACTCTTTCGAACTGATATTCAGGAATTTCGTCGTCGAAGCTATAGCTGCCGTCTGCATTTTGCGAAGCATGGAAACGCAATTGTGTCCGGTTCTGCAGGTCGATGGTGGTGTTGGCCGTTACCGTGGCCATATTGCCGCCGCCGAAAATCTGATAGTAGCAACCCGAAGTAAGGTGAATCTCGGCTTGGGCCAGCGTGGGACGCTCAAGACTGCCCGTGTAGAGCGAATCGGCATAGTCGCCGTTGCCGCCGCCAAAGAGGTTCAGCACATAGCAGCGCTTGCCGCCGTCGGCCACGGCCTTGTCAAGGTCGGAAGCGTAAGTAGATTCCACATAGGCCAACTGGCTGATGTTGCCGGCAATATCGTTACCGCCGTACACATTGGCCAGCACAAGGTCGCTGCGCAGGTTGGCAGCATCAATGTTCACGTGCGAATAGCCCTCAATATCGGCCATCATGGCACCGCCATACACACTTCCGTTTATCGAACCGCCTCTGAGCACGACGTTGGTTTGGCCCTTGCTATTGCCCTTTTCGCCACCGCCGTAAATATTGTTCAAACTACCGCTGTTTACCGTCACCATCGTGGCTGTAGACTGGGCGGCCACCGTAGCGGCCTCAAAGTCGGCAGCCGTAGCCACCTGCGCGGCCGGGGTGTTGCCCGTTCCCACAGCGCCGTTACGGCCACCACCATAAACGCTTCCGCCAATGGTAATCTGTGCCTTGGCCGATACCGAAAACGTCAGCAATATCAGGATAACAGTAAAATAGCGGTTCATATTCAACTGGTATATTATCTCGTTAGTTCTTTATAATGGTTACCCCGGGGTTGTCCAAATCGCCGTCCGAGAGCGAATACAAATAAGTGGGAGCCACCTTCAGGGTGAGGTTAATCTTGCTGTTCGACATCATCACGTCCGAGGTCAGGGCCTTGTCTAGGTTGTTGACGGCCGTCTGGTCGGCGCGAATCAGGTTGCCCTTCTTGTCGTAGATGTCGTAGGTAGTGGTCATAGTGAGACCTGTCAGTTTGGGCACCAAGTAGCAACTGCCCAGCTCGGCGGCTGTGGTAGTGAGTTGCAGGCCCGGATCGAAACTGAGCGTAAAGTCTTGGCCCTCGGCGTCGGTAACGCTCGATGTGAGCGAGATACCCGAAGTGGTAAAAGTTGCAACGGCTTGGTAAACAGCATTCTGACTATTTATCCTCACTTCCTTTACCACCACGTCGCGTAGGGCGTTGTACTTGCTGTCGATAAGGATTTTCAGGTTGAGGGCTGTCATAAGATTGTCCAGCATAAAGTTCACCTGATGATTGTCGTTGCTGAGCGCGGCCGTATAGCTGCCCTTGGCCAAAGTAAGGCCATTGAGTACCGCGCCGCTCGAAAGCATAATATTGTATTGGCTGAAGGCCGGCACATTGCCGATGGTCATACAAGGCTGGCCGCTGGCATTGTTGGCCATGCTGCTGGTAATGGCGGTGTTGTCGGTAACGAGCGCAAAAAAGCGGAAAGTCCAGCCCGTGGGCGGCATATACGACAACAGACGCATGCCCGAATTCCATTTACCGGCCGTAAAGTCGTAGGTGGAAACACTCTTGATATAGGTATCGGCCGAGTTTTGGATAAAGCCGTAGAGTTTGGAATCGGCCGTGATGTCGGCAGTGGCGTCGAAATCGTGATAGCCGGCATTGACGGCGCGCGTTATCACGCTCTGCGATTGCATTTCGAAAGCACCGATTCCCACAGGCAAACCGGCATCGAGGTCGGATTCCTGCACCGACTGGCAGGCCGTCAGCAGTAGCATGCAGGCGATGGCCAAAGTCTTACATATATTATATAAGGTATACCTGCTCATTTGCTCGCTCATTTACCAATTATACAAACTGTGGTTTCTGTCTCTTATAATCCAATCTTGAACTTCGCTCACATGCACGTCTACCACCAGACCGCCTTCGAACTTGAGCACGATACTGTAGTGCTTGCCGCTCTCCAGTTTGCTGAGACTTGTAATGAGCTTGTCTTGAGCCACTTCGCTGGCCACCGTAGCGCTGGGCGCTCCGCGCTTGAAGGTGATGTTCAGGTTAAGGCCGCCCGTTGTGCTAAAGGGGAAAGCCAGCATCTGGCAGATAAGCGTGGGGTTGTTCATGTCACTGCTGAGCACCTCCACTCCACCGTCAGCGGCAGCCTCCTGGTACCAGGAGGCCTGACCCTTGGCGGAGCCAAGGCTCAGCTGCGGCGCTTGCAGCGCCGCAGGGCTGCCGCCAAACACCACCGCCTGTTCATAGCTATTGTCGTTGCCCGTAGGCACCATGCGGTCGGCATCGCTCAAACTGCCCGCCTGTACCTTTTCGATGGTAAATTCCGTACCATCAATTTTGTAGGCCGCAAGGTCTACAAGCGCCAAAATATGGTTGAAGGTAAGGTCTACGCACGAAGCGTAATTCTTCACATAATCCACACCCGTGGCACGCGACACATCCGACACCAGATAGTCGATACCCGTAGCGGCCGGTTGCCAAGCGGGAATATTGCTAAGCGTGAGGGAGTAATACATATCGCTGCCCGAACCCTGACACGTCATGCTGGCCTGAGCCGTAACACCACCCGTCGAGTTGTGGGGCGCATAGGCTATATAGTTGTACCACTGGCCCTTACGGGTATCCCAGTAGCGCAAGGGGCTGTAGGTCCAAACAGCGGCTTGCAGGGGGTCGGTGTCCTTGTTTTCGTTCTCCACCAGCTGGTTGTTGAATATCAGCTGGCTACTGGCATCTACGGTATTGTTCATGGCCTTGTAGCCGAACACCCCGAAATTGCCCTGACGCTGGAAACCGGCATTGTCTTCTATGAGTCCTGCTTTGGTATGCTCCACCAGCACCGACATGGAAATAAGCCTGTCGGTGTTTTGGCTACGTCTTTCGCACGAGGCCAAACCCAGCAGGGCCAAGCCCAACAAACATACCTTATATATATAAGCCTTACTCATAGTATTAAACCTGTCGTCTGGTTACATAGTAGCTGGGCAGACAACCAAGCCCACCCAGCCTATATATTGCATCGAAAAGAGTTATTCAATTACTGAACCGTTACAGTTTGGTCGCCACCATCGTTGGTGAAACCGGCAACTGATACCACATCAAATTCGATAGGTTCCGGACCTACGATAATGGTGTAGTTGGTGTAAGAGTCGGTACCCCAAGTCTGGCTAGCGGGAACAACACCGCTCACTTCGAAATCTTCGGTGGTGGTGTTATCGGCAAGCGTCATGGTGTACTTCACATTGAAAGTCAGACCCTTGGCAGCAGCATCACCTGAGGCAGCCGTGTAAGCAATAGCCTGAGGCACCATAATGTACCAGTCGGTAATCTCCGTAGGAGTGTTGGTATCACCCGTTTCTGGTGTCAGTACGATGCTGGTTTGAGAAGCTCCAGTACCTACCAGGATGATATTGCCATCGGCAGCCGTAGCAATATTCCACTCGTTGCATTCGATAGTAGCGGGTGTAGTCGTTGCCGTCTGAACGAATTTGCCGGCACCATTATTCCAACCCGTCATAGTGATTTCTTTCACTTCAATCTGCTTAAGGTCGGTGGGAACGAGCTTGTCCTGCAATTTAACCTTGAAGGTCAGCTTGGCCATAACGTGGTTGAAGGTGAAATCTACATTGTCGGTGGTCTTGCCATCGCGGCCGATAACACCGGCGCGGCTAATCAGGTGGTCGTCAGAAGCGGTAGAGATAGCGGAAACAGCACCATCGATGGTGATTTTCTTTTCGTTGGCATTGCCGGCGATAGAGTAAGTACCATTGGCAGGGCTAACAGGCGCTACAGCATAGAAGCAGTAGTTGGCGTTCTTGTCCCAGAAACGTTTGGGTGTGTAGGTCCAGTTGGTTACATTGCCTGAAACGTAAGCACCATCGTTGGCGGCAGCGGTAACAGTCTGAGCATCAAAAATTGTGGTAGCAGAAGTCCAATCGGTAGCGGTCTTGGCGTTCTTGTAGCCCCAAACCACGAAACCACCTTCTTTGGCCAAGTCGGCATTATCGTTAATGGCGGCCTTGGTAGTCTTGTCGGCTACGGCGCTGAAATCGATAGCGGTTTCGTCTTCTTCTACCGGAACGATAACATCGTTCTTGGAGCAAGCGGCAAACATAAGTGCTGCTGAAAGAATAACAAAAATCTTTTTCATAATCGGTTGTTTAAGTAGTTAATCAATCTGTTGGTCGGGCGGCGCAAGCCGTCCCTGGTCTTGCGGTGCAGACAGGCGCGCTTCGCGCGCCCGTCTGCCCTCAAGCAACCTAAGTCTTATTCAGGAATATTGAACTCGTTTTCGGCATTGGTAGCCCAATCGAATACCTCAGCATCGAATTCGATAACATCGGGATTGATGACGATGGTAAGGTTGTTCTGCCAGCCTTCGTTAAAGGCAATCTTGTCGCCGGAATTGGCAGCCTTGAATGCGTGAGCCAGGTTGTAGTAACCAAAGAACTCTTCACCGTTGATGGTGTAATCAACCTTTACATAGGCTTCATTCTTGGCACCATCTTCAGTAGAAGAGCCCTCACCCTTGTCTGAAAAGTCTACATCCAGAACCTTCTTAGTGATTTCCTGCGGAATAATCAGCCATTCACCTATATACTGAGCGGTGGTGGTAACACCGTCTTCTTTAGTAGTAGCGGTCAGCGTAAGACCATCGAGTTGGTAAGTACCATCAAGCTCGGGAGTAGTCCAGCGGGCGGTAGTGCCAGCGGCCAGTTCAGTGCCGGTCTTCTTGCTTTCGTCGAAAGAAGACTTGTTCTTGAGGTTCACAATGCTAAGACCGGTCAAAGAAACTGTTTCATTCTCCAAAACTTCACCCTTCTTTACCAGCACGTTCAAGCGAGAAAGAATGTGGTTGAACTGCAGGTTCACCTTGTCGGGGTCAGCCTTGTTGTAAGAGGTACGAGCCACAAGGCAAGGAGAAGCAATCATCAGGTCTACATCGTCAGCAACATCCTTCCAAGTATCAACAGCAGTGGCAGAAGCCGCGGTAAGGGCGTTCTTACCTTCCAAGGTAAAGTCGGCCAGCGTAATGGTGCCGTCGGCATTGCCAGTAGTGAATGCAAAAGCCCAATTGGCGGTAGCAGGAGCAGCTGCATAGAAGTTGTAGTTGGTAGCGGTCTTGTCCCAGAACTTTTTGGGAGTAGCGGTCCAAGCACTGGAAGCGAATGAAACCGAGCCCTTATCGGCTACAGAGTAAACAACACTGGTAGTGGAACCTACCGTTTTGGTACCCCATACATTGAAAGTTGTGTGGTGGCCTTCCAATGCGGTAGTGCTTGTCTTATCGGAGTTTTCGGCCTTGGTAAGTTTGTCGGCGAAGGTATCGAAAGCGATTTCGGCACCCTGAGCTTGCTCGATGTTTTCTACCAGTTCCTCGTTAGAGCAGCTGCTAAAGCCGAAGGCGAAAGCTGCTGCAAGCGTAGTCAGAAATAGAATCTTTTTCATTGTTATGATGTTTTTTATTGTTATTACTTGTTTATCGGTTAGTCTTATACCAAGGATTATTCACCAACAATATCAAGGTTGGTAGGAATGTTGATAGAAGTCTCAATGGTGTAGCTGCTGTCGGCACCGTCGGCCCAGTTGTAAGCGTTAGCGGTGAAGGTGATAGCCGAAGCATCGATGGCGATACGCAGGGTGTTCTGCCAGCCTTCGTTAAAGGCAATCAGAGATTCGTCAATATCGGTGGTAGCAGAATCGTCTTCCTTAGCACCGAAAGCAGCAGCCAAGTTTACATAGGTGGTGTAGTCTTCCGTACCAATCTTGAACTTTACACAGATATAGGTTTCTGCGGCATCAGTACCATCGCCCTTTTTACCGGTACCGGCGTTGATAGCTTCGTACTTGACGGTCTGAGGCATTACCAGCGATTGCAGCACGTAAACTTCGGGAGTAGCCGTCAGGTCGGTAGCGTTGGTGGTGCAAGCGGTGTAGTTGATAACATCGCTGGTGGTGGTCCAACGGCCAGTGGTACCCTGCTGCAGGTCGGTGCCGCTAACAGCGTTTTCAGCGAAAGAGCCCTTGCTGAGCATCTTTACCACCTCGAGGCCGGTAAGCTCAACCTTGGCATATTCGGCTTTGGTTGGATTCTTGGTGGCCCACTTTTCGAGGCTGGGACCGCGCTTAACGGTTACGTTCAAACGTGAAAGGATGTGGTTGAAGTCGAGGTCTACTTCCTGACCGAAATTGGCTTGTTCAACAAACTTATCGGTAGCAATCATGTAGTCGATGTTGGTCTGTTCGTCAGCCTTCATAGATTCCTGATAGTCCTTAGCATTCAAAGTCTTGTCTGCCAAAGTAACATCGTCCAAGGTGAAGTAACCACCTGTGTAAGCCGTTGCAGTCGTGCTGGGAGCAACATTTTTCAACGCCCAAGCAGCACTGGCAGGAGCGGCAGCGTAGAAATCGTAGCGGGTAGCGGTCTTGTCCCAGAAACGTACGTCTACGGGTTCCCAAGTGATAACGCCGCTTTCTTCCTTGCCTTCAACTTGGGTGCCGTTGAACACCCACTTGGAGGTTTCGTTGTCTTTCAGCGCCCATACGGAAAAATCGGCATGGTGCTTAAGCAGAGAAATCTTTTCAGTTTCATTAGAATTCTCAGCCTTGGTCATTTTGTTGTTGAATGTTGAGAAAGCAATCTGCTGTTCGGCAGCAGGGGTTTCAGACTTGACGGTTCCAAGGAAATCGTCGTTTTTGCAAGCTGTAAATGCGCATACAGCGGCAAGCAGAATCAAATAACTCTTTTTCATTGTTTTGTTCTTTTCGAAGAATTAGTAAAAGTATTAATTAAAAAATATAATTGTCAAGTTTTTTGTCGTTTTTTTCGTCAACACCTTGTTAAATAGTTATTTCAGCGTCTTGTGAGTTGCCCCAGTCGTTAACATCGGCACTGAAACCGCCACCCTTCGAACCCGAACCGCCGTTCAGGTCGGAAGCGGAAATTTCCTGGGCTGCATCAATCACAACGGTAATAACGCCGCCGGCGGGATGGTTGTTCATCTGCTCGGTGATGTTCTTGCTAATCACCTTGGTAGCGCCGTTGCGCAGCGTTACGCCTATGTTGATATAGTTGTCGTCTACTGGGTTCACTTCGTCGGCACGCGATTTGGTGTTGCCGCTCTTGGTTTCACCGGCTATGTACTTGTCGGCTTCGTCCAGCGGGCTGATACCCGACAGACCCCAGGTAAGCATACGGCTGGCCATGATATCGCCTTGTACTTGTGTGCCGTCGGGCAAGGTCAGCATCTTGTTGTCGATAAGCGGGCGAACCACTTCGGACGATACCGATACGGAAGTTGAGTCGTTCATGCGGTTGAACATGTTAACTTCGTTCGACAAACCTGTTACGGTGTAACCCTGAGCGCCTACAATCTTGTTACCGATAGAGTCTTCGTTGTTGATAACCATAATCTGATAGAGGTAAATCATGGAGTAAGGACGCAGGCTGGCGTTTACTCTGTACAGGTAAACGATGGTGCCGTCTTCGGCTACGGTCTGTTCGTAATCGTCGGTGTTGTCCGATACCCAGAGGTCGCTCAGGAAGGTTCCGAAGAATTCATCGGGTTGGTTGTAGTCTACATATTGCGAATCGTCGCCGCTTTCTTCTGCGGCAGCCTTGCTCTTGGAGTAGGCCTTGGTGTTGCTGCGGCGGGTGGTTGCTTTGTAATAGGTGTTGTCATCGTCGGTGAGCACCTGGATGTATTCGTAACCCGAGTTGTAGAAGAGCATGTCGTACATGCTGCCGGGCAGCAGGGAAACCATACCGCCGGTAGCGGCGAAGTTTCTGGTTTGCGGATTTTCTCTCTTGCCAAGGAACTGGTCTACATTGTACATGATGGCGCGAACGTAGTCGGGACGGGTGTAACCGATTTCGCCGTACTCATCGGCCCAGTCGTACTGCCATTCGGTCTCCCAGTTGAGACCCCAGAGCAGGCTCAGACGGATGTCGTAGATAGCCACGTCGAGTTCCACGTTGCCGCCGCCCACCAGATACAGGGGCTTGCGTTCGCAGGAGGCCAGTGCTACGGTGAGCACTGCCATCATCAGCAGCATGCGGAAGGACTTTTTCATATTTTGGCAAAAACGCATCATCGCTTACTTAACTTTTCTGCTCAACAAATCATAGCTCAACGAAATACCTACTCCGGTAGGTCCGAACCATCTGAGACGCCAGTTTCTGGGTTTGAAATCGGCGGCGTCGCCAGTCCAATCGTAGTAATACTTGCCTGCGAAAGGTCTGCCTGCATGATAAGAATCGTAACGCGATTCATAGTAACCGGCCTTCAGCAGGAATTCGAGTTTCCAGCTGCCGTTCTTGCTGATAGGCAGTACGTAACCCACGCCTAGGCCTGCGCCGTAACCTTCGCCCTGACGGCCGCGTCCCTTGTTCAGGTCGAGGCAGATGTCGTAGAGGTTAGACATGGTGTAAGCCGAGAGATAGAGTCCGTTATGTTTTCTGTCGGAAGCAAAGTAACGCCTTGCTTCGAGTTGATAGTTGCGAATTTGGAAGCAGTAGTGCTGCTCGTCGTAGTTCGACCACCAAGGCATTTCCACTTCGGCCAGGAAGGTCCAGTGTTCGCTGTGGCGGGGATAGTACTCGATGGTGCCGTTCCAGATGGGACGCATACCTACGCCGGGATAGAAGAAGGCGTTGTAGAGCATGTTGGTCTTTACTGAAAGCATGGGTTCGCGAACCTTGCTGTCAGCATCGTCGATGCTGGCCACTGCGCTCTGCTGGATATCGAGGATGGAAAGCTGCGGGCCTTGCAGGCTGTCGGTGGGCAGGGGCTTGATGTTGCAAGCCAGAGGAGCGAGTGCCACGTTGCCGTTGCTTACGACTACGATGCCCGAGTAACGCAGGTACTGATAGTAGCTCTTGTAAAGGTAGCGGTAGATATTGCCCAGACCGTCTTGATAACCCAAGGTGTAGAAGTCTTTCTTACGCTTGTCGGAAAATTTCGTGGAGTTGACAATTTTGAGAACCTTTTCGATGTTTTCGGCGCTCAGGTTCTGGTCGGCTGCAACGAAGGTGGCCAAGTCTTCCCAAGATTCTGCGCGCCAGTCGGTGGTGATAAGGTTTTCGTATTCGGGGAATTCTCTGTTCAAGTACTCCAGCACAGCCTGCTGACGACGCATAGACAAGCGCTTGTTGTACCAGTAGGGACCTTCGGGCGATGATACCGAAACAGCCTTGACGGAAACGAGGTTCTCGCGACCGATGCTGTCGATAACTGCGGCCAGGCGGTTCATGGCAGTGGCGTTGTCCATATAAGCGGTGTCGATTCTGGCATCGTCGAGGCGGAACTTGATATCAACGAAAGTCTCGTTGGTAGCGCTCCAAGCTTCAAACGACAGACCCAAGGTCAAAATCAGCACGATTGCCTTCAGGATTACCGTCTTGTTGAACAAAGTCTTAGTCATCTGATTTACAGAGTTTTCTGGTTGGATTTTTTATCCCGTTTTCGCTATCGACTTACCCTTATTTTTTTCGGCCGCAAAGGTACTGGTTATTTATGCATTCTCCAAACACTTTTTTGTTAAAAGTTTGGGCTATTTGCGGAGGGTTTCGGGCGTTTTTTTCGAGGAGAAAATCAGGCTTTTAAAGGTTGTTTAATGACGCTTGTCTCGGGTGAGGAACTTACCGTAGAATTTCCATGAGAAGAGGTCCCGTTCGCTGGCCGGCTGTCTTTTGGTTTTCTTGCTGGCTTCCACGCGGGCTTCCTGATTGCGAAGGGCGAAGAACTCGTCGAGGTTCTTGACGCCGAACACTTCGAAAATGACATCGACATTGTGCTTAATGTCAGAACCAAGCAGACCCATCTTGTCGAAGAAGCTCTCGGAAACATAATGTTTCAGGGCGTTCCAGTTCGTGATGGCGTCCAACTGCATGGTAACACGTTCCGACTCGCGGGCTTTGTCCATGTCGTACTGCTGCTGCAGATTGTAAAAATAATTGTCGGTAAGGTCAAGGGCGTGGCCAATGAGGATGGATTGTTCGGCCGTAATGTCGCGTCTGCCCTTGATGATGTCGTTCAAGGTTGAGGTTTGAATTCCAGTTAGCTTGGCTAACTCTTTTTGCCGCATGCCTTTGGCATCCAGCTCCGCTTTGATATATGCCCCTACATGCGGGGCCTTGCGGTTTGTTTCGGTAATCTCAAGACTTTCCATTGGTGGTCTTCGCTCCTATTCTTTAGTGGTTATTGTTTAGCTCGTTAATGTTTTTGTTTTGTCTTTGTCGCATATAAGACGTTTCGGTTTCATTTTTGTTTCAAAGACGCTGCAAAGTTATGTCATTTTTTTCGATTACCAAATTTGTGAACTAATTTTTTCAAAAAAAAATCGCATTTTTATCCGAAATATTGCATTTAGCAGGTTCGCGAATTCGGGAAAAGGTGTTTTTAGCGGATGTGCGAAAAGGGCGTGCGGCCTTGCAGGGCAAGGCCGCACGCGGCTTTTCGCAACGCTCAGGCTCGCAGCTTGGCGTTGAGTATCAACAATTTACACTAATCGGCGATGATTTTCACGCTCTGGGTTTGCTGCCGGCTGTCGGTCAGACGCATGATGTAAACCTGCTGCGGTTGCAATTCGCGAACTTGTTTTCCGTCGAGGGTAAAAAATTCGCGTTTTTGTACATCGAGATTGTCTTCGCTCCAAACAGAAGGCAGGGCTGTAACATCGCCCGTCAAGGCTACGCTCAGTCGTTTGCTGTGTGTTGCGCCTTCGCTGTCGGTCACTTTCATGTAGAAAACGGCCAGTCCTTTTTGGCTGCCGGCTTCGATGCAGAGCTTGCTGCCATCCACTTTCAGGCTGCAATTGTCGCTACTGCCTTCGATGCTGTAAACGGGGCTTTTCTTGCTGAAGCCCACAAAATAGGGTGCCATATCTACCGTATCCTTGGCATTGGGTTGCAGTACCACATAAGGATGGGCCATAAATTCCAGGTAGTCTTCGAGCAGTGTCCAACCGTCGTGGTCGGGGTCATCGTTGTGGTTGGCCACCGTAGCGTCGCTGCCCGTCAGGGCTTCCCACCAGTCGGGCATGCCGTCCTGGTCGGTATCGAAGTTGGCGTCGCGGTGCTCTTCGGGGTAAGCCTCGAATCCGCCGGCATCGCTTTCGTGGTCGATTTCGCCCTTAAGACCCGAGCGGGAACCTGTATAGGTGTAGCTGCCGTTCAAAGTTTCCTTTACCACGCGCAAGTGTTGGTTGTCGCGCATAGGCATGGTGGCACCCGCTTCGCTCAGCACTATCTTGAAGGCATCCTGGGCGCTATGTATCTTGGCATACGACTCAAAGAAGGGCTGGTCTACCACCGTCTGGTACTTGGGACCCGGGTCGCCGTTGCTCAGCACCACGTTGTAGGTATCGTCCAGGCGGTCGGTGCTGAGCGTGCCGTTCAGGTTCTCGCGGATATTGCCCTTAATGTAGGCACGCCAGGTGCTCTCGGCACTGCCGATGTTTTCGTAGTTCTGCGTAAAGAGCACCGTGTGCTTGGTGGCGGGGCCCATCTTATAGTAGTTGCCCACAAAGTTCACTTCGTGGCAGTTGCCGTCGGTGGTGCGCTTGTTCCAGTTGTACACCACGTTGTTGAAGATATCCATCTGGCCGATGGCGGTGTTGTTACCGTCCATGCCGCCGCCCATACTCCAGTTACGGCCGGCGCAGTTGACCAGCAGGTTGTGGTGCCACGAGCCTATCTTGCCGTCGATGGTGGCGGCGTAGCCGTGGTTGGTGCCGGTGGCATAGTTCTTGTGGTCGGCAATACCCAAGGCCTCAGCGATGATGGAGTACTGGAAGCTGACATTCTTGGCACCGCGGCCCGATACGGTTTCATCGGTACCCCAGGCGGCCGTGGTGTGGTCTACGATAGCATGGTCGGAGCCGGAAAGTCCCAGCGCGTTGCCCGTATTGCCATAGCCGCGTTTAAAGCGCATGTGGCGGCAGATATTATCGGAACCCACATTGATATTGCTACCCTTGATGCAGATACCCTTGCCCGGAGCAGTCTGTCCGGCTATGGTCACATACTTGGGCGTGAAGATAGACTTGAAACCCAGGTCGATAATACCCGAAACGTCGAACACAATGGTGCGCGGGCCGGTCAGGTCGAGCAAACCATACAGGAACGAACCCGGCTGACGGTCGCCGCTCAAGTTGGTGACATGGTAAACCACACCGCCACGTCCACCCTGTGCATAACGGCCATAGCCCTCGGCTCCGGGGAAGGCCAGCTGGCGGGGCTTGAAATACCAAACCTTGCCGGTGGTGACATAGCCTTCGCTGTCCACTTCGTCCACGCGCCAATAATAGGTTTCCATCGAGTAGACGTTCTGCAACAGATAACTGGTGTCGCCCTTGGCCAAGGTGGCGGTAGCATCTTTCATGCGGGCCACGCGCAGCGAATCGCTACCTATATATAATAGGTGTTGAGTCACTTCGGCCGATGCGGGTGTCCAATGCATCAGCACACTGCCGCTGTCGGCATCAAAATGCTCGTCGCCGCTGGCGGGATAGGGTTCTTTGGCTTGCAGAGCCACATTGACGGTATTCAGCTCGAAACCGTTGCAGAAGGGCGGCGCAAAGTTGTTCTTCTGTCCGGCCGTAGGTTCGCCCACATTTTCGGTAGAGGTGCTGAAAGTGATGTGTGCGGTATCGCCGGCGTTCTCAATATTGATATCAAAACTCATGATGCAGGCATTGGCGGCCTCGGCCTGGTCGAAGCTGGGTGTCACAAACTTATACACCGTATCGCCGTTGAGCGTAGCCGTAATGGGCGCGGCATAAAAATTGGCCGAGTTTTCCCACAGATTGTGGTAGGTCTGCAGGCTGTGCTTGCCCACGGGCAGTCCGGCAATGCTCAGCGTCATAGAGCCAAAAGTGCGCGGGTCAAGCGTCAGACCGTCGAAGGTGAGGCGGCCATTCTTGGCCTTGTATTCAGCTTTCTGCACATAGCTTTTGCTCCAGCCCGCACGCAACTGGCAGCCGTTGGCCTCGGGAGCACTCCAGATAAAGGTAACGCCGTCGATGGTTTTGCTGGCCTTGTACGAGGTGGGCACTATCCAGTTGATATAGCCGGGTTCCAGAATTTCATCGTTGTTGCTGCGGTTGAAACTGAGGTCGACTTTGGCCTTGGGCTTGCTTTGGGCCGTCAAGGGAGCAGGTACAGCCATCAGCATGGCCATACCTATTATATATAGGGACTTTTTCATTTTAGTCGTTAATCGTAGAAAATTGATAGATGATGGTTTGGTCGAATTCTTCGCCGGCGGCCAGTATGCAGTTGGGGAAACCGCTCTGGTTGGGGCTGTCGGGGAAAAATTCGGGTTCCATACAGAAGGCCTCGCGATAAGCCAGTGGCTTGCCGTCGCAAGAAGGCAGGTCGCTGCGCAGGTAGTTGCCGCTATAGAACTGTATGCCGGGCAGCGAAGTCCAGACGTTCAGACAGCAGCCCGTCGAGGGAGCCACCGCTTCTACAGCCAGGGCCAGATCGCCAAACTCTTTCTTGTTGATAACAAAGCAATGGTCGTAGCCGCAGCCGTTTTTCAACTGCTGGTTGTCGGCATTGATGTCGCGGCCGATGGCCTTGGGCTGACGAAAATCGAAGGGCGTGCCTTCCACCAGGCGGATTTCGCCCGTAGGGATGGCATCGGCATAGATGGGTACATACTTGTCGGCATGTATCTTCAGCTGATGATCGAGGATATCGCCCTGCCCTGCCAGATTGAAATAGCTGTGGCTGGTAAGGTTAAGGGGCGTATTCTTGTCGCAAACGGCCCAATAATGAATGCTCAGCTCGTTGGTGTCGGACCAGCCGTAGCGCACTTGAATCTGCAACTTGCCGGGGAAACCTTCGTCGCCATCGGGCGAAGTCAGACTGAAAAGCACACTCTCGTCTTCGATTTGGAAGGCCCAGTTCTTGCTGTGATAGCCCGTGGGGCCACCATGCAGATGGTTGTCACCATTGTTGCAGGCGAGCTGATGGTCTTCGCCGTCAAGGACAAAATGTCCGCGATTGATACGGTTGGCATAACGGCCGCAGGTAGCGCCCAGATAGGTACCTATTTCAAGGTCGGCCAAATAGCCGTCTACACTGGGAAAGCCTTTCACCACGCGGGTGGGCTTGCCGTTTTTGTCGGGGATGATGATGCCGGCCAAGGTGGCTCCGTAAGAGGACACTTCGGCCACCGCGCCGTTTTCGTTGGTCAGGCGCAGCAGCGTCACCGGCGAGCCGTCCGGCATTTTGCCGAAGGGCAATTGTTCGATTTTCAAACTCATATCTTTACTTGTATTTAAGTGTGATTTCGTCAAGTACGCCTTCTTGGTAGCCGCCGATGCCGTATTCACGCTGTTCGTAGCTGTACACAGGCCAGCCGCTGGACAAATGCATCATCATGGCCGAGGTCTGTTCCATTTGCATACGGGTGGAATCGGCCGTGTAAAGCACCGTGTCGGGAACGGTAGCGGTAATGAGCGTAGCAATGCCGTCTTGGAGCGACTCCAGCTTTTTGTAGCGCGTCACGGGCAAGGTCTTGCCGTCCCAGCCTATCTGGTCGGGCACGAGGACGGTCTGTCCCAGACGATAGCCCAAACCATAGCATTCGTAAAATTGGTAGACGCTGGCCAAGAGCCAGTCTTCCACTTGGCGGCCCAGGGCATAGAGGCGTTCGCGCTCGTCGAGGGGCGGCACCTGGTCCAGGTGGGCAAAAAAGGCATCGATGCTGGCGTTGATATGTTCGCGCAAGGTCTGGGCTTGATCTATGGCCTTGAGCACCCCGGCGGGCGAGGTTTCGCATTCCACGCGAAAATCTTGGAGCGAGGCCACCCATTGCGAAAGCAGATAGTGCCTGCCCTGCCAGGCCATGCCAGAGAATCGCCACTGCATACGATAGGCCTTGTAAGTAGAGTCGCACACCAGCACATCGGCCTGGCAGAGCAGGCGCTCCATTTGGGTGGTGTCCCCACCCTGCAGCACATACGACTGGCGGCTGAGCGTATAAGGCTGGTATTCCTGACGTATCCAATGCGCGTTGAAGATAGCCTCGTCGTTAGCATCGAGCGAGTCTTGTCCAGCGGCAAGCAGAGGCAACACAGCGCATAGCAGGCCGATTGTCAACAGTATTCCATATTTCAGCCCGGCTTTATTCATGTTAATCGGCCTTATAGGGACTGTCTTCGAGACGATAGCGCAAAGCATCGGCCAGCAGGGCAAGCTGCGTGTTGTCCAAGCCCAGCACGGGCATCTGTTGCAGGTCTTTTTCGAAGTTCTTGTAGAATTCTTGCAGGCTCAAACCGGAAGTCTTGTAAGATTTTTCGTAGGCATCCACCGCCAGGCGATATTTGCCTTGAGACGCCTGCAAGTGACCGTAAGAGAGATAATCGGCATAGTCGGGCTTGTCGGCCAAGAGCTTTTCGTAAATCTTTTCCGATTGTTGATACTGGCCTTTCATAAGCAGACACCAAGCCAGCGGCCGCCAGGTTTTGGACGATTCGCCGAAGAGGAAATCCATCTTATAATAGGTATTCAGGGCCGCATCGTAATTGTCGAGTTGCAGCTGACAATGGGCCAGCGAGAGCAGATACTGCTGATTGTCGGTGTGTTGGGCCACCAGCTGCTGGTAGATGCTCAGCGCCTTGTCGTAGCGGCCCTGTTGTTTGTAGCAATGGGCCAGACGGCGCAAAGCCCATTCGGTATTGCTGCCTTGCGCAGCCAACTGTTCGTAGTGGACACCGGCGGTTGCGTACCGGCCTTGTTTCTCGAGACACCAGGCCAGCGAGCTCCGGTAATCGACGTTGTCGGCCGCTGCGTGCAAGAGCCGGCTGTACACTTGCCCGGCCGCCGCAAACTGCTGACGGTTGAGCAACATGGAGGCTATCTTGTTCTGGCTCGCTTCCCCGGCCAGCACTTCGTCCAAGCCCGTTACGCCAAAGAAATCCATCTCGGCATCGAAGGGATTATAAAAATCTTTTTTCGAGGGGAAGAGCTTATAAAAACGGTAGAGGTCCTGAATATAGAGGTTGCTCAAATACTCTTTGGCCAGATGTTTGTTGCCGTTGCGCTCCATTTCGAGTATTTCCTTGAACTGTTCGCTGTCGGCACCCAAGTTGGTGAGCATGGGCAAACGGTACTCGGCCGGCACGCGGAAGATATTGATACAGAAGGAGTATTTGTCGGAATCGCAGAGCAGCATGGTGTCGGCGAGCTGCTGCATATGGCGCAGCGTATCGGTGGCGGTATCGTCTATATCGGTAATGAGGTCGGGATGTTCCAGCCAGAAGGGCGCGAACCAGTGCGCGAGTTCGTTAAAGAAAGCGTAGGTCTTCAGGTGCGCGAAGGTGGTCATATACACGTCTTCGCCGTCGCTTTGCAAGTCGGAGATTTCGTGCATGGATTCGTTGAAGTCTTCGTCGGCAAGGATTTCGTTCAGGTCGTCGGCATCGAGGTTGAGACTCTGCTGACGCGACATCTTGTCTTTGAGGCTGTCGCCCAGCTTGTTCATGCCGGGCAGCAGTTCTTTTTCCATGCGGCTCAGCAACTGGTCGTTGTATTTGGCGCGTATGAGCTGCACGCAGACTTCGGCCACGCGGGCGGGCATTTGTTCCTGCCCGAGCAGCAGCGAGAGCTGGGCTGCGAGGGCAGGATTGGCCTGCACACGCCGGTGGTGTTGCAACAATATCAGCAGCAGGGCGGCCAGCGAGCGCATGGCCACCATGTCTTGCGGATACTGGCAAAGCTCCATCAGGAAGCTCAGCTTGTATTTGTCAAACAGGGCTTGCAGGCTCAGCAGCAAGGCCGAAACGGCTGTGGCGCGTCCGTTGGCGGTAAGGGCGGCAAAACAGTTGCGATGGCTTTCCAAATCGGCGCTATGCCAGGGTTCAGAAAGTAGTATGTCGTAAAAAAAGGCCGTTTCGGCATCGGAAATCTGTCGCATCAACTGGCGGCGGCGAGGCTTGGTCTGCGGGTTCTTCTGCGGGTCGAGAAGAGGCAGTTCGTCGAGGCTGTCGGCGATGGTTTTGGCAATGTCATCGAGGCTGCGCCGGCCCTGCGGATTCATGCGGCGGTAGCGCCATTGTGCGTAAGTCCATCGGCTGGAAAAGCTTTGGCACCAATGCAGATAGGCATAGTCGGCAATGAGCAGCACATCGCCCTGCAGACGTTGCAGTATGCTTGCCTGCTGCGGGTCTTGCACGCCTTCGAGACGGTAATGCAAAAGATTACGGTAGATGTTTTCCTGGTTTTCGAGACGTTCCTGCAGCACGGCATCAGCATTTTGCTGGATAAGGTAATAACACTGCAGCATAGCCTCGCGGTAACGCTTTTCGTCCAGCAGGGCGGAAATGCGTCCGTAAAGTCGGTCAATTTCGTTTTGTGTCATGGATGGTTTTGTACTTAGTAATCTGCAAAAATAGAAAGTTTTTAGGTACTTTTGCCCTTAAATTCGTTAATCAACTTTAAGCACATCCATTTTTCAATGAAACATATCAGAAATTTCTGCATCATCGCCCATATCGACCACGGAAAGAGCACCTTAGCCGACCGTTTGCTGGAAAAGACCGCCACCGTTGCCATTACCGAGAACCAGATTCTGGACGATATGGATCTTGAAAAAGAACGCGGCATTACCATCAAAAGTCACGCCATCCAGATGCAGTATCGGTATCAGGGCGAAAACTATACGCTGAACCTGATTGACACGCCCGGACATGTGGATTTCTCGTACGAGGTATCGCGCTCCATTGCCGCCTGCGAAGGTGCGCTGCTGGTGGTTGACGCTACGCAAGGCATTCAGGCCCAGACCATTTCCAATCTTTACATGGCCATCGACAACGACCTGGAGATTATTCCCGTGCTCAACAAGATAGACCTGGCCAGCGCTCAGGTGGAGGAAGTGGAAGACCAGGTGATTGAACTGCTGGGCTGCAAACGCGAAGAGATTCTGCGGGCCAGCGGCAAAACGGGCGAAGGCGTGGAAGACATTCTCAAGGCCATCGTGGAAAGGGTACCCGCCCCCAAGGGCGACCCCGACGCGCCGCTGCAAGCCCTGGTGTTCGACTCGGTATTCAACTCTTTCCGAGGCATTATCGCCTACTTCAAGATTGTCAACGGCACGCTGCACAGCAAAGACTTGGTGAAATTTTTCGCCACGCAAAAGCAGTACGATGCCGATGAAATTGGTGTGCTCAAGCTCAGCATGCAGCCCCGCGAAGTGCTTTCTTGCGGCGATGTCGGCTATATCATCTCGGGAATCAAGACTTCGCGCGAAGTGAAGGTGGGCGATACCATCACCCATGTGGAACGTCCTTGCAACAAGGCCATCGAAGGTTTCGAAGAGGTGAAGCCCATGCTTTTTGCGGGTGTCTACCCCATCGACAGCGAAGATTACGAGAATCTGCGCAGCAGTATCGAGAAGTTGCAGCTGAACGACGCTTCGCTCACCTTCCAGCCCGAATCGTCGGTGGCGCTGGGCTTTGGCTTCCGTTGCGGTTTCTTGGGTCTGCTGCACATGGAAATCGTACAGGAACGCCTCGACCGCGAGTTCGACATGGACGTTATCACCACCGTGCCCAACGTGCCTTACAAGGTCTACACCAAAAAGGGCGAATGTCTGGACGTGAACAACCCATCCGGCCTACCCGACCTCACTTACATCGACCATATCGAAGAGCCGTTTATCCGCGCCACCATCATTACCGGCACGGAATATATCGGCCCCATCATGACGCTTTGTCTGGACAAGCGCGGCGAACTGGTCAAGCAGGAATACATTTCGGGCAACCGCATGGAAATCCTTTTCGACCTACCGCTGGGCGAAATCGTCTTCGACTTCTACGACAAGCTCAAGAGTATCTCCAAGGGCTATGCCTCCTTCGACTATCACATGAACGGCTTCCGCGAATCCAAGCTGGTGAAGCTCGACATTCTGCTCAACGGCGAAGCGGTGGACGCACTCTCCTGCCTGACGCATATCTCGAATGCCGAAACCCTGGGCCGACGCATGTGCGAAAAGCTGAAGGAACTTATCCCGCGCCAGCAGTTCGACATTGCCATACAGGCTGCCATCGGCGCCAAAATTATCGCTCGCGAAACGGTGCGTCAAGTGCGCAAGGACGTGACGGCCAAGTGCTATGGCGGCGACATTACGCGTAAACGCAAGCTGCTCGAAAAGCAGAAGAAGGGCAAAAAGCGTATGAAACAGATCGGCTCGGTGGAAGTACCGCAAAAAGCCTTCCTGGCCGTTCTGAAACTGTAGTTACTGCTACTTGGTGTAATTACTGCAACTTGGCAAGAGCCTCTTTGACGCGGGCAACAGCCTTTTTGATGTTCTCGTCGGAAGTGGCGTAAGAGAAGCGCAGGCAGTCGGGGTCGCCGAAGGCGGCACCGCCCACACAGGCCACATGGCCTTCTTCCAGCAGATACATGGCCAGTTCGGCTGCCGTATTGATGCTGCGTCCGTTGTAAGACTTGCCAAAGTAAGCGCTGCACTTGGGGAAGACGTAGAAAGCCCCCTTGGGCACGCACAGTTCCAAACCCGGCACTTGTTGCATAAGCGAGATAATGAGGTCGCGACGGCGCATAAAGGCCTGACGCATTTCTTCCACGCAATCCTGACTGCCGGTATAGGCCACGCGGGCGGCTTCCTGAGCCACCGAGCAAGGACCCGAAGTGTACTGACCCTGCAACTTGCTGCAAGCAGCGGCTATCCATTTGGGAGCGGCTATCCAGCCAATGCGCCAACCCGTCATGGCATAAGCCTTGGAAACGCCGTTGACAATGACCACGCGCTCGCGCAAAGCCTCGAACTGGGCGATACTTTCGTGTTTGCCTATGTAATTGATGTGTTCGTAAATTTCGTCCGATATAACGAAGACCTGCGGATGACGCTCCAGCACTTGAGCCAGCGCCTGCAGCTCGTCGTGGCTGTAAACGCTACCCGTCGGGTTGGAAGGCGAACAGAGAATCAAGGCCTTGGTTTTAGGCGTGATGGCAGCTTCAAGCTGGGCGGCTGTCATCTTGAAATCCTGCTCAATGCCGGCATGAACGATTACGTTGGTACCTTCGGCCAGCTTGACCATCTCTACATAACTTACCCAATAGGGGGCCGGCACGATAACTTCGTCGCCGGGATTCACCAAGGCCAAAATGGCGTTGCACACCGACTGCTTGGCACCGTTGGAGCAAACAATCTGTTCGGGCAGGTAATCCAGACCGTTCTCGTTCTTGAGCTTGGCCACAATTGCCTGACGCAGTGCGGGATAGCCCGGAACGGGAGAATAGAACGAGAAGTTCTTGTCTATTGCCTGTTTGGCAGCCTGTTTTATGTGCTCGGGCGTAAAGAAGTCGGGTTCGCCGACACTCAGGTTAATCACATCGATACCTTGGGCACGCAGTTCGTTGCTCTTTTGCGACATGGCCAGCGTTTCGGACGCGGCCAAAGCAGCCAAACGATTGGAAATAGGGTTCATGTTGACTCGTTTTATTCGTTGATAGACATAAAAAAACGGTCACCTGCCGGTACCAAGTGCAGGTACGCTTGCAAATTAACCGTTCTTGCAGTAGCGAGACTCGGGATTGAACCGAGGACCTCATGATTATGAATCATGCGCTCTAACCAGCTGAGCTATCTCGCCATCATTGTGCCTTTTCAAAAGCACGGCAAAAGTAATATCATATTTTGAATTGACAAACTTATTCCGCCAGATTTTTCAAAACTTTCTAAATAGCCGCTACAAGGGCTTTCTCCAAGCTTACAAACAGCCCTAGCTCTGTTACGAAAGCGTGAAACTTCCGTTTAATCGAAAATCTTTATCGTCTGAATGCTGATAATTAAAAATCTTTAACTATATTCGCCGAAAGTTTCAGCAGTTCACTCATGAAAGAGAAGTTTACCATAGAGTTCAGTTTGAAGAAAGGCTCTACCAAAGCTTTGTGGCGGCTCATCAGCACTCCTCACGGGCTGGCTGAATGGATGGCCGACAACGTAGAAGAAGATAATAACCACATTTTTACCTTTTCGTGGCACAAAGCCAGCGAAAGGGCCAAACTTATAGATTTGCAACCCGACGAGCGCGTCCGCTTCCATTGGCTGAATGCACCCGAAAACACCTTCTTCGAGATTGAAATTATCAAGTCGGAGCTGACGGGCGAGATTTCGCTGTTGCTCACCGATTTTGCTTCGGACAACGAAAAAGACGACCTTATCAGTCTTTGGAGTGCCGAAATCGATACACTTATCAGGCGAATCGGTTTATAGTCTCCTTTTTTTGCTTACCTTTGCAGGCTTTAAAGCCTGAGTCATGTTCCGCGTAAAAAGACTACATACTTTCGTACTGCAAAACTTTTTACCCATCTTCCTGATGACCTTTTTCATCTGCAACTTCATCCTGGTGATGCAGTTGCTGTGGAGGGTATCCGAGCAGATTATGGGCAAAGGTGTAGGCCTGGGCGTGTATCTTGAATTTTTCTATTACGCATCGGCGCAACTACTGCCCACCACCCTGCCGCTGGCCATCCTGCTGGCCTCGCTCATGACTTTCGGCAACTTCGGCGAAAGGCTGGAACTGCTAGCCATGAAGGCCGCGGGCGTTTCGCTGTTCAACATCATGAAGCCCATCATCATCTGCGTGAGCATCGTGGCTTGTGCTTCGTATTATTTTCAGGACAAATACCTGCCCAAGATGCAGGTGAAGATGCACTCGCTCATCGCTTCCATACAGCAGAAGTCGCCCACGCTGTCCATACCCGAAGGGGCTTTCTATTCGGGCATTCAGGACATGACCATCTACGTCAAGGGCAAGGATGTGAAGCGCGGCCTGCTGCTCGATGTGATGATTTACGACTTCTCCGACGGCTTCGACAACGCGGCCGTCACGCTGGCCGACTCAGGCCGTCTTCGCATGACCGAAGACAAGCTCAATCTGGTACTGACGCTCTATCACGGCGAAGGTTTCAGCAATTTCAACCAAGACCATGCCAGTGACGTGGGCATTCCTTACCGCCGCGAGATTTTCCGCACCAAAGAGGTGGTGATTCCTTTCGACGCCAACTTTACGCGTGTGGACGAGTCGGCCTACGACAATTCGCATATCAGCATGAACAGCTCCCAGCTACGGCACATTCTCGATTCGGTGGGAACGCGCATCGACAGCATACAGGGCCGCAAGCAAGAGCATTATACCGAGCATTATTTTCTAGGGCGCGGCGACACGCAGGGGCGCAATCTACTCAGCGTGGATTCGCTCTCGAAAGTGGCCAAAATGCCGTTGTTCAATCCCAACGTCGACAGTCTTTACCTAAGCCTGAGTGTCCGTCAGACCGAGAAGGTGCTGGCCAAGAGTATGCGCCGTGTAGAGTCAGCCCGCAACGATTTCGAATACCTGAAGGCTTCGCTCCAGCGCGACAATATGCGTTACCGGCGCAGCGGCATAGAATACTACAAGAAATTCTCGTTGGCCTTTGCCTGCGTTATCTTCTTCTTTATCGGTGCGCCTTTGGGGGCCATTATCCGCAAGGGCGGATTGGGTATGCCGGCGGTGGTGTCGGTGGTGCTTTTCATCGCCTATTACCTGATTGATACGGCCGGGCAGAAACTGGTCAAAAGCGGCAATTGGGACGCAATTTATGGCATGGCACTCAGTTCGGCGGTGATGTTACCCTTGGGTATCTTCCTCACTATCACGGCAGTAAACGACTCAACGCTCTTCGATTTTGAATCGGTGTTGGCAAAAATAAAGCAAGTCTTCAAGTTGAAGCTTTTGTGGAGATATTTCCGCAGAAAAATCAAGCGAATTAAAAGGAAATAATAAAACTACGATATTATGGACATCAAGTTGAATACGGTAGAAGAGACCGTCGAAGCCATCCGTCAGGGTGAGATTGTGATTGTGGTGGATGATGAAGACCGCGAGAATGAGGGCGATTTCATCACAGCTGCCGAACTGATTACGCCCGAAAAGGTGAACTTTATGATTACCATGGGCCGTGGTGTGCTGTGTGCGCCCATCACCGAAGAGCAGTGCCAGCGTCTGGAGCTGAACCCGCAGGTCGCTTCCAACACTTCGCTGCTGGGAACGCCCTTCACCATTACGGTCGATAAAATTGCGGGCTGCACCACGGGCGTTTCGGCCCACGACCGCGCCGAAACCATCAAGGCTCTGGCCAATCCGGAAACCCAGCCCGAAGACCTGGCACGTCCCGGCCACGTGAACCCGCTCTACGCCAAGAACAAAGGTGTGCTACGTCGCGCCGGCCATACCGAAGCCGCCGTCGACCTTTGCCGCATGGCCGGTCTGCATCCTGCCGGTGCGCTCATCGAGGTGATGAACGAGGACGGCAGTATGGCGCGTCTGCCCCAGCTTTACGAAATTGCCCAAAAATACAAGCTCAAGCTGCTCACCATCAAAGATCTGATTGCCTACCGTTTGCAGCAGGAGTCGCTCGTGGAGATGGGACCCAGCGTGCATATGCCCACCAAATACGGCGATTTCCACCTGATTCCCTTCCGCCAGCTGTCGACGGGCCAGGAACATATCGCGTTGGTTAAGGGCGAATGGAAAGAAGACGAAAGCATTCTGGTGAGGATGCACTCTTCCTGCCTGACGGGCGATGTGCTGGGCTCGCTGCGCTGCGACTGTGGCGACCAGCTGCACATGGCCATGCAGAAGATACAGGACGAAGGCAAGGGCGTGGTGGTTTACCTGAGCCAAGAGGGCCGCGGCATCGGACTGATGAACAAAATCAAGGCCTACAAGCTGCAGGAAGAGGGTTACGACACGGTCGACGCCAACCTGCACCTGGGCTTCGATGCCGACGAGCGCGACTACGGCGTGGGTGCTCAGATTCTGCAATGCCTGGGCGTGCACAAGATGCGCCTCATGTCGAACAATCCCGTCAAGCGTATCGGCTTGGAAGCCTATGGGCTGGAAATTGTCGAGAACGTGGCCATCGAAACACCCGTAAATCCTTACAACGAAGCCTATCTGCACACCAAAAAGACGCGCATGGGCCACACCTTAAAAAATATCAAGTGATGAAAAGATTTTGCCAGAGCTTGCTGCTGCTCGCCGCCTTGCTGATGCCGCTTGGCAGCAATGCCGCCAACAAAGACGAAAAGAAAGACAAGAACGACAACTGGTTCTGGAACTTGGTGAACGGCAAACAGGAAGCCTATCTGTTCTGCTATTTTCAGGGCAATGGCGATGGCCTGCACTATGCCTATAGTTTTGACGGGCTTATCTGGAAGAAGGTGCAAGACGGCAAGAGCTTCCTCACGCCCCAAGTGGGCAAGGAAAAATTGCTGCGCGACCCAAGCATCGTACAAGGTCCCGACGGCCGTTTCCACATGGTTTGGACTTGCAGCTGGACGGGCAACAGCATCGGCTACGCCAGCAGTGACGATCTTCAGCACTGGTCGGAACAACAGGAAATTGCCGTGATGGCACAAGAGCCTAAAACGCGCAATGTCTGGGCTCCCGAACTTTTCTACGACCGGGCCTCGCGCAAGTTCTACATTATCTGGGCCAGCACCATCGAAGGGCAGTTCGAGGCCCAAGCCAGCAGCGAAGACCAATACAACCATCGCTTGTACTACACCACCACCAAGGATTTCAAGACTTTCGCCCCCACCCGCTTGTTCTACGACCCGGGCTTCAACGTCATCGATGCCTTTGTGCTGAAAGAGTCGTGCAAGTACTATATTTTCCTCAAGAACGAAACGCTCGACCCCGTAGAGAAGAACATCCGCATGGTTAAGAGTGCCAGTCTGAAACGGATTCCGCTTAAGGTTTCCGAACCCATCTCGGGCAAGCTTTGGGCCGAAGGGCCTGCCGCTATCAAGATTGGCAAGTATACCTACTTATATTGGGACGCTTACCGCAACGGCAAATACCAGGCCGCCCGCTGCAAGAACCTCAAGAAGGGCGAATGGGAGATGCTCGAAGGCAAAGCGAAGTTCCCTGCCGGCATGCGCCACGGAACGGCCATCCGCATAGACGAAGACCTGCTCTACCCGCTTATCGAAGCCGAATAATCAATAGCCTATGAAAGTTTTCAAACATTTGCCGGCTGCCGTCCTGGCCTTGCTGGCGCTAATCAGTCTTTCTTGCTGTTCTTGTTCTCCGGAGAATACACAACCTACCAACCCGGACACGCCCGAGAAGCCCACTGAGATAGACCGCACGGCCTTCGCCAAAGGGGCCGACATCAGCTGGGTAACGGAAATGGAAAGCAAGGGCATGAAGTTCTACAATGCCAAAGGCGAAGAAACCGAACTCACCGCTTTGATGAAGCAAATCGGGATGAACGCCATCCGGCTTCGCGTTTGGGTAAATCCCGACAATGGCTGGAATTCCGCCTCGGACGTACTTGTAAAGGCAATGCGTGCCCAAAAGCTGGGCATGAGAATCATGATCGATTTCCATTTCAGCGACACTTGGGCCGACCCTGGCAACCAGGCGACACCCGCAGCTTGGGCTTCCTACAACCTTGAAGAGCTGAAGCAAGCCGTAGCCGACCACACGACGGAAGTGCTGTCGTTGCTGAAAAAGAACGATGTAGATGTTGAATGGGTCCAGGCTGGCAATGAAACGCGTTCCGGCATGCTGTATCCGCTCGGGTCTTACAAAGAAAACGGCGGCAAAAACTATGCGGAACTCACCACGGCCTGCTACGATGCCGTCAAGGCGGTGTATCCCGAAGCGAAAGTTATCGTGCATTTGGACAACGGCCACACGCTGAGCCTGTATACCCACATTTTTCCCCTGCTGAACACCTACGGCGCCAAGTACGATATGATAGGCATGTCGCTCTATCCCTGCTGGTGGGACGATAAAACCAAGAGCTTCACCACAGACTGGGCCGGGCTGACAAATTCCTGCATTGTCAATATTTCCTCGGTCTACAACAGCTACGGCAAGGACGTGATGATTTGCGAAACCGGTATGCCGGTATCCAATCCACAGGTGGCCAAAGAAATGATGGCTTACTTGCTGAAAAAAACGCAAGCCCTGTCCTACTGCAAGGGTGTCTTCTATTGGGAACCCGAAGCTCCCGACGGCTATAACGGTGGCTACGCCATGGGTGCTTTTGCCGATGGCCGGCCAACTATAGCGCTCGACCCCTTCAAAAATTAAGCGCAAAAATTTGTTTGGCCAGCCGTTTGGCCAACCCAGCGATGGGACAAAATAAAGAGTGACTATCGGTCTTTCGACCTTTAGTCACTCTTTGTTGTTCTGCAAGTTTGGCAGCGCCTACTCGATGTCTTTCCTTGGGTTGACTACTCGATGTCTTCCTTGGAAGCCAAGCCCGAGTCTACCATGATGCGGCCGCAGTATTCGCAAACGATAACTTTCTTGCGCATGCGGATATCGAGCTGTCTTTGTGGCGGAATCTTGTTGTAGCAACCACCGCAGGCATCACGTTCTACCGTTACCACAGCCAGACCGTTGCGGGCGTTCTTACGAATACGCTTGAAAGCTGTCAGCAAGCGGTCTTCGATATTGGCTTCCAGTTGGGCGGCCTTTTCGCGCAAGCCTTCTTCTTGGGCGCGGGTCTCGGAGATGATATCGTCCAGCTCGGCCTTCTTCACTTCCAGGTCTTGCTTGCGTTCTTCCAAATCGGCCTGGGCGGTGGCAAGTTCCTCGGTTCTGAGGGTTTCGGCGTATTGGGCCTCCTTGATTTTCTTCTCGGCCAACTCAATTTCCAGCCCTTGATATTCAATTTCCTTGCTAAGGAAGTCGTATTCGCGGTTGTTGCGGACGTTGTCCTGCTGTTCCTTGTATTTGGCTATCAAAGCCTGAGCGTTCTCGATATCGGCCTTGCGAGTCTTGATAAGATCGGCGGCAGCTTTCATATCGTTCTTGAAGTTTTCGATACGGGTCTGAAGACCGGCTATTTCGTCTTCCAAGTCTTGCACTTCCAAAGGCAACTCGCCTCTCAGAATCTTAATCTTGTCGAGTTCGGAAGCCACCAGCTGCAATTCGTACAGCACTTTGAGTTTTTCTTCTACAGGAATGTCCTTGAGATCTGCTTTCGTATTTTCTGTAGCCATAGCTAAAATATTGTATATAAATTACTTATCAAAAGTAGCAAACCGGATTTTGTTCAGTTTGCGAAATTCGGACTGCAAAGGTAGCATTATTTTCCGATAACAAACGGTAAAATATTTCTTTTGTGTATTGCTCCGTTTCAAAATGCCCGGCATCTATCAAGAGCAAGGCGGCTTCGCCCGAGGTAAAATCGTGATACTTGAGGTCGGCTGTCAGGTAGGCATCGGCATGGACGGACAGTGCCAAAGGGATGAACTCTGCACCGCTGCCGCCGCAAAGCGCCACCTTTTTAATGCTTTTGCCCGTCAAGGCCGAATGGCGCAGACAAGGACAACGGAAAGCGTCTTTCACCAGCTGCAAGAAATCGTGCTCCGACATGGCCGAGGGCAACTCCCCTATCATGCCCAGACCGACATCTTCCGTTTTGGCGGCTAGGAAGCCCTGCGTCTGCAAGCCCAGCTTTTCGCACATCTTGGCACTGACCCCCTGACGCACGGAATCTACATTGGTATGACCGGCATAAATGGCCACATTGTGCTGCAATGCCTTGATAACCACCCTTTCCACCATGCTGCGGCCGGTAATCTGTTTTAGGCCGTGAAAGAGCAAGGGGTGGTGCGAGACTATCATATTGCAGCCTTGGGCCAAGGCTTCGTCCAGCACGGCTTCGCTTAGGTCGAGGCATAGAAGCACGCCCGTCACCTGCATCAGCGGGTCGCCCAGCTGCAGGCCGGAGTTGTCGTAAGCTTCCTGCTTGTCGAGCGCAGCGAAGTTCTCGATAATCTGACAGATGTCGGCAACCTTCATATGCTATTACTTGGGCTGGTTCTATTACTTGGGCTGGGGCAAATTAATGCTTAGGCAGAGTTCTTCCAGCTGGGCATCGTCGATAACCGAAGGCGCGTCTATCATCACGTCGCGGCCGGCATTGTTCTTGGGGAAGGCGATGCAGTCGCGGATGCTGTCGAGCTCGGCAAACATGGACACTACGCGGTCAAGACCGAAAGCCAGACCGGCGTGTGGCGGAGCACCGTAGCGGAAGGCGTTGATAATGCAACCGAACTGCGACATGGCCTTTTCGGGCGTGAAGCCGAGCAGCTCGAACATCTTCTCCTGCAATTGGCTATCGTGGATACGTACCGAGCCGCCGCCCAGTTCTACTCCATTCACCACGCAGTCGTAAGCCCAAGAGCGCACCTTGCCCTGATCGGTGTCGAGCAAAGGAATGTCTTCGGGGTTAGGCATGGTAAAGGGATGGTGTGTGGCATAATAGCGCTGGGTTTCCTCGTCCCACTCGAAAAGCGGAAAGTCTATCACCCAGAGCGGTGCGTAAACCGAAGGATTGCGCAGGCCCAGGTCGTCGGCCACTTTCAGACGCAGGGCACAGAGCTGTTTCTGGGTCTTGCGCATGGGGCCGCACATGAGCAGCATCAAATCGCCGTCGGCAGCCTCGAAGCGTTCGGCCAGCGCAGCGATGGTTGCGGAATCGTAAAACTTGTCGATGCTCGACTTGAGCAGACCCTGAGCGTCTTTTTTGATCCAAATCAGGCCCTGGGCACCAATCTGGCTACGCTTGACATAATCGGTAAGGGCATCGAGCTGTTTGCGCGAATAGCCGGCGCAACCCGGCACACAAATACCGGCCACATAAGGTGCTTGGTCGAAAACCTGAAAATGGCCTTCGGGCAAGAGGTCCTTCACTTCGACAAACTTCATGCCGAAACGGATATCGGGCTTGTCGCTGCCGTAATATTTCATAGCATCCTCCCAAGTCATGCGGGGAAAATCGCCTTCGAACTCAATATTTTTCAGCACCTTGAACAGATGCTTCATCAGGCCTTCGAACATAACGATAACGTCTTCCTGTTGGGCGAAAGACATCTCGCAGTCTATCTGGGTGAACTCCGGCTGACGGTCGGCACGCAGGTCTTCGTCGCGGAAGCACTTGACTATCTGGAAGTAACGGTCCATGCCGGCCACCATCAACAGCTGCTTGAATTGTTGGGGCGATTGTGGCAGAGCGTAAAACTGTCCGGGGTTCATGCGCGAAGGCACCACAAAGTCGCGGGCTCCTTCGGGCGTAGACTTGATAAGGAAGGGCGTTTCTATTTCGAGGAAATGCTGGGCGTCGAGGTAGCGGCGGGTTTCAAAGGCCAGCTTGTGACGCAGCTCCAGGTTCTTGCGCACACAACTGCGGCGCAGGTCCAGATAGCGGTATTGCATGCGCAGGTCGTCGCCACCGTCACTGTTGTCTTCGATGGTGAAAGGCGGAACGGCCGATTCGTTAAGCACCGTCAAGGTTTGGGCCACCAGTTCGACATCGCCCGTGGCAATCTTGGCATTCTTGCTTTCGCGCTCGCGCACGCTGCCTTGCACTTGAATAACGTATTCACGGCCCAAATGATTGGCTTTTTCGGCCAAGGCGGGCTCGATGCTCTGGTCGAACACCAGTTGGGTAATGCCGTAACGGTCGCGCAAATCGACGAAGGTCATGCCTCCCATTTTTCTCAGACGCTGCACCCAACCGGCCAGGGTCACTTCGGCACCCACGTGGCTGAGTCTCAACTCTCCACAAGTATGTGTTCTGTACATTTTTTGTATTTTTATAAGATTGTTCGTTTATTCGGACGGGAACTGCAAAAGTACGGCAAATATGCGCATAAAACAAATCAAGTTTCACGACATGGAAAAATAGCATTTATTCACTAAAAAATAGCCTTAAGCACTTTCCTAAATCGTGAGAAATCGCTTTCTTTGCACGCGAATATTGAACACGACCAAATCTAATTAATTCATTATGAATCAAGAAATTAAAAAAGTCCTTGTTCTCGGTTCAGGCGCCTTGAAAATTGGTCAGGCGGGCGAATTCGACTACTCGGGCTCGCAAGCGTTGAAAGCTCTACGCGAAGAAGGTATCAAATCGGTATTGGTCAATCCGAACATTGCCACTATCCAGACGTCCGACGGTATTGCTGATACCGTCTATTTTTTACCCGTCAACACCTGCTTCGTGGAGAAAATCATCGAGAAGGAACGTCCCGATGGTATCCTATTGGCATTCGGTGGCCAAACGGCCTTGAACTGCGGTACTGAGCTTTACACTCAGGGTATTCTTGACAAGTATGGCGTTAAGGTTTTGGGCACTTCGGTGGAAGCTATCATGTACACCGAAGACCGCGACCTTTTTGTAAAAAAGCTGAACGAAATCGGCCTTAAATCGCCGGTGAGCCAAGCGGTAGAATCGATGGAAGACGCCCAGAAGGCCGCCCAGACCATCGGTTTTCCTGTGATGATACGTTCGGCCTACGCTTTGGGTGGTTTGGGCAGCGGTATCTGCACCAATCCTGATGAATTCAAGGACTTGGCCGAACAGTCCTTCTCCTTCTCCAAACAAATTTTGGTGGAAGAATCGCTCAAGGGCTGGAAGGAAATTGAATTCGAAGTTATCCGCGACAAGAACGACCACTGCTTTACGGTGGCCAATATGGAAAATGTCGACCCGCTGGGTATCCACACGGGCGAATCTATCGTGGTGGCTCCTACCTGCTCGCTGAACCAGCAGCAGATTGATATGCTGGTGAACCTGTCGAAGACTTGCGTCCGCCACTTGGGCATTGTGGGTGAGTGCAACATACAGTTTGCCTTCAACGCTGAAACCAACGACTACCGCATTATTGAGGTGAACGCCCGTCTGAGCCGTTCGTCGGCCCTGGCTTCCAAAGCTACCGGTTATCCTTTGGCTTTCGTGGCCGCCAAGCTGGCATTGGGCTACAGCCTCGACCAAATCGGCGAAATGGGCACGCCCAACTCGGCTTATGTCGCTCCTCAGCTCGACTATATGATTTGCAAGATTCCCCGTTGGGACTTGACCAAGTTCGTGGGTGTTTCGCGCGAAATCGGTTCTTCGATGAAATCGGTAGGTGAAATCATGTCTATCGGCAAATCGTTCGAAGAAATCCTGCAAAAGGGTCTGCGTATGATAGGCCAAGGTATGCACGGTTTCGTGGGCAACAATCACCTGCACTTCGACGACCTCGACCACGAGCTCTCGCACCCCTCCGACCTGCGTATCTTTGCCATAGCCGAAGCTTTGGAAAGAGGCTACAGCATTGAGCGCATCTACGAGCTGACCAAAATCGACCCTTGGTTCATCGGCAAGATGAAGAACATCTGCGACTACACCAAGGTGCTGGGCCAATACAAACGCATCGAAGACATTCCGGCAGACGTTATGCTGGAGGCCAAGCGTCTGGGCTTCTCCGATTTCCAGATTGCCCGCTATTCGGAAAACGCTCAAGGCAACCTCGAAAAAGACCTGCTGCGTGTACGCAACCTGCGCAAGAAACAAGGCATTCTGCCCAGCGTCAAGCGCATTGAAACGGTGGCTTCGGAACATCCCGAATTGACCAACTATCTGTATATGACCTACGATGGCAGCGACCACGATATCCCCTACTACAAGAACGACAAATCGGTGATTGTGCTGGGTTCGGGCGCTTACCGCATCGGCAGCAGCGTCGAGTTCGACTGGTGCTCGGTGAACGCCATCCAGACGGCCCGCAAGCTGGGCTACAAGGCCATCATGATCAACTATAACCCCGAAACGGTATCCACCGACTACGATATGTGCGACCGTCTGTACTTCGACGAGTTGAGCTTTGAACGTGTGCTGGATATCATCGATTTGGAACAGCCCAAGGGCGTGATTGTTTCGGTGGGCGGCCAGATTCCCAACAACTTGGCTATGAAGCTGCATCGTCAGAATGTGCCCATTCTGGGTACTTCGCCCGTCAGCATCGACCGCGCCGAAAACCGCAACAAGTTCTCGGCCATGCTCGACCAGCTGGATATCGACCAGCCGGCTTGGAAAGAGCTGACCAGCCTGGACGACATCAAATCATTCATCGACAAGGTGGGTTACCCCGTACTGGTGCGTCCTTCGTACGTGCTTTCGGGCGCAGCCATGAATGTCTGCTACGACAACGATGCGCTGGAGAACTTCCTGCAGATGGCCAAAGAGGTTTCCAAGGATTATCCTGTGGTGGTTTCCAAGTTCCTGCAAAACGCCAAGGAAATCGAATTCGATGCCGTGGCCGACAAGGGTGAGATTATCGAATACGCCATTTCCGAACACATCGAATTTGCCGGTGTCCACTCGGGCGATGCCACCATGTGCTTCCCCGCTCAGAAGATTTACTTCGAGACGGCTCGCCGCATCAAGAAAATCAGCCGCAAGATTGCCAAGGAACTGAACATCAGCGGCCCGTTCAATATCCAGTATCTGGCCAAGAACAACGAGGTGAAGGTTATCGAATGCAACCTGCGTGCTTCGCGCAGCTTCCCCTTCGTCAGCAAGGTGCTCAAGCGCAACTTTATCGAAACGGCCACCCGCATTATGCTGGAAGCTCCCTACGCCAAGCCCGACAAGAACGCTTTCGACATCGATTGGATTGGCGTGAAGGCTTCGCAGTTCTCGTTCTCGCGTCTGCACAAGGCCGACCCCGTGCTGGGTGTGGATATGTCCTCGACGGGCGAAGTCGGTTGCATCGGCGACGATTTCAACGAAGCGCTTATCAACGCCATGCTGGCTACCGGTTTCAAGATTCCTTCCAAGGAAAAGGGTGTGATGGTTTCTTCTGGTACCAGCAAATCGAAGGTGGATTTGCTCGATGCCTGCAAGCTGCTTAGCGACCACGGCTACAAGATTTGCGCCACCGCCGGTACGCAGAAGTTCCTCCAAGACCACGGCATTGACGCTCAAATGGTACTCTGGCCCGATGAAAGCCACGAACACGAAACCGAGCAGGTACTCAACAAGATTGCCCATCACGATTTCGACCTTGTCATCAATATTCCCAAGGATCTGACCAAGCGCGAGCTGACCAACGGTTACCGCATCCGTCGCGCCTCTATCGACCACAACATTCCGCTTATCACCAACGCCCGTCTGGCCGCTGCCTTCATCCAAGCCTTCTGCTCAATGCAAGAGAGCGACATCCAGATTAAGAGCTGGCAGGAATATGTTTAGCATCCGCTGATTTATTACTTAATACTTTAGTCTTATGGGTGGTTTTTTTGGAACGATTTCTAAAACATCCTGTGTCAACGACTTGTTCTACGGCACAGACTACAATTCCCATCTGGGAACCAAACGTGGCGGTATGGCCACCTTCGACAACGGACGGTTCAAACGTTCTATCCACAGTTTGGAAAATTCGTACTTCCGCTCGAAATTCGAAGAAGATCTGAAGGATTTTGGCGGCAACTCGGGTATCGGTGTCATTAGCGATACCGACTCCCAGCCGATTGTCATCAACTCTTTCTTGGGCAAATTCGCGCTGGTAACGGTGGCCTGCATCAACAACATCGACGATTTGGAAAAGGAACTGCTCGCCAAAGGCAACCACTTTGCCGAATTGAGCCAAGGCAGCACCAATCCCACCGAGCTGGTAGCCATGCTTATCACCGAAGGCAAGACCTTCAAGGAAGGTATCGAGAATGTGTACAACAAAGTGAAGGGCTCCTGCTCGATGTTGCTGCTCACCGAAGACGGCATTATCGTAGCCCGCGACAAGTTCGGCCGCACGCCCGTTTCGCTGGCCCGCAAAGACGGTGCCATGGCTGTTTCGAGCGATCCTTGCGCCTTCCAGAACCTCGATTTCGCTTTGGAATACCATGTAGGCCCGGGCGAGATTGTCAAGCTCTCGGCCGATGGTTTTGAACAGATACGCGAACCCAACAAGCGCAAGCAGATTTGCTCGTTCATGTGGGTTTATTTCGGTTATCCGGTTTCCGACTACGAAGGTATCAACGTGGACTCGGCCCGCTACCGTTGCGGTATGGGCATAGCCGAAGGCGACAATGTGGAAGTGGATACCATTGCCGGTATTCCCGACTCGGGTATCGGTGTGGGCTTGGGCTATTCTGAGGCCCGTCATATCCCCTACCGCCGTGCCGTTATCAAGTACACGCCTACCTGGCCCCGCAGCTTCACTCCCAGCGACCAATCGCGGCGTTTTCTGGTGGCCAAGATGAAACTGATGGCCAACCGTTCGCTGCTTGCCGGCAAACGCGTACTTTTCACCGACGACTCCATTGTGCGCGGCACCCAGCTTAGAGACAATGTGGCTGTGCTGTTCCAATACGGTGCCAAGGAAGTGCATATGCGTATCGGCTGCCCGCCCATTTTGTATTCTTGCCCGTTCCTTAAGTTTTCGGCATCGAAGAGCGATTTGGAACTGATTGCCCGCCGCAAGATTCAGGAAATGGAAGGGGCGCACGACAAGAATCTTGACCTCTATGCCGACGAGAACAGCGAGCAATACAAGAATCTGGTTGAGTCTATCCGCAAACAGTTCAATATCAGTTCGCTCAAGTTCAGTTCGCTGGACAATCTGGTGAAAGCTATCGGACTGCCCAAGGAAGACCTCTGTACCCACTGCTTCGACGGCAGCAGCTACTTTGAATAATTTTCAAGCCCAAGGTTGTGCATTTGGGCAATTTGTACTACTTTTGCCGCCGTTGTCAAGCGGGGTGTAGCACAGTTGGCTAGCGCACCTGGTTTGGGACCAGGAGGTCCCCCGTTCGAGTCGGGGTACCCCGACAACCAAAAGCCGCGTCAGAGAACTGACGCGGCTTTTTCTTTGACGCTTGGCGTTGACATCACTCGCACTCGCACTCACACTGGGCCTTGGTTAGGGCCAGTGCTTGCCGCAAAGCGGCAAGCACCTCTGCGCGCACCGGGAACAAGGGCTTGAACAGCCAGGGCGAGGCCACATATTCCTTTTCCATTTCGGGATACACCAGCACCTCGTAGCAATCCTGCAAGGAAGTTGAAGAGGGACAAGCACTCACGATAGAGGTGTACAGGCAATCGCCCAGCGCAACTTCCACCACATCGCCGGGCCTGCAATCGCGCGCCGGATCTGGTTCGCATAGGGCCATACGCTGTCCTTCCTCCAAATCGGGCCGGAACACCCTACTCGAGATTTTCCGGGGATGCAGATGATCCAGTTCGTACTCGTCTAAAATCAGACAAAACAATTGGGTTTCGAATGCCGCATCGTCGTAAAAGCTGGCATAGCTTTGACGATAGTTTTTCATGGCCGATTCTGCCCGCTCGATATTCGAGAAATACAAACTCGAACCCATACTCAGACGGTGTTCGGAGGTTTGTTGGCATTCCACGTTCAAGGCAGAAAGCACAAACAAGGTGTTTTCCATTTTTAAGGTATTAAAATGTGTCGGGCAAATTTAGCACCGACTGCCCTAGCGCGCAACAACCACCGATACAAGTTATGAACCGGCAGGAAACTATCTTACTTGCTGGTAAGGCGGAACACCACCGGCACCAGCCAGGCGCAACGCACAGCATCTCCTTGATGACGGGCCGGTGTCATTTGAGGAATATTGGCCACCAGACGGGCAGCTTCAAAATCGAGCGTGCCGGCATCGTCACTGGCTTCGATATAGCCAAAAGCCACATCGCCCTGCTTATCGAGGGTGAACTGCACCAACACCCTGCCCTGCAACTGTTCACGGAGTGCATCGTGAGGATACTGCAACTCTTCGGCCAGAAACTGCATCAGAGCCGCTTCACCACCGGCGGGAACCGAAGGCGTATCGGGCAAGGCATACACTGGCTCATCGGCGGTAAGAACGGTTTGGTTGCAGCCGTCCTTGGAAATATAGAACGCCTGGATATACACCTTATTGCGGTATTGGCTCGAGAAGCGCATTTTGCTGCGCTGGCTGTTCAAGGCCTTGACAGCTGCCTTGTCTATTTCGGGACAAAGGCCTTTGACCACACTCACGTGCGAGATGCGGCCCAGCTGATACACACTGAAACGCAACACTATCCGGCCTTCGTAGCGCAAACTGTCGTTGGAAGGATAATTCAACACCTTGTCGAGGGCCTTGTTGATTTTGGACTCCGTGCTGTTGGGGTCTTTTATTTCGGGATAGACAAAAGCCTTGTAAAAGGCCTCGTTCACTTTGGCATGCAGTTGCAGATGGTTGGGGTCGTCCACGTCTTTGGCACCCAGGGCCGATACACAAAGGGCAAGGCCACAGAGCAAGCTGATTATTCTTTTCATCGTAGGTTTTAAATAGTCCGTAAAGATACGCACAAATCGGAAAATGCAAGAAAAAAAGCGGCCCCGCTTCGGGACGAAGCGGGGCCGCAGTCGTTCAGGCACGCGAACATCAGTTGTTTTCGGGACGGAGCTTGCGCACCACAGCGCCTGTCTGCCACATTTCGCTTTCGCGCAAAGCCTTCAGCTCGGCATCCAAACCTTGACGATAATCGGGCTTGGAGTTGCTGTCGATGGAAATCTGGGCTTCATGGCCGCACTTAACGCTGGCATACAGCTTTTCTACCACAGGCTTGATGGCATCGTGGAAGGGACCCATCCAGTCGAGAGCGCCGCGCTGGGCAGTGGTAGAGCAATTGGCATACATCCAGTCCATACCGTTCTTGGCAAACAGCGGCATCAGCGACTGGGTGAGTTCTTCTACCGTTTCGTTGAAAGCTTCCGAAGGAGAGTGACCGTTTTCGCGCAGCACTTCGTACTGAGCCAGCAGCAGACCTTGGATAGCACCCATCAGAGAGCCGCGTTCGCCCGTCAGGTCGGAAGTAGCCTCACGCTGGAAAGTGGTTTCGAACATATAGCCCGAACCGATACCGATACCCAGCGCCAGCGTTTTTTCCAGAGCCTTGCCCGTTGCGTCTTGATAGATGGCATACGATGAGTTCAGGCCACGGCCTTCGAGGAACATAGTGCGGAGCGAAGTGCCAGAACCCTTGGGAGCCACCATAATAACGTCGATGTCGGCGGGAGGTACCACGCCTGTGCGGTCGTTCCAGGTGATAGCGAAACCGTGCGAGAAATACAGCGCCTTGCCGGGGGTGAGATAAGGCTTCATCTTGGGCCAAACGCTCATCACGGCTGCGTCCGACAGCAGGCACATGACGATGCTGGCCTTCTGGCAAGCCTCTTCGATAGAGAACAGCGTCTCGCCGGGAACCCAACCGTCGGCAACGGCTTTTTGGTAGGTTTTGCCTTCGCGCTGGCCAACGATGACGTTAAAACCATTGTCGCGCAGGTTAAGCGACTGACCGGGGCCTTGTACGCCATATCCGATAACGGCGATGGTTTCGTCCTTCAATACATCCAATGCTTTTTCCAAAGGAAATTCTTCACGTGTGATGACGGTTTCTTCTACACCGCCAAAGTTCATTGTTGCCATGTTATTTTCAATTTAAGAATGGAATTTATTTGTTCTGTTTCGATTTTCGCAGCGACTCCACTTCGCTCAAAAAGGCGCTAACCCTTTCCTGAGTGGATTTGGTGATGGCGATGCGGCCCGAGCGCACAAACTGCAAGATATCGCAGGACTTCAGTTCGTTGTAGAGGGCACCGATTTCTTCGGTATGGCCCGTCTGTTCGATAACGGAATAGTCGCGGGTAACTTGCAGGATGCGGGCATTGTAATGGCGCACCATATTTTCTATATCGTTGTTGTCCAAGAGGTTGGCCGTCGGCACTTTATAGAGGGCCACTTCCTGGAAGATGATCTCGTCGTCGGTATAGTAGAAGGCCTTGAGCACATCGATGCGGCGCTCAATCTGGCGCACCACTTTGGAAATGGTGTCCTCGTCGGTTTCAGCCGTGATGGTGAACTTGTGTATGCCGGGAATGGCCGAACGCGACACGGTAAGGCTTTCGATATTCACCTGACGACGGGTAAAGACGATGGTTACCTGGTTCAGCAATCCGACTTGGTTTTCGGAATATACCGTTACGGTATACAGTTTTTTCTCGCTCGTCATATTATTGTTGGTTCTTGGACATGATGATATTGGTAATGGGGCTGCCCGAGGGAATCATCGGATACACCAGACCCAGCGATTCTACCCTGACATCGAGCAGATAGGCTCCCGGGTGCTTGCGCATGGTTTCTACGGCAGCTTCCAGATTTTCGCGTTTGTCTACCATAGCACCTTCGATGCCGTAGGCCTTGGCGATGGCAACGAAATCGGGATTCAGCATGGGCGTGGAAGAATATCTTTCCTGCCAGAAGAGTTCCTGCCATTGGCGCACCATACCAAGATAGCCGTTATTGAGGATAACAATCTTGACGGGGGTTTGATACTGCATGATGGTACCCAATTCCTGTATGGTCATCTGTATGCCGCCATCGCCACAAATCATATAGGTTTCTGCCTGAGGACGGCCTAGAGCGGCTCCTATAGCAGCTGGAAGACCGAAGCCCATGGTTCCCAGTCCGCCCGAAGCGATGAACAGCCTATGCGGCGAGGCACTGAAATAGCGTGCCGAAAACATCTGGTTTTGACCAACGTCGGCCACCAAGGTCGATTCGGCACCGGCCTTGTCGGAAACACATTTCACCACCTCGGCCATGGTAAGTGCCGCTTGCTTGGGATGCAGGTCTTTTTCAATCACCTGCGTATACTCCTGCTGGCGGTAGGGTTCGAAAGATGCAATCCAGTCCTTGTGGCTGGCGGGCTTTATCAGCGCCGTCAGGGCGGGCAGCGACTCTTTGACATCGGCTACCACCGCCACATCGGTCTTGACGTTCTTGTCTATTTCGGATGGATCGATATCTAGATGAATCACCTTGGCTTGGGGCGCATAGGCCTCCAATTCGCCGGTAACGCGGTCGGAGAAGCGCATGCCGATGGCAATGAGCATATCGCAGTTGTTGGTCTGCCGGTTGGGGGCCACATTGCCGTGCATGCCCACCATACCCATATTCAGCGGATAGTCATCGTCCATAATGGAGAGCCCCATCAAGGTGGAAGCTGCGGGAATATCGGCCTTTTCGAGGAAAGCATACAGCTCTGGCACAGCCTTGCCTATCAGTACGCCCTGACCTACAAGGGCCAAAGGTCGCTGGGCTTGGTTGATGAGTTCGGCCGCCTTTTGCAAGGCATCCGCCTTGGGTTGGGGATAAGGCTGATAGCTGCGGATGAAATCGCAGGCTTCGTACTGGAAATCGAGCATTTCCACCTGCGCATCCTTGGAAAAGTCCAGTACCACCGGACCGGGACGGCCCACACGGGCAATGTAGAAGGCTCGGGCCACGGCCCAAGGAATATCCTGGGCACGGCGAATCTGGTAACTCCACTTGGTAACCGGTTGGGTAATGCCTATCACATCGGTTTCCTGAAAGCTGTCGGTACCCAGCTGGGCCACGGTAGACTGGCCGGTAACAATGACCATGGGCGTACTGTCCATCATGGCATCGGCGGCACCCGTCACCACATTGGTGGCCGCAGGACCCGAAGTAACCATCACCACACCGGGCTTGCCGGTAACGCGGGCATAGCCCTGGGCTGCATGTACGGCACCCTGTTCGTGACGGGTCAGTATGTAACGGAAAGTATCCTGATAGGAATATAGGGCATCGAAGGCGGGAATGATAAAGCCTCCGGGATAGCCGAATATCGTATCGACATTTTCTTCTTTAAAACAGCGCATCAGCGCTTCTGCTCCATTAATTTTCATGCGGTTTTGGATTAGATGATGCGAACGGCTCCCTTATCGGCCGAACTTACGGCTTGGGCATAGGCACGCAGGGCCTTGGATACGCTACGGTTACGCTGGGGCTGATAGGCCATTTTGCCCTTGGCCTGCTCTTCGGCACGACGACGGTCGAGCTCCGAGGCACTCAGCTGCACTTGGATAAGGCGGGCGGGAATGTCAATCTCGATAATGTCACCGTCGCGTACCAGAGCAATGTCGCCTCCGGCTGCCGCCTCCGGCGACACATGTCCAATCGACAGGCCCGAAGTGCCGCCCGAAAAACGTCCATCGGTAACCAGCGCACATTGCTTGCCCAAGTGACGCGATTTGATGTAGGAAGTCGGATACAGCATTTCCTGCATACCCGGGCCTCCTTTGGGGCCTTCGTAAACAATCAGCACCACGTCGCCGGCCTGAACCTTGTCCGAGAGGATGCCTTCGCAAGCGTCTTCCTGAGAATGGAAAACCTTGGCCGGACCTTGGAAACGCCAGATGGAGCTGTCCACACCGGCCGTCTTCACTACACAGCCGTCGAGAGCGATATTGCCTTTGAGCACCGCCAGACCACCGTCTTTGGTATAGGCATGCGCCATATCGCGGATACAGCCCGTTGCCCTATCGGTATCCAAGCTGTCGTAATAAGTTTCCTGCGAAGCCAGCACATTGCTGAAACGGCCGGCAGGAGCGGCACTGTATATCTTTTTAGCCTCGGGGCAGCAAGTGGGCGATGTCAAAGCGTAGGCATCGATGGCGGCCTGCAGGCTCATACCGTCCACGCGGCCAACGCCGGTGTCGAGCAGACCGGCCTTAGAAAGTTCGTAGAGTATGGCAAGAATGCCACCGGCGCGATTTACGTCCTGAACGTGATAAAGGGCCGTATTGGGAGCCACCTTGCACAGGCAGGGCACTTTGCGCGACAGAACATCGATATCGTCCATGCTGAACTGCACTTCGGCTTCCTGGGCGATGGCCAGCAAATGCAGCACTGTATTGGTAGAACCGCCCATGGCAATGTCCAGCGTCATGGCATTCAGAAAAGCGCCACGAGTAGCGATGGAACGCGGCAGTACCGATGTATCGCCGTCGCGGTAGTAGGCAAAGGCATTCTTCACAATCTGGCGGGCTGCCTTCAAGAAAAGTTCCCGGCGCAGCGTGTGCGTAGCCATAATGGTGCCGTTGCCGGGCAACGCCATACCCAGCGCCTCGTTGAGGCAGTTCATGGAGTTGGCCGTAAACATGCCGCTACAGCAGCCGCAGCCCGGGCAGGCGTTGGCTTCGATTCTGGCCACATCTTCGTCGCTGACGGAGGCATCGGCAGACTTCACCATAGCATCGATAAGGTCTATTTGATTGCCGTCCAAATGGCCGGATTCCATAGGACCGCCCGAAACAAAAACGGTGGGGATGTTCAGTCGCATGGCGGCCATAAGCATGCCTGGGGTGATTTTGTCGCAGTTGCTGATGCAGACCATGGCATCGGCCTTGTGGGCGTTCACCATATATTCCACGCTATCGGCAATGATGTCGCGGCTGGGCAAAGAGTAGAGCATGCCGTCGTGACCCATGGCAATGCCGTCGTCTATGGCGATGGTATCGAATTCGGCCGCAAAGCAACCCAGACGTTCAATTTCGGCCTTTATTTCCTGACCTATTTCATGCAGATGCACATGTCCGGGTACAAATTGCGTAAAGCTGTTGACGATGGCAATAATGGGTTTGCCTATCTGTTCTTTTTTCATGCCGTTGGCAGCCCAAAGAGCACGAGCGCCTGCCATTCTTCTTCCTTGGGTGCAGTCATCGCTGCGAAGTTGGATTTTCATCTTGTCCTGAATAAAAAAAGCCTCTCCTGCAATGGAAAGGCTTGTCAGTTTATTTTGAATATGTCATTTTAAGCAAAAGCCTTTCCTTATCTTCTCGCCACCACGACCAAAAGAATCACGACATTCACCAAAATGACTAGGGTATTCATCCTTGTTTTTTATTTCGGGCGCAAAATTATAGTTTAAATATGTGCCGAGCAAATAATATTTGAGTTTTTTTGCATATTGGATGAATATCCGGCCTTTATGCAAAAGCGGCAGCCGATAGCGGCTAAGGAGGCCAGCCTATTCGTGATGATAAGGCTCGCCGTTGAGGATGGTCATGGCGCGGTAGAGTTGTTCCACGAAGAAAACCCGCACCATTTGGTGGGAAAAAGTCATTTTCGAGAGCGATATGCGTTCCTTCACCGCCGCGTACACCGTCTGGTCGAAACCGTAAGGCCCGCCAATAACAAATACCAGCTGGCGCAGGCCGGTATTCATTTTCTTCTGCATCCACTGCGCGAACTGCAAGGAAGTCTGCTCCAAGCCCCTTTCATCGAGCAGCACCAAGCGGTTGTCGGGTTTGTTCCAAGCCAATATCTGTTCGGCCTCGCGTGCTTTAATCTGCGCTTCGCTCAAGTTTTTGGTCGATTTCAAATCGGGAATGCTCTCTATCTGGAAATTGACGTAATGACCCAGACGGGCGCTATATTCCTCGATGGCCTTGATGGCGTAAGGGTCGGTGGTCTTGCCCACCTGCAAGAGTATCACTTTCATACAGCGGGATTAATCCAATGAATATCAATACCGCGACGCTGCTGCATACCGCGAAACCAGGTCATTTGGCGTTTGGCAAACTGATGGATGGCGATTTCCAAATCGTGCAGCATCTGCTCATAGCTCAGCTGTCCTGTCAGATAAAGGGTGATATACTTGTATTCCAGCCCGTAATAGATAAGGTCCTCCGCCTTGATGCCGCTGTCGAGCAAGGCCTGCACCTCGTCGATCATGCCTTCGGCCAGACGGGCGCGCAGGCGGCGTGAGATGCGCTCGCGGCGTTGTTCGCGGTCAACTTCAAGACCCACCACATAAGGCTTGATAAGGGGGAATTCCTCTACCCCTTTGCGTATCTCGTCGGCGTGAGCGGCATAGTAGTCTTCTATTTCGATGGCGCGCAGCGCGCGCTTGACGGTGTCCACGTCGGTCTGGTTGTGCATGTGCTGGCCGGCGGCGCGTTTGTAGTCTTCCAAAATATCGCTGAGCTGGCTCAGGGTCTTGTCCTGCAAGCGCGCGCGCAGCGCCTCGTTCACCGGCACGTTAACCAGCGGGTAGGCCTTGAGTACCGCTTCGATGTACAAACCGGTGCCACCACAAAGTATGGGCATACGACCGCGTGCGCGGATGTCGTGGAAAGCCTGCACAAAGTCGCGCTGGAACTCGTAGACATTGTATTTACTGCCGGCGGGACAGATGTCGATAAGATGATACGGCAGCGTCCGCCCATCGGGCAACGTGTATTCCGACAAATCCTTGCCTGTGCCGATATCCATGCCACGATACACCTGACGCGAGTCGGCCGAGATGATTTCGGCACCGATGCGTGCGGCCCACTGTACGGCATAGGCCGTCTTGCCACAGGCTGTCGGGCCTAACACCACCAAAAGGTTACAGTCTTGCGGATAGTCGGGAAAGTTCATAGCTTGAAATATCACCGGAATTCAGACAAAAAAGCGTGCCGCAGCAAAACCACGGCACGCCTTCTTTATGCTCGGTTGTGCAAAATTTATGCGTTAACCTTAGCCATGTGGGCGATGAGTTCGAGCACCTTGTTAGAGTAACCGATTTCGTTGTCGTACCATGAAACAACCTTTACGAAGGTGTCGGTAAGAGCGATACCGGCCTTGGCGTCGAAGATAGAAGTGCGGGTGTCACCCAGGAAGTCTGAAGAAACAACGGCATCTTCGGTGTAACCCAGAACGCCCTTGAGTTCGCCTTCAGAAGCAGCCTTCATGGCAGCGCAAATTTCATCATACTTGGCAGGCTTAGCCAAATTAACGGTCAGGTCAACTACAGATACATCCAAGGTAGGAACACGCATAGACATACCGGTAAGTTTGCCGTTCAGTTCGGGGATAACCTTACCTACAGCCTTGGCAGCACCGGTAGATGAGGGGATGATATTGCCGCTAGCAGCACGGCCACCACGCCAGTCTTTGAGTGAAGGACCGTCAACGGTCTTCTGGGTAGCGGTGGTAGAGTGAACGGTGGTCATCAAACCTTCGGTGATGCCCCACTTGTCGTTCAGCACCTTGGCGATAGGAGCCAAGCAGTTGGTGGTGCAAGAAGCGTTGGATACGAACTGGGTACCCTTTACATATTTGTCGAAGTTAACACCGCAAACAAACATAGGCGTGTCGTCCTTGGAAGGAGCGGACATAACTACATACTTGGCACCGGCGTTGATGTGAGCCTGAGCCTTTTCCTTGGTGAGGAACAAACCGGTAGATTCAACTACATATTCGGCACCTACTTCGTTCCAAGCGAGTTCGTTAGGATCTTTGCAAGCGGTAACACGGATAGATTTGCCGTTAACGATGAGTTTGCTGTTCTCAACATCAGCTTCGATAGTTCCTTCGAAAGCACCGTGCATGGTGTCGTATTTGAGCATATAAGCCAAATAGTCAACGGGGCACAGGTCGTTGATACCTACAATTTCAATGTCTTTTCTTGTTTGGGCGGCACGGAAAACGAAACGTCCGATACGGCCGAAACCATTAATACCTACTTTAATCATTGTGTTAGAAAATTATGAACCTCAAAAAGCAAGGTTCGTTGGTTAATAAATACTTTTTTCCTTTATTCCGTAATTCGGCGCAAAAGTACTCTTTTCCGACAAATAATCAAACAAGAAATAATAATTTATCAGCGGGTTTTATCCGCAGTTGCATGGCGTTGCACAAGCCATCATCAGCAGACACAATGCTATCAGCATCAAGGAGATACGCAATACTTTCCTCATCTTTTAAAATTTGAGCGCAAAGATAGGGAGATTATTGCGCACTTTTGCTTACCTTAGCACTCTTTTTAGAAGCTCTATACAGAATAAAATGCCTCTTCATATACACAAGCCCCAACAAATTGCCAAAACTCTGCGTTACCTGCTCGCCGCCGCAGTGCTGGTAGCTTTTGTCGGCCTCTTGGTCAAATGCCTGAGTCCGGATCATGGCCTCAACCCCAACACTTCCGACACCACCACCGAGCCGACGGAAGACCCGGCGCGCTATTTTATGGGCATCCGCATCGATACGCTCGATATGCACGAAGGCCGGGTACCCAACGGCAGCAGCTTGTCGACACTTTTGGGGCACTACGGGGTATCGGCCCTCACCATCGACCGGACCGCCCGCATTTCCAAACCGGTGTTTGACGTGCGACACATGGTGGCCGGCCACCAGTACATCGGCCTTTGCACCCGCGACAGCCTGCCCCGCCTGCGTTACTTCCTGTATCGCGAAAGCCTCACCGACTTTGTGGTATTCAATTTCAACGACAGCATCAGCGTCTACCGTAGCCAAAAGGAAGTCTGCTGCCGCCAGCAAAGTTGCCAGGGGGTTATCAAATCGTCGCTTTGGCAAAGCCTGCAAGACAACCACAGCAATGTCAATCTGACCTTTGCTCTGTCGGACATCTACGCTTGGCAAATCGACTTCTTCGCCATCCAGAGCGGCGATTACTATAAAGTGCTTTACGATGAGTATTTCATTGACGACAGCGTTTCGGTGGGCTTGGGCGATATTCACGCCGCCCTTTTTCACAGCGGGGGCCGCGACTATTACGCCATTCCCTTCGTACAGGACGGCTACCGCGACTATTTCGATGCCGAGGGCGTGAACTTGCGGCGTGCCTTTCTGAAAGCACCGCTCAAATATTCGCGCATCAGTTCCAAGTTCAGCAACGGCCGTATGCATCCGGTACTGCGCATACGTCGTCCGCACCATGGGGTTGATTACGCCGCACCTTCGGGTACTCCGGTGATGAGCATCGGCGCGGGTGTGGTCGTCAAGAAAGGCTATCAGAAAAACGGCGGCGGCAATTATGTCACCATCAAGCATAACGGCACCTATACCACCACCTACATGCACCTCAAGGGCTTTGCCAAAGGCCTGGCCGTGGGTCAGAAAGTTTCGCAGGGCGAAGTGATAGGCTATGTTGGTTCGACGGGCCTGTCTACCGGACCGCACCTCGATTTCAGGGTGTATATGAACGGCCAGGCCATCGACCCGCTCAAGATGGAGTCGCCGCCTTCGGTGCCGCTGAAGGCTTGCTATCGCGACAGTTTCATGTTGGTTAAAGACAGTTTGGTACAATGTATTTCAAGGATATCATAGGACAAGAACAGGTCAAGGAACACCTGCGGCACTATGTGCATGAGCACAAAGTGCCGCACGCGCTGTTGCTTGCCGGGCCCGAAGGGACCGGCAAGCTGCCGCTCGCACTGGCCTTTGCGCGCTACCTCTGCTGCAGCAATCGCGGCCCGCAAGACGCTTGCGGCTCTTGTCCCTCCTGCCAGCAATTCAACCAGTTGGCCCATCCCGACCTGCACTTCGCCTACCCCATTTTCAAGCCCTCCAGCGGCGACTACGTTTGCGACAATTTCATCCAACAATGGCGCGCACAGCTGCACAGCGACCCCTACTTCAGTTACAACCAGTGGATGGACCGCATCGGGGCCAACAATGCCCAAGGACAGATTTACGAGAAAGAAAGCGGCGAGATTCTGCGCAAACTGATGCTCAAAGCCTACCAGAGCGATTATAAGTGTATGGTGATATGGTTGCCCGAAAAAATGCATCCTGCGTGCGCCAACAAATTGCTTAAAATCATAGAAGAACCGCCGCAAAACACCGTCTTTCTGCTGGTTTGCGAGCAGGTAGACAAACTTATCGGCACCATCTATTCACGCTGTCAACTGCTCAAAGTGGGCCGCATCGAGCCGGAAGCCTTGCAGACAGCGCTGCAAAGGCAATATCCCCAATTGGATGCCCATCAGGCCCAGGCTTACGTCCGTCTGGGCGAAGGTTCGTGGACGCGTCTCAGACAAGTGGTTCAAGACAATGCCGAGCAAAAAGCGCTGCTCGACCAGTTTATCCGCTGCATGCGCGGAGCCTACACCATCGCCAATTTCTCACCGGCCAAAAAACTGGAAAAACAGAACAGCCTCATCGACCTTAAATTGTGGTCGGAAGAGATGGCCAAAACCGGACGCGAACGGCAAAAGCAATTCTGCCAATATGCGCAGAAACTTATCAGGGAAAACTTCATCATGAACTGGCACGAGCCTCAGCTCAATTATCTGCAGCCCGACCAGGAAGCCTTCTCGTCGAAGTTCTTCCCCTTTATCAACGAAAGAAACGTAGAAGCATTCATGGCCGAATTCGAAGAGGCCGAACGACATATAGAACAGAACGTCAATGCGCGTATGGTCTTTTTCGACTTGGCGCTCAAGGCGATACTTTTATTCAAGAAATGACATTATGGAATACAAACTGCAAAATACCGGCTTTCTGATGAACATCAAGGGAAGCAGCGGTGTCACCCTAAAGAAACTCAATACCTTCGACTGGCTTTGCGACTTGCCCGAGGCGCAGTCGGCCACCGATTTTGTAGAGGTTCAGTTCAAGAATACCCGCAAAGGCTATTACCTGAACAGCAACAAGATAGACCTGCGCAAAGGCGATTGGGTGGCTGTAGAGTCGGCCCCGGGCCACGACATCGGCCAGGTGAGCCTCACCGGTCAGCTGGTACTCAAGCAAATGAAGAAGACGCGCTACCGCTTCGACCAGGAGCCCAAACGCATCTACCGCAAGGCCCGTCCGGCCGATATGGAGAAATACGAAGAATCCAAGGCCAAGGAACACGACACTATGCTGCGTTCGCGCAAAATTGCCGAGAACCTGCATCTGGACATGAAAATAGGCGATGTCGAGTATCAGGGCGACGGCAACAAGGCCATCTTCTACTACATTGCCGACGGGCGCGTAGACTTCCGTGAACTCATCAAGGTATTGGCCGACGCTTTCCATATCCGCATCGAGATGAAGCAGATAGGCGCACGCCAGGAAGCCGGACGCATCGGCGGCATCGGTCCCTGCGGACGCGAAATGTGCTGTTCGTCGTGGATGAGCAACTTCGTATCGGTATCCACCAATGCCGCCCGCTGTCAGGACATGAGCCTGAATCCGCAGAAATTGGCCGGCCAGTGCGCCAAGCTGAAATGCTGCATGAACTACGAAATCGACACCTATGTGGAAGCAGCCAAGGCCTTTCCCGCCAAAGATATCACGCTGGAAACCAAGGACGCCACTTATTATCAGGTAAAATGCGACCTGCTGAAAAAGGAAATTACCTACTCTACGGCCAAAGATGCCTTTGTCAATACGGAAGTGATTAGCACCGACCGGGCCTGGCAAATCATCAAGCTTAACCGCAGGGGTGTCAAGGTGGAAAGTCTGTCGGAAAACAGCATCCGCAGCGAACAGAGCGATTTCGGCGACATCCTTGGCAACGACCTGACCCGCTTCGACAAGCCCCGCCGCAACAAGGACCGTCGCAAAGAGCGTCCCGACAATCGTGAGCGTTCCGACAACCGCGAGCGTTCTGAAAATCGTGAGCGTTCCGAAAATCGCAACCGCAACCGTCACCACAAGCCCAAGGGCGATAACGGCAAGCCCGGCAAAGAGAACCGCTCGGGCAATGGAAATCGCTCTGGCAACGAAAACCAGCAGGCATGAAACGGCTGACCCTACTCCTATTGCTGTGCTGTTGCTGCTATGCCTGCCAAGACCGGCGCTGCCTTTATCACCAGTACCGCTATATTGCCCACGAAAGCTGGCAGCAACAAGACAGCCTTAGCTTCGACATTCAAGTGGAGCCTCAGCTACTGGCCCGCTACGAAGAGGGGCTGCCTATCAGCTACAACCTGTGTATCGACCAAAGCCAGACGGCCGCTTACCCCTACCGCAACCTGATGGTGGCCGTTATGACCCAATGCGACAACGGCGTTCACATCGATACCCTCGACCTGCGTCCCCACGACCGGCAAAAAGAGAACCCGTCGTGCCTCGCACCTTTTGTGCTTTCGGCCGACAGGTTCCCGTTCCGTGTGGTGGTTTATCATCTGATGCAGGACGAGCAGCTACCACATCTGCAACGCCTGGGCTTGGAACTTACCATTCCGTAGGCACCGTCCAGCCGTCTTCGCCAGCCAGCACCTTATCGACGCTGTAGCGGGCAGCTTTCTTGGCATTCAGTTTCTGCGCCCATTTGACACGCTTGGAAGTGTCGGCGCCAGGACCCGTGCAACCATATTCGGCATAGCAAGTGGTCTTGTTGAGGTTCTTCTTGCCCCAATCGTTCCAACCTTCGGGTGCAATGCCTGCAGGCAGCTCGCAGTAAAGGAAGACCGTCTGTGCATACTGACGCCAAGGACGGCCCAAGAATACCTTGGCAGCCTCATCGTCTACCGTAACGCGGCAATGGTCGAACACGTAACCGTAATCGTTACCTTCGGGCGTAGAGGCAGCCGTCAGATAGCCACCGCGCTTGGCATGGATTTCGCAATTCTTGAAGTAAGCCACCGACGAACCGAAGATAAAATCGACCGTGCCTTCGATGTAGCAGTTTTCGTAGTACTGACGGCTCTGGCGTCCCCAGTTGTACATGGTGTCCTGGTTGCCCAGAAAACGGCAGTTGCGGAAAGCGGCCTTATCGCCCGCCACAAAGATGGCCACTGCCTGTCCCACCGGACCTGCCGAATTTTCGAACGTGATGTTCTCGGCATGGAAATCGGGGCCATAGACATAGAAGCTCGAGGAACCCGAGGTACCCTTATCTTCGCCAAAGACATTCTTTTTGGAAGCATAATCATCGTAGGTTAGGACGGTTTTCTCCACGTCTTCGCCTATAAAGGTGACATTCAGTTTGCTGGCAGGCAGTATCAGTTTTTCCTTGTACACGCCGTTGCGGATATAGATGCGCGTGCGGGCGGCCTTGCGGAAATCGGGCACGGCATCGATGGCATCCTGCACCGAGAAGAAATCGCCCGAACCGTCCTTGGCTACCACATAGTCGTAGTGACGCACAAAGGGAGCCAACTGCGGAATTTTCTGCGACATTTCGTCCAGAATCAGCCAGGCCATACGTTTGGCACCGTATACACACAGATGCGTATCGTCCTCACGGCCATCGGGCATAGCTAGATTGGTATCCTTTTCAATCCACAGATACAGACGTTTGGAGTCTTCAGGGCCAAGCGACTTCACCAGTTCACGGCTGGAGACATTGTGGTCGATAAGGATGACATCCATTTCCTTGGCCACATCGCGGACGGCTTGCAGATAGTCGCCGTGGGTTTCCTGCAACTGGCCGTTTTCGTCGAACTTGCGGCGCACCATCGAAGTAAGCAGCACGGGTATGCCACCCTTCTCGCGGGTTGCGTTCACATATTGGCGCAGGCTCTCGTTGTAGGTCGTGCCAGGGTCGGTGTGACGGTCTTCCTTGGGTTTCTGGTCGTTATGGCCGAACTGGATAAACACGTAGTCGCCCGGCTGGATTTTGTCGTACACCTTCTGCCAATGGCCTTCGTCGCGAAAGCTCTTGCTGCTGCGGCCGTTCAGGGCATGATTGTCGACCACCACATAGCGGCTGTCCAGGTAAGCGCCCAGCATTTGGCCCCAACCCCTTTCTTGCGCATTCTTTTTCAGACTTTTGTTGGCGCAGGTGGAGTCGCCGATGGTGAAAATGGTGATTTTTTTCTGTTCTTGCGGCGTAAAAGCCAGGCAGCAGGCCGCCATCAGGCTCAGGGCCGTAATCTTAAGCAAATTCTTCATTCTTATTCAATAACGATTATCTGGTAAAAACCGCCGAATTGCAGTACGGCAGCGGCAGCGAGCAAGAGGATGACAATAGCCAGAATCCAATAACCGGCCTTGCATTTTTTCTTCTTTTTGGCATAAGGATCACTGGCAGCCAAGGCGATGATATTGGGATACTTGGCCAGTGAGGTGAGCGTAGAGCCGAAGCGGGTGTTCACCAGAATCTTGGCGTTGATGGCCCAACCGTTGGCGTTGAGCACAGGACCCAGGTCGCGCTTCTTGAGCTTGCTCCAGGCGATGAACATCGAGGGGCCGGAAATCAGCAGGAAGATGGCGATAATGCCCAGCGGCATCAGCCAACCCAGCGACAAAAGACCTTGGGCGAACTGCGTCAGGAAGCCGCCGATATAACCGATGGCCATGCCGATGGCAGCAAAGATACCGCAGAACTTGGCAATGTCGAATGGCTGGGCTTGCTTGGCGGCATCGGCCGTGGCCTTGTCGGCGGGCTTGGCGGCATCGGCCATAAACTTGTCGGTGCTGGCCGTCAGATTCTTGGTGATGTTGGATTCCTTGTCACCGGCAGCCTTGTTCACCTTGTCGCTGATCCAGCGGCCCAACTTCTTGTAGGGCGACCAAAAAGCCTGCTTTATGCTGATGGGATTGTCTATCACCTTGGTGATGACGGCATCCCAATCGCCACCCGAGCGGTCGTAGAACACAGCGTTCTTGCCCACACGGACACCGTCCACGTCGCCGTCGGTAAGCACGGCCACGATGTTGCGGGTCTGGTTCTTGGTGCGGCTCACACAAGTGCAATAAATAAGGAACATACCGCTCAGACCGGCCATATCGCCATGTTTGCCCATATCGCTCACTTCGAGACAGAGCTCGCAGCAGCGCTGGTCGATAAAGAGCTTGCCGGCTTGGAAGACGGCTTGTTTGTCGGCCTCTTTGCTATAGAAATCGGACATCACCACAAAGTTGCAAAGCAAGCGGTAATAGTCGCGGTACAGATGCAGGAAATTGTCCCAAATATCGATGGCAGCCTTGCGTTTTGCCAAAGCCTCGTCTTGAATGGCGGTCTGGGACTTGGCCTGAGTGTCGAGTGCGGCGGTATAGGCTGCGAGTTTGGCCTCAACAGCGTTCCATTGTTCTTGCGACACAGCCTCAGCCTCGGGATAATCCGGCGTAAGGGCGAATTTTTCCACCACGCCGAAAGTAGCGGCCAAAGCGGGATTGATAGCGCCCTTAAGAGGAAGCAGCCCTTCTTTGTTGGGCTGGGCCAAGGGGCAAGTGGCAATCTGGGCGGCGCAAGCCGACATATCTTCGCCCGAAATGGCGGCGATTTTGGTCAACGAAGTGTCTACCGAAGCGGCACATTCTTGGTTGAAGGCAATCAACTGACAGCGCATGAAGAAATCGGCCACCTTGTTTTTGAGTGAGGCAACGGCATCCATCACGGCTTGGGTATGCTCACCATAGGGAGCTTCGGGCTTGGCGGGAGCCTCTTGGGCAGCCACGCTCACAGCCAGGTTCGCAGCCAGATCGGCCACCTGAGCCAGGCTCAGGGTATCTTTTCCAAGCAAAGCAGCGGCATCGCGCAGCGTCTGGGCATCGGGGGTATCGCTCAAAGCATCAACAGCGATAGCATCCTCACGCTTGAGCAAACTGTCGGCATCCTTCACAACGGCGCAGAGATATTCGCCGACAGCCACCATTTCGTGTATGCGGATACGTCCGTCGTGGTCTTTGTCGACCAAAGCCAAGGTCTTGGCATCGAACTCCAGTGCCGTGATGGGCATGCTCAATACCGTCCACAATTTTTCATCCAGTTCAGACAGATGTCTGATGTCTTCGCCACTGTTGATGGCAACGCGGGCAACTCCGCCCAATGAACAATAATTCCAATGATAGTTTGACATATTCTTCTCGTTTAAAGTCATTTACACACTGATAGTCATGCGGTCGGCATCCATACGCAAAAAGGCGAACAGCAGTATGGTAAAGGCCAACAGCGATGAACCGCCATAACTGAAGAAAGGCAAAGGTATACCGATAACAGGCATGATACCCATCACCATACCCAAATTGATTAGCACATGAAAAAAGAAGATGCTTGCCACGCAATAGCCGTACACCATGGCAAAGAGATGCCGTTGACGTTCGGCCAGCAACACCAGCCGGACGATGAAATAAAGATAGAAGAGCACCAGCAAGGCCGAACCCACAAAGCCGAACTCCTCGCCCACCGTGCAGAAGATGAAGTCGGTATCCTGCTCGGGTACATATTTCAGTTTGGTCTGCGTTCCGCTCAAGTAACCTCGGCCCAGCAAGCCTCCGGATCCTATCGAAATCTTGGCCTGATTCACGTTGTAGCCGGCATTGTCGGGGTCGTCGGTCATGCCCAACAGCACCTCGATACGCACCTTCTGATGGGGTTGCATCACCTTTTCGAAGATAAAGTCGGTGGCAAAGAGGAAACCGATGGCCAACACGATGGAAAAGGCCATCAAATGGACGTTCTTCAAGTTTTTCTTGAGTGCCGACACGGCTATGTAGACCACCGTAACCAAGAGGCTGCCTATTAGGACGTAATCCAGATTGAAGCGATAGACGAAAGCATTGCAAATGCAGGCCAGCAAGAGCGGCAAGGCATCAATCAGCAAGATGGTGAGCCGCATTCTCCTTTCACGCGGATTGGCCAGACTGAACCAGCAGAAGAGCAGCACCTCAATGCAGAGTAACGAAATGAAGGTACCCATACAGGTGTGTTGCCACAGCATGGCTGCATTATAACGTATCGACACGATAAACAAGACGATGGCGGCGATGGCGGCTCCCAGCACCCAAGGTGTCATTCCCACACGGAAAAGCACCAGAAACAGAGAAAGATAGACCAAAGCCGAACCGGTTTCCTTCTGCAGCAGCACCAAGAGGATAGGCAGCATGATGATACCGATAACGAGATATTTGCGGCGGGAACGTTTCAGGTCGAAGTCTTGTTGCGAGATGCACTTGGCCAAGGCAAGAGAGGTGGCCATCTTGGCGAACTCCGCCGGTTGGAACGAGAAGGGTCCCAGCACCAGCCATGAGCGCGAACCTTTGATTTCCGGAGCAAGCACGATGGTCACCGCCAGCAGAGCCATTACCAGAAGATAAATGTAGTTGGCCGCGCCGCCTATCCAACGTGAGTCAATCAGCAGCATCAGCACGGCAGCCAACAGAGAGATGACTATCCATACAAACTGTTTGCCCGAGGCGATATTCTGGCTGAAAATATCCAGACTCTCCTCGTAATTGTAACTGGCACTATAGATGGTCATCCAGCCCAGGAAAACCAAGGCCAGATACATCACTATCATCTGGTAGTCGAGCGACGCCCAGAAAGTTTTGTTATTTGCGTTCGGGCTCAACTTCCATCAAATTAGCGTTCAACAATCTTGTTTCCATCCAGCGTCGCTGGGGTGCAATCTCGCCCTTGAGATAATGTTCCAGCAAGAGCGAGGCCATCGGCACTGCCCAAGTGGCACCGAAACCGCCGTTCTCGATAAAGACCAGCAGCGCAATCTTGGGTTGCTCCATGGGCGCAAAGCACATGAATATGGAGTGGTCCACACCCACGTTCTCGGCCGTGCCGGTCTTGCCGCAAACAGCTATGCCGGGTATGGCCACGCCGCGCGATGTACCGTAAGGCTCCGTCACCGATGCGCGCATACCTTGCACAATCAGGTCGAACCAGGTACTGTCTACCGTCGTCACATGGCGGGTGGTATATTTTTCATCGATGGCTGCGTCTTCAATCGCCTTCACCATATGGGGCGTGCAATACCAGCCACGGTTGGCAATGGTGGCGCAGAGGTTGGCAATCTGCATGGGAGTGGCCAGAATTTCGCCCTGCCCGATGGCATTGGAAATGATGGTTGCACCCTTCCAACCACGCTTGCCATAGCGTTTGTCGTAGAAGGCGGCATCGGGAATCAGGCCGGGCTGTTCGTAAGGCAAGTCTATACCCAGGCGCGCACCGTAGCCGAAGCTACTCACATGCCGGTGCCACACTTCCATGGCCTCTTGGCGGGACTCGTATTGGGGCGCATCCACCAGGGCACGGTAAGCGGCGGCAAAATAAGCATTGCAGGAAGTGGCGATGGCGGGCTTCATCTCCAAAGGCGAGAAATGCGAATGGCAACCCATCTTCATACCGGCAAAAGCGTAACCGTTGTGGCAGGCAAAGCGCGTCTGCGGCGTAACGATACCTTCCTGCAGCAACACCAGGCCCTGCAAGGGTTTGAAAGTGGAGCCGGGCGGATAAAACGACTGTATGGGCCGGTTGAGGAAAATCTTATGGGGAGACTGCTGCAGTGTCTTATAGTTCTCGGACGACTGGAAACCCACCAGCAGCGAAGGGTCGTAGGTGGGAGCCGAAACATAACAGAGCACTTCACCGCTCGATGGCTCAATGGCCACGATGGCACCGCGCTTGTTCTGCATCAGCTGTTCGGCGTATGCTTGCAGACCGGCATCAAGCGAAAGCGTCAGGTCCTTGCCCGACACGGGGCGAAGGTCGCGGTGGCCGCCGGCGTAGCTTCCCTTGACGCGCCCGTGCACGTCGCGCAGGTAGAGTTGGTAGCCTTTCTCGCCACGCAAGGTCTTCTCGTACATCTTCTCGATGCCCGAGCGACCGCTGTAATCGCCCGATTCATAATAGGGGTCGTCTTCGATGTCCTTACGGTTAACTTCGCCCACATAACCCAGCGCGTGGGCAGCTATGGGTTGCGAATAGGAACGCATGGAACGGGCTTGCAGGCTGAATCCCGGAAAGTTGAACAGATGTTCTTGAATGGGCGCACACTGTTCGGCCCTAAGCTGCGAGATAAACACCTGCGGCGTGTAAGAGGAATAGCCCGGATTCAAGCGGCGGTTGCGCAGGTTCTTCATGCGCGTCTCGAAATATTCCCGGTCGATGCCAAGATGCTCACAAAAAGCCAGCGTATCGAGGTTCTTCATCTCGCGCGTGGTCACCATCAAATCGTAGCAGACGCTGTTGTAAACCATCACCTTGCCGTGACGGTCGTAGATGATGCCGCGTTCCGGCTTGATTATCCGCTTGCCCTGGGCGTTGCGCAAGGCCGAACGTTCGTATTCGTCCGAGAGCAGCTGCAAGTAAGCCAAACGGCCGATATACACCACAGCCATCAGCACAACCATAGCGATGATGACCAGCGAACGTCGGCTATATTCTTGATACATCCGGTGCATGGCGGCAAAAACTTAAGAAGCCCGACGGAAACGTTCCAGCAACAACATCAGCAGCAGCGAAGCCAAGGTACTGCCCACTATCTTCAAAAACAGTACGGGCAGATTCAAGAAGCTGAAGCTTTCCAGCAGAAAATAGCAAGTGTGGTGGATGAACACCAGCAGAATCATATATTTCCAATAGGCCAGAAAACCGAGGCTTTTCTCGCTCACGCGGGTAAGGGCTTCCTTGCTGGCCGCCCAGCGTAGCACCGGGCCACGCATATAGGCCATCAGTGTGGCCGACATGGTGTGCAGGCCCGGACAGTCGAGGGCGAAATCGAGCAGCAGCCCACTGCCGAAAGCCAGCAGTAAGGTGGAATATACCGACCACTGTGCCGGCAATATCAAAATGGCAAAAATGTAGATAAAGGGGCTTATCGACCAAAACTGTACCAGCGGAAAGACGAAAATCTGCAACAAGAGCAGAAATGCCAGCAACAGCAAATACTTGTAGGCATCAGAACGCATCATAGCAAGGCCTCCTTCTCCAAAGCCTGTTGCTCATCGTGATGGATGCGGCGCAACAGACGCACATTGTCCAGCGTTTCGAAACAGGGGAAGAGTGCCACGGAAGCACTATAGAAACTGTCGCCCTCCACTTTTTCCGTACCGGTAATGATACCGATGGGTATGTCACGCGGGAAGGCCGACGAGAAGCCGCTGGTCAGCACCGTGTCGCCCAATTGCCACATACGGTAACCGGGCATTTCCTTCAACAAAGCCTTGTGGGTGTCTCCACCCTGCCATGTCAGCGTCCCCACGATATTGGTATGCTGGACGTAACAGCTGATGCGCGAATTCACGCTCAGCACGGACATCGCTACGCTATAGTGTTGCGAACAAGCCATAACGATGCCCACCACCCCTTGCGGGTCAACCACGCCCATACCCTTTTCTACGCCGTCTTCGCTACCCACATCGAGCGTAAAGCTGTTCGAGAGCATCGACACGGAGTTTTTGATGACACGGGCATGGATAAATTCAAAATCCAGGGCAGGTTTGAGGGCCTGCTCCTGGATATGATAGTCGTTCAAGCACGATTCCAGCTGTGCCACTCGCGATTGTAAGGCACTGTTTTCCTCCCAAAGGATGCGGTTTTTCTCGCGCAAGCGACCGTAGGAAACAACATTCTCGCGCCAAGCGTACAAGCGCCCGTTTATCTTGCCGGCCGAAGTGAATGCCACGCTATGCTGGTAATCGTTGCCCTGGATAAGAAACACCAGACCTATGGCCTCCATCAGCAAAAACAGCAGGACGTGACCATAACGATAGAGAAACTGCAATAACGTGCGCATCTGCTTGTAGACCGGAAAAGATTAGCGCAACAGGAACTTGAACTGGTCTACGCGGCTCAAAGCCACGGCTGTACCACGGGCCACTGCGTGCAAAGGATCTTCGGGAACGATGAAAGGAATCTTGATTTTACGGCTCAAACGTTCGGCCAGACCGCGCAGCAAGGCACCGCCACCCGTCAGGTAGATACCGTTCTTGACGATATCGGCATACAACTCGGGAGGCGTATTCTCCAAAGCGTTCTGCACGGCGGTTTCCACTTTCGAGATGGATTTTTCCAAACAATGCGAAATTTCCACATACGAAACGGGAACCTCCATCGGCAGGGCCGTCATCTGGTTGGGACCATGAACGAGGAAGTCCTCTGGCGGATTCTCCAGTTCGGTGAGGGCCGAAGCCACGTTAATCTTGATACGTTCGGCCGTTCTTTCGCCGATGCGGATATTATGCTGACGACGCATATATTCCTGAATATCAGAAGTAAAGACATCGCCAGCAACGCGGATAGACTGATTGGTGACGATACCGCCCAGCGAAATGACGGCAATTTCGGTAGTACCACCGCCGATATCCACAATCATGTTGCCTTCGGGGGCCTCCACATCGATACCGATACCGATAGCGGCCGCCATGGGTTCATAAATAAGATAGATGTCGCGGGCACCCACGTGTTCGGCAGAGTCGCGCACGGCACGGACTTCCACCTCGGTAGAGCCGGAAGGGATGCACACCACCATACGCATGGTGGTAAACAGGCCGCCGCTGTGCGGGCAAACCTTCTTGATGAAGCCGCGTATCATGTGCTCGGCAGCGTCGAAGTCGGCAATGACACCGTCGCGCAAGGGGCGCACCGTCTTGATGTTGGCATTCACTTTCTCGTACATCAGCTTGGCCTGATGACCTACTGCCAGCGGACGTCCGGTCTTGGTTTCGAGAGCCACTACCGAAGGTTCGTCCAGCACTACTTTATCGTTGATAAGGATAACGGTATTGGCCGTACCCAAGTCCATCGCAATTTTTTGCGTAAAAGAGAAAAGACCCATAGCAAATCAGTGTTTGAAATGTCTGAAACCAGTAGTAACCATGGCCATATCGTGGGCATCGCAATACTCGATGGAGAGATTGTCTTTGATAGAGCCACCGGGATGGATAACTGCCTCGATGCCAGCCTCGTGGGCTATTTCAACGCAGTCGGGGAAGGGGAAGAAGGCATCGGAAGCCATAACGGCACCCTTGAGGTCGAAGTTGAAGGAACGGGCCTTGTCGATAGCCTGACGCAAAGCGTCCACACGCGAAGTCTGGCCCACACCGGCGGCGCAAAGCTGCTTGTCCTTCACCAGAACGATGGCATTCGACTTGTTGTGCTTAACTATGATGTTGGCAAAGAGCAGGTCTTCAATCTGCTTGTCGGTAGCCAGACGCTTGGTAACGGGGTGCAACTGTTCGGGCGTTTCAGTTTGGTTGTCCTTGTCTTGCACCAGCACGCCGTTGAAGATGGAGCGGAACTGACGCTTGACAGCCATCTTTTCCTTCTGGATAAGGATGATGCGGTTCTTCTTCTGCGAAAGCACGGCCAGCGCGTCGGCATCGTAGTCGGGAGCGATAATCACCTCGAAGAAAAGCTTGTTGATTTCCTCGGCCGTAGCCAAATCTACCGGACGGTTGCAGGCGAACACGCCACCGAAAGCCGATACGGGGTCACCTGCCAGCGCGTCTTTCCAAGCTTCGAGCAAAGTGCTGCGCGAAGCCAGACCGCAGGCGTTGTTATGCTTGATGATAACGAAAGTAGGTTCGCTGAATTCATCGCACATAGAAACGGCAGCATCAATGTCGAGCAGGTTGTTGTAGGAAATTTCCTTGCCCTGCAACTGTTCGAAGATAGCTTCGAAATTGCCGTAGAAGGCCGCCTTCTGGTGAGGATTCTCGCCGTAGCGCATCGAGCGCGAATTGTCGACGGCGCAACGGAAAGCGCTGCCTTCGTAATTGTCGAACCAGTTGAAGATATGGCTGTCGTAGCCCGAAGAAACCTTGAAGGCTTCCTTGGCGAACCAGCGGCGTTCTTCGAGCGAAGTCTGCGCGCCCTTTTCCTTGAGGATATCGGCCAAAGCGGCATATTGGTTTTTGGAAGCCACGATGACAACATCTTCGAAGTTTTTGGCAGCGGCACGGATAAGCGAAATACCGCCAATGTCTATTTTCTCGATGATATCTTCGGCACTGGCACCGCTGGCCACGGTATCTTCGAAAGGATACAAATCGACGATGACCAGGTCGATGGCAGGGATTTCGTATTGTTGGCACTGGTTTTGGTCCTGAGCCTCGGCACGACGGTTAAGGATACCGCCGAACACCTTGGGATGCAGAGTCTTGACACGGCCGCCCAAAATGGAGGGATAGCCCGTCAGGTCTTCGACCTTTTCGCAAGGATAACCCAGCGATTCGATAAATTGTTGGGTTCCTCCTGTGGAAATGAATTCCACGCCATCTTCGTGCAGAAGTTTCAATATCTCGTCAAGCCCGTCCTTGTGGAAAACGGACACCAGAGCTTTGTTGATTTTCTTGTAGTTAGCCATAGGATTTTCTTAGGATTGTCTTTTTTGAATAATGGGGCAAAAATAAGCAATCCAAAACATTTTCCATCTATACTTTTTTAGTTTTTTTCGTTACAAAAAACAGTACCTTTGTCAACCTTTAAAAACCATCACTTATGAAAATAAAAGCCGTACGTCTGCATGGCAAACAAGACCTCCGTCTGGAGTCTTTCGAACTGCCTGCCATCAAAGAAAACGAAATCCTGGCCAAAGTTGTATGCGACAGCCTTTGCATGTCGTCGTACAAGGCCTCCTGTCAGGGAAGCGACCACAAGCGCGTTCCGAATGACGTAGCCGAAAATCCTGTCATCATCGGCCATGAGTTTGCCGGAGAACTGGTAGAAGTCGGTGCCAAATGGGCCGATAAATTCAAGGTTGGCGACAAATTCTCCATCCAGCCCGCCCTCAACTACGAAGAGGGTCCCGTGGGAGTGCTGAGTGCCCCCGGTTATTCTTACCGCTACATCGGCGGCGACGCCACTTACGTTGTCATTCCCAACGAAGTGATGGAGCTTGGTTGCCTGCTGCCTTACAAAGGCGAAGGCTACTACCCTGCCTCGCTCTCCGAGCCGCTCAGCTGCGTTATCGGTGCCATGCACGCCAATTACCATACTACGCCCGGCAAGTACATCCATAAGATGGAAATCGTAGCCGGCGGCAAGATGGCCATTCTGGCCGGTGTCGGACCCATGGGTCTGGCCGCCATCAATTACGTGCTGCACCGCGAAGACCGTCACCCTGCCCTACTGGTTGTCACCGATATGGACCAGGCCCGTCTGGACCGCGCCGCCCGTCTGTACACGCCCCAATTTGCCGCTTCGCGTGGCATCGACCTGCGCTACATCAACACAGGCAACATGGCCGACCCGGTGGCCGAACTCAAAGCTGTCAGCGGTGGCGAAGGATATAATGACGTGTTCTGTTTTGCCCCTGTTCGCCCCGTGGTGGAGCAGGCCGACGCCATTTTGGCCTTCGACGGTTGCCTGAACTTTTTCGCCGGTCCGAGCCGCGCCGATTTCAGCGCCATGTTCAACTTTTACAACGTGCATTACGCCTACACCCACGTGGTGGGAACCAGTGGCGGCAACACCGACGATATGATTGAAGCCCTGCACCTGATGGGCAAGGGACTCGACCCGGCTGGTCTGGTTACCCACATCGGCGGTCTGAACGCCGTGCCCGAGGCCACGCTGCACCTGCCCGAAATTCCCGGCGGCAAGAAGCTCATCTACAACCATATCGAAATGCCACTGACACCCATTGCCGATTTCGCCAAACTGGGCCAGAGCGATGCCCGTTTCCAGACCTTGCACGAACTCTGCGAAAAGCATCAGGGGCTGTGGAACATTCAAGCCGAAGAATTCCTGCTGAAGAATTTTTAGTTTCCAAGCAAGATTGTATGAAAAATCATGCGGCTTTTCGAGACGAAATGCCGCATGATTTTTTCTTGGCGGATAGGTGTTTTTACATCTTACCGACCGAGCGCATACTTACTGAGCGCTTACTGTCTGGTAGCCAATCAGACTGTCATAGTCGCCGGCGAAAGGCCGATAGTACACAAAAATCTGATATTCGTTCCCGGTGGGCCAAAAACTTCCCTCTATGGAGAGCAAAGAATACAAGTAGTTGTAGATGCCCTGCTTGAGCAACAGACAGGTTTCGTAGGCCAAGGTCTGCGCATTGTACACCAAAGGCTCCGCAGCCTTGATATCGGCCTGCAACAAATCCCCCGACAAATAAACTGCGTCCTTGTAAGGCACAGCCACCGGCAAGGAAAAATGCACCTTTACATAATCGGCATCGCCGGCTTCGCGATGACGGATTAGCATACGCCCATTCTCGTCGGGACTGTAGGTATAGCCCGAGGTACGCACTTGGTCTTCGAAGAGATAGGCGTGGTAATAGGGCCGTTCAAAGGTCAATCGGTCGATGCCCATGCCCGGCAGCTTGTAACTGCTGAGGTCGAAGCGGCGGTATTCGTTGCCGCCTTCGAAAAGCAAGGCCGGATGATGTTCGTAGCGGATGGAGGTGCCGCTCACCGCGTAGGGTCGGTCTACCAAGACTGTCCGGTCGGGGCGGCGGTTTTGGCAGACCAGCACTTTGAGTTCTGTCTCGGGTCGGTTAATCAGCCCGGCGGGAGTCTGCAATTCCAGTGTTAGTTGCTGGTAGCGGTCGTTGTAGGAACGGTCGGTCTGAGCCGACACCTGCGCCTCCACACCGATGTTGCGGTCGAGCAGCGAGAAGCAAGCCTGCAACAAAACATCATCTTCGTCGGCATCGCGGTCGAAGACTTCCAAGACATAATTGCCCGCAAGTTTCAACTGCAGCTGGTCGTTGGGAAGGAGCAGCTCGTAATGTGTATATTCGATGGTGGTGGTCTGCGAGATTTCGCCCTCGGGCACATCGTTCTCGGAGAAGCCCTCCAAATAATCGAGTTCGTTTATCGTAGAAGCCTGCCAAAAGGCATCGCAATGACGAATGCGGTAAGCCAGCCGCCGGTAATCGTGCGACATTTCATCAAAGGAAATCAGCACTTGTTCATCACTGCCCAGTTCAATGACGGGGGCTTGCGACCAGTCGCCCAACTTGTACACTTGTAGGCTCATCACCTGGGGCGAGAGCAAACGGCTACTGTAAGCTTCAGCGGGTTGCGCCGCCCTCAGCGGGAAGGCAGCCAGACAGCCAAGCAACAGACTCAGCCGGCAGAGCGTTTTCAGTAAATCGGACAATTTCAACATGTATGTTTTCGTAAAAACCCCGCTTCAGATTGAGGTTTATTTTACAGATTCCTAAAATTGGAAATAGATGAAAGCCTGCAAATCGGAGGATATAAACTGGTAGACCACAAAGACCACGGCCACCACTGCCAAAGCCATCAAAGCCAAAGGCATGGAAGCGAAGGTCAGCCGATAGCGACGTTTCCAACGTTCTGGCATCCAATGGATAAGCATGCCCAGAACGAAGAGCGTGAGCACCTCCTTGTACGACTGCAACATCTGCCCCAGCCCGGACAAATTCCAAGCCGAACCTATCTTTTCTATCATGTTCACCGCAGTCTCCCAAGCTACCCTATTGGCCTCGGCTGGGTCGAGATTGGAACCCGAGCGGAAGAACAATCGCGTAAAGGTAATGAAAACGAAGGTTTGCGCAACACCCCAAGCGGTAGAAAATGCCCGTTCCGTCTTGGCCGACAAGCTTAAACCCGAGAGGCTTTGCACCAGCGAATACAGATAACGGATAACCGTACCCAAGGCCAAGGCTCCTATCCAGATTTCCGCAATGCGCAGCGCGGGGACGGGCCAGAAGCGCAAAGCCAGTTCCACTGCCACAAAAAGCAGTATCATCACCATCGTACGGTTCAACTTGGACCAGCCGCGCCAAAACTTGAAGGCCACGATACCCAGACCGTTCAGTCCGCCCCAAACCACGAAGTTCAGGCTGGCACCGTGCCAGAGTCCGCCCAAAAGCATGGTGTCCATCAAGTTGAGGTTGGTAGTGAGATGGCGACGTTTCTCACTATCGTTGCGGGTAGCCTGCAAACATAGGGCCAGCACCAGCAGCACCGCCATCAAAAGCCACAGGCTACGGCTCAGCGCCACGGCTATCAAGGCCATGAGAATGATAAAAAAATAGGTGCCGAAGGTGGCATTGCGTTTGCCGCCCAAGGGTATATAAAGGTATTCCTGCAACCATTTGCTGAGCGAAATGTGCCAGCGTTTCCAGAAATTGCCGGCATTAGTAGCCTTATAGGGCGAATTGAAATTTTTGGGTAGATAAAAGCCCATGGTCATGGCCACACCTATGGCGATATCGGTATAACCCGAAAAATCGGCATAGACCTGCAGCGAATAGGCAAAGAGCGCGAAAAGGTTCTCGAAGCCGTCGTACATGCCGGGATTAGCAAAGACGCGGTCGATAAGGTTGACGGCCAGATAGTCGCTCAGCACAATTTTCTTGGTCAAACCGTTGAGTATCCAGAAAACGGCCAACCCGAACTGACGGCGGCTCAAACGGAAAGGCCTATAAATCTGCGGAATGAACTGATTGGCCCGCACGATGGGTCCGGCCACCAGCTGTGGGAAAAAACTGACGTAAAAGCCGTAGTCGATCCATGATTTCACTGCCTTGACCTTGCCGCGATACACGTCCACCGTATAGCTGATGGTTTGGAAGATATAGAAACTGATGCCCACGGGAAGCAAGATGCGGTCTACCGAAAAACGGTTGCCGTGCATCAAGGCATTGCCGGCCCAGGAAAAGACGTTCACCACATGAAAATGCGTGCCGAAAATATTGTTTATCAGGTCGATGGCGAAGTAGGAATACTTGAAGAAGCAAAGCAGCGACAAATTGATGCAGATGCTCAGTATCAGCCAAGCCTTGCGCCCCTTGGAAGTCGGACTGGCCTCGATACGGCGGGCGATGAGAAAGTCGGACAGTGTGCAGAAAAGCAGTATCAGCAGACAGATGCCGCTGGTCTTGTAATAGAAAAAGGCACTGACGGCAAAAAGAAAGAGGTTGCGTAGCAGCAGGCGGTTGTGCAAAAGGGCGAAGCCGGCGTACACGATGGCAAAGAAGGCCCAAAAATAGAATTGGGTAAAGAGCAGCGGTGTTTCCGGATTGAAACGCAATATGTCCAGCAGTTCTTTCATTCAGTGGGCTTGTTTGGGTCGGCTTGGCCGGGTTGATAATAGCGTCTGTAGTCTTGCATAATAGCCTGAAAAAGGCAATCGCCCAAGAGTTCGTAACCGGTCGTGGTGAAATGTATCAAGTCGGCTTTCATATAGGCTTGGTCGCACCATTGGCGTGCGCTGCCCAGTCCGCCCATAAACTGGAAAACATCCCAAAGTGCGGCATGATGACGGCGGGCCAGTTCGCGGAAGGCCGTCTGCGCTTCGATGGCTTTGTCATTGGGCTTCTTACGGGCGATATAGCTGTCGTTGTTGGTCATGAATATCATCGATACTTCCGGGTTGACGCTCTGAATGCAGGCTATCAGACTGTCGTAACGGCTCACGAAGTCCTTCGCATCGAAATCGGGCTTGCTGGCATCGTTGATACCGATACCGAAAATAACAAGATCGGGCTGCAACCATTGAAGGTCGCGCTGGAAATGCGGGCAGCGGAGATAATCGCCAACCGAGGCGCCGTTCACACCGATGGCGTGATAGACAATGCCCGGGCGGCTGTTGTCGAGGATAATGCCGTTCAACTGGAAATAGTCCGACACAAGCTGCGTGCCGGAAGCCGTGGAGGCACCGGACAGGGCATCGGTTGGGGTGGTTGTGGTTTGGGCTTGCGTTGGGGCGGCGAAGCTGAGCGTAAAGCATTCCTGCTCGCGGGGCAGGACAAAACTCCAGCTTTGCGTGGCTGCATCGTAGCTTCCGGCGATGCTATCGTCGATAAGGGGCTGAAAATGGGGCGAGGACGCGCCGCTGAGCAGGCGCAGGCAGTCGAAGGTGTAATGAAGGCGGCTGTCGCCGTTGACTTTCACGCTCAAGCGGGCCATGGGGTCGTGCGTGCTGATGGCGATACCACTCATACCCAGTTCCAGGTCGTGTTTTTTGTTGACGTTGCGCGTAGCCTTCCACTGTCCTTGGCTGGAGACCTTGAAATTGACGGGATTGTTGGTGCGGGCTGCGGCGTAGGGGAATATCAAGCCTCGCGGCGGCAAAGCCGCCGTGTCGCCCAAGAGGGCGAAATGCCAACGCAAGCGTTGGGTTAGCACACCGGCCTGCACGTGCGAAGCGCCTATGTGCAGGATGTTTATCCGGCCCTGTCCGGTTGTTTGCCAGTGGGCCAACTGGCGGTAGAAGTGATGGAGGGCGGCCGAATCGCTGGGAAACTGCAGGGCGGTGGGCGCCGCCAGCAAGCTGGCGGCGGCAGCGGGCAACGCAAGCCGCGAAGTATGAGCGGCGGGTGCGGTGACCGCTGTTGCGGTGGCGGCGGCTGCGGGCGCGTCCGCGCCCGCAGCGGGCAAGGGCCAGCCCTTGCCCGCTGCCTGCCCCAGGCAGGCAGCCGCCACCACGCAAGCCATCAGCACCGCCAATCTTTTCATGGGCGCGCCTCCTCCCATTCACGCAAACGCAACATCACACTGTCGTTGAGATGCTCGCGGCGAAAACAATAATAATCGTAGCACAAATCGAAACTCCGGTTGAGCAAAGAGGCAATGCGGTCGGCACCGCGCGTAGTGAAATGCACATAGTCGGTAGCAGCCAAAGCCGGCTGGGCACTCGCCCACTCCGCCATACTGCCACGGCCGCCCATCACACGATACATATCCCAAAAGGCCACGCCGTTCTCCATGCACATCGTGTGCAAAGCCTCAATAAGCGGCTCCAACAAAGGATAGGTCTGCAAACTGCCGTTTATCCTGCAAGCCATATCAGCCGGCCCCACAAACAAAAAAGCCGCCTGTGGTGCCAAAGAGCGCAAATAACGTATTTGCGCGGCCAAACGCTTCATATAAAGGTCGATATCCTCTTGCGTATGAATCACCGGCATACGATTGCCACCATACTCCAAAATAATCAGCCGAGGTTGCAGCCAATCGAAAGCCTGACGCAGACTGGCCTTGTCGATAGAACTGAAGATAGTGCCGGAACAGCCGCGCATAGGAATGTTGTCTACCGCCACACCCGACACATCATCCAAAGCGATGCCCTGAATATCGGCACTGCCCCAAAAACTGAGGTCCACTGTCGATACAGGGCGGTCGAGCCTCCAAGCGAGCACCTGCAAGGCCTCGGTACTGTCAGGTAAACTTTGGGCGTAGACCTGACCGTTCACCTGCAACACCGCCTGAAAACCGGGCGTATGATTGGCCACCAGCACCCTAATCTGACGCAACTGCGTGCGAAAGGGAGGCTTGCGCAAATGACGTGCCGTCAGCAGCACCCGCGCCGAATCCTGCACCCGCACCATCAAGGCCATCGGCCCATACTGACGGTGTTCCACGCGAAAATCGGCCGAGCCGTAAGCCATAAAGCGCTGCATCGAGCCGCTATATTCCTGTCCTATATAAGGTGTGGGGATATTCTGCACAGCCGGTACCAAACCACAGCCCATGCCACCGAAACGCGCCTGCCAATTGCCGCGCAGACTGGCCGTAATGCGGTCTTGTTCTATTTGAGAATCGCCGTAATGCAAGACCCTCACCACCTGCCCCCGGTCTTGCGCCTGTTCCATGGCTTGGAAAAAGCCGTCCAGCATGCGGGGGTCGTTGTCGGGAAACTGTATGCTTGCCTGCGCTTGCGACAAAAGGTCCTCGTAGAAATCGAGCGTATCGGCTAAGGCCGAGAGCTTTTCCATTTCGAGCTGATGGGCCATCAAAGCCAACTGCTCTTCGGGACTCAATACCAGGGGTTCGTCTGTCACGCGGACGGTGTCGTAGCGCGCCAAGACAGAAGTCAGGTCGGGAAAACGCAACTGCCATTTGCCCAAAGCGATTCCTTCGGGCGGAAAACACAGCACCAGCAGAGCCAACAACAGCAGGCAGGTGATGATAAACGTCAGTATGTTCCTGACCGACATGCGTCTTTATCGCTGCTCGGCGTAAGCCTTACCGGCTTGCAAGGCTGCCAAGTTCTTGTTGACAATATCCTCGCCCTTGCGAGCGAAGACACTGCGGATACCCGCTTCGATGCTCTCGTAAGAAAGATGCAGGAAAGGCGTTGCGGCACCCAGCAGCACCATATTGGCCGAACGGGCCGAGCCGCAGTCTTTGGCAATAGCCTCCACATCGAGTATCACCTTATTGGGCACAGCATCCAAAGCAGCCTTAAGCGCCTCAGCCTCAGGATAATTGGGAATATTTACAAAGGGAACACTGCTGGTCACCAGCCAACCTTCCTTGTTCAGGTAAGGCAGATAACGCAAAGCCTCCATGGGCTCTAGCGAGAGGATAAGGTCGCACTGGCCCTGAGCGATAAGGTCGGAATAAATGGGACGGTCGGAAATACGCAGGTTAGACTGAACGTCGCCGCCGCGCTGGCTCATGCCGTGCACCTCCGACTGCTTCATCTGCAAGCCTTCGTTCAACACAGCTTCCCCTATAATGGTAGCGATGGAGAGGATTCCTTGACCTCCCACACCGGATAAAATGATATCTCTTTTCATACGATGAAAATTAGAAATTGATTAGGCCTGCTTTTCCTGGGCTTGAGCCTGCTGTTTTTTGTGACGGGCTGCCGTCTGGATACATTCTCTGCGGGGGATAATGACCGAAAGGCCCGGATAGGCGATTTCCTGACGAATCATAGCCACCATTTCTTCGTGGTTCTTCTTGAGAGGCACCACCACTTTCAGATGCTGTGGATCAACACCCAAACCCAGACAGATGGCTTCTATCTTGCCCGTACCGGCCGAATCCTGACCACCGGTCATACCCGTAGTCTCGTTGTCGGAAATAATAACGGTGATGGGTGCATTGGCATTGACGGCATCCAAAAGGGAAGTCATACCCGAATGCGTAAAGGTGGAGTCGCCGATAACGGCAACGGGATATTTCAAACCGGCATCGGCAGCGCCCTTGGCCATGGTGATGGAAGCGCCCATGTCGAGCGCGGAATTAAGCACACGGTAAGGCGGCAGATAGCCCAGCGTATAACAACCGATGTCGCCGAAAACACGGGCTTCATCGCCCAACGAGCGCACCACTTCGGTAAGGGCTTCGTACATGTCGCGGTGGCCACAGCCCTGGCACAAGGCCGGCGGACGAGGCAACACCACCTCGGGACGGGCATAAATGCTCTGATGCGGCAAGCCGAAAGCGTCGGCCACGATATCGGGATTCAGTTCACCGTCGCGGGGCAACAGACCACTGCAACGTCCCAAAATCTTGCCATCCTCATAACAGAGACCCTTGATGCCATTCTCCACCACGGGCGCACCTTCTTCTATCACAATAAGTTGGCCGCAGTCCTGCAACATCTGACGAATACGGGCTTCAGGCAGCGGATACTGGCCTATCTTCAGCACGGGCCAAGGACAGCCCTGCGGAAAATTCTCCATCAGATAGTTATAAGCGATACCGCAAGCCACGATACCCTTGCTCTTGTCGGGAGCATCGTAATACACGTTGAACTCGCTCGAAGCGGAGGCCTCCTGCATACGATCTTGCGTGGCCAGCAGCTCTTTGTAGCGCTGACGGGCATTCACGGGCAGCAGGACAAACTGTTTGGGATCTTGCGAAAAATGCATCTCATTCTGCGCCCTTTGGGCTTTGCGCTGCACACCGGCGCGCGAATGGGCCAAACGGGTGGTAATGCGCAACATCACCGGAAAGCCCATACGCTCCGACAGTTCGAAGGCTTGGTAAACCATATCGTAGGCTTCCTGCTGATTGGATGGTTCCAAAACCGGCAGCATGGCAAAATTGCCGTAAAAACGCGAATCCTGCTCATTCTGCGAAGAGTGCATGGATGGGTCGTCGGCGGCCACAAACACCAAACCGCCCACGATGCCCGATATAGCCGAGTTCATCAAGGGGTCGGCAGCCACATTCACGCCCACGTGTTTCATGCACACCATCGAGCGCTTGCCGGCAAAAGACATACCCATGGCAGCTTCCATGGCGGTTTTCTCGTTGGTAGCCCAACGGCAATGTATCTTAGTCTCCTTGCTGTAAGGAGAATGTTGAATAAACTCAGTGATTTCGGTCGATGGCGTGCCGGGATAAGCATACACTCCCGACAGGCCGGCATCCATCGCGGCCTGCGCAATGGCTTCGTCTCCTAATAAAAGTAATGGTTTCATCTATCTTGTAGCTCGTTAACGTTTTCACACTTCTAAAGCCGCAAAATTACAACCATTTCCCCTACTTGCCAAGAAGAAGCCGTCTTGAAATCACATCTCAATTTCGTCCGCTGTCTTTGAGCAGGCCACAGATGGTGGCGTTGAGCGAGGATGCCTCGGCAAGACGGTCGATGTTGATGTGCAGGCGAAAGCGCCAATGGTGCTGAGAATCGGCCGGCTGGTTAATCCTCTCTTCGTTTCTTTCCGGACGGCGTAGCGAAGTGTCAAGGGCGAGCCAATCCTGAAGCGGGAATATCGCCAGCATCGAAGGCGAAGAAAGGAACTCCCAAAGCATATCGCGAACTTCACTGGGTTCAGGGTCGTGGTCACACTGCATGCGCAGGGTTTCCATATCGTGGCTCGAGGTAGCGCAGACGCTCAGTGTACCCCACTCTCCTTCGCTCAGCATACCACGCATCTTGAGTGAGAGTATCTTCTCGTGATCCATCACGCCCGGCACGCAGCCCGGCACCATTCCAAGGTCCTCACCGCAGGCGAGCATACCTGTAGCGCTGAGCAGTTCGGGGAGTTTTTTCTCCGCATTGCGACGCCAGAATTCTTCGTGACGATGATAGAAGAAGTCGTTGTAGAGTGCGCCGAACTTTTCCTGTTGCCATTGCGGAAGACGCTGAGAATCAGGAGTTATAAGCGGCTGATACATCCCAGAGTGACGCGGGTCTTCGTGAAAGAGCCCCTCCAGCGGCAGTCCCATCTGCTGTATCTCCTCCGCAGCGTACGGCAGCGCTGGGTTGAAGTGTCCGTCAAGACCGCAGCACTTGCCCGCCGGAATCTCCCAAATGCGGAAGAATCCGAGGATATGGTCAATCCTGAAAGCATCGAAATACCTGGACATCTTGCGCAGGCGAGACTTCCACCACGCATAGTCGTCCTGAGCCATCGCGTCCCAATTGTAAGTGGGGAAGCCCCAATTTTGGCCTTCTGTGCTGAAATAGTCTGGCGGTGCGCCGGCAGAGGAGTCGAGGTTGAAGAGTTCCGGATGCCAGTAGACCTCCGCGCTATCGGCACTCACTCCGATAGGCAGGTCACCTTTGAGCGCTATTCCCTTGCTGCGGGCATATTTTGCCTCGGCGTAGAACTGCTTGTCCAAATGCCACTGCATCCAGCGGTAGTAATCGGCCTCCAACGAGTCGCGCATGGCGCAGAACTTGGCGTATTCGTCGAGCCAGCCCTCGTTCTCCTTGACAAAAGTCTTGTAGCCCGAGCTCTGCATATCCTTCGCCCCGCGTTGCTCAAAAGACTGGCGGATATATTTCATCTTGGCCTTGAACACGCTTGGCCAGTCGATTTCCGGCAGGGAGTTGAGGGCATCCTGCTGCTTTTTAAATTCGGCATTTTCCCTGATTCCAAGGCTCTGCAAGTGCATATACATCGGGTGCAGGGCAAAGGACGATACCGGACTGTAGGGGTACGAATCCTTCCAGTCGCCCTTGCGGGTGGTATCGTTGACCGGCAGGAGCTGGAGTATGCACTGTCCGGTGGCCGCCGCCCAGTCGATTAAGGCGTGCAGGTCGTAGAATTCTCCCACCCCGAAGTCGTCCTTGCTTCTCAGGGAGAACACCGGTACGGCAGTGCCAGCGCCTCGGAATCCCGGACGGTCGAACATCGCCGCTTGGTGCTCACGCGAGAACGGACAACCCTCGATTGGGCAGTCTATCCATTGGTCCTCAATTGTTTTGACAAGCTTGGAGCAGTGATGCTTCCACTCGGTGCGCCATATCAGCCCATCGCGCATGACTACGTAGGTATAATCCTTAAGCGCGGCTGCGCTGCAGTTGTTGACCGTGACGTGCCACATCGCACCGTCACCCCACTCCATAGGGTATTTTTTGCCGCCGAGGATTAGGCAGAGGCTATCTCCCCACTCGGTCCAGTATTTAATAGCGAATCGTACTTCCATAAATGCAAAATTAGAGCTTCTAGGCGCAAAATTACAATTTTTTGAACTCAATGCCGAATCCGCCGCCCGGAGCCATCCTGAGGTGGAGGTTGTCGGAGGCTGCGACCTTCTGGCGACTAATGGTATATGCCTGAGGATTAGTTAGATAGTGCGCGTCAGGAGCATCGGCGTAGATTACCGCCTCGAAGTCCCCGGAGCCGAGGAAATCCAGGGCGATGTCAAACTCGCGCGCCTGCTCGTCGGTCACGCCGCCGCAGAACCACCGTCCGTCCTTCTTGGCCTTGCGTGCCACGATGATGTAGGAAGCTGAGCTGATGCGGGTCCGCCCCGAGAGTCGCGAAGATGCGGCTGATGTTTGCGCTCTGCAGGGCGTAGGCTATCTGTACTCCGAAGAAGCCAAAGCTGAGATTCCACATCTGCCAGAAGCTGAGTTTTCTTTGTTGCACCATTAGAATGTGACTTTATCTAGGGAGGCAAATATATAACATTCATTAAAAAGTGCAAACTTTTGTATTACAAAATAAGAGGTAAATTTTTTGGCTCAAACGATAGCCTTAGTACCCTTACGGCCAAGTAGAAAATGCCCTGATTGGCAGAAGATCAAGCCGAGTGAACTCGTAACTGTTTACAGCGAGATGTGCAGGGCGCGGCGGGTAGAAGGGCCGATGGCGTAGTCTTGCGAAATGCGCTGGCCAAGCACCCAAACGATATCGTTACCGCTAAGCAGCAACCATATATTTTCTTTGTCGAAACGGCTGATTTTCAGGTCGGTCAGATAGTCGCTAAGCAATTTGCCACCATGCAGGCCAAAAGGTCGGAAACGATCGCCTGTGCGCGGATGACGCAGCTGCAAGGGAAACTGCAGTCGCTCGGCATCGAGCCAAGCCACGGAAGGACTTTTTTCTAGTGTAAAAGGAGCTTCGCAAAATTCGAAGTGCCAGTCCAAGGGACCGCCAGAACCATCGGGCTGGATATAATAGACAAGCTCGTTGGTAGCGGGCCGGGATTTGGCACGCAAAAGCCAAGCACCACGGTCGAGCAAAAGTTCGTGCGTGGCACTGGCGTACATCAGACCGCTGGGCGCGTGTCGTTGCTGCCAGATACGCATTATTTCCTTGGGTGCAAAGCCGTAATCGCTGAGCCAATAGTAGAGCAAAGACTCGCTGGCCTGCCCCACCGGCAGACGCTGTCCGGCTTGTTGTATGTCGTGCAAAGGAGCCTGCATACAAGCCCGCAAGTCGTTGTCGGCGGCGCGTAAAAGAGCCTGGCTGCGGTGCACACACTGGCGGGCCGAAGCCTGCAAATCATCTAACAAAGGCAACAGTTGCAGGCGTATGCGGTTGCGCAGGTAATCGGTGGAGGCGTTGGTGGAATCGCTCACATACGAAAGATGCCGCCCGGCCAAGTATTGCAGTATTTCATCGCGAGTCAGGCAAAGCAGCGGACGCAGCACATGGCCGTTCTTGGAGGGAATGCCCGCCAGCCCTTTCGGCCCACTGCCCCGCAGCAGATTCAAAAAGAAAGTTTCCACATCATCATCCAGATGATGGCCCACAGCGATAGCATCCAAACCTTGCCCTGAGCGCAGTTCCTCGAACCAGGCATAGCGCAGTTCGCGGGCCGCCATCTCGATGGAAAGTTGATGCTGGCAGGCATAGGCCATGGTATCGACCGACTTGCAGTGCAAGGGCACGTTCAGCTGTCGACAAAGCTCGCGCACGAAGGCTTCGTCACGGTCGGATTCGGGGCCGCGCAAGTGAAAGTTCATGTGGGCCGCCCGGCAATCGTAACCCAGCTCCAGCATCATCGACAACAGCGCCACGGAATCGCTGCCGCCGCTAAGGGCCACCAAGAGCTTGTCGCCCGCTCTGAGCAGCCCTTCCTGCTGAATAAATGCCTGCACTTTCGCCTTCATAATGTTGTGCTGATAATTCGTGCAAAGTAAATGATTTTTTACTACTTTTGTGCGATTTTTCAAAACCATCAAAATCATGCTCAACAGAATTCAGGATATTCGTCAACAGATACTCCAATGGTCGCCCAAGAACGCTCAGGAGCTGGAGGCGCTGCGCATCAAGTACTTAAGCAAGAAAGGTGAGATTTCCGCCCTTTTCGATGATTTCCGTCAAGTGCCCAACGACCGCAAAAAGGAAATCGGCATGAAGCTGAACGAACTGAAAACGGCAGCCCAGGAAAAGCTCAACGAGCTGAAGGACGCTCTTAAAGGTCAAGACAGCGCCGAAGAGCATTACGACTACAGCCGCTCGGCCTACCCTGCCGAATTGGGTACCCGCCATCCGCTGTCCATCGTACGCAACGAGATTGTGCGCATCTTTGAGAATATCGGCTACACCATTGCCGAAGGTCCGGAAATCGAAGACGACTGGCACGTATTCTCGGCCTTGAACTTCGCGCCCGAACATCCCGCACGCGATATGCAGGACACCTTCTTTATTGAGCAACAACCCGACATCGTGTTGCGTACGCACACCTCTTCGGTGCAAACCCGCGTCATGGAGAAAAACCAGCCGCCCATCCGCATTATCTGCCCGGGCCGCGTTTACCGCAACGAAGCCATTTCTTACCGCGCCCACTGCTTCTTCCATCAGGTGGAGGCCCTATATGTAGATAAAGGTGTTTCCTACGCCGATCTGCTGCAGACGCTGGAATATTTTTCCAAGGAAATGTTCGGCGAACAGACCAAAATTCGCCTGCGTCCATCGTATTTCCCCTTTACCGAGCCTTCGGCCGAATTGGATATTTCCTGCAACATCTGTGGCGGCAAAGGCTGTCCCTTCTGCAAACATACCGGTTGGGTAGAGATTCTGGGTTGCGGCATGGTAGACCCCAACGTTCTGGAAAACTGTGGTATTGACAGCAAGGTTTACAGCGGTTTCGCTTTGGGTATGGGCATTGAGCGTATCACCAACTTGAAGTATCAAGTGAAAGACTTGCGTATGTTCTCGGAAAACGATGTGCGTTTCCTCGATGAATTCAAGGCAGCCTATTGATGACAACCCTCGACAACAAATACAAATTTGTCATAGAAAAGTTTTCGGCCAGCATGCCAGATGCCAAGTCGGAACTAAGTTTTGAATCACCCTTCCAATTGCTGGTTGCGGTGATTCTTTCTGCCCAGTGTACCGACAAGCGCGTGAACATGACTACACCAGCCCTGTTCGCGGCACTGCCCGATGCCCGGGCCATGGCCGCCGCCAGCGTCGAGGAAATCTTCGGCTATATCAAGAGTATCTCCTACCCCAACAACAAGGCCAAACACCTCCAGGCCATGGCCCAGGCATTGACCGAACGCTTCGGTGGACTGGTACCCGACAATATGGACGATTTGCTCAGCCTGCCCGGCGTGGGCCGAAAAACAGCCAATGTGGTGCTGGCCTGCGCCTTCAACCAAGCCGCCATGCCCGTCGATACGCATGTATTCCGCGTAGCCAACCGCATCGGACTCACCCGGCATTCCAAGACTCCGGCCGAAACGGAAAAAATCCTCACACAGCACTTTCCGTCCGAAATTCTTCCTCTAGCCCATCATTGGTTGCTCTTGCACGGAAGATATATTTGCAAGGCGATTAAACCTTTGTGCGAAAATTGTATCATACGGGATGTTTGTGATGAATATTTGAACAAGAACAACCATATCTAATAATTGAGAGAATGAAAAGATTTTTATGTTTGGCTTTGGTTTGCCTGGGGATGGTCAATATGACCTGGGCAGTAGAAGCATCCAAAATCAGCATCAAGGGCGTCGTTACTGACGCCAACAGCAAAGAAACATTGGAATTTGTGAATGTCGCTGTACGCGAAACTGCCAGCGGCGAATTCAAGACTGGTTGCTCCACCGACTTCGAGGGAGCCTTTTTTATTGAAAACCTGCCCGACGGCAACTACACTGTAACCATCTCCTATGTGGGTTACAAGAGCGTTGAACGTCTGGCCAACATCAAGAACGGCAACAGTGTCAATCTGGGCAATGTCGTTATCGAAGAAGATGCCAAACTGATGAACGAAGTGCAAGTAACCGCCCAGCAGTCCACTATGAAATTCGACATCGACAAGAAGGTGTTCAACGTGGGCAGCGACATCGCGTCCAAGGGTGCCAGTGCCACCGATATTCTGGAGAACATCCCCTCTATCGAGGTCGACCAGGAAGGCAGCATTTCGCTGCGAGGAAGTTCTTCAGTAACCATTTGGATTAACGGCAAGGCTTCGGGCCTCACCTCCGACAACCGTGGTGATATTCTGCAACAGATGCCCGCCGACAACATCGAGCGCGTGGAAGTTATCACCAATCCGGGTGCCAAATACAGCGCCGAAGGTACCGCCGGTATCATCAACATTATCCTCAAGAAGAACGCCAAGGCCGGCTACTACGGTAGCGTGCAGGGTGGTTTCAACCACAACAACGGTGCGCCGCTGGCCTGGAATGGTTCTGCCAACATCAACTACAACTCGGGCAAGCTCGACTTCTACGCCAGCGCTGGTTATCGTCAGCGCAACCATATCCGCCGCAGCTCTGTAGACCGTACGAATCTTGATGCCAACGGCAATGAGGTTTCTTATTTGAACCAAAATCTGGTGGGCACCGGCGGTGGCGACAACATCTTTGGCCGTGCAGGCCTCACCTACCGTCTGACGGATAAAGACGAAGTCGGTTTGGGTGGTTTCTTCATGACGGGCAACAATACCACCGTTAGCCCCAGCGAATACACCAGCGATATGCCGGGCAACTACACCAGCAGCACGCGTACTGCCACCAACAAGGACAATATGCTGGGTGGCAATGCCGAAATCAGCTACACGCACAAGTTCAACGGCGACGACCACAAACTCGACTTTCTGGCTGCTTTCAACACTTTCGGCCGTAACGGCGAGAGCATTTACGAGCAGGCCAGCATCTACGAGAGCGGCGACACGATTTTCAGCTACCAGCGTCAGCCCAGCCGAGTTATGCCCAAATACTACGATTTGCAGCTAGACTACACCAACAAGATAAGCGAAACTCAGAAGATTGAGGCCGGCTACAAGGGCAGCTTCTCGCGCGAAACTTCTCCTACGGAAACCTATTCCGGCACCACGGCCAACAACGCCGTTTTGGACGAAGCACTCTACAATCACTTCACCTACAACCAGGATGTTCACGCGCTCTACGCTTCTTACTCTTCGCAAATTGACAACTTCGGCTATCAGGTAGGTTTGCGCGGTGAGTACACCAGTTTTGCCACCCAAACCCTAGCCTACGGCGAGGACGGCAGCAATACAGCCTGGACCAAAGACAATTATTTCGGTCTTTTCCCCACGGTGTTCCTTACCTATCGTCTTACAGAAAACGATGAGCTGCAACTGAATTACACACGTCGTTTGCAGCGTCCTTGGGGCGGCCAGCTGAACCCCTTCGTCAACATCACCGACTCGAGCAACATCTCTTATGGTAACCCCTTGCTGCGTCCGCAGTATGCCAACTCTTTCGAATTCAACTACATCAAGACTTGGCTGGAAGACCAAACCTTATCGCTGTCGGCCTATTACCGCACTACCGAAGACAATATCGAGCGCATCAATTACCTGGATGCCGAACCTTCGCTGGGCGGCAAGGTGATGAAGAGCACTTACTTCAACGTAGGCGAATCGCGTTCTATTGGCGGTGAAATCGTATCGAAAAACAAACTTTTCAACATACTCGACCTGACTACCACGGTGAACATGCTTTACTATCAGCTGGACGGCTATGAGTTCACGCCTGTAGAAGGCACCACCATCGTTGGTGAACCCGAAAGCAACTTTACTTGGAATGCCCGCATTATCGGCAACTTTATGCTACCCCACAACTGGAGCATGCAGTTGCGCGGCGACTATCGCGCCAAGAGCCTGATTGCCCAAGGTTACCGTTATCCTTCATGGCGTCTGGATTGGGGTGTCCGCAAGGGCTTCGGCAACAATCTGAGTGCCAGCTTGAACGTGCGCGACGTCTTCAACCAGTTCTATCACCGCAACCACACCGAAGGCACAGGCTTCACGCAAGAGTCTATGCACTGGCACGGCGGCCGCCTTATCAGCCTGACGCTCAGCTATAGCTTCGGTAATATGAAGGCCCAAATGCAAAAGCAGAAATCGAGCTACAACGGTGGTTACGAAAGCTACAGCGGAGGTCACGAATAATTCATCATCATTCTCCATATTAAGTGTGTGTGGGTAAAACCACACCAAGCCCCGGGAAGCTGTGAAGCTAACCGGGGCTTGTCGTTTTAAGGTGTGTCGCCGCTCAGTTGCGGCTTTCCTAATCGCGACGCGCTATGCCAATGTAATAAAGCAAAGTGGCCAACGAGCCTATAGCTGCGATAACATAAGTATAGGCGGCCCATTTCAAGGCATCGAAAGCCATAGGCGTTGTACGCTCATCGGATACACCGGCTTGCGGCAACCAGGCCAAGGCACGGCGCGAAGCGTTGATTTCCACCGGCAAAGTCACCAAGCTAAACAGTGTGGTCAGGGCAAACAGCCCAATGCCCAACCAAATCAAGGAGGGAACAATATTTATCAGCAGAATACCGGCGAGCAAGACCCATTGAACGATGTTTGAGGCGAAATTCACTACCGGCACCAGAGCCGAACGCAGACGCAAAGGCGCATAACCGCAGGCGTGTTGCACTGCATGACCACATTCGTGTGCTGCCACAGCCGCCGCAGCGATACTTCTTGAATTGTACACGGCTTCACTAAGGTTGATGCACATGGTCTGCGGGTTGTAATGGTCGGTAAGCAGGCCGGAAGTCATCTGCACACGCACTTTCTGGATACCATGGTCGCTAAGCATTTTCTGGGCCACTTCGGCACCGGTCATGCCATTATAGGTAGGCACTTTCGAATACTTCGCAAAACGGTTCTTCAACATAAACTGGGCTAGCATGCCCAATAACATAATCAGCAGAGTGATAGTCCAAATATTCATCTTGTTTCTTTAAAATGGTTAATCTTCTGTTTCTGTCAAAAACTGCGGAACCAACCGAGGTGCGCCTATCAGTCCGGAGGGGCAAGTGGGCCAAACGTCAAATGTAATAGGCTTGTAAAAGACACTTACAATATTGATATCCTTGAAGATACGCCACTGCACACCGCGCCGGTCGTAATCGGCAATCAAGTTGGCCGGCAGGTTGGTGACAGCAATCTCGATGGTATTCTGCTTGCCGGGCTTCAGATAAGAACCCACTTCGCAGCGGTAAGGCACCGCCCACACTTTGCCCACATACTGGCCGTTGATACTGATACGGGCGCTTTCGTAAAGTTTGTCGCCGAAATCGAGACACCAGTCATCGGCCTTGATTTTGGGCAACTTGAAACGCAGACGGTAGATGCCCGTACCGGCAAAGTTCTTGGCTTGTTCTGTGGACAGTTCAGTCCACGAGCAAGGTTCGGGCTTCATCTTGAAGGTGGTGGCGGGCATCTGCTTGGGCCAACCATCGGCAAACAGGAATTCCCAAGCGCCCTCCAAGGAAAGGGCTCGCCGGAAGTCCGCTACCAGGTGACGGTCGACGGGCAGGTCGCGATAACCCGCCGGCTCTTCGTCGAAGGTGCGGACAATCACCGACTCGCCCGCCTGTAGGCTGAGGAAAATCTCGGTGCGGCCGGCTCGCGTGCGCATCCGCGCACGCGAGCGTTCACCCGTCATCGGATCGAAGAGCAGCACCGCCTGTGCCTGACAGCCCAGACTCACCCAATCGTTGATGGCCCGGTTCTGCAACATCGATGCGAAATACACCTTGCCATCGTCCAAGCGGCGACGCGCGAACTTGGCACCGAACTCGGCAGACAAAGCTTCACAGACAGCGCCCGACTGAGGCAGCAGTGCGTCCAGAGCGGGAGCAATCTTCACATAGTTCAAGGCTTCGCTGCGAAGCGCGGCCAGCTGTTGGGAACGTTCGTTCAGATTAGCCAGACCAGGTACCTGAACAGGCAAACCACCCAAAAACATCACGGTAGCCCCCTGCTTGGCCAAATCGATCAACCGACGGAAGGTTGCCAAAGGCATCACCTCGCAACACGGCACCAGAATGGAACGATAAGCGTTGCCTTGGGTCTGCAAGTCTTTGCCATCCCAAACCGTATGCTGCAATTGGGCATCGGAGATGTAGTCCAATTCGTAACCATGTGCAACGATACTGTCTACAATATGCTCGAAATGAGGAAGTTTGTCATCGAGTTTGTGTATCTCGAAAGTCATATACTTGCGCTTGCGATACTTCTCCCAAATATCATAAATGGGAAAATACAACAATATGTCGTTGTCGGGACGGCCTTGTTGCATGAAAGACTGGACACGGGTAATGTAGGTGTTCAGCGCATCCATATCCCTGAAAATGGTGTTGTTGGGATTCACTTGAATGGAAGCGTAAAACAGCCAGCCCGGCCAGGGAGCCTGCTGGGGTGTATAGGGTGTTCCGTGATAGAACACCCGGTTGATACCGTTAACGAAGAGCAGGTCCATCTCGGGTTTTATCAAAGCCAGCGAAGTGCGGAAATGCTCGGTAAGCCATGTCATGCTTTCGCTCGAAGTGTAAGGCTTGCCAGCCACATGAGCGGCCGAAGAGGCATAGCGCAGCGTTGCCGATACCGCATCGTTGCGACGCATATTGTCGTCCACCCGCAGCAAGGGAATGTCGAACTGCGTACAACCGAAAGATTCACATTCCGGGATGTCCATTGCGGCATACAAATCGAGCAGATTGCCAGGCGAACCATGAGCCTGGTTGCGAGTTTTCACCCCATGCGAATGCGCCCACTGCGTCCAAGGCCGGGTAAAGTTGTCCAGCAGCATATCGGAGATGGTCTGCCGATAATCGCAAAGCAGCTTGCCGATGATGGTCGTATCGCCCTGACCGGCCCATTCGGGCAGATAATCCAAGAAATCGTAGCCACGGCGGGCGCGGAATTCCGACAGGAAAGCCGGACTCCAGTCGGCACCGTACACCTCGTAGGAATCGTTGAAGAAGGTAGCGGGCCATGGCTGGCCACTTTGGGCAAAGGCGGCATCGAAACGTTCCAGATAATGCGCCAAAGCCTCTTCCGACAGATGGTTCATCACATAGCCCTCACCACCGGGTGCGGCACGCTTTACCTTCTGCAAAGTCTTGCCCTCGTAGAGCGCGTACAAAGTACCTTCAGTTGCTTTAGGCAGCACCAGTTGTCCTTGTTGCACCCTATCCAAAGGCCATTGTTCACGCTTTCCGTCGGCCGATACAAAAACCAGGGCACGCAACGCCGCCACTGCTTGCTGTTTCTTGTCCTGCACCCTCAAATCGAGCGTTTTTTGCCTTGCATCCAAGGAATAAATCTGCACAAACTGCTTGGTAGCGGCATCGTCCATGGTGATATTGGGACCGCCAAAAGGCCAGCCCGTACCGCCATTCATATCAACCTGCATACCAAGACGTTGCGCTTCCTTCAGCACATGTCCGTACATCGACATCCACTGCGGCGACAAGTAAGGAATTTCCATCGAATCCTTACCCTGCACTCCGTAGATGGGTGTAATCTCTACCGTTTCGATACCGGCTTGCTTCAAGCTTTCCAGATTCCAACTAAGATTTTCCTTATCTACCGCCGAACCCAGCCACCACCAGCGCGTACCGGGATGGGTTGCTATTTGTGGCTGGGGCCAATTCAATACGGGATTCTCTTCGGCATAGGCCAAAGCACTCAAGCTCAACAAAGCGAGCGACACTGCAGTTTTCAGTTTGGCAACTGTCATCTTCATGCACATTTCTTATTAACACACCTCACTTCAATCAATAGTCCGTAGTTATTTTTTACAGAATACTTACCCTAAATATGCGCGCAATACCGATTCTAGAGCAAAGCCGTTTGAGCCAGTGCCAACTGCGCCTCGCCACCGATGTCCATCCAAGAAGCATCGCTGCAATCGATGGCGCGGATATCGTATTGACGGGCCAGACGCAGATAAACATCCGTTATGGAGAACACACCCTCTTCGCTCATCAGCTCAAGCAGACGAGGCTGCACCACGTGAATGCCCATAAAACCCAGCGGCTGCAAGCCTTCCTCTTGACGCGATATTTTCTGTTGTCCGGTACGCACATTCTGCCAAGCACACAACTGCATCTGCCCGTTGAAGAGGAAATAGCGGTCGCTTTGTATCCGGCGCACGGCCAGGCTGGCCAAAGCGTCACTGTCTTGCAAGGCCTGCTCAACAAAAGCCTTCAAATTAAGATTGCTCAAGATATCGACGTTATGCACAAGAAACGGGCCATCTTGCAAGAAGACAGCCATTTTCTTCAGGCCACCGCCCGTTTCGAGCAGTTGGCCACGTTCGTCAGAAATCTGCACCTTTACTTGAGGGAAGGCCTGTACATAGGCATCCAGCGCTTGCTCCACCATCGAAGCGAAGGCATGCACATTCACCACAAAATCGTTGATACCAGCCTCGCGGATGCGGTCCATCACCCGATAGAGCATCGGACGACCCTGCACCTCTACCAAAGCTTTGGGTTTATGTTGCGTTATCTCGCCCAAACGGGTTCCCAATCCGGCGGCAAACAATACAGCTTTCATTGATGTTTATTTTTCGATGTGGCACTAAGTAATCTCACTTAGTAAACTGCACAAATATACAAAGAAGTTGTTTTAAAACAGTTCCGGGAACTTCTTAAAACAACTTCTTCTAGCAACTTCTAGAGGTCATCAGCAATAAGCCATCAAGACTAATTGCTTCTTACCAAGGTAGCGGATTGATAAGCCTCATTGACAATACTGATCATATACATACCGCCGACATAGTCTTCCAGATTGATTTCGAAAATTTCTTCGCTGCCATCGGAAGTTTTGCTCTCCTTGAACATCAGCTTGCCCGCCATATCGTAAACAGCAATAGTTGTCTTGCCGGTCAGACCTTGCATTTGCAAGCTGAAGCTGTTAGCACTGGCACCCGGCAATACATGGAAGGAAGCCGTAGGCAAATCGGTAAGTGTTGCATCCTGCAGCTGGAGCGTGCGGTCTTGCGATGCGCCACAACGGTTCACTGCCTTGACAGAAATTCTGCCCTCACCCGGGTAAGGTATACTCAACGACATGGTGGTGCTCTGCGAATCGTCCAGCGTCCAGTTGCCGGGCATTACCGTCCAGACATAGAAAGCAGCCGAAGGCACAGGCTTGATGGTATACAGATAGGTTCCCGCGCTGACTATCAGGCTGTCGCCAAAGATTTCTTCGGGCATCGCGGGCTTGTCACACACGTTCAAATGCAAATTAACAATACTGTCGGCACCGTTCACGGCCAGCAGACTGTCTACAAAGAGAAAATCACCCGGCTGTTCCTGTGCCGGCAAATCGAAACCATTGGCTTGATAGATGTCGCCCAAACAGATAGAATCGTAAAGATGGACAAAAATGCTCTCCAAAGCCCGAAGACGATAGCTGAAATTCAGCTGATAATGCAGGGTGTCGGCGCGCGCCGCCGTATCGAGCAAACAATACTGCTGATCATCCTGCCAATAATAAGCATCAGACAAAAATACGTCGTTGCCCAGCTGCACGTTTTCCAACTGCAAACTATCCATATGGGCATCTATGTCATAGCCCAGCAGCAAAACCTGATTGGAAGCAGGAAGATAGGATAGGCACAAAGAGCTGTCGTTCACCCACTTTTCTTCCAAGAATTGCCGTGTCGTCTGAACGGACAGATTACGACCATCGTCCATTAACAGCATCGTATCCTTGCGGGCCGAATCTGTTTGTGAAACGCTAAGCAAGTGCTTGTTTTCCACACCTTTAAGCAATGTATAAAGTTCAATGTCGGGCGCGTATTCATCGGCGGTCCGAATACTGATATCTTGTAAGCTGTCCACCTGACACCAGTCGTAACGCCACTGGCTGAACCACGGGCTGCCTGCCGCGATTTCCCTATTTTCTTCCAAAACCTGCCCTGTCGCAGTCTCCTGCGATGTCTTGGTCCAATTCCAGGTCATGGGCAGCAACTGGCCGCCGGCGGCATTGTTATAAATTCTAAGCACCAGCGCACCGGTATCTTCGGGCAATACATACATAATCTTGGGAGCCGTCACAGAACGCAGGCTGAAAGCTTGAGGATACATCACGTTGTTTTGCTTTTGGCTTTCGTCATAATAGCTGACAAAAGAGCCGTCAAGCGTGAAGCGCAGACTGTCGCTTTCGTAAACAGAACGCTGCGGATACAAACTGAAAAGCAAGGCTTGCGATGTTTGCGGTTCCAAGCTCAACTGCTTGTCGGAAAACCAGCGAAAATGACTTGTGCGGTCTTGTCCAAAAGCATCTTGCACTCGAATTGCCGGCTGTTCAACATATAAACGCGCACTATCCTTGGGATTGTACAGATTCACCACAGCGTCTACCGAAGGCCAAGGCATGCTTATCGTCTGACGGTACTGCGCACCGGTTGTGGTCAAGACGATGGATGTAGTATCGGCCAATACGGGCCATTGCGCCTGCGGTTGGGTCATGATTACCGTATCGGCAAGGTTCTTTTCGGCGTTCTCTGTCTGAGATGCGTCATCGGGCGATGTTGGCTGCCCGTCTTGCAATGCACGGAGTTTCACTTGCAGTTCTACATTGTCGATGACGAACTTGCCCTTATCGTTTTCTGCAGCCCAGGCATAGAAACGAAAGGTGACAGGAGAAGCTATTTCCTTATCGAACCGACACTGATGATAGGCTAAAGTATTGGCTTCATCGGCCCAGACAAAGATGCAGTTGTCAAGCACACGCACAGAGGCAGATGTACCGCCAAAGGCTAGAGGAAGCAAGCTGCTGTGATTATCGGCCGAAGAACTGAGCGCAAACAGGCGCGGACCGGTAGCTGTTCTGCCCAACTTAAAGCTGAACTTGGCTATTTGAAGCGCATAGCCCTGGTCGGGTGTCAGTGTAAACTCGTAATATTGACTCTTATCCAAGGCTGAAAGGGCTTGTTCTAGGCTCAAATTGTCAAAATTGAGATTGGTGTTTACCGGCCAGCCCGAGAAGCTGAATTGCTCTTTGGTAGAGGAGTTGTCGGAAAGGCCGTACAGACCGGCATCGCCGACTGCCGCAAACGAGGAGAACGTCAGGTGCTCACATTGAGGCGGCGTTGTCTGATCCACGCGCCCACCCTGAGCAGCGACAACATCATCAAAACCGTATTTGACAATAACAAGGTCGTCTTCGCCCGCCCAGGCAACGGGGTTACCTAAGACAGTCAACATAAACAAGACACATAGCAAGTGCCTGAAAACAAGTGATTTCTTTTTCATGGTAAATAGTTTTAGAGATGATTTAAGTGTTTTTCAGTGTGCAAATCTACTACAGTCCAATCGATAATGCAAAGAAATCAGACAATATTATTTACATTTTATTAATTTTTGAAAGATGTGCAATTAACGTATTCGATATAGGCAAAAAAAGAGAGTCTCAAGCGGTGAAGCTCAAGACTCTCGGTAAAACGGCGACTAC
>CAVEPA010000006.1:0-142573 GCA_963617485.1 bacterium | reverse complement strand
ATAGGCCAAAAGTACTAATTTGAAAGCAATTCACAACACATCCATATAGCTTGTCAATAGCATCGAATTTTTCATTCGCCAAGATATACATTTTTTAACCAATATCAACAATCGCCGGCTGTTAATATCGTATTATTTTTCTGTTTCAATCGGAATTGGCAGGGAGACCTTCTTTCTATCGGCGCTGACCCATAGAGGTTTTGGTAGCGACATCATCGCTGCGGTTTTCGATTTCGGCCGTGAATGTTTTCTGCTCAGGAGTCTTTTCTATTGTCAGTTCCTCTTTCTGGCAGCCGCAGAGCATAAGGCCTGCCAGTACGCTGACTGTCAAGATTTTTTTCATAGCGCTGTACATTTTACCAGTCCTCCTCCTCACTTTCGTCTATCATTTTCTGATAAGGTCTGTGTGTATGGTTCGGAGGCTGTTCAGGATTTTGGCAGTCCCGATTACGGAGCAGCAAAAAAGGGATGCCGGCGCAAAGCGCCGGCATCCCTTTCGATGTCACTTATCCAACTTATTTATATCTAATACGTTATACCCCCCGAAGTAGTTCAGAGGCCATATTGCGATATAAACTTGCGTGTTTCAATTTCTTATTTTTTGTTAGCGGCTGCAAAAGTATGTCTTTTGGCCGACTTCCGCAAATATGTTCACGCCATTATCTTTAGAAAACAAAGAGGCCGACAATTCCGGCTCCGACGATTATGGCGATGGGTCCGAGTTTCTTGGTCTGACTCAGTATCAGGGCCGCCGCAAACAGCATCCAGGATATCCAGTTGGGGAAATTCTCCTTGATGATGGACAGTGGCTGGATATGCAAGGTCAGCACGATAGCGGCGGCGGCAATCAGGCCAGCCACCACCGGACGCAGGCCCGCCATGGCATAGGCGTAAGCAGGGCTGGAATGGTATTTATTGAAGATGCGTATCACTACCAGAAACACCAAAAACGAGGGCAGTACCACTGCCAGGGTGGCCAATGCCGAACCCAAAACGGAAAAGCCCAGACCATAGCCCGCCTCGTGAATCACTTCGTAACCCACGTAGGTGGCGCAGTTGATGGCCACAGGGCCCGGGGTGCTTTGCGAGATGCCCACAATGTCGGTAAAGGCGCCTTCGCTGAGCCAGCCGTGCAGGGTAACCACCTGACTTTGTATGAGCGATACCATGGCACCGCCGCCGCCAAAGTTCAGCAGGCCTATCAGAAAGAAGGTATAGAAAAGTTCTAGAAAGAGCATCATTTTGTAGCCTCCTTGTCTTTGGGTCCGTCGTTGGTTTTAGGCTTGGCTTTTATCGTTGCGATGCCCACAGCCGCGGCAATCACTGTCAGGATAATCCAGATGGGCGACACGCTGAGGAAGGCAACCAGCAAGATGGTGGCCAGACAAAGTGCCGCCGTCCACCAGGTCCATTTGGAACCCTTGGTCATATCGAGGGCGGCCGAAAGGATGAGTGCCACTGCCACCGGCCTAATGCCTTGGAAAAACCGACGTACGTACACATTGTCCTTGAAGTTGGTGAATACCATGGCTATGGCCAGGATTATCAAGAACGAAGGCAGGGCCGCTCCGATGGCTGCCACAATGCTGCCTTTGACCCCACGAATGCGGTAACCGGCGTAATAGGCAATGTTGATGGCGAGTATGCCCGGTGCGCTTTGCGCCAGTACGGTAACGTCCTTGTAGTCTTCGGCGCTAATCCAGCCTCGCTTGGTAACTTCATCGCCTATCAGGGGCAGCATCACGTAGCCTCCGCCTATGGTGAAAGCTCCTATTTTCGAGAATACCCCGAACACACTCCACAGTGATACTTCTTTTTCCATAACGGCCGCAAAGGTAGGAATTTCAAACAAAAACAGATGCCCTTTTCGAGAGCATCTGTTGCACTGGCGGAAAGAGTGGGATTCAAACCCACGGAACGGACAAGCCGTTCACCGGATTTCGAGTCCGGCCCATTCGGTCACTCTGGCATCTTTCCGCCGCAAAGGTAGTATTTCTTTGCGCTTGCATTAACGGATTTTTTGTTAACTTTGTGCAAATTTTTGTCACAGGTATTTTTAACCATCTAACACTATTACCATGATGTTCTATTTGATTATTTTCAAAAAGAATCAAGGATAAACAGCCAGTGCATTTCTTTGGAGATTTCTTCAGACAGGTACTGCTTGACTTATTCGTCATTGCCTTCTGCCTATCGAAAATCTTCCCCAATATCAGCTGGCTGTAGTTTTTTCTTTTCGGGGATTATGAATAACTTCGCGGCAGTTTTGGATTATTGGAACAATGAAAAAATTATGGATGATGCTGGCAGTTTTACTCTGCCTGACTAGCTGCGAAATGAGCAGCGAAGACGCTATCTACTCACTCAAACTGACTATGCTAAGCAGTAGCTTCACCTGGAACGGCGAAAGCGAAGCCAAGGATGTCTATGCGCAGATACAAGACAAGTTGTCGACCTATACCGATACCTACATTGGCGATGACGACGAATGGATTGTCAACATCACCAACGGCAATTTCTCATCGGCCGACAAGAAGGCCAAGGCCCGTTTCGACAAGGCTGCCAAAGCACTCGATCAGCTGGTTGAGGAGTGCAAAGCCTTGATTGACGGCATACCCGCAGGAGCCACCGGCAACTTCGAAATCGGCAGGTCGCTGGTACTGTCGCGCCACTCACCCGGCCAGGACGCTACGCTCTGCGAAAAGAACTTCAGCCTATCCTATCCTCAGCAATGATCCCGTCAAAGACACTATGAACAAGAGCATTATCACCGTTGTAGGCAAGGATACCATCGGTATCATCGCCAGCGTTTGCCAGTATCTGGCCAGTAGCGAAATCAACATTCTGGACATTTCACAAACCATCGTGCAAGGTTATTTCAACATGATGATGATTGTGGACATGCAAGCGTGCAGCAAGAATTTCGACCAGATTATCAACGAACTGAATGCCATCGGCAGTGAACTGGGCGTGCAGATTAAATGCCAGCGCGAAGATATTTTCAACAAAATGCACCGTCTATGATTAACATTTCCGAGGTTATCGAAACCAACAAGATGATAGAGCACGAGAACCTGGACGTGCGTACCATCACGATGGGCATCAACCTGCTCGACTGCGCCGACAGCCGTCTTGACGTGCTTTGCCAAAACATCTACAACAAGATTACGCGTTTGGCCAAGGATTTGGTAAAGACGGGCGATGACATTGCCCGCGAATACGGCGTACCCATTGTAAACAAGCGCATCTCTATCACGCCCATCTCGCTGGTGGCCGGCAGTGCCTGCCAAAGTACCGACGATTACGTGCAAGTGGCCAAGACCCTGGATGCCGCTGCCGCTGCCGTGGGCATCAACTTTCTGGGAGGTTATTCGGCCATCGTATCCAAGGGAATGAGCCGCAGCGACGAACTGCTTATCCGTTCCATTCCGCAAGCGCTGGCTTGCACCGATTTTCTTTGCAGTTCGGTGAATGTAGGCTCTACCAAAACCGGTATCAACATGGATGCCGTGCGCCTGATGGGCGAAGTTATCAAACAAACCGCCCAGGCCACCAAGGAGCGCGACTCGCTGGGCTGCGCCAAGCTGGTGGTGCTGTGCAACGCTCCCGACGACAATCCCTTTATGGCCGGAGCCTTCCACGGTGTGAGCGAGGCCGATGCCATCATCAACGTGGGCGTGAGCGGACCGGGCGTGGTCAAATATGCATTGGAACAGATACGCGAGGCCGATTTTGAAACGCTGTGCGAAACCATCAAAAAGACAGCTTTCAAGATTACCCGTGTGGGGCAGCTGGTGGCTCAAGAGGCCTCACGTCGTCTGGGCGTTCCCTTTGGCATTATCGACCTGTCGCTAGCCCCTACCCCGGCCATTGGCGACTCCGTGGCCGAAATCCTGAAAGAAATCGGGCTGGAACAACCGGGAGCTCCCGGTACCACCGCCGCACTGGCCCTGCTCAACGATCAGGTAAAAAAGGGCGGTGTTATGGCTTCATCGTATGTGGGCGGACTTAGCGGTGCCTTTATTCCCGTGAGCGAAGACCAAGGCATGATAGAGGCCGTGGAGTGCGGCGCTCTCAGCATCGAAAAGCTCGAAGCCATGACTTGCGTCTGCTCGGTGGGTCTCGATATGATTGCCATTCCGGGCGACACGCCTGCCAGCAGCATCTCGGGCCTTATCGCCGACGAGGCGGCCATAGGCATGGTGAACCAGAAGACCACGGCTGTGCGCATCATTCCCGTTATCGGCAAGGGCGTGGGCGAAGTGGTGGAGTTTGGCGGCCTGCTGGGTCACGCACCCATCATGCAACCCAACCGTTTCGACTGCTCACGCTTCATTGCTCGCAAGGGCCGCATTCCTGCACCCATACATTCGTTCAAAAACTAAGGGTTGCGCATCGGAACGATGCGCAACCCTTAAAATCGCCATAAAGCCCGGCCTTTCCGCTCGGGCTGTCAATCGTTAGGCCTTCTTGGCTGCCAAGGCATCGATAGCCGACTGGATGTAACGCTGATATTTGTCGGGATAGATGTCGGCCACCGTAATAATCATTTCGGTATCGAAGCAATCGCCGAAGTTAGGGTCTTCTACCGTACCAAAGGTCTTCATCGTGGGCGAGAGGTTCAGATAAGAATGGATAAGCGGGGGCACCTTGTCGCCCATAGAGGTCACATACGAGTTCAAAATGGTGTAATTGTCGTTCAAGGTTTCGGCATTGAACAGACGGTCGAGTTCGGCCTTGCGTTCGTCGCTCACCTTGTAGGCGTTGATACCCTTAATAAGGTTTTCCTTGTCGCCGCAGAACTTCTCGAGGAAGTAAATCATGGCTTCCAGACAAGGCACTGGGCTGGTATCGAACATGCTCACCTTGCCCATCAGGTATTTGATAGAGGGGTCGTTGGCAATCAGCGCACCGATGCCGTCCCACATATTGTCGAGGGCATAAAGGCTCTTGGTTCCCATTTCGCGGCTTTGGTACTTGGGCTGCACCCAGGCGCGTGCCATTTCCAAGGCGTGGGGGAAGTATTTGTCGCAGAATTCCTGTGTAAAACGGAAGAGTTTGGCCGAGTTGATATAGGGCTGGCCATCGGGACGATACGAGGCGTTCTTAAGGCGTGTGAAACGATAGCCGCCGATTATTTCTTCGTGGTCGGGATTCCACAGAACCAGCTGGAAACAAGCCTTGTCTTCGATATCGAAATGGTCGATGTCGCAAGCCGTACCGGAGCCGCAGTCTACCGAGCGGAAAGAGATTTCACGCAGACGGCCCACTTCGCGCAGCACGTTGGGTGCGTTTTCGTAGTTCACAACATACAGTTCGTTGTTTTCCTTATTGGTCTTGCTAAGGAAGGTATTTTCGTTCAGCTCCTGCTTGAGCAGTTCCACTGGAATAGGATCGATGATTTTTTCCATTATTGATTTACATATTAGGTTCACAATTGCTGGCCCGTTGCAGCTGCACGGTTTGGGTACGTACCAGTTCCACCCATTCCTGGTCGCTTTTCGACTGGTCGAAAGTATCCCAAGGAATAGGTTTGCCAAAAGAGATGGTCAGATGCGAATGACGTTTCTTGAATAGTTCGTCTACCAGGAGTATCATGCCCAGATTGAACTTCAGATGCAGCCATTTGCTCAAACGCGAAAGGAAAAAGTAACGTTTGGAATTGTGGCTGCTCATGTGCATGGGCACCACATCGCGGTGATAACGGCGGGCCTGGGTGACAAAAGTCTTTTTCCAAGGCATCTCGCGCACGTGTCCGTCAACCAGTTTGGCACAGGCACCAGCGGGATACATCATCACCTGATTATCGGAAGCAAAGGCCTCGTTGAGTTTGGTGGCAGCCTCTTTGCTCTGATGGCCAAAAACGCTCACGGGGATAAAGAACTCCTTGATAGGATGGAAGTTACCCAAGAGACTGTTTACCGGCACGCGGAATTTTTTGCCAAAAAAGCGTTGCAGCACCGAACCCATAATCAAGCCTTCCGGACCGCCCATAGGATGATTGCCCACGAACAGCAGCTTGCGCGAAGGGTCGATATTTTCGGCACCCTGCAGCGTATAGCTGATATCCAGAAACTCCAAGGCTCTGTTAAAGAAGCCCAAGCCACTGGGTTGGTCGGTAGTGGCGATAAGGCTGTTTATTTCTTTGATGTGCAGAACTTTACCAAGCATCTTTTTACCCAAGGACGGCACCTTGTGGCTAAGCTTGGGACCCAGCACATCGTTCAAATCAATCAACTTTCGTTCCATAATATTTCTTTCTAATCGACAAGAAGAATATGATACCCAGAAGCGTCCAGGCACCCAAGCTATACCAGCTGGGCTTGGCCAGGAAGCCGGGCATGCCGGGGATAACCAGCAGCGACAAGAAGAAAATCGAGATAAGGCAACCGAGAATGCCCAGCACCATGCGTCCATGATGATGGTTTCTGTAAGCCAGCACGGCCGAAGCGGCGGTGGTATAGGCAAAAACGATAGCGGCACCTACCGAGGTCATATCTACAATCCAGCCCAGCACTTCACGGCCGAACCAAGGAGCGATAAGACTGAGGATAAGGATGAAGACCAAGGCGACATCGGGTACGCCCCTCTTGTTCAGATGGCTAAAGGCCGATGGCAATGCGTTTTCCTGGGCCATAGCGTAGAGCAAACGCGAGGTGGCCATATAAAAACCGTTCATACCGGAAAATACGGCGCAGAACATGGCGATGCCCAATACCACCAGACCGAACTTGCCCAAATAAGTAGCAACTACATAGCCGGTGGGCCAGTTGTGCTTGGCAGCCAGCAGCTCTTCCCAAGGCATCATCACGGCGGTAATGGTATTCATGGTGATGTAGAGCAAAGCTGCTACGATAACGGAGAATATCAGGATAAAAGTGGCCTTCTTGGGCTTGAAGCTGTATTCTTCGGCAGCTTGCGGCACGCAGTCGAAACCGATATAGGCCCAGGGTGCCATGGCAACGATAGAGAAGATTGCTTTCCACTTGTTAGCACCATCGGGGAAGGCAGGACGCAGGTTCTCGAAGTTCACCACGCCCTTGCAAAGGGCCAATGCAGCCAGCAGGACCACCGTTCCAACCAAGGTAAGGGCCACAAAGGTCTGCATCCAGGATGCTTTCTTGATGCCCCAAAGGTTGACGAGTGCCACTAGGACAAGGAAGAAGAAGGCTGTGAGCAGTTCACCGGTGTAAACCGACCAGCCGGCCACCTGATAGAGTTCGCCAAATTGCAATATGGGGAAAAGATAACGCGAAATAAGACCCAAGGCCGTAGCGTTCAGAGGTATCAAGCTCCAATATGCCAGTGCCATAGACCAGCCGCAGATAAAGGCGTTGCCTTTGCCGAAAAATGTTTTGGTGTAAATGAATTCGCCTCCGCTCACGGGGTAACGGTGCAGCATGTATCCATAACAGAAAGCCACTACCAAAATAAGCGCAGCGCCTATGAGCATACCTATAACCATACCCAGCGGGCCGGCTTTCGGCAGGAAAGTGTTACCGGGAAGGACAAAGCATCCCCAACCGATAATTGCACCCACTGCCAAGGCCCATACATCCAACGGACGCATTTGCCTTCTTAGTTTTCTCTCTTCCATAATTCCTCTATAAAAGTTGTCAAAGGTAGTGAATATTCGCAACTATTCAAGACAAATTGAAGAAAAGTATCAAAGACAGGTTTCCACCAAGCGGGCTTCGGTATCAGCAACTATTTGAATATCAGATGTTAAGCAAGCAGGAACCAAGATGCTTTGACCCTGGTGCAAAGCGATGCTTTTCTCGTTGTTTTCGGTCGTCTGGGTCTGTATATGCAGATTTCCTTGCACAATATTATATACCACAAACGATTCCGCGGCCGATTTGTCGCGACAAACACGGCTACCGGCCGAAAGATGAAGGAACTGACTCTTGAAATACTGGCAGTCGGCAATGGTGGCTTCGCCGTTCGGACGGTCTTCGTAGGCCACGCGAGCATGGCTGTGATAGCGGTAGTCGAGGGCTTCGGCGGCCAGGCGGGTGTGCAGCTCTCGACGCTTGCCGCTGCTGTCGGTGCGGTTGTAGTCGTACATGCGGTAAGTCAGGTCGGAGCTCTGCTGGATTTCGAGCAGCAGGATACCGCCACCTATGCTGTGCACCAGCCCCGGTGGAATGAAGAAGACATCGCCCGGCTGCACCTTGAAACGGCGCAGCACCTCTTCTATCTTGTCGCGCACCATACGGAAAAGATATTCCACAGTACTGAGGTTACGCGTAAAGCCGGCCACGAGTGCCGCATAGGGTTCCGCCTCGATGACATACCACATTTCGGCCTTGCCATAAGCCTTGGGCCCATGATACTTGCGCGCCATCTCGTCACAGGGATGCACCTGTACGGACAGGTCGCGCTTGGCATCGATAAATTTAAACAACAGGGGGAATTGCCCGTCGAAACGTTCCAACACGCGCCGGCCCAAAACTTCGAGCGGATAAGCCTCGATAAGCTGTGTCAGGCTTTGGCCTTTGAGCGGGCCGTTGGCCAGTACGGAGACATTGCCTTCCACCTGCGACACTTCCCAACTCTCGCCCACACCGAACATGGGTTGCGCCAGCTGTTTGTAGCGGCTCAACCTGTTTCCACCCCAAATGGTGCTCTTGTAGATGGGTTCGAAAAGGAAGGGATACAGCATCGTGGCGTTATCTAGCGTTCTTTAAGCGTCTGGCCGTTGTCGCGTACCACCTGTTCTATCCATTTCTGGCTGTAGGGCTCCCAAATAGGACTGGCGGGAATGCGCTCGCTGTAGCCATTGGTAACGAAGCTGCCGTCGGCATGCTGGCGCTTGATGTTGCCATCGATATATTTCACCATCAGATACTCGTCCAGCGCTTGCCAACGGGTGAAAAGACCCATGGCATTGTCCACGCCGTAGGTGCTGAGAAAGTCGATGCGTTTGGTCTTGGGCTTTAGGTTCAAGGCCAGGGTTTCGATAGAATCGAGTGCTTGCAGCTGGCCAAGTTCGTAACTGTCGATGATGCTTCGCACTTCGGCCCCGATAACATCGTAGCGCAGATAGGCGAATTGGGCAATGCGGTTCACAGCCCAGAACATCGATTCGCGACTGTATTCCAGCAACGAGCCGACACCTTCGGCCACACAGTGAGGCACGCGCGTGGCAGCGCTGTAGAAAGGCATCAGGGGCGAAGTGCCGGCATCGTCCACACCGAACCAGTAGCGGCCACCCACTTCGTCGGGCAACCAGTTGCGACTCTGAGACACGAACCACCAGCCCGTCTGCTGAGTAGCGATGGCGCGCTCGTTGACATAGGTTTCTCCCTGATACTCAAAGCTCATAGGACGCCAGCGATAAGGGCAATGGCTGCCGCCCGCACCGATGTCTCGGGTCATATCCATGGGCGTGCCTTCATAATGGTCGCGCATCATGTCGGCCATATCCTTGAGCGTAAGTTTGCGGTTTGGCTTCACATAAAGCGGCATATGGTTGGCCAGGTCGTAACCCATGGCATAGTCGGTGTAAACATCCATGCCATCAGCGAAGCGGCTAAAATAAGACCACACGCGGGCTTCGCACGAACGAGCACCGCTGAAATCGAGCGGAGCATAAACATCGCAGAAGCTGAACTCGCTGTCGCTGCCAGAAAAGACACCCTGCTGACGTGCATGTTCTATCACATCGGGCGAATACAGGCAGTTGTCCTTGTCATTGAAATCGATGGTGGTGATGCGGGCTTGGTTGGCATGGGCCGAGATATAGCCGTCGGGAATGCGCTTGGCCACCCAAACGGCACCCTTGTTCACATTCACACCATTTTCCATTTTGGGAACCTTGGCCATCACTTCCATTATCCAAGCCTCGTTCTTGTCGGCTATGGTAAAGGATTCGCCCGAAGAGGCATAGCCGTAGGTCTGCATCAGACGGTCCATCACGGCAATGGCTTCGCGGGCGGTCTTGGCACGCTGCAAGGTGATATAGATAAGCGAACCGTAGTCGATGATGGCGGTGGTGTCCTCGAACTCGGGCCGTCCGCCGAAAGTGGTTTCGGCAATTACCAGCTGATATTCGTTCATATTGCCCATCACCGAATAAGTGGCAGAAACTTGTGGAATTTCGCCCATATACTTGCCTGAATCCCAGTCGTAGATTTTCAGCATGGTGCCCTTGGGATACTTGGCTGCCGGACGGAAATACAGTTCACCGTAAAGCTGGTGGGAATCGGCGGCATAAGTCACCATCACCGAGCCGTCTGCGGTGGCGCCACGGGTGGCGATAAGGTTGGTGCAGGCTTCTGCGTTCTGCCCTTGCATCAAGGCGGCCAGCGTCAGCAAGCCCATCAAGAACTTCTTCATATCGTTATCGTTTTAAGTTCCAAGTGTCCTGACGATACTTCTGCATCGCCAGTGCTTCTATCAACAATATCTCCTCCGGACCGAATGTTTCGGGGCCGATGTTGAAGTATTGCGAACAAGCTTGTGCAAAGCTATCAAAAAAAGCCTGGGAATCCATATCTTTTGCCAAAAAAGGACGCAAATTGCGCACCGGCGAGGGTTGCGAGGCCACAGCGCGCAGTTTCGGAGAGTCTTGCATCAAGTTTGGACGCACACGGCCGTCGGGCAGACATTCCAGCCCCAAAGCCGCATGCAGACCTTCCAGATTGCTGTCGAAGAGCAAGGTGCCATGTTGCAGGCTGCGGTCTTTCGAAAAATGCGCGGCCGTGCCCGAAATCTTGCCTCCTGCTAGCCAAAGGTCTTTGCGTTGCCCTATACTCGCCTGAATGCCAAAGCCTTGCAGTATCTCAACTATGGGCAGCAGGAAATCGGCCGACAGCGGTGAAGCCTGACGCGGACCGACAAAACAGAAATTAAGGTTGCCTTGGTCGTGGTACACGGCTCCTCCGCCCGAAATGCGCCTCAGCACCGCAATGTCATGTTGGCGGCAATAGTCACGGTCCACTTCGCAGGCAGCCCGCTGGTAACATCCCAGCACCACGGCCGGAGGGTTCACATACAGAAACAAAGCATCCTGCCCGGATTGGAACAGCCACTCTTCGGCCGCCAGGTTCCAGGCAGGATCTTTATAAGCGCTACGGTAGAGCTTCATTCCGTTGGGGGATGAGGACTACTTCACATGGAAAGCCACACGCAGTTCTTCAATTTCGTGGTCGCCGATGGGGCAAAGCGGGCCGATAGCCGAAGCCATCACCAGAGAGTTGGCACTGAACTCGGCCACTTCCAGATAGTCGAAGGTCTGCATCAGACGGTCGCCGGTAACGATGGCACAGTTGTTTTCCACCAAAATGGCGCGGTTCTTGTTGAAGATTTTGGCCGTCTTGTCCACTTCCTTATAAATATCGGCAAAGGGGATGGTAGGCATATCCTGCAAGAATATCCAGCTCTCGGGAATGGTGCGCACATCGAACTTCTGGCCCGTCACGGCGAAAGCCATCAAGTTAGGCGACTGGGTAGAAATAATGGAGTTGATATGCGGATTCTGCTGATAGATGCGGTAATGCAAAGCCACCGAGCGCGAAGGCGTCTTGCCTGCTTCGGCCATGCCGTCACGCACTTGCACAATGTCTTCGGGCTGGATATCCCAACGGGGCACCGAGGGCGAAGTAATCAGAAAGTCGTTGTTCTTCCAGCGGCAAGACACGGTACCGTAAGTGGATATCATCAGGCCCTGGTTGCAGGAACGGTGGATGACATTGGCCATTTCGGCACGGATGGCGCGTTCGTCGGAAGGATAGCTGACATCCATATAATGAGGGATGTTGTGGGGTATGCTCGAGTTGAAATCGCTGATCTGTTCGTTGCTGAGCGTGTTGATCTTGCCGATATGACCGGCGTTCACCAGCGTACGGCAGCAGAATTCCAAGGTTTCGAAACGTTCGTAAGCGTCCATCATGTCACTGCCGCCCAGCACTACGCCGTGGTTTTCCAGAATGACAGCCTTGTATTTCTCGTTCTTGAACTGCTCGGCAATAATATCGCCCAAAGCCTGGCTACCCGGGCAAGCATACTTGGCGTAACCGATTTCGCCGCAGATGTTCTTGGCCTGAGGAATGATATTGGTATTGGGAATCTGACGGGCAATGCTGAAAGCTACCAGTCCTGGAGGATGGGCGTGGATAACGGCCGAGATGTCGGGACGTGTGTCGTAGATGGCCTTGTGGAACGGAAATTCCGATGAAGGCTTGTGCGGGCCGATAATGGTACCGTCCTTTTTCACACAAATAATGTCTTTGGGTGTCAAAGTTCCTTTGTCGATGGCCGAGGGCGTCACCCAGATGTCGCCGTTTTCGTCCTTGATGGAGATGTTGCCACCAGAGGTCGTGGTCATGCCATTGTGATAGATACGGCTGATAATCACGTTGATTTGATCGGCCGGATGCATCATCTTAGTGTCTAATTGTTTCATAGTCTATCTTATTTGACTGAAATACTTCCAAGCTGCTGTAGCTGTTCGAAGAAGGCCCATTGCACGATGCCCGAGGCCACCGACACGTTGAGCGAATGCTTGGTGCCGTACTGGGGAATCTCCACGCAATGGTGACAAAGGTCCACCACCTCCTGCTGCACGCCTTTCAGCTCGTGCCCCAAAACGATGGCGTATTTTTCGCCGGCTTTCAACGAGAGGTTTTCGAGCGAAATGCTGTCGTGCGCTTGTTCCACGGCATACACGGTGTACGACTGCTCCTTGAGCTTGCGCACCGCTGTCAGGGTATCGGCCTCGTACTCCCAAGCCACCGTGTTCTCGGCACCGAGGGCGGTCTTGTGGATTTCGGGATGAGGCGGGCAGCAGCAAATACCGCAAAGCACCACTTTCTCTATGCGGAAGGCATCGGCGGTGCGGAAAACAGCGCCCACATTGTGCTGGCTGCGTACGTTATCGAGCACCACCACTAGGGGCGTTTTGGCGGAAGACTTGTATTGTTCTTCCGATAAACGGTTCATTTCCAGCACACTGAGTTTCTTCATAGCTACTTGTTCCTTGCCGGCTGCGCCCTCCGGGCGCAGCCTCCGGTTCCGGCCGCAAAAGTAGCCAAAAAATCAGAAGCTGTGCGCTTATTTATTAAAAATAGGAGCCGATTCTTATCTGGCCGGCGCGAAGCCCGAGAGACGGAACTCTTCGCTGTCGGGCAGCAGCACGCCCCAGCTTACGTCGTTCACGTTCAGGTTGCGTACCGCCTCGGTATAGTTGACAAAACGCGTGAGCGTATCCACATGCACATGTTCAATATTGACGTCCTGCACCGGGTCGCGCCCGTCACCGCGAATCTCGTAAATCGCCTCGGCCTGGCGGCAGTTGACGTTGCGCACGTTGATGTTGCGTATGCGCGTAATGGCCGTCTCGAAGGTCGGCACGATATTGCGCCACTGGTACAGCACATCGGTGTCGATTTCGAAGACGCGCTTCATACGGGCCGCCGACACATTGTCGATGGTGATGTCTTCGATAAAGCCGCCCCGGCGATGGTTGGTCTTCAGATAAAAGAGTCTGTACACCGCCTTGGACGAATGGCAGTCGTGCATGTACACGCGGCGCACGCCTCCCGACATTTCGCTGCCGATGCCCAGCAGACAATGGCCTTGCACAATTTCACAACGACGCACCACCACATCCTGCGTAGGCATAGCCAGACGCCAAGCATCCTGATTGCGGCCCGCCTTGAGCACCACCGCATCATCCCCTTGGTCGAAGCGACAGTCTTCCACCACCACATGCTGGGTCATCTCAATGTCGATACCGTCGTTGTTGTGTCCGTGCGCATACACATCCAGGTGATGGGCCCACACATCCTTGCACATGTACAGGTGTATGGTCCAGAAGGGGCTTTGACGTATCTGAAAACCGTCCAGCTGAATGTTCTCGCAACGGTTAAAGTGTATCAGGTGCGGACGCATCTGGGCACCGGGCAGTTCCATGCGGCGCTGTTCCACAGGCACACCCGTCGAGCACATGGCATAGAGTTGGCGCGTGGCCTGAATATGCGACTCGGGGCGTTTGAACCATTTGCGCCAAAAATCCATCTTGGGAGCCAGTCGTCCCGGCCCGCTGATGGCGATGTTGCGGCATTCGAAGGCATAGACCAAAGGCGAATAGTTCATGCATTCCGTTCCTTCCCAAGAACATTGCACTGCCGGCAGATAGAGCGAAGAGTCGTCGTCGAAGACGATGCTGGCACCCTCGCTCAGGTAGAGGTTGCAGTTGCTCTTAAAATGGATGGGGCCGCTGAGCCATTCGCCGGCAGGCACCACCACCCTACCGCCGCCAGCCTTGTTGCAAGCGGCCATAGCCTTCCGAAAGGCTTGGGTATTGGCCTTGACATCGCCCTGTCGGGCTCCGTAACGCAGGATGGAAAAATCGCGGGCGGGAAACTCGAACATTTCCAAGTCTTGGAAGTCGAAGGGTGCTTCGGGTGCCGTCACCTTGATTTGTGCCGTCAGGGCAAGGCTCAGCAAAAGGAGGACTGTCGTCAGGATGGTCTTTTTCATTCGGGGTGGATGAGAAAATGTTATTGATTAGGATTTTTGCGGGCTCTGCACCAAAAATCACATTTGAGCAAGGCATTTCTCGACATCAGCGTCGGAGAGAATATAATCCTGGAGATTGCCACTGATATACTGGTCGTACGAGGGCATATCAATAAGGCCATGACCGGAAAGATTGAAGAGGATAACCTTAGACTCACCGCGTTCTTTGCAAGCTTTAGCTTCGCGGATGGTGGCAGCGATGGCGTGGCAAGATTCGGGTGCGGGGATAATGCCTTCGCAGCGGGCAAAAAGCATACCGGCATCGAAACTTTCCAATTGCGGAATATCAACCGCTTCCATAAAACCGTCTTTGAGCAGTTGCGAAACGATAACACCGGCACCGTGATAACGCAAACCACCGGCATGGATATTGGCAGGTGCGAATTTATGGCCCAAGCTGAACATAGGCATTAGCGGCGTGTAACCGGCTTCATCGCCATAGTCGTAGACGAACTTTCCTTTGGTGAGCTTGGGGCAGGAACTGGGTTCGGCCGCGATAAAACGGATTTTCTTCTCGCCGGTAAAACAATGGCGCATAAAGGGGAAGGCTATGCCGCCGAAGTTGGAACCGCCGCCGAAACAGGCGATGATGGTGTCGGGATATTCGCCCGTCATGGCCATTTGCTTTTCGGCTTCCAGGCCGATAACGGTCTGATGCAGCGTGACATGGTTCATCACGGAACCCAAAGTGTATTTGCAGTTGGGGGTCATGCGAGCCAGTTCAACGGCCTCGGAAATGGCGGTGCCGAGAGAACCCTGATGGTTGGGAGTCTTGGTCAGGATATCCTTGCCGGCACGGGTCGACATAGAGGGCGAAGCGGTAACCTGCGAGCCGAACACTTGCATGGCGCTACGTCGGTAGGGCTTCTGTTCGTAGGTAATCTTAACTTGATAGACAGCCGATTCGATGCCAAAAACCTTGGCTGCGTAAGCCAGAGCGGTGCCCCACTGACCGGCACCCGTTTCGGTGGTGACGTTGGTAACGCCTTCCTGCTTGCAGTAATAGGCCTGGGCCAAAGCCGAATTGAGCTTGTGCGAACCCACCGGGCTGACGCTCTCGTTCTTGAAATAGATATGGGCGGGGGTTCCCAAAGCCTCTTCCAGCGCGTAGGCGCGAACCAAAGGCGTGCAACGGTAGTAGCTGTACATTTCCCTTACCTTCTCGGGAATATCTATCCATGCATCGGTGGTATTGGTTTCCTGGCGGGCACATTCTTCGCAAAAAATAGGGAAGAGATCTTCGGCCTTCATGGCTTCTCCGGTTTGCGGGTTCTTCAAGGGCATGGGCTTGGTAGGCATTTCGGCCTGGATATTATACCATTGCTTAGGTATATCTTCTTCGCCCAGCATAAATCTTTTCTGTCTCATAGTAATTGATGTTTTTATTGTAATTTATTGATGTCCTACCACAGCAAGCGCATGTAATAACAAAAAAAATCCGTCGCTGCAGTGCGGGACGGATTTTAAATTTCGACGTTTCAAGAACGGATATAAAACTCTCGTCACCCCACTATCAGTACGGTACGCCAAGAGTTCCACCAAAAGTTCTTGTTTGTATACATTGTCTTGATTACTGGCGGTGTGTACGGGACTCGAACCCGTGACCCCCTGCGTGACAGGCAGATATTCTAACCAGCTGAACTAACACACCTTGGTTGATTGCGGGTGCAAAGGTAAGTAAAGAAATCTATTCTCCAAACCAAACCTCGTTTTTTTTCTAAAAAATCGCCACTATTTATTATTTTTGCGCAAATAACAACAAAAAAAACAAATCTGACCGTTTTCGTCGAAATCCGACCGTTTTCGTCGAAATCCGACCATTTTCCGCTATAATCCGTCGAAAATCCGCTATAACTCGTCGAAAACCAACAAGCAATACTTATCGAACTATAATCAACAACTTAATAAAGCAAATTCAATATGAGACAGACTCCTATCAACGCAGAGATTGTACAGAACATCATAGATCAGTTCAAACTGCCAGATTTCGGCAAAGCCACCATTCGCGAAGTGGTTGCCATGACCAATATGGCCGAAAAGCAAAGCGGCCAAAAATACGTCCGCATGGAAATGGGCGTTCCCGGCCTGCCACCATCACAGGTGGGCGTAGATGCAGAAATCGAGGCACTTAAGCAAGGTGTCGCCTCCATTTATCCGCAGCTGGACGGACTGCCACAGCTCAAAGAGGAGGCTTCGCGTTTTATCAAAGCCTTTATCGATGTGGATGTTCCCGCCAGCAACTGCGTTCCCGTTACAGGCTCTATGCAAGGCACTTTCACTTCGTTCCTCACTTGCAGCCAATGCGACAAGAAAAAGGACACCATCCTATTCATCGACCCGGGCTTCTCGGTGCAGAAACAGCAGCTGGTAGTGCTCGGCTGCAAATTCGAAAGCTTCGACGTTTACCATTATAGAGGAGCCGCCCTGCGCGAAAAGCTGGAATCATATCTGGCCAAGGGCAATATCTCGGCTATGATTTATTCCAACCCCAACAACCCGGGCTGGTTTTGCCTGCAAGACAGCGAATTACAGGTTATCGGCGAACTGGCTACCAAATACGGAGTTATCGTGCTGGAAGATTTGGCTTATTTTGCCATGGACTTCCGCAAAGACCTGGGCACACCTTTCCAGGCACCCTTCCAAGCGACGGTGGCCAAATATACCGACCATTACATCCTGCTCATCTCGGGTTCGAAAGCCTTTAGTTACGCCGGACAGCGCATAGGCGTGGCTGCCATTTCGCCCGCCCTTTACCAACACGAGTATGCCGACCTCAAACGACGTTACGGCGTGGGACAGTTCGGCAATGTCTTCGTGAACCGGGTCTTGTACGCGCTCTCTTCCGGCACGAGCCATTCGGCACAATACGCTATGGCTGCCATGATGAAGGCCGCCAGCGATGGCAACTATCGTTTTCTGGAAGACGTGAAGGTGTACGGCGAGCGCGCCCGCGTGGTAAAGAAGATGTTTCTCGACAACGGTTTCTACATTGTCTACGACAACGATTTGGGCGAAACCCTGGCCGACGGTTTCTACTTTACCGTCTGCTATCCGGGCATGAGCGGCAGCGAACTGATGAAAGAGCTGATGTTCTACGGCATCAGTACCGTATCGCTACAAAATACCGGTAGCCAACAAGAAGGTCTCCGCATCTGCACCTCTTTTGTGAAAGAATCGCAGTACGAAGACCTTGCCTATCGTTTGGGTGCCTTTTACAAGGACCACCCGATTAAGTAACGATTTTAACGCGCCAATTCGCAGATTTTAAGGATAGTCTGCATGGCTTTCTCGGCCGAGGGTATGGGCAGATACTCGAAACGGCCGTGGAAGTTCATGCCGCCTGCGAAGATATTCGGGCAAGGCAGGCCCATGAACGATAAACGGGCACCGTCCGTACCGCCACGAATGGGCGTCACCTTGCATTCCACACCCACGGCTTCCATAGCGGCGATGGCCAGGTTCACCACATGCATGTTGTCCGGCTCGATTTTTTCGCGCATGTTGTAGTACTGGTCCTTGAGCGTCAGCGTGGCCGTGCCTTCGCCGAACTCGGCATTGATTTTGTTCACCAGGTGCTGCATTTCCTTCTTGCGGCGTTCGAAAGTAGAACGGTCGTGGTCGCGTATAATATAGGTAAGCGTGGCTTCCTCTACCGTGCCGCTCATCGATATAAGATGATAGAAGCCTTCGTAGCCTTCGGTATGTTCGGGCGTTTCATGCCGCGGCAGCATACCGGCGAATTGTCCGGCCACACGGATAGCGTTCAGCATCTTGTGTTTGGCATAACCGGGATGCACGTTGCAACCCTTGAACTGCACTTTGGCCGAAGCCGCATTGAAGTTCTCGTATTCCAACTCGCCCAAATCGCCGCCGTCCATGGTGTAGGCCCAGTCGGCACCGAAAGCGGCCACATCGAAATGGTCGGGGCCCTTGCCTATTTCTTCGTCGGGCGTAAAGCCTACGCGGATTTTGCCGTGTTTGATTTCGGGATGGGCCAGGAGATATTCCATAGCCGTCACGATTTCGGCTATGCCGGCTTTGTCGTCGGCACCCAGCAGCGTTTTGCCGTTGGTGCATACAATATCTTGGCCTACGAACTGTGAAAGTTCGGGAAACTGCTTGGTGGTGAGGACGATGTTCTCGTCGGCGTTCAGTACGATATCCTTGCCGTCGTACGATTTGACAATCTGCGGCTTCACCTTGCGGCCCGACATGTCGGGGCTGGTGTCCATGTGGGCGATAAAGCCTACCACGGGACGTTTTTCGCTGCAGTTGGCCGGCAAAGTGGCCATCAAGTAGCCGTTCTCATCGAGCTTGACATCCTGCAAACCGATGAATTTCAGTTCTTCTTCCAGAACTTTTGCGAATGCCATCTGACCGGGCGTACTGGGCACCAGGTCGGTTTCTTCGTTAGACTGCGTGTCGTATTGCACGTATTTCAGGAAACGGTCGATTAATTGCATACTCTTACGTTTTTTGGGACGACAAAGGTAATATTTTTAAAAATTACTGCATAATCGTTTGATAACTTCGAAAATATATTTTCCTTTGCAGCGCTTTTCCGAAAGGGGCAAAAACAAAACGACAAATGAACCATACTTCCATTATTCTGCTATCGGGTATTATTCTGCTGCCTTGGGCATGTGGAAGCGATGGTCGTATGTAGAAATCCAACAACAATGATATTTCAAGGCCTTTCGCTTCCACGCGGGAGGCCTTTTCTTTTTATGATAAAATGAGCAACAACAGATTATTTATTTTCGACACCACGCTCCGCGATGGAGAGCAAGTTCCCGGCTGCCAGTTGAACACCATCGAGAAAATACAAGTGGCCAAACAGCTGGAGGCCTTGGGTGTTGATGTTATCGAAGCCGGCTTCCCCGTTTCGAGTCCCGGCGACTTCAACTCGGTTATCGAGATTTCCAAGGCCGTTACCTGGCCCACCATCTGCGCCCTTACCCGCGCCAACGAAAAAGACATCGATGTGGCGGCAGAAGCCCTGCGTTTCGCGCGTCACAAGCGCATCCATACGGGTATCGGCACCTCCAACGAACATATTCAGTACAAGTTCCATTCCAATCGGGAAGAGATTATTGAGCGCGCCGTGGCCGCCGTTAAGTATGCCCGCCGTTTTGTGGACGAAGTGGAGTTTTATGCCGAAGATGCCGGCCGCACCGACAATGAATATCTGGCTCGCGTCATTGAAGCTGTCATCAAGGCCGGAGCGCGCATCGTGAACATTCCCGACACCACGGGTTATTGTCTGCCCGAAGAATACGGGGCCAAAATCAGGTACTTGATGGAGCACGTCGATGGTATCGACAAGGCCGTTATTTCCACGCACTGCCACAACGACCTGGGCATGGCTACGGCCAACACCGTTGCCGGCATCACCAACGGTGCGCGCCAAGTGGAGGTCACCCTTAACGGTATAGGCGAACGCGCCGGTAACACCGCACTCGAAGAGATTGCCATGATTGTGAAGTGTCATCCTTCCATGAATCTGGAAACCAATTTGAACACCAAGCAGATTTACGCCAGCAGCCGACTGGTTTCGAGTTTGATGAACATGCCCGTGCAGCCCAACAAGGCCATCGTGGGACGCAATGCTTTCTCGCATTCATCCGGCATACACCAAGACGGCGTGCTCAAGAACGTCAGCACCTACGAAATTATCGACCCGCACGATGTGGGCATCGACGACAACAGCATCGTTCTGACGGCCCGCAGCGGACGTGCCGCCCTGAAGAACCGTCTGCAGAGTCTAGGTGTCAACCTGACGCAGGAAACCCTCGATACGGTTTACGACAAGTTCCTCAAACTAGCCGACAAGAAAAAGGAAATAAACGATGACGATATTATGTTGCTGGCCGGAGCCGACCGCACGGAGAACCATCGCATCAAGCTGGCCTATTTGCAGGTAACCAGTGGTGTTGGTGTCAAGCCGGTGGCCAGTCTGGGCTTGAACATCTCGGGCGAGAATTTCGAGGCCTGCGCTTCGGGCAACGGCCCCATCGACGCAGCCATCAAGGCGCTCAAGAAAATCATCGACCGCCACATGGAAATGAAGGAATTCACCATCCAGGCCATCAGCAAGGGCAGCGACGACATGGGCAAGGTGCATATGCAAGTGGAATACGACGGCCACATGTATTACGGCTTCGGTGCCAACACCGATATCATCGCTGCTTCGGTAGAGGCCTACATCGACTGTATCAACAAGTTCAAACTGTAAGACTATGCATACCTTATTCGACAAAATTTGGGACGCGCACATCGTGCAGGAAGTTCCCGACGGACCGACACAGCTTTACATCGACCGGCTGTACTGTCACGAAGTGACCAGCCCGCAAGCCTTTGACGGACTGCGTAGTAGAGGGCTTACCTGTTTCCGTCCCGAGAAGATTTTCTGCATGCCCGACCACAATACACCCACCTTGCACCAAGAGCGGCCCATTCAGGACGATACTTCGCGCCGCCAGGTGGAAGCGCTCGAACGCAACGCCAAGGAGTTCGGTCTGACGCATTTCGGCCTGATGCACCCCAACAACGGCATTATTCATGTGGTAGGGCCTGAACGCGGCCTCAGCCTACCGGGCATGACCATCGTCTGCGGCGATTCGCACACTTCTACCCACGGGGCCATGGGTGCTGTGGCTTTCGGTATCGGCACGAGCGAGGTGGAGATGGTGATGGCTTCGCAATGTATTTTGCAGACGCGTCCACAGACTATGAGAATCAGCGTTGAGGGGCGGCTTGGCAAAGGCGTAACGGCCAAAGACCTGGCGCTTTACCTTATTGCCGCACTGGGAACAGGCGGTGCCACGGGCTATTTTGTGGAATATGCCGGCGAGGCCATACGCTCGCTCAGTATGGAAGGCCGTTTGACACTTTGCAACCTCAGTATAGAGATGGGGGCGCGCGGCGGCATGATTGCACCCGACCAGACCACCTTCGACTACATCAAGGGCCGCGACTATGCGCCCAAGGGAGAGGATTGGGACCGGGCACTCGCCTATTGGCAGACGCTCAAGAGCGATGAGGATGCCGTCTTCGACCGCGAACTGCATTTCGATGCAGCCGACATCAAGCCGATGATTACCTACGGCACCAACCCCGGCATGGGCATCGCCATCGACCAGCGCGTTCCCGACCTGCCCGCCGACAAGGCTGCCGCGCTGTCTTATGGCAAAGCCTTGCACTACATGGGCTTCGAGCCGGGCGAAAGTCTGTTGGGCAAAAAAATCGATTATGTTTTTCTGGGTGCCTGCACCAACGGCCGCATCGAAGATTTCAGGGCTTTTGCCTCCATAGTGCGCGGACGCAGCAAAGCCCCCGATGTCACCGCTTGGCTGGTGCCGGGTTCGTGGATGGTGCGCCGTCAGATTGAAGAAGAAGGTCTTGACAAGATTTTGCAGGAGGCGGGCTTCGAGCTGCGTCAGCCCGGTTGCTCGGCCTGTCTGGCCATGAACGAGGACAAGATTCCCGCAGGCAAGTATGCCGTTTCCACCAGCAACCGCAACTTTGAGGGCCGTCAGGGACCGGGAGCGCGCACGCTGCTGGCCAGTCCGTACACGGCGGCCGCGGCCGCCGTGTACGGACGCATCATCGACCCGAGAGAACTTCTTTAACCCACCCTGCCTTATGAAACAAGCTTTCCATATTATCACCAGTACCTGTGTGCCGCTCCCTCTGGAGAACATCGACACCGACCAGATTATCCCGGCACGTTTTCTGAAAGCCACTACGCGCGAAGAAGGTTTTTTCGGCGACAATCTATTTCACGACTGGCGTTTTCTCCCCAATGGGGAGCCCAACCCCGACTTTGTGCTGAACCAGCCGCAATATAGCGGCGAGATTTTGGTGGCCGGCAAGAACTTCGGTTCGGGATCCAGCCGCGAACATGCCGCCTGGGCCATCGCCGGCTACGGCTTCCGCGTTGTGGTGAGCAGCTTCTTTGCCGACATTCACCGCAACAACGAGTTAAATAATTTCGTGCTGCCCGTCACTGTGAGCGAAGACTTCCTACAGGAACTTTTCCGCAGCATCGCCCAAGATGCCAAAACCCAAGTGCGCGTAGACCTGCCCGCCCAAAGCATCTGCAACCTGGCCAGCGGGCGCAGTGAACATTTCGATATCAACGCCTACAAGAAGCATTGTCTGATGCACGGCATCGACGACATTGAATTTCTGAGGGCCAACCAAGAGAAGACCGAATTATGGGAACAGACGCACCTACATTCATAGAGCTGCTGGACACCACCCTGCGCGACGGCGAACAGACCAGCGGCGTTTCCTTCCTGCCGCACGAAAAGCTGATGATTGCCCGCATGCTGCTCGAAGATCTCCGCCTCGACCGCGTCGAAGTGGCCTCGGCCCGCGTTTCCAACGGCGAACAAGACGCAGTGAAGAATATCTGCCAATGGGCCGCCTCGGCCGGCATGCTCAACAAGATAGAGGTGCTGGGCTTTATCGATGGAGGCGTATCGTCCAAGTGGATTCTGGATTGCGGCGGCAAAGTTATCAACCTGCTGTGCAAAGGCAGTGAAAAGCATTGCCGCTACCAGCTCAAAAAGGAACCGGCCGAGCATATTGCCGATGTTGTGGCCGAAGTGAAATCAGCACTAGACCAAGGCTTGGATGTCAATGTCTATCTGGAAGACTGGAGCAACGGCATGAAAGACAGTCCCGACTATGTTTTCGCCATGGTGGATGCCTTGGCCAAGACTCCCGTGCACCGCATCATGCTGCCCGACACGCTGGGCATTCTGCAACCTATCCAGACTCAAAACTACATCCAGCGCATGTGTACGCGTTATCCGCAGCTGCATTTCGATTTTCATGCCCACAACGACTACGATCTGGCTGTGAGCAACGCCATTGCGGCTGCCATATCGGGATGCAAAGGCCTGCACGCCACCGTCAACGGGCTGGGCGAAAGGGCCGGCAATGCACCGCTGGCAAGTATCCAGGCCATTCTTAAAGACCATTTTCATATCCAAACCGCCATCGATGAAAGCCGTCTGACCGAAGTTAGCCGCGCAGTGGCCTCCTATTCGGGCATCAGCATTCCCTTCAACAAGCCCATTGTGGGTGAGCACGTTTTCACGCAAGTGGCCGGTATTCATGCCGATGGCGACAACAAGCAGAACCTTTACTGCAACGAACTGCTGCCCGAACGCTTCGGTCGCAAACGGGAATACGCCCTGGGCAAGAACAGCGGCAAGGCCAATATCCGCAAGAACCTCGAAAGTCTAGGTCTCAAACTCGATGATGAATCCATGCGCAAAGTGACACAGCGCATCATCGAGCTGGGCGACAAAAAGGAAATGGTCACGCCCGAAGACCTGCCCTACATCGTGAGCGACGTGCTCAAACACGGTGTCAAGGAGGAAAAGGTGAAACTCAAGAGCTATTTCGTCAACCTGGCCAGCGGGCTTAGGCCTATGGCCACACTCAAGATAGAGATTCGCGGCGTGGAGTACGAGGAAAATTCCAGCGGCGACGGTCAGTACGATGCCTTTGTGCGTGCCCTGCGCAAAGTGTACAAGCAGACCCTGGGCCGCACTTTCCCCATGCTGACCAATTACGTGGTTAGTATTCCGCCCGGCGGACGCACCGATGCTTTTGTGCAAACTGTCATCAGCTGGAACCATCAGGGCAAGGAATTCCGTACCCGAGGCTTGGATGCCGACCAGACGGAAGCTGCCATCAAGGCCACCATGAAGATGTTGAACATCATAGAAGAAGATTTCGATTAAAATTGTTTTGAAAAATACATCACGATGAAACTAAAAATTGCCGTCCTGGCCGGCGATGGTATCGGCCCGGAAATATCAGAACAGGGAGTAAAAGTACTGCAGGCCGTCTGTGGCAAGTTCGGCCACGAGGTCAGTTTCGAAGAGGCACTGTGCGGTGCCGCAGCCATCGATGCGCTGGGCGACCCCTTTCCCGAAAGCACTTTCGAGTGTTGCAAACGCTCCGATGCCGTACTGTTTTCGGCCGTAGGCGACCCCCGCTACGACAACGACCCCAAGGCCAAAGTGCGCCCCGAACAGGGTTTGCTGGCCATGCGCAAGAAGCTCGGCCTTTACGCCAATATCCGTCCCATCCAGAGCTTCAAATGTCTGGTTCACAAATCGCCCCTGCGCGCCGAAGTGGTGGGCGATGCCGATTTCGTCTGCATTCGCGAATTGACGGGCGGTATGTATTTCGGCGAGAAGTACCAGGACAACGACAAGGCTTACGACACCAACTATTACACACGTCACGAGATTGAACGCATCCTGAAAGTGGGCTTCGATTATGCCATGAAACGCCGTCATCATCTGACGGTGGTAGACAAGGCCAATGTACTGGCTTCTTCGCGGCTGTGGCGACAGATTGCCCAAGAGATGGCCCCGCAATATCCCGCCGTGACCACCGATTTCATGTACGTGGACAACGCTGCTATGCGTATGATACAAGAGCCGACCTTTTTCGATGTAATGGTGACGGAGAACACCTTTGGCGATATTCTTACCGACGAAGCTTCGGTCATCAGCGGTTCTATGGGCCTGCTGGCCTCGGCCTCCACGGGCGAGAGCACACCCGTTTTCGAACCCGTACACGGCAGCTGGCCGCAAGCTACGGGCCTGAACATTGCCAACCCACTGGCCCAAATACTGTCGGTAGCCATGCTCCTTGAGTACTTCGACCTGAAAGCCGAGGCCAGCCTGGTAAGAAAGGCCGTGGATGCCTCGCTCGATGCCGAGGTGCGCACGCCTGAAATTCAGGTAGAAAAAGGCGCCCACTTCGGTACTAAGGAAGTGGGCGCCTGGATAGTTGACTATATCTTAAAAGACTAGTCTTTCATCAGTTTGTGGTTGGCTATCTTGCCTTGAGCCGTCTGCGTTTGCAGTACATAAACTCCGGCAGGCAACTTATCCAAGGAATCGATAGTGATTTCAGCATCCGCTGCCAGAATCTGGCGGCGGATTTCTTTTCCGTTCAAGTCGCGCAGGGATACAACGGCAGACTCACCGCTATGGTTGCGCACGCTCACCTGAGAATGGAACAGGCTGGGTGTTACGGCAAAGTCGGGCTTGCTCACCATAGCGGGTGTCAGCGAGGTGGCGATGTTCTCTTCCATGCAGACACCAAAACGACGGGTATAGCTGCTGTTGTCGGCATCGGTCACGGTTACGGTGAAGTACTGCACGGCCTTGAAGTCCTTTGCGGCTGAGATAATCAGACGCTGTCCGTCCAGGCTGTAATTGACATCATCACTGGCACTTACTTCATATTTGGGGCTGTTGACATAAGCCTTGAAATATTGGCCAAGGTTGATGGTATCGTTCTCTGTCTGAGAGAGATAATAGCGAGGAACTGACAACCAGTCAAGATAGTCTTCCAAAAGGGAGAAGCCGTCGCCATCGGGGTCGGCATTGCTGTCGCTGAAATCGCCGGCAGCAGAGTTGGGGTTGGTACCCAGCATCTTTTCCCACCAGTTGGGCAAACCGTCACGGTCGGTATCAAAGGCATCCAAATCTATCACTTCGTAACCGTAGTCTTCAAAACCGCCGGCATCGGCTTCATTGTCGATAAGACCTTTCTTGCCCGTGTAGCTACCCACGTAGGTATAGGTGGCATCGAGGGTTTCACGAACCACGCGCTGGTCTTGTTCATCGAAGACAGGCATGGTGCAACCAACGTCGCTCAGCGTACTCTTGTAGGCATCTTTGGCACTCTCCAGCGTAATATACGAGGGGAAGAAGGGTTCGTCTACCCACAGCTGCCAGTCGACCGTCTTATCAAGCTGCTCGTCACGGCCGCAGGTGTTGTCGGTGCCGTCGCAGATGAAGCTGCCGTTGTCGGGATTCTGCAGGATGTTGTTGGCATAGTAGTAGCTCTGGGTACCCAAGCCGATATTCTCAATCTGGGCGATGAAGATTTTCTGCTTGCCGCCCACGGGTCCGCGCTTGTAGTAGTTGCCCACGAAGTTGGCTTCGTGTACGCCACCGTCGGTAACACGTCCGTCGAAGTTGTAGACCACATTATTGGAGATATCCATACGGCCTGCCGAGTAGCCATTGCCGTCCAAACCACCGGCCAGAGACCAGTTACGGCCGTTGTTGTGGGCCAGCAGATTGTGGTGGATAGAACCGATATCACCGCTTACCGAACCGGCAAAACCATGAGCCTTGCCTTCACCGTAGTTCTTGTGACCGGCCACGTTCAGGGCTTCGGTTACCATTGAGCGCTGCAAGGTGATATTCTTAGCGTTACGCGAAGAGAACACTTCGTCGATGGCCCAGCTGATGGACACGTGGTCGATAATGGCATGGTCGTTGCCCGTCATACCGAAACCGTCGGCCGTTTCACCGCCGCCCAGACGCACGCGTACAAAGCGCGAAATACAGTCGTCGTTGGAGCCCATAGGTGCGCGGCTGATGCAGATACCCTTGCCGGGAGCGCTCTGGCCAGCCATAGTCACGAACTTGTTCATGACCAGACGGCCCTTGAGTTGGATACGGCCAGAAACGGCAAACAAAACCGTGCGCGGACCGATGTCGTTGGTAAGTGCTTCGCGCAAACTGCCTTCGCCGCTATCGTTGAGGTTGGTCACATATACTACCTTGCCGCCACGTCCACCGTGAGCATAACGGCCATAGCCCTCAGCACCGGGGAAAGCCAGATGACGCGAACGGAAGCTCCAGACTTCACCTTCGGAAACGGTACCGTCTTCGGCCTGTTCGTCAACGCGCCAATAATACGTATTGAACGTTGAGATGTTGTTCAAAACGTAAGATGTATCGGCCTTCACCTGGGTAGATACCAGCGAGAGATTGTCTTTGGAAGTACCTATATAAATAAGGTGCTTGTCGGCATTGGCAGCAGAAGACCATTGCAGGGTGTACACACCGTCATCAGCATTGATATGATAATCGGCATCGGCGGGAACGGGCTTGGAAGCCTTGGCATCGACAGCCACCGTATTGAGTTCAAAGGCGTTCAGCACGGGGGTGCACTCATCGGCAACGGACGAGCGTGAGGTGTAGTTGGGATTGGTTTCGAAACGGACAACCACTTCCTGACCCTCATTTTTCACCTTGAGCGTGGTCTTGACGATAAGGGCATCGGCATAGGAAGCCACCTGTTGCGTACGCATCAGGCTATCGTAGACCATCACACCGTCCACATACACGTCAAAGGGGAAAACTTCCTTCTTTTCGGGAGCGTCCCAGCAGTTGTGATAGGTTTGCAGATAATGGGTACCGACGGGCAAGTTCATAAATACCAATTCGATGGCACCCACCATGGTAGTGGGTTCCAGCACCAGACCGTCGCCATGCAGACGCTGATAGTTGGGCGATTGCACCAAGGCTTTGCTCCAGGCCGAACGGCAGTAGCATTCGTTATCAACATACAGCACACCGTCTACGCGAGTAACGGCGCGGCCACGCAGCACCATCTTGATGCCGTCTACCACCAGGGTGTCGGAATACTTGTTCTTGCCGAATTTCCAAGGTGTGTAGCCAGGTTCGTTCACTTCGGCATCCTGCCGGCTGGCTTCGTTGATATCGACCTTGATAACAGGATTGGCGGCGCCTAGGGACAAGGTCAAACCCAGCGTAGCCACTAAGAGTAGCAGTTTCTTCATCATGTTGTAAAAAGTTAGTTGATTAGGAGAACGCAAAGAACGGCAATAAAAGCAGGCCGCGGGGCTAATCTTTGTTAAGTCCCGTTGCGGAAGCATTAAACTAGCCCAACTTTTTTGAAAGATTCTTAATGCACGCCCCAAACAACGTTGTCGCGGGGGTTCTGTCGCTGCTCGTACTTGAGGTCTTGCAGCATACCCGACTTGACACGTATGGAGAAGTTGTAGGATTTGTAGCGGCCGATGGGGATGAAACTGGCCGAGAGCAGCCAACAGTGCAAATCGCGCGATACGGTACAGTTCATGGTGGAAAGCTGCTTGGTATCGAAGTTGTAACTGCTGCTGCAAGTGACTTTCCATTTGTCGGTAAGCGACATATTGCCGCTGAAACTGAGGTTGTGCGTCAGTTTGCGGTCGTATTCGAGCGTCTTCTTGTTGAAAGTGGAGCGTCCGTAACGCAAAGTGTAGCTCAGCGATATGCTCCAAGGTAGCGTATAGGGCTTGTAGAGAGCCTCTTCAGGGTCGTCCGAAGAAGAAGAAGGTGTTGTTGTTTCGGGCTTGGTACTGCCATCACCACCGCCATCTGCGCTCTTGTCCTTCTTTTTAAAGGTATCGTTGCTGATGGTATAGGAAAAAGATGTACCCGTGCTGATAAGGCGGCCCGGGATGCCGTATTTTTCGAACTGTGTAACGTTTACCCGCACCGGATTGCCGTTTTTGTCGAGCTGATAGGTGTAAGGGTCGAAGGTACCGCTCAGGTTCAAGGTATATTTGGTGCCGAACTTGATACGGATATTGGCGCTGATATTGCTCCAGTTAAGACTGTCGGCCGCCAGATTGTAGGAAGTGCCGAAGGAGAAATTATCGATAAGGCTCACCTTCTTGAAAGCGTTTTCTTCGGTGGAATCCTTGTCGTTGCGCACCTTCATTTCCACATTATTGGCCACATTGAAGTTGATGCTGCCCGACTTGCCCTTACCGGGAGTGCCGTAGAGCGAGTTCTGGTAATGCGAATAGGTTTGGGTACGGGTATTGCCGGCTGCGTCCACATACTCCAGGGTTTCGTAATAGCCGTAGCGGTCGTTGCCAAAGTCGGGACGGTAAGAGAAGGATACCGATGGTGTCAACACGTGACGTATCATATTTACTTTGGTGCCGAAAATCTGCGGCAGCGGCTGGTAGAAACCATAGAGTTTGGTAGAGGCGCTCACGCTGGCGTTGTAGTCCCACACGCGGTTAAAGCCCCAGACCGTATCGTTGAGCACCCGGTCGGTCTCGGGGTCGTAGTACTTGTCGAGGCGGCTCGTGTACCAACGCTCGGTGTAGGAGAACGATGGCGTTACATTGATGTAGTTGAACACGGTAAAGGTGGCGCTCACGGGGATGCTGTGTTTCATACCGTTACGCCAGTCGCGTATGAGCGATTTGTTCAGGATATCGTATTCCTTCACCTCGGAAATGCTGTTGGTAAGGGTACCTGAATAACTCATACTGATCTTCTCCCAAAAATATTCCTTGCCGACGGCCTGCTTGCGTTTGAAGGGATAAAATCTGGGGACACTCAGACTCATATTGGGCAGCGAAACGGTAAGGGTAGAGTCCTTGCTGCGCTGGGTGATGCTGGCGCTGGCACTGATACTGAGCGGAAAATCGGGGAAGCGCTGCGAAAAGTTGATGCTCGAACTCTTGGTGTTCTGCGAGAAAGCCTCGGGATTGTAATAGGAGTTCAAATCGTTACGCGAATAGCCGCTGGTAGCGAAGTTCACCGACGCCGAAAAAGTACGGTAGGGATTGGCCTTGGAGTCTTGCGCATGGCTCCAGGTGATGCTCATGTTGGAGCTTTCCGAATAGTCTGGCAGGCTTTTCTCGCTGTTGGCCGTCAGAAGATAAGAAAAGGAGAAATTTCCCGAATACTTGTAGCGGCGGCGGTAGTTGCTCCGTGCCTTGACTCCCCAAGAGCCCTTAGTATAGTATTCGCCCGTCAGGGCCAGGTCGAAATAGTCGTTCACGGCAAAGTAATAGCCGCCGTCGCGCAGGTAGAAGCCTCGCGAAAGCTCATCACCATAGGTCGGTGTGATGATGCCCGACGAGTATTCCGTGCTGAAGGGAAAATAGCCGAAAGGCACCACCAGCGGCAGATGCACGTCTTCCACCACCATGTGGGCGGGGCCGGTGACGATGTTCTTGCCGGGGCGGACCTTGGCTTTGCTCAGTTGCAGATAGAAATGTGGATGATCGTGATTGTCGCAGGTGGTGTATTTGCCATCCACCATATACATGGCATCATCGTCCATTTTTTTGGTGCGGCCGCTCACCACATAACCTTCGCCTTGCTGGGTCACTACATTGGAAATCAGGCCCTTTTGCGTAACAAAGTTGTATTTGAGGTCGCGGCTTTGGTAGGAACCGCTCTTGTCGGCGAAGACCGGGTCACCGCTCACATTGCCGGCCGAGTCGCGCAGACCCACGGCAAAGATGGTGGAACTGTCCATATCCATCACGATGTAGCCACCGCCCAGGTCCATTTCTCCGTAGAGCACCTTGCCATCCTTATAAAGATGGGCGGTGCCGCCGGCATTGAAGGTCATGGAGTCGGCCGCCTCGAAGGTGATGACACTGGTGAGGTCGGATGTTCCTTTGTCTTTCTTGGGTTGGGGCGGAGCTTGCTGCAGACTGTCGCCGAGGGCCAGCATGGCGCTGTCGGCCAAATGCGCCAGACTGCTGTCGATGGGCGAAGGGCGGATGCCGTCAGGAGCGGGGCTGACCACGCTGAGCGTATCAGGCAAGGGAGCCAGACTGGGGTCGGCCATTTTGCGCTGGGCCACGGCAGGCACGACAAGGAACAGCATCAAGATAATGATGCCCAATCTTGGGGTCTGAAAAAATCCAGATTTATCCTTCGTGCGTTTGTTCATCCTATGCGCAATAAGCCGACAAAAATACAACAATCGACGTGATTATAAAAATCTTTCCGCCCAATTGTCGAAGCGGCGCAGCGATTCTTCTCCGAACTTTTCGAGTTTGCTGCGGGCTTGCTGCGGGTCGCGTTCCCGGTCGAGGTGGGTCTTGGAAAAGAACTTGTCGGCAAAGCAGATAAGCTCTTCTTCGAGGCTTTGGGGACTGTAGTCTTGAAGGGGTAGCGGCAAAGCTTGGGTGCGTATGTCTTCTAAGGTGAGTCCGGTGCCAGTGTGGCGTTCACAGACGCGGGCGCAGGCTTCCAAAGTGGCATCGGTGAGGGCTGCCTGCTCGGCCGGGGTCGCGTAGCACAGCGGGGTGGGCGCAGCGGCAGGGGCCGTGCCGGCCCCTGCCGCTGGCGAGGGCCTGCCCTCGCCCGCCTGCGCGCCCTTGAGGGCGCGCAGCAGCGCCCCACCCAGCAGCCCGTGCCTAATGTAAGGTTCCGTTCCGTAACAGAAAATACTAGGCGCATCCACCCGACAAACGCCGATATCGTGCAGCAAGGCGGCCTGTTCGAGCAGGAGTCTGTCTACCGGCAAGTCGGGATGCGCAGCGGCCATCTGCAGAGCCTTGTCGGCCACCGAGCGGCTATGGCGGTATACCACATCGTACAAAGCCTGATTGGGCATCAGATAATAATGGAGTATTTCAATTGCATTCATTGTTTTCAAGCGATTCCGAAAGACTTGCAAAGTAAACAAAAAACCACCATTTTTGCATTTCAAAAGCCCAGCCTTCAAAAATGCGATTTTTCCATTCACTTCTGTGTTGCTGCCTTACCTTGCTGCTGCCCACCGCCTGTTGCGGACAGCAACGCAGGCCTGCGGCGCAAATCGCCCCACCGGCACCTTTGCGCTGCGGGGCCGAACGCACCGAAGCCTATTTTCCCCTACTCGAAGGCAAGCATTTTGCCCTGGTGGTAAACCATAGTTCCACTATCGGACGGGGGAGTCTGGTAGACAGCCTTTGCGCCGCAGGCCTGCGTCCCGACTTTATATTTGCTCCCGAGCACGGATTCCGAGGCAATCACGATGCCGGCGCAGGCATTCAAGACAGCCGCGATACCGCCACCGGGCTTTACATCGTCTCTCTCTACGGCAAAAACAAGAAACCCGAGCCAGCCCAAATGCAAGGCCTCGACTATGTGGTTTTCGACTTGCAAGATGTCGGTTGCCGCTTCTACACCTACCTCAGCACCCTGCACTATGTGATGGAAGCCTGCGCCGAAAATGGTGTCAAGCTGCTTGTGCTAGACCGACCCAACCCCAACGACTATATCGACGGTCCCCTACTGGAAAGCGACTGCCGCTCTTTTGTGGGCCTGCATCCCATACCGCTGCTGCACGGCTGCACGCTGGGCGAACTGGCCCGGATGATCAACGGCGAAGGCTGGATAGCCGACAGTTGCCGTCTACAAGTCATCACCATAGAAAACTGGCAGCACGGACAGCCTTATTCCCTGCCCGTCCGACCCTCGCCCAACCTGCCCAACGATGATGCCATCCGTCTCTACCCCAGCCTCTGCCTTTTCGAAGGCAGCATGGTGAGCGTAGGGCGCGGCACCGATTGGCCCTTTCAGGTGCTGGGCTGTCCCGACAGCCTTTACGGCCAATTCAGCTTCAAGCCCGAAAGCCGTCCCGGGGCCGCCAGCCATCCGCCATACCAAGACCAAATCTGCTACGGTCTGGACCTGCGCAACGACAGTCTTACCCATGGCTTCTCCCTGCAATACCTGCTCTACTTTCTCGAACGTTGCCCCGAGCGGGAAGCCTTCTTTAGCCAGCCCCGCTTTTTCGACCTGTTGGCCGGCAACAAAAAACTGCGACAACAGCTGACACAAGGTCTCAGCGAAGCGGAAATCCGCAGCACTTGGGCCGAAGGCCTTGCCGCCTACAAGGAAAAACGATCTCACTATCTGCTTTACCCATAACATCATGCGCATCAAGTCTTACCTGTTGATATTTCTGCTTGGCTTCACTGTCCTCGGCGGCTACGGCCAAAGTTTCACCATCGTCCTAGACCCGGGGCACGGCGGCAAAGACCCCGGTGCCTGCGGCAAGAGCAGTTACGAGAAGAACATCGTGCTGTCGGTGGCGCAAAAGGTGGGCAAAAAGCTCGAAAACAAGTACGGCAAGGACATCAAGGTCATTTACACGCGCAACAGCGATGTCTTCATCGAGCTTGAACGGCGCGCCCGCATCGCCAACGATGCCCATGCCGATGTCTTCGTTTCCATCCACACCGATGCGGTGAAAAACACCAAGGTGTACGGGGCCAGTACCTTTACCATGGGTATGAGCAAGGAGAGTTCCAACCTGGAAGTGGCCAAGCGCGAGAACAGCGTTATGCTGCTCGAGGACAATTTCGAAGAACGCTATGCCGGCTTCGACCCTTCGTCGGTAGAATCTTATATCATCTTCGAACTGATGCAGGATATCCACTTGGAAAACAGCATTATGATGGCCAAAGACATCCAAGACCAGCTGGTCGGTCACAAGCGTCACGACCGGGGCGTGCGACAAGCGCCCTATTGGGTGCTGCACCGCACGGGCATGCCCGCCGTTTTGGTGGAGCTCGGATTCATTTCCAACCCGGAAGAAGAACGCTACATGAAAAGCAGCAAAGGTCAGGAAGAACTGTCGGAATGCATTTTCCAGGCCATCTGCAAATACAAGCGCGCCTGCGAAAACAAGAGCAATGCCATTTCCAAACAGAGCCTAGACAATCTTGCCACGTCCGACGAGAATGTCAGTTTCAGGGTACAGATTTTGGTTTCCAAAACCATTTTAGCAGATAACGACAAGCAATTCAAGCAGTTAAATGATATTTCCTATTATCAGGACAAGAATCTGTATAAGTATACCTGCGGAAGTTTCGCCAGCGAGCAGGAAGCCCAGGCACTACGCAAGCAGATAAAAGACTTGTTTCCAGATGCTTTTGTAGTAGCCATCAAGAACGGCCAGCGCATTTCCATGGAGGAGGCCAGAGCGACAGCCAGCCGGTGACGCATAGTGAAGGCTCATATATTCTGCATAATTATTCGCAGCCCAATATCTTACCGAAGATTTAATGCAAAGATAACACCAGTTCGCAGCCCCTTATGAACAAGCACTTTACCCAGCGTTCTGACAAAAATGGCAAGTGCAACTGACAAAAATACAAAGCACTGAACCTGAGCTTATTAAGAATTGTTAACAGTGGTATTGCGCTGATTTTCTGAACATTAGACACAAGTCGCTCATTTCAAACGCATTCCGTTTTTTGAGACTCGCAAGGCTTGTTATGCAATTTGCAGGTTGATTTTTTTTGTCGGAAATTTGCCATCGCAAGTGCTGGAAACGGCACTTGTTTTGTCCTCTAACCAATCGTTTTACAATTTACTTGTCAACAATCGTCACCGTGGAGCTGAAAGTTACACAAATATGGGATGCCTGTCTGGCCATTATCAAGGATAATGTGTCGGGCGAGAGCTACGACAAGCTCTTTGCGCCCATACAGCCCTTGCAGTTCAAGGACGATTGCCTTTGGATACAAGTTCCTACCCATTTCTATGTAGAACAGTTGGAAGAGAATTATTCCGACCTGCTGGCCAAGGTACTCTGCCGCGTCAACGGCAAGCCCACCCGGCTGATGTATCAGGTTCAGATTTCCGACACCCAGGTGAAGATTGCCGCCGAGACCCAGCACCGCCCAGGCAACCGTCAGGCTTTCGACCTCGATCCCCAGCTTATCGCCAAGCTTAATTTCGACAATTTCGTCGAAGGCGAGAGCAACCGCCTAGCACGCACGGCCGGTATTTCCATCGCCGAGAATCCCGGCACCACCATCTTCAACCCGCTGTTCGTTTACGGCAAGTCGGGTGTAGGCAAGACACACCTGCTGCATGCCATCGGCAACGCCGCCATCGAAAGGAATCCGCGTGCACGCGTGCTGTATGTACCTTCCCACATTTTTCAGGTGCAGTATTCGCAGGCTTATCTGCAGAACAAAATCAACGACTTCATCCATTTCTACCAAAGCGTGGACTTGCTGCTTATAGACGATATCCACGAATTGGCCGGAAAGACGGGTACGCAGAATGTCTTCTTCCACATATTCAACCACCTGCACCAATTGGGCAAGCAGATAGTCTTCACCTGCGACCGCGCGCCCAAGGAGCTGGCCGGCATTGAAGAGCGCCTTATGTCGCGTTTCAAATGGGGATTGACGGCCGAGATGCGCCAACCCGACTACCAGCTGCGCGTGGACATTCTGCACCGCAAGATGCAACAGAACGGTATCGAGATGCCCGAGGAAGTGGTTACCTATATTGCCAACCATATCAAGGACAATGTCCGCGACTTGGAAGGGGTGCTCACCTCGCTTATCGCACATTCCATTATTGAAGGCCGCAACACCGACTTGACGCTTTGCCGTCAGGTGGTGGAGAATTCCGTACAGGTCTTCGATGAGGAAAAAATCACCGTCGAGAGCATCGAAGACGAAGTCTGCCGTTACTATCACTTGGAAAAATCGGTGCTGCATTCGCGCAACAAGAAGCAGGAAGTGGCACGCGCCCGTCAGGTGGCTATGTTTTTGTCCAAAAAGTACACCGACAAGTCTTACGCCTTTATCGGCGAAGTGATGGGCAATCGCAACCACGCCACCGTTATTCATGCCTGCAAGTTGGTGGAACAAAGCCTCGACATCGACAAGGAACTCAACAGCGACCTTCAGAAAATCCAGCATGCCCTGTCGCTGTTGTAAACAGCCTTCTTTTTGCGGCACTTGAATTTTTGCATCTCTTTTCATAGCTTTGCGCCGTTTTGAAGATGCAATCACAATGATTATCAATAACAAGAAGCTTCTACTGATACTGTCTGTATGCGGCTTGCTCGCTCTGGGTCTGCGGGCTCAGAACAATCCTGCCTACGACAGCACCCTAGATTATTTGCGCCTTGACGCACCGGTTTTCAGCCAGACACACGGTTTTTACGAAGGGCCCATCAAAGTCAGCATCACAGCCAAGGCGCAAGGTGCCAGCATCGTGTACACCACCGATGGCAGCGACCCCAGCGCCGATAACGGCCATGTTTACAGCCAGCCCGTTGACATTGCAAAAACCACCATCCTCAGGGCCTGCGTGCTGGGCAACGGCGATTACGAAAACAGCCGCATCAGCACTTGCAGTTACTTCTTTGTGGACGATATCATACAACAGCCCGACAAAATTGACGGCTATCCCGACATCTGGGGTCCTTACGCGCAGATTAAAGGTACGGCCAAGGCCGACTATGGCATGGATCCAGAGCTGACAGCCACCGAGGCCCAACGCGAGGAACTCCGCCGGGGTTTTCTTTCCCTGCCCGTAGTAAGTGTCGCCACCGACAAAGGCAATCTTTTCAATCAGGAGAATAATGCTGAAACCGGCGGTATCTATATCTACACCGACCCGCCCACGGGCTACACCAAAACCACGGTAAACGACCCCGGCACCAAATGGCTACGGGCTTCATCGGTAGAGATTTTCGATGCCAAGGGCGAACTGTCCATTCAGGAAGACTGCGGTCTGAGACTGCACGGCGGACATAGCCGTCTGGCGGAAAAATCGCCCAAACACGGCTTTCGGCTGGTTTTCAAGGAGAAGTTTGGCAACAAAAAAATGAAGGCCAACATCTTCGGTGCAACGCAGGCCAAGAAGCTCGACAACCTGGTGCTGCGCGGCGGATTCTGCAATACTTGGATACACGCCAACGTGGTTGAACGCAATCAGGCCCTCTACACCCGCGATGCTTGGGCCAAGGAAGTACAGGCGGCTATGGGGCATCCGCATTCCCACCAACGCTACGTCAACCTGTTCCTGAACGGCATTTATTGGGGACTCTACAATATCACCGAACGCATCGATGAAGGTTGGTGCGAAGAGTATCTTGGCGGCTACGAGACCGACTATGATGTTATTAAGGTAGAGGACAGCCCGCAGGAAGTACTGGCCAGCAGCGGTACACTCGACAATTGGAAGAAGCTCTTCGATTTGGCGGCAGCCACGGCCAGCGACGAGAATTATGCCCAGATAGACGCGCTCCTCGATTTGGAGAACTTTGTCGACTACATGATTATCAACATCTACGGCGGCAATACCGACTGGGACCGTCATAATTGGCTGGCCGTGTACAACACCGTTACGCCGGGCGAGGGCTTCAAGATGGTTTGCTGGGACTCGGAACACGTGCTTAAGGATGTCAATCAGGATGTGGGGTTGGGCGAACTGCGCAGCCTCTGTCCCAGCCTGCTCTTCAAGAATCTGATGAAGTATTCGGAGTTCTGCCGTCTGGTGGGCGACCGCATTCAGAAACAATGTTACCAGCACGGGCCCTTGGAACCCGGCAACACCACCCTTATTTGGACCCGTCTTTCCGATGAGATTGCTTTGGCCCTGAACTGCGAAGCTGCCCGCTGGGGCGATTATCGTCGCGATGTACATTCTTGGAAATCGGCACCTTACGAGCTTTACACCAAAGCCACACATTACGATGCCCTGCAAAAGGATATGCTGGAAAACATCTTGCCTAACCGCCGCGATGTGTTTATCGGGCAAATGCAGCAACAGGGCCTTTTTCCACAGGTTGCGGCACCAATCATCTGCATCGGCGGAGAGGTTTGGAACCGCGAGGAACCCGCGGAGAACGACCGCATCACACTGCAGCACAGCACCGGTACTGTTTATTATAGCCTCAACGGACAGGACCCCGTCAGCTGGGACAAACAGGGCAAGGGCAGCCCAGCGGCTCAAGCCAAGACCTATTCCGATGAAACCTTCGACATCAGCGGCGAAGATTTCTGCCTGAAAGCCAGAACCTTGCAAGACGGCAATTGGAGTGCACTGAGTGAAATCCACTGGACAGCCCCCAGCATCGAAGACGCGCTTCCGGGCCTTAGCACTCAGCAGGCTTTCTGTCTGGAAGCAAGCCATCCCGAAGGAGATATCAGACTGCGTTACACCGGGGCTGAAGCCTGCCGTATCTGTCTTTACGATATGAGCGGAAGGCTCCTGCGACTGGCCACGCAAGAAAATGCCGATGGCGAAGGGCTGATTCGCATCGATTGGCAAGAACTCAGTCGGGGTGTCTACCTGCTGCACTGCCAAAATGCACAAACACAACAATGCTTCAAAATTGTCAAACCCTAATACGCCTATGTACAAAAACGACAAACGAGTGGTGATGACCCTCGACGCAGGCGGCACGAATTTCGTGTTCTCCGCCATACGCGGCTACGAAGAAGTTTTGCCCGCCTTTACCCTGCCCTCGCACGCCGATAATCTCGAACTTTGCTTGGCCACGCTGAGCGAAGGGTTCCGTCGTCTCGCCGGCGAGCTGCAAGCCGCCGGCGAGACGGCCGTTGCCATCAGCTTTGCTTTTCCCGGCCCGGCAGATTTCCAGAACGGCATCATCATGGATTTGAACAACCTGCCGGCCTTTCGCGGCGGCGTTCCCTTGAAGGCCTATCTGGAAGAGCAGTTCCATCTGCCCGTTTTCATCAACAACGATGCCGACCTCTTTACTTATGGCGAATGTATCGCCGGTGCCCTGCCGCAAGTGAATGCCAAGCTGTCCGCCCTGGGTTGCCAAAAACAGTTCCACAACCTGATAGGTTTCACCTTCGGTACAGGTCTAGGCTGCGGCATCACCCGCAACCACGAGCTTTACATCGGCGACAACAGCAGTGCCGGCGAAATCATCATGTTGCGTCACAAGTACTATAGGGATATCATCGTAGAGGACGGAGTCAGCATTAGGGCCGTCAAAAGGGTGTACCACGAACACTGCGATGACAGCCGCGATTTGACACCTTACGACATTTACCGTATCGCCAAGGGTGAAGCAAACGGCAGTCGCGAGGCCGCTCTCAAGTCGTTCTCCGAGTTCGGCGAGATTGCCGGCGATGCCATTGCCCAGGCCAGCACCCTGCTCGACGGACTTATTGTGCTGGGCGGCGGACTTTGCGGCAGCAAGGAATTCTTTCTCCCGGCCATGCTCGAAGAGCTCAACGGCCAAAACATGAGCGATTTGGAGGGACGCCGCAAAGACCGCTTGGAATCGAAGGTGTACCTGCTCGACGACGAGGCCGGCCTGCAGGCTTTCTGTCAGGTGAAGACCAAGCGGCTGCCCGTACCGGGCAGCCAGCGCACCGTTGACTTCGACCCTGTCAAGCGGCTGGGGCTGGTCTTCTCGAAACTGGGAACGAGCAAAGCCACCTCCATCGGGGCTTACGCCTTTGCCCTGCACACGCTCGATCAAAGCCAAGACAAATAAATTCGTCAACAGCTATTGTCTATTAAGAATTTATCCGTACTTTTGCAGCCCAATTCTGGACTCTTGAAAAAAGAGTCCCCTATTGGACTGAATCATTTTATATTAACAATTTAAACTTAAAAGCAGTGGACAGTTTGAGTTACAAAACCATTTCTGTGAACAAGGCAACAGCACAAAAAGAATGGGTTGTAGTTGATGCAACCGATCAGGTGCTCGGTCGTTTGGGGACGAAAGTGGCCAAGTTGCTGAGAGGTAAGTACAAACCCAGCTTTACTCCCAACGCTGATTGCGGTGACAACGTCATCATCATCAACGCCGAGAAAGCTAAACTTACCGGTTCGAAATGGAACGATCGCGTTTATCTGAGACACACCGGTTATCCTGGTGGCCAGCGCGAAACCACCCCGGCCCGTATGTTGGCCAAAAATCCCGAAGACCTTTACCGTAAAGTTGTCAAAGGCATGCTTCCTAAGAACCATTTGGGCGAAGCTATCATCAACAACATGTATGTGTATGTAGGTAGCGAACATCCCCATCAGGCACAAAATCCTAAAGTTATTGACCTCAACAAACTCAGCTAATTATGGAAGTAGTAAATGCAGTAGGTAGAAGAAAAGCAGCAGTAGCTCGCGTTTTCATCAACGAAGGTAAAGGCAACATCACCATCAACAAGAGAGATTTGAAGGTTTATTTCCCCTCTCCCCTGTTGCAATACGTTGTACTGCAGCCCCTCAACAAATTGGGTGTTGTTGAAAAATACGACATCAACATCAATTTGAACGGTGGCGGTTTCAATGGTCAGGCTGAGGCAGCCCGTTTGGGTATCGCCCGTGCATTGGTCAAGATTAATCCTGAAGACAAGTCGGCTCTCCGTGCTGAAGGCTTCATGACGCGTGACTCACGTATCGTTGAACGCAAGAAACCGGGTCGTCCGAAAGCTCGTAGACGTTTCCAGTTCAGCAAGCGTTAAGCTTTATTGCTGCTTAAGAAACTTATCAACACACTGCTCATAAAATAGAGACGTTTAGTATCTAAACATGCGGGACTTCCTGCAATTGTCAGGAGCTACCCGGGTGTTGAATGAGCCCCAAAAGAATGTAAACGAATAAATACAAGCATTATGTCAAGAACAAATTTTGATCAATTACTGGAAGCCGGCGTACATTTCGGACACCTCAAGAGAAAATGGAATCCCGCCATGGCTCCTTATATCTTCATGGAACGCAATGGCATCCATATCATAGACTTGAACAAGACCATCGCCAGCATCGACGAGGCTGCAGAGGCTATGAAGAATATTGCCAAAGCCGGCAAGAAAGTTCTTTTCGTTGCCACCAAAAAGCAGGCTAAGGACGTTTTGGCCGAGAAAGCCACTTCTGTCGGTATGCCTTACGTTATCGAACGCTGGCCCGGCGGTATGTTGACCAACTTCCCCACCATCCGCAAGGCCGTGAAGAAGATGGCCACCATCGACAAGATGGAAGCCGACGGCACCTTCAAGAACCTTTCCAAGAGAGAACGTCTGCAGATTTCGCGTCAGCGCGCCCGTCTGGAGAAGAACCTTGGCAGTATCGCCGACTTGAACCGTCTGCCCTCAGCTCTGTTCGTAGTTGACGTATTGAAGGAAGCTATCGCCGTTCACGAAGCCAACCGTCTGGGTATTCCCGTATTCGCCATGGTTGATACCAACTCGGATCCCAAGAACATCGACTACGTTATCCCCGCCAACGACGACGCCACCAAGTCTATCGAAGTTGTTTTGGATGCCATCTGCGCAGCCATCAACGAAGGTTTGGAAGAGCGCAAGATTGAGAAGGCCGATGCCGATGCAGCCGCCGCTCAAGCTCAGTCTGAAGACGAACCCAAGAAGGAACGCCGTCAGCGCAGCCGCAGACGTCCTGAAGACGCAGCTGAAAAGCCCGCTCAGGAAGAGGCAGAGGTAGAAGCAGCCGAAGAAAAAGACGCAGAATAAGTTTAACCTCAAAACACATTGACACTATGGCAGTTACTATGGCAGATATCCAGCATCTGCGCAAAATGACCGGTGCTGGTATGATGGATTGCAAAAATGCATTGAACGAAGCCAACAACGATATGGAAAAGGCAATTGAGCTGATTCGCAAGAGAGGTCAGGCTATTGCCGCAAAACGTAGCGACCGCGACGCTTCTGAAGGTTGTGTTTTGGCTGGTGTAAACAACGACTTTGCCGCTATCGTGGCTGTGGCTTGCGAAACCGACTTCGTTGCCAAGAATGCCGATTTCGTCGGCTTGACCAAGTCTGTACTGGATTTGGCTTTGGCAAAGCAGCCCGAAAGCAAGGAAGCCCTGCTGGCCTTGGATATGAACGGTCTGAGCGTGGCCGAACGCATTACCGAACGCAGCGGTGTTACGGGCGAAAAGATGGAATTGGCCGAGTACTCTTTCGTTAAGGGTGGCACGGTTACTTCCTACATTCATCCGGGCAACAAGCTGGCTACCATCGTCGCTTTCGCCGAAGCTGATGCCGATTACGAAACCATCCACGGTGTTGCTATGCACATCGCCGCTATGGCTCCTATCGCTTTGGATGCCAATGGCATTGCTCAGGATGTAAAGGACAAGGAATTGGCAGTCGCCATCGAAAAGACCAAAGCCGAACAGGTTGCCAAGGCTGTTGAAGCCGCTATCAAGAAAGCCGGCATCAATCCCGCCCACGTCGACAGCGACGACCATATCGAATCGAACATGGCCAAGGGTTGGATTACGCCCGAACAAGCTGCTACCGCTCGCGAAATCAAGGCTAAAGTTTCCGCTGAAAAGGCCAACAACTTGCCCGAGCAGATGATTCAGAATATCGCAGCCGGACGTATGGCCAAGTTCTACAAGGAATGCACCCTGCTGGAGCAGAAATACGAAGGCGGTGGCGAAAACAACGGCAAAGCTACCGTTAAGGAAGTATTGGCTCAGAAGCACATTTCCTGCACGGCCTTCAAGTACTTCACCTTGAATCAAGAGTAGTTTCGTAGACAAACCGCCTTGAGCGGTTTACCATCATACAGGCGGGGAGAGAACAGCTAGTTTTTCTCCCCGTTTGTTATTTTTACAGATTATTTGGAAGCCGCTTACTTGACTTCACCCTTCAGGCGATAGCCTTCGGCACGAAGGAAAGCCGATACTTTGGCGCGGACATCGCCCTGCAGCAATATCTCATCGTCTTTGGACGAGCCGCCGATGCCCAGACTTTGTTTGATGCGTTTGGCCAAATCCTTGATGTCGTTTTGCGGCAAATCGATTTCGCTGATGATGGTAGCGGGCTTGCCATTACGCTTTTCGTAACGGATATACAGGGTCTGCGCAGCTGTCTTGGCGGGTTTGTCTGCAACTGGCTTGAGAGGAGTTTCGGCAGTGTCTTGAGGAGAGGCCATGGCGGCCAATTGTTCCTTCCAGTCCATCTTCTTTCTAAAGAGTAATCGTTGAAATATCTGACAAAAGTACAATTATTTGCATTATCTTCGCAGTCGCTAGTAATAATGAACCGATGATTGACGACGAAAAAATTCCGGAACCTACGCTCAGACGTTTGCCTTGGTATCTGGCCTATCTGAAGATAGTGGCCAACGAAGGACAGGTGTACATTTCGTCCACCCAGATAGCCCAGGCGCTCGATATCAGCGCACCACAAATTGCCAAAGACTTGTCTTTCATTAAGATAAGTGGCAAGACACGCATCGGTTATGATGTCAGCAAGCTGATAGTCGTTCTGGAGAACTTCCTTGGATTCAACCGCATACATAAAGCCTACATTTTCGGAACAGGTTATTTGGGGACATCCTTGCTGCTCGACAAAGGTCTGCGCCAATACGGACTGGAAATCGTGGCCGGCTTCGATGTGAAGCCCGAAGTTGTAAACACGCAGATTAACGGCGTGAATGTCTACCATATGGATACGCTGGCCGAGCATCTCAAACAGGATGAAGTGGAAATCGGCATCCTGACAGTGCCCGTCAACAAGGCACAGGCCGTCACCGACTACATCACCGCTCAAGGCATCGGCACCATTTGGAATTTCACGCCTTTCCGCATCAGGGTGGGCGATAATATCGTGGTGCAAAACACCTCCATCTACGCGCATTTGGCCGTGATGTACAACCGTTTAGAGAACAGATAAGATGAAGATAATCTGCGTGGGCATGAATTATCGCCCGCATTGCGTTGAGCTGCATGCCGAGGTGCCACAGGAACCGGTGCTTTTCATCAAGCCGGATTCGGCCTATGCCACCGACAAGAACCCCTTTTTTCTGCCGGATTTCTCGCAGGAGATACATTACGAAACCGAGCTGGTGGTGAAGATTTCCAAACTGGGCAAGAATATCGCGGAAAAATTTGCTCACCGTTATTACGATGAGTTCACGCTGGGGCTGGACATGACGGCCCGCGACCTGCAGAATCGGGCCCGCAGCCAAGGTCTACCCTGGACTACCAGCAAGGCCTTCGACCAGTCGGCCATCGTGGGAAAGTTTTTGGCCAAAGACTGTTTCAACCTGCAAGACCTGCACTTTCATCTCGATATCAACGGAGAAAGGCGGCAGGAAGGCTATACGGGCGACATGATTTTCGGCATCGACTGCCTGGTGGCTTACGCGAGCCGGTTCTTTACACTCAAGACCGGCGACCTCATCTTTACCGGGACACCGCCAGGCGTGGGTCCGCTGTCCATCAACGACACGCTGGAGGCCTATGTGGGCGAACGCAAACTGCTTTCTTTGCGCATTAAGTGAGATGAAATAGATTACCATGAACAAGATACTGTCACTCCTTAGTCTGTTGACGGTCTGTCTGGCAGCCTCAGCCGTAGAGCTGCCTTGGGACGACAGACTGGCCGTGGCTCCCTACCATGAGGTATTTCAGGGCGAGAGCCATCTGTGCGGTGTCAGTATCCGTTTTCCTGTTTTTGAGAAAATTGAGGGCGACGAACTCCGTGCTATGCTGCCAGCATTGCAGGCTCTTCAGCTCTGCGACAGTCTGCAGCTACAGATAAGCCGTGGCTTTTACCGCAAACAGCCGCAATGGAGTGTCAGCTTTTATCCCTTTATCTACAGACGGGGCCATTACTACCGCTTGACCGGTTTCGACTGGAAACCACAGTACGACCAAGATCGGGTGCTGCAAGAAGACAACTACGCCTGCCGGGCCAGTTTCGCTTCGCTGCGAAGCGCGACCCCCGCCAACGACGCTTCGCGCTATGCGGCAAACTCGGTTCTGAGCCAAGGTAGCTGGCGCAAGCTTAGTGTCACGGAGAATGGTGTCTACCGCATCACTTACGACCAGCTGAAAAAAATGGGCATCGACCCGGCCAAGGCTCAAATTTACGGCTACGGCGGGCACCTTTTAGCCGAGGACTTTTCCGATGCTTCGCGCATTTATTACGACGACCTGCCACCGGTGGCCATGTATCGCAATGACAAGGACCGTTACATCCTTTTCTATGCCAACGGCCTGCAAAGCTGGGTTTATAATAGTGCTCGCAAAATGTATACGCGCGAGCTCAATCATTACAGCAACAAGGCCTGCTACTTCATCACGGAAAGCGGGGGGCAGGAGCAGTTGCTTATGCAAGAGGCTCCGGCCATTACCGCAAGCGTTACGGCCAGCAGCCGTTGCTACACCGACTTTATCCTCCACGAGACGGATCGGGTGAATCTGGGCAATACCGGCCGTGAGTGTTTCGGCGAGAGTTTCGTATCCAACAGCCGGCAGAGTTTCAGCTTTGACTTGGGCGACTATGCCCTGGACACCAACTCGCAGGTACTGATAGAGTTTGTGGCCAGAAACAGTGTCATCAGCACACTGCAGGCCTATATGAACGGTGAGAGCCTCGGCCGGACCACCTTTTCCGCGATTTCCGCCAGCGATAGCCATCAATACGGCTATATGGGGAACATTCGCACGGACTTCAAACCCCAAGACACCAAGCTTGACATCATCCTCAATTACCTGAACGGCGGACAGACACCAGTCGCCGCCAATCTGGACAAGATTACGCTGAATGTCCGCAAGCCCTTGCAAGGCGGTGCCCAGCCCGTGCTATTGTTCCGCGACCCGACAACGGTAGCCGCTGGTGCCTGTGTGGAGTATCATATTGCCGGAGTGAGCGAAAACCATATCGTTCTCGACTTGAGCGATGCGCAACATCCCGCCATCGTGCCTGTGCAACGGCAGGGCGACAGCCTGAGTTTCAGAGCTTTGGCCGGAGAGTTGAAAGAATATGCGCTGGTCAACCTCAAGGCCAGCTTGCCCTCGCCCAAGGACGAGGGCAAGCTGGCCGCGCAAAACCTGCACGGCCTGGGTTCACAAGACTTGGTCATTCTCACCCACAGCGACTTTCTTGAAGAAGCCGAAACGCTGGCCCAAGCCCACCGCGACTACAGCAATCTGCGCTGCACCGTTGTGGATGCCCAACTGGTATTCAACGAATTCTCGTCCGGCACACCCGATGCCACCGCCTACCGCCGTTTCATGAAGATGTTCTACGACCGGGCTACCAGCGAAGAAGACCAACCCAAATTGCTCTTGCTCTTCGGTGACGGTGTGTACGACAACCGCTTGATAACCACCACTTTTTCTTATAGCGGCAGTCAGAGCGCCCGTCTGCTCACTTTCCAGTCGGAAGAGAGTTTGGCCGGCACCAGATCTTACGTCAGCGATGATTATTTCGCCATGCTGGACGACACCGAGGGAGCCAATCTTGAGCGGGACGTGATGGATATAGGTGTGGGACGTTTCCCGGTGCGCAACAAGGCCGAAGCGCAAATCGCCATCAACAAGAGCATCAACTACATCAAGAACAAGGACCACGGACCTTGGAAGAACACCGTCTGCTTCCTGGCCGATGACGGCGACAACAACACGCACATCACGCATGCCGATGCTCTGGCCGATTTGGTGGGCGGCAAGAACCCCGAGTTCATCGTCAACAAAATTTACGTGGATGCCTATAACCGCGAGAACTCGGCTTCGGGCGAGAAGGTTCCCGATGCCAACCGCCGCCTCGACCAACTGCTGACATCGGGACTGCTGATGCTCAACTACAGCGGTCATGGTTCCACCACTTCGTGGACGGCCGAAGGGCTGCTTAGCATCACCGATATCAAGGAAATGAAGAATACGCGCCTGCCCCTGTGGGTAACGGCCACCTGCGACTTCAGCCGTTACGACGACAGCGAAAGTAGCGGCGGCGAGCTGGTGTTCCTCAACGAAAACGGCGGTGCCATCGCCATGGTCACCACTACCCGCGTTGTGTATTCCGGTCCAAATTTCAACCTGAACAAGGCTTTCATCAATCAGGTGTTCAGCAAGGAAAACGGAAGAAGGCTCAGCCTAGGCGAAACGCTCTGCCGCACCAAACAGTCGTCGACGCTCTACAACGACCGCAACAAATTGAATTTCGCACTTATCGGCGACCCGGCCTTAAAGCTGAGTTTCCCCGAGTACCGGATACGCATCACTGCCATCGACAGCATCGAAATTGACCCCACACACCCACGCAGTCTCAAGGCCTTGAGCCACGTGAGCATGCAGGGCGAGATTCTGGACACCGAAGGTCAGCTGGCCCAGGATTTCGACGGCATCGTCTACCCCAGCGTCTTCGACAGCGAGGAAACGGCCCATACGCTGGGCAATGGGGGCAACGAAGTTTTCTCTTATCAGGAACGCAACAAGACACTCTATTCGGGCAAGGCCTCGGTTAAACAGGGCAAGTTTCATTTCGACTTCATCCTGCCCAAAGACCTGAGTTATTCCAACAAATCGGGACTGGTGAACCTCTATGCCTACAGCGACAACACCAATATCGAAGCGCAAGGCCTGTTCGACGGTTTTCTGTTGGGTGGCAGCGACGAAACGGCAGCCAGGGACAGCCTTGGTCCCGGCATCAGGCTCTTCCTGAACGACACGCTCTTTGTGAACGGGGGCAAGTGCAACACCAAGCCCACGCTCATTGCCATTTTGGAAGACGTCAACGGGCTGAACACCAGCGGCAACAGCATCGGCCACGACCTGATGCTGACCATCGACGGCAAGGACAAGTATAACTTGAACAGCTATTACGAATCAGATATCGACAGCTATGCCTGCGGTCGCCTGAGCTACAACCTGCCGGAACTGGAAGAAGGCAAGCACACACTCACGCTCAAGGCTTGGGACATGCAGAACAATTCGAGCGAACAGAGCTTGTCCTTTACCGTGGTGAAGGGCTACCGCTCCCGCATTTTCGACCTACTCTTCCACCAAGATCAGGAAAGCGCCTATTTTGAATTCACGCACGACCGTCCTCAAGTTTGGATAGAGGCCACCCTTAGCGTTTACGACTTGAGCGGACGCCTGCAATGGCAAGAGCAGGTTTCGATGTTAAACAAAGACAATCTGAGCGAAAAAATAGAATGGAATTATGTCGGCAGCAACGGCCGTCCGCTTGCCAACGGCCTATACATCTGTCGTCTGAACATACGCAGCAACGACAACGAAGAGGCCGTCTTTTCGCGTAAGATTATGCTCTGCCGCTAGATGATTTTTATCGGCAGGCTAACAATATCAGAGGTGTTTTTACGTTAATGATGACAGTGCACAAGAACAAGAACAACAATAACAGACTATGAAAATAAGAAACATCCTTTTAGCTTGCTGCCTGCTGGCCGGTACCGGTTTTATGGCAGCCGAAAGCAGCTCTTCTTCGGGCAAGGACTACAACCCCATCATCACCTCGGTGCCTTCGCTCAGCATTGTGCCTGATGCCGTATCCACCGGTATGGGCGATGCAGGCGTAGCCACCGATGCCAACGTCCACTCCCAGTATTGGAACCCTTCCAAGTTCGCTTTTATCGAAAAAAAAGCCGGATTTGCCTTGTCCTACACGCCATGGTTGTCGCAACTGGTGTCGGATATAGACCTGGCTTACCTGAGCGGCTATTACAAGCTGGACGATATGCAGTCGCTGAGCGCATCCTTGCGTTATTTCTCACTGGGCGAAGTGTTCCTGCGCGAATACTGGAACGATGTGGGCTATGCCATCCAACCTTATGAAATGGCCGTCGATGTGGCCTATTCACGTCTGTTGTCGCGCAATTTCTCCATGTCGGTGTCCTTGCGTTACATCTACTCCGACCTGATGAGCGGTGACGACCCTGCCGGCCAAGCTTTTGCCGCCGACATCAGCGCCTACTACAAGAAGCCCGTCTATTTCGGTCGCGAAAGAGGTTTCTGGGCCTTGGGCGTCAACGCCTCCAATATCGGTACAAAAATTTCCTACGATGGTGGCAACAACTATTACTTCATTCCAACCGACCTGCGTATCGGTACCAGCCTGAAATATCCCTTCAATGCCTATAACGCCATCACGGTGGCCGCCGATGTGAACAAGCTGATGGTTCCCACACCCCAAAGCAAGGATGAAATCTACACCGACATCTCGTCTATCGCCGGTATTTTCCGTTCCTTCTCGGACGCTCCCGGCGGTCTGGCCGAAGAACTGAGCGAAATCAACGCCTCGCTGGGTCTGGAATATGCCTACAACGAACAATTCTTTGTCCGCACCGGCTACCACTACGAAAACCAGTACAAGGGCAACCGTAGCTATTATACCTTCGGTGCCGGTTTCAAGATGTCCATGTTCAGCATCGATGTTTCCTACTTGGTTTCCCAGTCGCAAAGCAACCCGCTCGACCAGACCCTGCGTTTCACCCTGGGCTTCGACATGGAAGGCCTACAGCGACTTTTCGGTACAAGATGATACATATAGGACAAGGTTACGATGTACATCGCCTTGTGACGGGACGGCCCCTGTTTTTGGGAGGCATAGAGATAGCCCATTCGCAGGGCCTGCTCGGACATTCCGATGCCGATGTACTTATCCACGCTATCTGCGATGCTCTTTTGGGTGCCGCAGCCTTGCGTGATATAGGCTACCATTTTCCGGACACTTCGGACGATTTCAAGGATATCGACAGCAAGATACTCTTGCAGAAAACCGTTGCGTTGCTGGCACAAGATGGCTGGCACGTGGTGAATGTCGATGCCACCGTCTGCGCCGAAAGGCCCAAAATCAACCCGCACATTCCCGCCATGAAGACCTGCCTGGCCAAGCTTATGCAGGTAGAGGAGTCGGCCGTTTCCATCAAAGCGACCACCACCGAAAAGCTCGGTTTCGTAGGACGCGAAGAAGGCATGGCTGCTCTGGCAGTGGCCTTGATAGAAAAATAATATGGCAGACGATTTTCTCGGCAACAAGATGCAGGAGCATCTGGCTAGACAGACACAAAGCAAGGCCGCAAAAGCCGGACGCAGTTTCAATCAGCTGGTGGCAGAAAACCGCAGCCAGCGCGGCTTCGATTCAAGTTTCGAATTGGATCGTCATCATCTGTTGCGTATGCTGGAAGTCTGCAACAAGCTTCCTTCGGCCCGCAACCAGCAGGTTTTGCGCTACCGACCGGTATACGGACAAGAAGCCCTGCGCGTGCACCCGCTCATACGTCTGGGCGGTGCGCTGCCCGAGCTGCATTTGCCCAAGCCCGGCACGGAACCCAGCGCCTATATCGTCATCTGCAGCACCATACCCGAAAGCCGCTACGTGAGTGTCGATTTGGGCATAGCCGCCCAAACCATCCTGCTCAAGGCTGTCGATATGGGGCTGAACGGCATTTGTATCGGGGCATTCAACAAGGAAGCCCTGATGCGTGAACTGCAACTGCCCTTGGAACCGCTCTTGTTGCTGGGCTTGGGCAAGGGCATTGAGCACATCGTCCTAAAGACCATTCATCAGGGCGAAGCGCAAAACTATTACCGCGAGGGTGACACGCACATCGTACCCAAACTCGCTTTGGAAGACCTCATCCTTTAGTGAATTGTAAAAACTCCGGCATTATGACCCAAAAACAAGTTCCTTTAAGTACCTATATCTGTCTTATACTCGTTGCGGCAGTTCTCGTTTACGTTTTGGGCAACCGCTGCGCCAAGACCCGTCAGGCTCAGGCCTTTTACAAAAGCATCGATGCCCGGGCCAAGGCGCTGGTACCTGCTGCCACCTTCGAGTTTGAAGCGGGTGAGACCTTCCCCGACGGCAGTGTCATTCCCGAATGGTTTCACGACTACAAAAGGGTAAGTATCGACAGCACCATGCCCATCTACAACATCCGCAAATATGGTGTCAAGGCCGACAGCAGCCTGCTGCAGACCGGAGCCATTCAAGCGGTGATTGACCGGGCGGCCGCCGCAGGCGGCGGCCTGGTGTACGTTCCCAAGGGCACTTATCTCACCGCATCGCTGTTCTTCAAACAAGGCACCCGGCTATATTTGGAAAAGGGCGCTGTGCTGAAAGCCAGCGACCACATTGGCGACTATCCCGTCATTGACACGCGCATGGAGGGTCAGTTGCTGCCATATTTCCCCGGTATCATCAACGCCGATGGGCTGGACGGTTTCAGTATCAGCGGCGAAGGCATCATCAACGGCAACGGCCTACAGTTCTGGCGTTCGTTTTGGCAAAGGCGCAAAGTCAATCCCAAATGCACCAATCTGGAGGAACTGCGTCCCAGACTGCTGTTCATCTCCAACTGCCGCAATGTGCAGATTTGCGGCATCAAGCTGCTGAACTCGCCTTTTTGGAACGCTCACTTCTATCGTTGCGAGAACGTCAAGCTTTTCGACCTGTACATCTACGCGCCCGTCAAACCGGTGAAAGCCCCCAGTTCCGATGCTATCGACCTTGATGTCTGCCACAATGTGCTGGTCAAGAACTGCTACATGGAAGTGAACGATGATGCGGTGGCCTTGAAGGGCGGCAAAGGCCCCTGGGCCGACCAAGACCCGGCCAATGGTGCCAATACGAACATCATCATCGAAGACTGCAAGTACGGCTTCTGCCACGGTGCCCTTACGCTAGGCAGTGAATCCATACACGACCGCAACGTCATCTTGCGCCGTTGCCAGCTGGACCGTTGCAACCGTGTGCTCTGGCTTAAGATGCGCCCCGACACGCCACAACTTTACGAACACATTCTAGTGGAAAAGCTCAGCGGACAGGCCAATTATTTCTTGTACATACGGCCCTGGACGCAATTTTTTGACTTGAAGGATCGCAAAGACATTCCCCTTTCCTACGGCCAGGATATCTGCATGCGAAACATTCAAATGGAATGCCAGCATTTCTTCAATGTCAAGGCCAGCGAGCAATATCGCCTGAGCCGTTTTCTGTTCGAGAACCTCGATATCAAGGCCACGAAGAACGCCGATATCGACACGGCGCTCATCGAAGATTTCAGTCTTGTCAACGTCAATATCCATCCATAAGTTATGTCTAAGAACCATCAAGAAGCGTTTACCTGCCCGCATTGCGGTGCCAAGGGCAAATTCACCGTTTGGGACAGCATCAATGTGAACATCGACCCGCAGCTGCGCGATAAAGTTTTGGACGAGAGCCTTTTCATGTGGACCTGCCCCGGTTGCGGCAAACAGATGTACATTACCTTCGGCTCGCTCTATCACGATATGGCCAACCAGTTCATGATACTCTTCGACCATAAATCCAATGTCGAGAACGAAGACTTCGGACAGGAAAGTGCGCTGCCAGAAAGTGAAGAGCTGGCCCAATTCAGCAAGAACTATCGTCTGCGTCAGGTACACGGCATTCTTGCGCTGAAAGAGAAAATCTTCATCTTCGAGGAGGGGCTGTCGGACATTGTCGTTGAGCTGCTGAAGTATTTTGTCGTCAACCAGGTTATCCGCATCAACGAGAGCGACCCCAACTTCCTTATCGGCAAGGGCATTTACTTTACCAACCTCAGTGATGACGGCGAGAATCTGGTCTTCGCCGTTGTTTCGCCGCGCAAGGGTGTGGTGGCCAACTTCTCGCTAAGCTTCAATCTCTACGAACAATGCCTGCAAAAGTCCTTGCTCGACGAGCGTTTCAACGTAAAGAAAAACTGCTTTCTGAATGTCTGCTACCAATGGATTGACACCCAAATGCAAGCCAGCAAATAGGAGTTGCCTTGTTTTTCGCCCCTGATTTGACGGTTTTCGGCCCCAAAAGCCTTCATTTATCCCTTCAAAGCCTCTGCTATCCCCCTTTTTCACGGGTGCAGGGGCTTTGTTCTATTTTTGCCGCGTCTTCCGAGTGCCGGGAGATGGTTTATCACGATTATTCACGATTAACTTTTGGATACATGAAGATTTTAGGAACCGGTTCTGCCTTGCCCAAGATGACGCTGACCAACGACATGCTCACGCAGTATTTCGATACGAGCGATGCCTGGATATCGTCGCGTACGGGTATCAAGCAAAGGCAGGTGATTACCGATGAACATTTGGATGAGCTGGCTGCCCGCGCCAGTCTCGCTGCTTTGGAAAACGCCTCTCTGACAGTCGACGACCTCGACTTTATCATCACTTCGAATGTATTGGACGAATATATCAGTCCGTCGCTGGGCTGCCGCGTCCAAGGCCTTATCAACGCCCACTGTCCCTGTTTCAACGTAAATGGTGCCTGCGCCGGCTTTGTCTACACCCTGAGCGTAGCTGAAGCCTATCTGAAATGCAACCTGGCGAAACACATTCTGGTAGTAGCCGCCGAAATGCCTACCCGTATGGTAGACTGGACCGAGCGCGGTACGGCCGTACTCTTCGGAGATGCCGCCGGTGCCGTGGTGCTGGGTCAGGGCGACAACCTGAAAGCCTTGCGTCTGGCAACCAAGAGCGCCACGCCTTGCCTGTACCAAAAACAGGACATCAATACCACTCCTTTCGATGCGCAGCCTGCCAACAAAAAAAGCGCCCTGCACATGGAAGGCCGTGAAGTTTTCCGCATGGCCGTCACGGCTGCCATGAACGACATCCACGCCTTGATGGACGAATGTCATCTCGACAGCAAGGACATCCAGCATTATGTGCTGCATCAGGCCAATGAGCGCATACTCGACAGCATCTGCCTGAATTTGAAAGAAGACCACAACAAGTTTCACCAAAATATCAGCCACACGGGCAATACCTCATCGGCCAGCATCCCGGTGCTGCTGGACGAGCTCAACCGCGCCGGCACGCTCAAGGATGGTGATAATATGATACTCAGTGCCTTCGGTGCCGGTTTCTCTACGGGGTCCTGCCTGCTGCAGTGGTAGCTTGCATTGTGAAAAAAACCATTATCTTTGCAGACTTTCAAAGTTGAAGTTATGAAAACAAGAATTACTGAACTTCTTAATATAAAATATCCCGTCATTCAAGGCGGTATGGCCTGGGTGGCCGATGCCAGTCTGGCCAGTGCCGTTTCCAACGCAGGTGGTCTGGGCATTATTTCGTCCATCTACGGCGGCACGGAAGCCGTGCGTCAGGAAATACGCAAGTGCAAACAACTCACCGACAAGCCTTTCGGTGTCAACATCATGTTACAAGACCGCTTTGCCGAAGAAGTGGCCCGCATTGTCATTGAAGAAAAGGTACCCGTGGTGACCACCGGTGCGGGTTCTCCCTCCAAATATATGAAAGACTGGCTGGAAGCCGGCATCAAGGTGATACCTGTGGTAGCCGCTCCCGCTTTGGCCATCCGCATGGAACGCCTGGGTGCCTGCGCCATCATTGCAGAAGGTGCAGAATCGGGCGGCCATATCGGCGAGATGAACACCATGGCATTGGTTCCACAGGTTTGCGATGCTGTCAGTGTGCCGGTTATCGCGGCCGGCGGCATCGCCGACGGCCGCGGCATGGCAGCCGCCTTCATGCTGGGTGCCGAGGGCGTACAGTGCGGCACCTGTTTTCTGGTAGCCGAAGAATGCACCATCCACCAAAACTACAAGGACAAGATTCTGAAGGCGGCCGGTACCGACACGGCCGTTACGGGCAAGACGCTGGGACATCCCGTGCGCGCTCTCAAGACTCCCTTCACCCGCGGTTTCGCCGAACTGGAGAAGAACCCCGAAAGTACCCCCGAACAGATTATGGCCTTCGGTGCCGGGTCGCTGCGTAAGGCAGCCCGCGAGGGTAACGAGAGCGAAGGCAGCTTCATGGCCGGTCAAAGCGCCGGTTTGGCCAACTGCATCCGTCCCGCCAAAGACATCGTAGAGAGTATGGTAGCCCAAGCCCAGTCGCTGATGGGCAAATAATCATCCACACAAAACACACATGAAAAGAGTAGTCATTACTGGTTTGGGAGCCATTACTCCCGTAGGAAACAATATAGAAACATTCTGGAACAGCCTCTCAGAAGGACGCTGCGGCATCGATTTCATCAAGGCTTTCCCCACCGACGACCTGCCTGTCAAAGTAGCGGGTGAGGTGAAGGACTTCAACCCCGCCGAGCACGGCATGGATGCCGGTTCGATACGCCGCAGCGACCGTTATTCGCAATTTGCCATGTGCGCCGCCAATCAAGCCATAGCCGACAGCGGCATCGAAGGCAAGGTTGACAGCGAACGCTTCGGTGTATACGTAGGCTCGGGCATCGGTGGCATGCACACCTTTGTCAACGAGACGGAAAAGTTGCTCACCAAAGGCCCCAAGATGATATCCCCGCTGTTTGTCCCGATGATGATTTCGAACATCGCTGCGGGCAACATCGCCATCGCACACAACGCACAAGGCCCCTGCCTTCCAGTTGTAACAGCCTGTGCCACAGGAACACACGCCATAGGTGAAGCTTACCGTTGCATCGCAGGCGGCTATGCCGACGCCATCATCGCCGGCGGTGCCGAAGCTTGTGTGCATCCCCTGGCCGTGGGTGGTTTTATGAACAGCAAGGCGCTGAGCCGCACCCAAGACCCTTTGAAGGCATCCATTCCCTTCGATGTCAACCGCAACGGCTTCGTCATTGCCGAAGGTTCAGGCATCGTCATATTGGAAGAATATGAACACGCCAAGGCTCGCGGTGCCAAAATCTATGCCGAAGTTTGCGGCTATGGCAACACCTGCGACGCTTACCACTATACCGCTCCCCGCCCCGACGGTTCCTGCGCAGCCCGCGCCATCAGCCAGGCACTGGAGCAAGCCTTCTTCGACCCCGACAAGGACGTGCTTCACATCAATGCTCACGGCACCAGCACACCGCTCAACGACAAGTCGGAGACTCAGGCCATCAAGTTGGCTATGGGCGAAGAGGCAGCCCACAAGGCCCACATCTGTTCCACCAAATCCATGACGGGCCACATGCTGGGTGCTTCCGGTGCTGTCGAAATCATCGCCGCCACCTTGGCACTGCACAACGGTCTGGTTCCGCCCACCATCGGGCTGGAGAATCCCGACCCTGAATGCGATCTTGATTACACTCCCGGCAAGGCCGTCAAGGCCGACCTAAGCATCGCCATCTCCACCTCTTTGGGTTTTGGCGGTCACAACGCCTGCGTGGCTTTGAGAAAACTATAGCATATGAACAGAGAAGAAATCAAGCAGTTGTTGCCCCATCGCGAGCCCATGCTGCTGGTAGACGAAATGACCATCGACGAAAACAAGGTGGCCCACGGACGGTACACCATTAAAGGTGACGAGTATTTTTTGCAAGGACATTTTCCCGGACATCCCGTGGTACCCGGTGTCATCCTTTGTGAAATTATGGGACAATGCAGCGCCCTGCTGGTTCAAGATTATCTTGTGGGACGCACGCCTCTTTACACGGGCATAGACAAGGTCCGTTTTCACGAATCGGTACATCCGGGCGACACTGTCGAGGTGACCGGGCAGATTGTCATGAGCAAGGGCCTGTTTTTCTTTATCGATGCAAAAGCCGAAGTCAATGGCAAGAAATGCACGGAAGCACGTCTTTCGTTCGCTTTGATAGACAACGATAAATTAGACGAAAACAACGATTCTAAATAAGAGACTATTATGCAATTACTGGAAAACAAAGTAGCGCTAATTACCGGCGCAGCAAGAGGTATCGGCAAGGCTTTGGCCCTGAAGTTCGCCTCTGAAGGTGCCGACATCGCCTTTACCGATATACGTGAAGACGAGAACTTCAACAACACGCTTAACGAACTGCTGGCTTTTGGCATCAAGGCCAAAGGTTATGTTTCGAATGCCGCCAGCTTTCAGGAAAGCCACGAGGTAGTCAAGCAGATTGTCGCCGACTTCGGCCGTATCGATGTGCTGGTGAACAATGCCGGCATTACCCGCGACGGTCTGCTTCTGCGCATGAGCGAGGAACAGTGGGATGCCGTCATCACCGTCAACCTGAAGTCGGCCTTCAACTTCAGCCACGCCGTGGTTCCCGTCATGATGCGCCAGAAGAGCGGCAGCATCATCAATATGTCGTCGGTGGTAGGTGTGGGCGGCAATGCAGGACAATGCAACTATGCTGCGTCCAAGGCCGGCATGATAGGTCTGGCCAAGTCCATCGCCAAGGAAATGGGTTCCAAGGGCATTCGCGCCAACGCCATCGCTCCCGGCTTCATCATTACCGAAATGACCGGCAAGCTTAGCGAGGAAACTCGCGAAAACTGGCTGAAGACCATACCCTTACGTCGCGGTGGCACACCGGAAGACATTGCCAATGTAGCAACCTTCCTGGCCAGCGATATGTCGAGCTACGTAACCGGTCAGGTTATCCACGTAGACGGCGGCATGTAACAGCCGGTTATCTTTTATACTTCCAACGGTTATGTGTCCAGAGCCAAGGTTCTGGCGCAGCCTGGATATCTTTTTCCAATAGACGGACATACTTTTCGGTAATCTCTCCGTCTGCAGTTAAAGTGGGCTCGTCGCAAAGCTTCTCAAAACGGGCATGATAGCGACCACGGCCCACTTTTTCTATGCCCACATACAATACTGCGTAGTCGTACTTGCGCGCCAGAAATTCCGTTCCTGTCAAAAAAGGCGTGTCCTGACCCAAGAACTTGGTCCAATGCCAATACTGCGGATGCCTGGACGAAGGCTTCTGGTCGGATATCATACCGAAAATACGTTTCACTCCGTCCTGATTACCTTTTTCCAGCATAGGCACCAAATCGTGCATTTCTATACCGAAACTTCCCCAATTCTCGCGCACTCTGCGCATTTCTCTATCAAAATCCTTGTTGGCAAACCGGCGGTATATATAATAGTAAACGGCATCGGTTTGGATGGAAGCTTTGGCACCTGTCAGCCAGTCGAAGGAACCATAGTGCGACGACATCAAAAAACAGCCTTGTTTCTTGGACAGCACCTCGTGCAAAAGTTCCTCATTGCTGAAGGTCATGCGACGGCGCATCTCCCGTTTGCTCATGTGGATGCTGTACACCGATTCTATCATCACTTCGGCAAAATTGCGGTATACGCGCCATTCCATGCGCCTGATTTCCTTGGGTGTCTTCTCGGGAAAACTCTGCGTCAGATTCTGCCTTACCACCCTACGGCGATAGCGGACAACATAGCAGAGTATCAAGGCACAGAAATCGGAAAAAGGGAAGAGCAACGGCAGAGGAAGCCAGAACAGCAGCCAGAAGAAGGGATATATGATATAAAACATGGTTGTCGTTTGAAGCGTTATTTTACAAATTACTTAGCGACGGCAAAGATACAAAATAGCCGATTACCGTGCGATAAACTCGTCTTGGAAGTTGACCAGCCAAACCTTTTCAGTGGCTCGCGTCAGGGCGGTGTACAGCCAACGATAATAGTCGAGACCCATCATGTCTTCTTGTACATAGCCTTGGTCGAGAAAAATATGCTTCCACTGGCCGCCTTGCGACTTGTGACAAGTCATGGCATAACCGTATTTCACCTGCAAGGCATTGAGCCAAGGGTCCTTGCGCAGATTTTCGTAAAGATCTTTCTTGCTATGACAGTCGGCGTAGTCTTCCACAACCGCCTGATACAGGGCCTGTTGAGATGGTGCATCGAGGGCGGGAGCCTGAGCGGTCAGCGCATTGAGCAGCACACGCACCTGCATTTCCCACTGGCTGTCCATAAAGCGCACGTCCAGGTCGGCGAAACGAAAACCATACATTTCCATGCTCCGGCGCACACGCAAGACTTCCAGCAAATCGCCGTTGGCAATGAAGGGCAACTCCTTATATTCCTGCGACCAAAAATAGTTGTTGCGGGCCACCATCAGCAAATCGCCCGACGAGAGTTCGTCTTCCTTGTAGAGTACCCGCGAGCGTATACCTTGGTTGAAAAGCACGGCACGCTTGTTGGAGCGGCAGATAATCTTACACTCATCCATACCCACTTGATGGTAGGACTCGCTGATAGCATCCACCATGTCTTCGCCCTGCAAGCGCACGACATCTCCCTTGTTCACCTTTATCTGCGGCAAGGCGCGTACGTCCAGGTCGGCAATGGCGCGCCGCAATGCCGTGGCATTAGCGAGCAGTAGCGACATCTGCTGTTGACGCACCACTTCGCGAAGTTCTATCATTTCCACCTGAAAGCCAAGGCTTTGCAGACAATTGGCATCAAGAGCCGGACTGAGTTCCCTGCCCACAGGCGGCAGCTGAGCCGTATCGCCCATCAGCACCAGCCGGCAATGGCGCCCACAATAGATGTAACGAAGCATGTCTTCCAGCAAACGGCCACTGCCGAACATGGAGGCCTCTTCGCCGGAATTGCCTATCATGGAGGCTTCATCCACGAAAAAGATGCAATAGTCCTGCAGATTTTCGCCCAACACAAAGCCTTCGTCGGAACCCGTCACCATTTTCTGGCGATAGATTTTCTTGTGGATGGTGGTAGCCATTAGGCCGCTATAGGACGAGAAGACCTTGGCCGCACGTCCGGTGGGTGCCATCAGACAGAGTGGCACCTTGAGCGTGTGCAGCACCCTGACCACCGACGATATGAGCGAGGTCTTGCCCGTACCCGCATATCCTTTCAGCACAAAGATACCGTCATCTTGGCGGCTCATCAGGAAAGCGAGCATGGCTTCCAGCGCCTTCATCTGGTCGGTAGTGGGTTCATAACCAAATTCTTGCAGAACCTGCGCCTTAATTTGCCCAAAATTCATTTTCGGTATTTTTTTCGGGCATAAAAATAGTTATATTAAAATTCTTGTGCTACTTTTGCCAAATAGTTCTCAGAAGGCTTTCTTTCTGAGTTATTTTAGCCAAATTGAACAAAAAATAACATTATCGCTATGAAATCATTCTTCCGTGTATGCCTTGTTTGCGCTATCTGCCTGATGGCCTACTTGTGCGTCGACAGCATCATGCGTCCTATCCGTTTCGACAAGGAAAAAGCCATCAGGGACAAAGCTGTCATCAACCGACTGATTGACATCCGTACCGCACAGGTGGCCTTCAAGAATGCCAACGGTATTTTCGCCAATGAATTTGATACCCTTATCGGTTATGTCAAATACGGCAAGATGCCTTTCGTACTGAAGGAAGGAACGCTTACCGACCAGCAGTTGGAAAACGGTCTGACCGAACGTCGCGCCGCCGAAATCGTAGAACGTGGCCGTGCATGGGAAATCAAGAAATGGGGTCTGGAAGGCTTCCGTCGTGAAACCACCTATGTCAGCGTTTTGGACACCCTGTTCGGTGCCGGCTTCCCCATCGACTCCTTGCGTTATGTACCTTATGCCGTCAACGGTGAGCAGTTCGAACTGCAGGCCGGCGACGTAAGCACCGGTGCTTCAGGTCTGATTGTCCGCGTATTTCAGGCCAATACTCCTTATGAAACCTATTTGGTCGGCATGGACAAGCAGGAAGTGCTCAACCTCCGTCTCAAAGCCGAAAAGCTGGGTAAGTACCCCGGTCTGATGGTTGGTAACATCTTCGAAGCCAACAATAATGCCGGTAACTGGGAATAATTTTCCAGACCTCGTTATTATCCAAAACATAAGCCAAGAAGCTGCTTACCGGTTAGGCAGCTTCTTTTTTTGATAAAAGCAGGCATGAAGCATCTGACGCTCTTGTTCCAGAACGGGCAATTCATCAGTCCACACCAGCCGGACGACAGTTTCTCCATCGACACTTTCAAGGACGAGTGCCGACGGCAAGGAATCGTCGGACAGGAAGACGTGTTCCTGCAAGTGGTTTACCACACCCCCCATTTTCTGATACTGCCCAAGGAAATGGACGGGAAGGCTGTTTACCAACATCATTTTCCTGCGACACCATCACAGGACATTGCCATCGAGCCTCTCTGTGACAATTTGCAGCAATTGAACTGTCTTCGGGATACCTCTTTGGAAGAGGCAGCCGATGAGATGTTGCCCCGGCACGCTTTACTGCCCGATGCCTACCTGCTAGCCAATGCCGCCCTTCAGAAAAGCTCCCGTCAAGGGCTGATAGTGCTGCACTGGACGGCCGGTGACTTGCAGATTTTCATCGCCCGTCACGGGCAGTTGCTTTTTTCCAATAGTTTCAAGGTGGAGAACGAGACCGAAGTGCTGTATTACACGGCCGCCGTATCGCAGGAATATTACCGCTGCGACAGGGCGCTGATTGGTGGAGACCCGCGTCTGCCCTCCTTGATGAAAGATCATTTCAGCCACTTGGAGGAGTTTTCTCTGGTTCGGGATATCCAAACGTTTTTACTATATCAAAGCTCAAGCTTATGAGAATTGTCAGTGGAAAGTTCAAAGGACGCCGCTTTCAGTTGCCTGCCAATCTGAAAGCCAGGCCCACCACAGATTTCGCCAAGGAAAACTTGTTCAACATTCTGCAGAACATCACCGATATGGAAGGCTGCAGTGCCTTGGACTTGTTTGCCGGAACAGGAAGTATCGGGCTGGAGTTCATTTCGCGCGGCGCACGGCAAGTGACTTGCGTGGAACACTATGCACCGCATATCCAGTTTATCCGCAGTGTAGCCGAAAAGCTGAAGGTGGACAATCTGCTGTTGGTAAAAGGCGATGTCTATCAGTACATTGCCAAATGCGGCCGCAGTTTCGACATTGTATTTGCCGATGCTCCTTATGCCGACCCGCGCCTGGGGGATATTCCGCAATTGGTGTTCGAAGCCGGTTTGCTCAAGAGCGGCGCCTGGTTGATAGTGGAACATTCTTCACACAACGATTTCAGCCAACATCCCCATTTCAAAGACCTTAGAGTCTACGGCAGCGTCCATTTCAGTTTTTTCCAAGCCGAATAGTGCCATTGGGCCTTATCTAACATCACAGCCATGTCAAGCCAAAGATTACAAGCTCACAGCATAGACGAATTACGGACTCAGCTACAGACCGTCACCCAAGGCTACGACCCCGCACAGGTTTTTGTGCTTTGCGATGCGAACAGCTGTCGCAGCTGCCTGCCAGTTTTGGCAGGCTGCTGCGACAGCTTCCAAGACAGCAGCCGACAGATTTGCCTGCCCGCCGGCGACGAACACAAGAACATGGAATCCCTGGCTCGGGTTTGGCAAGCACTCAGTCAGGGCAAGGCCACCCGCAAGGCTCTGCTCATCAATGTGGGCGGGGGCATGATAAGCGACTTGGGCGGTTTCGCGGCAGCCTGCTTTAAAAGAGGTATCGACTTCGTGAATATTCCCACCACGCTGCTTTCTTGCGTTGACGCAGCGCTGGGCGGCAAGACCGGCATCAACTTCAACGGCTACAAGAACGAAATAGGGGCCTTCCGCCCGGCCAAAGCCGTTATCATATACACTGCTTTTTTTCAAACGCTCGATAGAGAGAATCTCTGCTCGGGCTATGGCGAGATGCTCAAGCACGGACTCTTGTCCGGCCAAGAGCATTGGAACGAAGTTCTGCAACTCAACTTGGAAGATTGCCAGTCGGAGGCTTTTGGAAGAGCCGTCCTGCACTCCATGCTGGTAAAGGAGAACATTGTACAGCAAGACCCCACCGAACAAGGCCTGCGCAAGGCACTGAACTTGGGACACACCATCGGTCACGCCTTCGAAAGCCTGTCGCATCACCGTCATCAGCCCGTTGGCCATGGCTACGCGGTGGCTTGGGGACTGGTGTGCGAACTTTACCTTTCGTGCAAACTGTATGGTTTTCCCCACCAAACGCTGCACGAAGCCATCGCACGGATAAAGGAGTTATACGGAGCCTTCTTTTTCACCTGCGACGACTATCCCTTCCTGCTGGAAGCCATGCACCACGACAAGAAAAACAGCGACAGCCATATCCGTTTTGCCCTGCTCTCAGCCCCCGGTTGCATCAAGCTCGATGCCCAGGCCAACGAAGAACTCATAGCCGAAAGCCTTGATTTCTATCGCGATGTATTTGGTATTTGATATATAAGAAGTATCTTTGCAGCCGCTAAGAAAAGCAAAGAAATTTCTACCAATACATTAATCTTCAGGGGGTTAGCGCAACCCCCACCACACAGATGAAAGAGCAGGCTATCAGAAACATCGCCATTATCGCCCACGTAGACCACGGCAAAACCACATTGGTCGACAAAATGTTGCTGGCCGGACAGTTGTTCCGCGACAATCAGGCCACTGGCGAATTGATGTTGGACAACAACGAGCTGGAACGCGAAAGAGGTATTACCATCCTCTCGAAAAATGTCTCCATCAATTATAAAGGCGTAAAAATCAACATTATAGACACCCCAGGACACGCCGACTTCGGTGGAGAAGTGGAACGCGTGCTCAATATGGCCGATGGTGTGCTGCTTTTGGTCGATGCTTTCGAAGGGCCTATGCCCCAAACCCGTTTCGTGTTGCAAAAGGCGCTTGAAATCGGGCTGAAGCCTATCGTGGTCATCAATAAGGTTGACAAGCCAAACTGCCGTCCTTCGGAGGTTCAGGAAGCTGTTTTCGATTTGATGTTCAATCTGGATGCCACCGAAGAACAACTCGATTTCCCCACCGTCTACGGCTCGGCCAAAAGAGGCTGGATGTCGGACGACTGGCGGCACGAAACCACCGATATTACCTATCTGCTCGACCAGATTCTTGAACATATCCCGGCACCGGAAGCCCTCGAAGGACCTTCACAGATGCTGGTCACCTCACTCGACTATTCTTCGTACGTGGGCCGTATCGCCATTGGCCGTGTACACCGCGGCACCTTCCGCGAAGGTCAGGAAGTGATGCTTATGAAGCGCGACGGCAGCACCCAGAAAGCCCGCATCAAGGAACTGCACGAGTTTGTTGGCTTCGGCCGCAAGCATTGCGAAAGCATCAGTTCGGGCGACATTTGCGCTATGGTGGGTGTGGAGAATTTCGAAATCGGAGACACCATTGCCGACGTTGAACATCCCGAAGCCCTGCCGCCCATCGCCATCGACGAGCCCACCATGAGTATGGTCTTCACCATCAACAACTCGCCTTTCTTCGGCCGCGACGGCAAATACGTCACCTCACGCCATATCCACGAACGTCTGATGCGTGAATTGGACAAAAACCTGGCACTCAGGGTTGAAAAAGACCCGCTCTCAGATACTTGGACGGTTTACGGCCGTGGTGTACTGCACCTTTCGGTACTTATCGAAACCATGCGCCGCGAGGGCTACGAGTTGCAAGTCGGCCAGCCCCGCGTTATCATCAAGGAAATAAACGGCGTGCGCTGTGAACCCGTCGAAGAGCTAAGCATCAACGTTACCGAAGAGGCCGCCAGCAAAATGATAGATCAGGTAACCCGCCGCAAGGGAGAACTTGTCAAGATGGAAACCAAGAACGACCGTGTCTACCTGGAGTTCACCATTCCCTCGCGCGGTATCATCGGTCTACGCAGCACCCTGCTGACACTTTCGGCCGGCGAAGCTGTTATCGCCCACCGTTTCATCGAGTTCCAACCCTACAAGGGCGAAATCGAACGTCGCGAGAATGGTTCCATGATTGCTATGGAAACCGGAACCGCTGTTGCTTACGGTATGGACAAGCTGCAAGACCGCGGACGTTTCTTTATCAGCCCGGGCGATGAAGTGTATGCCGGGCAAGTGGTTGGCGAGCATTCCAAGGAAGGCGATTTGGTTATCAACGTAAACAAGAGCAAGAAACTGACCAACGTGCGCGCTTCGGGCACCGACGAGAAAGTATGCCTGCCGCCACCAATCGTCTTCTCGCTCGAAGAAGCTTTGGAGTACATCAAGGAAGACGAATATGTGGAAGTAACGCCCAAGCACATGCGTATGCGCAAGATCATTCTCGACGACATCGAGCGCAAACGTCTGGCTAGCAGGGCCAACAACGCCAATAATGCCTAAGCGAAGAAGCTGATATTTTTTCTTGCAAATTTTATTTTGCGGAAAGAAAAATAAGCGTAACTTTGCGGTCGCATTTCGGGATGTAGCTCAGTTGGTTTAGAGTACGCGTCTGGGGGGCGTGAGGTCGCTGGTTCGAGTCCAGTCATCCCGACTAAAGAGTAGCTAAAGTTTAGCTGCTCTTTTTTATTACTCTCTTATTTATCCCGAGCTTCGGCTCCGGTCTCAGCTCCGGAGAGAGCCAATTCCGAGGCCTTGCGCTGACGGTACAACTGATAGGAATTGAATACGTTGTGCCAGATACTGTACAGGCCGCCCACCACCGAAGTGACAGGGTCGAGGAAGGTATAGCCCAACCAAATGATGAAAACGGTGTTCTTTTGACCCAAAGCCTGACCGCAGGCGATACTGTCGTTGTAATGAGCGCCGATTTGTTTGCCGAGGAAGAACTGCAACGCACAAGCCAGAACAGACACCAGCGACATACCCAATATCAGTCCCAATGCGATATGGGTATGCACCAGACTGCGCACCGTCACAGCTATCGCCAAAGCCAAGGCAACCGCCCAAAGATAGAAGGACAGTCCGCTCAGCTTCAAGATTTTATCCAAGGCCCGAGGAAAGAATCTGCGCACAGCCCAAGCCAACAACAGCGGTGCCAGCAGCAGCGGAAAGACCTTGGCCAGCACCATCAGGAAAGCCGACATAAAAGTGGCACTCGGGTGCAGCAATGGCAAAAATAGCGGCACCACGATGGCCACACATAGATTGACAAGTACTATGTATGAGGTGAGCGAAGCCACACTACCGCCCAACTTGCCCGTAATGACAGGCGAGGCAGTGGCCGTGGGACAAATCATGCAGAGCATGGCAGCTTGGATAACCAGCGAGTAATCGTGTCCGCTGCTTATAACTGCCGCCAAGGCCAGCACTACAAAGGAGCCCACTTGCACGGCTAACAGCTTGAAATGGGCCGGGTGCGGACGCAAATCCTGAGGTCGCAGCTTGCAGAAACTCAAGAACATCATGGCAAAGAGCAGTACGGGCTGCACAACCGCAACTGCCTGACCACAAAATTGGCGCACGTAGTCAGGAAAATGACAGGCATCGTAGAGGAGATATCCGAGGGCTCCCACGCTCATAGCAACGGGCAAAGTCCAGTTTTTCAGGAACTTAATAAATGACGACATGACAGCAGTAACGCACGTTGGGCGTGCATGGATTTTGACCGCAAAGATAGCGGGATTCCGGAAATAATTCCTAACTTTGCGCCCGTTTGACATCTGCCCTTAGGCAAATCAGCACACAACAAGGCTGCCCGAATGGTGGAATGGTAGACACGAAGGACTTAAAATCCTTTGGCCATCGCGGCTGTGCGGGTTCGAGTCCCGCTTCGGGTACAGCAATAGTCTCTTGGTTATCAGATCAAGAGACTATTTTTATTGACCGATAACAATGTAACCATCGGCAGAGAGGGTGCAGCGATAACGTTTGAGCGGCTCGTCGGAAATTCCCTGCGAAGGCGTACCCTGTCCGAAACCGAGCTGATAGACTTCGCCACAATACGGGCAACGGGCATTCAAACTTTCATCGGGCAATTCGAGACGTTTGGAGGCCTCAGCCTCGTTGGGGCAGGCAAGATCGAAAGCGTAGTATTGGGCATCGAAGGCACAAACCAGCAATATGCCGCCATAGCCCGTAGCATCGGCCGCGATGGCAGGTTTGACAATAGACCAGCTGTCGCCGGGCGAGAGACATTGAATAGTGGGCAAATGGCGTCTGACATACACCGGCATATCTGGTATGGACGAGCGGTAGTTGCCGCAGCCCGTCAAGAAAAAAGCCAAAGCGGATGCCAGTACGAACGCCCGAGCCGGAATAGCTGTCAATTTTATGCTCATCTATTTTCAAATGTTGCCAAAATTAGGAAGAATATCCTTATTTTTGCGCTATGTGTGTCATTTTTTACAGCTCACTTATTTGCGACAATCTTTAACCGACAACTATATGAAAAAATCCCTATCACTTTGTTTGCTCAGTATCTTTATGATGATGTCCTGCAACGAATCCAAGAATCCTTTTTTCGAGGATTATGCTACGCCTTACGGCGCCATTCCCTTCGATAAAATCAAGGTTGAACACTATATGCCCGCCTTCGAGGAAGGCATGAAGCGTCAATGTGCCGAAATCGAAGCCATCGTGAACAATCCCGAGGCCCCGAGCTTTGAGAATACCATTGAGGCTATGGAAAAAAGCGGTGAATTGCTTGGCAAAGTCAGCTTTGCTTTCTTCAGCCTGCTGGATGCCGAAACCAACGACGCACTGACGGAAGTTTCCATGGAGGTATCGCCGCTGCTATCGGCCCACAGCGACAACATCAACTTGAACGATGCGCTCTTCCAGCGCGTCAAGGCGGTGTACGACCAGAAAGACCAGCTGGGCCTGTCCCAAGAACAGAGCCGCCTGCTCGAAACCATCTACAAGAACTTCATTCGCTCGGGTGCAGCCCTGAACGAGGCCGACAAAGACCGCCTGCGCGAAATCAACATCGAGCTCTCGAAACTGTCGCTGCAATTTTCCGATAATATCCTCAAGGAAACCAACCGTTACGAGCTGGTGATTGACAAGGAAGAAGACCTGGCCGGCCTGCCCGCCAATGTTGTGGCAACAGCTGCCGCCACCGCCAAAGATAAGGGCAAGGAAGGCAAATGGGTGTTCACCCTGCATAACCCCAGCCGTCTGCCTTTCCTGCAATACAGCGAAAATCGCGCCCTGCGCGAAAAGCTGCTCAAGGCCTATGCCAACCGTGGCGACAACGACAACGAATTCGACAACAAAGCTATCGTGGCCAAGATGGTCAACTACCGCATCGAACGCTCGCACCTGCTGGGCTACGACACCTATGCCGACTACGCACTGGAAGATAAAATGGCCCAAACACCCGAAGCTGTTTTCAACTTGATGAACACCATCTGGAAACGCGCTCTGCCCAAGGCCAAGCAAGAAGCCAAGCAACTGCAAGCCCTTATCGACAAAGAGGGAGGCAACTTCAAACTGGAAGCTTGGGATTGGTGGTACTACAGCGAGAAACTGCGCAAGGAGCAGTACGACCTGGACGAAGCCGAACTCAAGCCCTACTTCAAGATGGAAAATGTGCGCGAAGGCCTCTTCATGGTAGCCAACCGCCTGTACGGCCTCAATTTCAAGCAATTGGACAATGTGCCCGTATACAACCCCGAAGTGGAAGTGTTCGAAGTGAGCGATGCCGACGGTTCCCTTATCGGATTGTTCTACACCGATTATTTTCCGCGTCCCGGCAAGCGTAGCGGTGCTTGGATGGGCGACCTGCGCAGCCAATATGTCCGCGATGGCGTGAATGTACGCCCCCAAGTGTATAATGTAGGCAACTTCACCCGTCCTGTAGGCGATACGCCCGCTCTGCTCACCATAGACGAAGTGCAGACTATGTTTCACGAATTCGGTCACGCCCTGCATGGTCTGCTGAGCCAATGCAGCTATGCCACGCTGAGCGGCACCAACGTCAGCCGCGACTTCGTGGAGCTTCCTTCACAAATCATGGAAAACTGGAGCATGGATCCGCAAGTGCTGAAACTCTATGCCAAGCACTACCAGACGGGCGAAACCATTCCCGATGCGCTGATAGCCAAAATTCAGGCCACCAAGACTTTCAACCAAGGCTTTACCACCGTGGAACTCACCTCGGCAGCCTTCCTCGACATGTACCTGCACTGCCTAAGCCAGGAAACCGAGCTTGATGTCCGCGCTTTCGAGAAGGAAAAGCTGACGGCTTTGGGTCTCATCCCCGAAATCATCGTGCGTTACCGCAGCACCAACTTCCTGCATATCTTCATGAACGACTATTGCGCCGGCTATTACTCTTACTTGTGGTCGGAAGTACTCGATGCCGACGGCTTCCGCCTGTTCCAGGAAAAGGGCATCTTCGACCAGGCCACGGCCACTTCGTTCAGGAAGAACGTCTTGGAGAGAGGCAACACCGATGAGCCGATGAAACTCTACCGTGCCTTCCGGGGTGCCGAACCCGACCCCGAGGCCCTGCTCCTGCGCAGAGGCTTATAGAACAGACCTTACAATAGCTTTGCAGCCGCATTTTTATGTTTGTTTTCATGACACATTTGAAAAAAATAAACTATCTTTGCGGCTCGCATTTCTGTATGGAATAGCCAAATACTTTGATTATCAAGTATTTATTACAACAATATAATTTATTAATACAATGCAACAAAAAGGATTTGTAAGACTGTTCGCCATTTTGCTGGCCTTGGTCTGCCTGTTCTATCTGTCGTTCACCTTCGTGACGACCAAGGTAGGCAAGGATGCCAAGGAATATGCGCAAGGCGATCCTCAGATGGAACGCAATTATCTTGATTCCATCGCCCTGGAGAAAATTTATCTGGGCAACACCTACAAAGATTGCCAAGGCAAGGAGTTGAACCTTGGTCTGGACTTGAAGGGTGGTATGAACGTTATTTTGGAGCTTTCCATTCCCGATGTACTCAAGAGCCTTTCGGGCAATAACCCCGACCCCAACTTCAACAAGGCTTTGGCTACTGCCAGCGTACGCATGACGGAAACCAACCGCGACTATATCGACCTGTTTGTAGAAGAATACAAGGCCCTTGACGAAGGTGCCCGCTTGTCGGCCATCTTCAGTACGCTCGAGATGAAAGGCCGTATCGACCCCACCACTTCCGACGAAGAGGTTATCAAGGTGTTGAGAGAGGATGTCCAGAGTGCCATTGACAACTCCTTCAACGTATTGCGTACCCGTATCGACCGTTTCGGCGTGGTTCAACCCAATATCCAGCGTCTGGAAACCAACGGTCGTATCTTGGTGGAACTTCCCGGTATCAAGGAACCCGAACGTGTCCGTAAATTGCTCCAAGGTTCTGCCAGCCTCGAATTCTGGGAGACTTACAACTTGAGCGAAATCTACGAAAGCCTTATCGCTGCCAACACTATTGTACGCGATGCTATTGCCGCTCAAGCTCCTGCCCAGAAAGAAGTAAAGGAAGAAGCCAAGAAAGAGGAAGCTCCCGCTCAGGCTAAGAGCGAAGAGGAAGCCTTGCTGGAAGGCATGGAGGATGTTGAAGAAAGTCAGGACAATGCCCAGGCTTTGGAAGAATGGAAGAAGGAATATCCTTTGTTTGCCGTTCTGAATGTCAACCAGAGCGAACAGGGTATCGGTTACGGTCCTTGCGTAGGCTATGCCTTGGGTAGAGATACCGCTCAAGTAAACACCTATTTGAATATGCCCAAGGTGCGCGAAACCTTGCCCCGCGACTTGAAATTCTTCTGGTCTGTCAAGCCGATTTCCGAATCGAGCAACCTTTACGAACTGATTGCCGCCAAAGCCGGCAACCGCGATGGTAGCGCTTCTCTGGCCGGTGATGTCATCACTGATGCCCGCGACAACTTCGAACAGGCCAACGGCCGCGTAGTGGTTGATATGGAAATGAATGCCGAGGGTGCCAAGACTTGGGCCCGTCTTACCAAAGACAATATCGGCAAGAGCATCGCCATTGTTTTGGATAACTTCGTTTATTCCTATCCTACCGTTCAGGGTGAAATCACCGGCGGCCGCTCGCAGATTTCCGGCAACTTCACCGTCAACGAGGCCAAGGACTTGGCCAACGTGCTGAAATCCGGTAAGATGCCTGCTCCCGCACATATCGTTCAAGAAGATATCGTTGGTCCTTCGCTGGGTCAGGAAGCCATTCAGGACGGTTTGATTTCGTTCATCATCGCCTTCATCCTGATTCTGATTTACATGGTGTTCTTCTTCGGCTGGAAGGCCGGTCTTATCGCCGACTTCTGTCTGTGCTGCAACATCTTCTTCATCTTCGGTATTCTGGCATCTTTCCAGGCCGTGCTTACCCTTCCCGGTATTGCCGGTATCGTACTGACGCTTGGTATGGCCGTCGACACCAACATCCTTATCTACGAACGTATCAAGGAAGAGCTGGCTGCCGGCAAGAACATCAAGAAAGCTGTGGAAGAAGGTTACAAGCATGCCTTCACCGCCATCTTCGATGCCAACCTGACCACCTTGCTTACCGGTGTCATCTTGTTCTTGTTCGGTACTGGTCCTATCAAGGGCTTCGCCACCACCTTGATTATCGGTATTCTTACTTCGTTCTTCTGCGGTGTATTCCTTAGCCGTCTTATCTTCACCAGCAATCTGGAAAAAGACAGACTGCTCGACCTTACCTTCACCACCAAAGTTTCAGCCGGCTTCCTTAGAAATCCGCACTTCAACTTCATGGGCAAGCGTAAGATCGGTTACATCATCTGTATTGTCTGCGTTGTCATCACCGCCGTTACCTTGTGTTTCCGCGGCATGAGCCAAGGCATCGACTTCTCGGGTGGACGCAACTACGTTGTCCGCTTCGACCATCCCGTCAATACGGAAGATGTACGTCAATCGCTCGAAGGGGCATTCGAAGATGCTTCTCTGTCGGTTATCACCATCGGTAGCGACAATCAAGTTCGTATCTCCACCAACTATAAGATTGAAGAAACCAAGAGTGTTGACGGCGAAATCGAAGCTTTGATGTTCGACAACCTGCAGAAATTCTTGCCCGAAAACAGCAGTCTGGAAGAATTCATATCGCATAACATTGTTTCTTCGCAGAAGGTTGGTCCTACCATTGCCTCGGACATCAAGATCTCGGCTATTTGGGCCGTATGTCTCGCCCTGATTGCCATCGCATTGTATATTCTGCTACGTTTCCGCAACCTAGCCTTCAGTGTCGGCGTTATCGTTTCGCTGTCGTTCACGGTGATGTTTATCTTCGGCGCTTTCTCACTGCTCTACGGCATTATGCCTTTCAGCTTGGAAATCGACCAGACCTTCATCGCCGCCATCTTGACGGTTATCGGTTATGCCGTAAACGATACGGTGGTTGTATTCGACCGTGTACGTGAAACCACCAAGATGTATCCTACGCGTCACAAGTTCCTGCTGATGAACACTTCCATGAACTCAACTTTGCTGCGTACCTTCAGTACTTCGTTGAGTACCTTGGTTGTTCTTATCGCCATCTTGCTTTTCGGTGGTGACAGCATCCGCGGTTTCGCCTTCGCCATGTCGCTCGGTGTTATCGTGGGTACCTTCGGAACCCTGTTCGTAGCTTGTCCTATCGCCTACGACATCCAGCGCAAACGTCTGGGCTTCACCGACGAAGTGAAGGAAATCGCCGATAGGTAATGCGTTTGCATATTGCCATGCCTGCCATGGACGAAAGCAGTTATCTGCCTTCGTCCATGGCAGCGCTGTTTTCGCAGTCTTCCACTTATCCCTACCATATTTATGTTTGCGTCAACCAGCCGGAGCGCTATTGGCAAACGCGCCCCGAACTTTGCCTTCGCAACCGGGAGAGTATCGCTTACCTGCAAAGCCTGCATGGCCCGTTGAGCATCATCGACAGAAGTAGTCCCGGCCAAGGATGGAGCGACAGGCACTGCGGTGTCGGCTGGGCCCGCAAAACGCTCTTTGAGCAGATTTGTGCTCAAGCCGAGCGCAGAGACCTCATTCTAAGTCTGGATGCCGACACCTTGGTGGATAGCGACTACTGCCAAACGGTGGGCGACTACTTTGCCGGCCATCCCCAAACGCAGGCGCTCAGTCTTCCCTATTACCATCCCTTGGGCGATGATGACAGACTCAACCGCGCCATTTTGCGCTACGAAACCTACATGAGGCTCTACTACCTGAACCTGCAGGCCCTAGCCTCGCCCTACGCCTTCACGGCGCTGGGCTCGGCCATGGCCTTCCGCGTGGATGCCCTACAACGCATCGGAGGCATCAAGCCTTTGCCCAGCGGCGAGGACTTCTACCTCTTGCAAAAGTTCTGCAAAACCGGACGTTTGGGACAAAACTGCGCCTGCCGGGTCATGCCGGCCACGCGATTGTCGGACAGAGTTGATTTCGGCACAGGTCCCGCGCTGGGCAAAGGCTGCCAGGGCAATTGGGAGAGTTATCCCTTCTACCGGCCGGAGCTGTTTGCGCCCATTGCGGAAGCCTATAAGCTCATCCCGGATATTTATCAAGGCAAGGACTTGCCCGATAATGCCTTTTTGTCGTTTTTGGAGCAGCAGTTCAAAAGTCGGGATATCTGGCAACCGCTGCGCGACAATCTCAAGGACTTGCCTCATTTCCGTCGGGGCTTCCACGAAAAAGCCGACGGGCTTAGGATACTGCAATATCTGAAGTACCGCCAACAGCAAGAGCCATACAACGAAAAGGCCAGCCTGCAGGCGAATCTAAGACTGTATCTTGATATGGATTTTCCCTACGAAAGTTTCGAGCAAGCGCCCTTGGCGTTTCTAGCCTCGCTTCGAGACCGTCTTTTCGAGCAGGAACGAATGGCGCGAGAAATACAGGGCTAAGGCCAGCACAGCCAACAGCGAAAGCAGCGCCAAATACCAAGTGGGGCCCGTTCCGATTTGTTCACCGAAATCTTCGGCCAGCCAAGCCTTGTTGACAGCATACTGCGTCAGCACCACGACAGCGTTGTTGGTTGCGTGCGCGGCGATGGGTACCCAAAGGCTACCAGTCCAGCAGAACAGGTATCCCAGCCAAAGGCCCATCAGAAATCGAGGGAAAAAGCCGAAGAACTGCAAATGGATGGCACTGAAAACCACGGCGGAAAACCAAATGGCCGAGTGGGGTATGCGCTGCTCGGATTTCATAAGTCCTATTATGCCAGCGCGAAAAAAGAATTCTTCGCCGAAGGCCGTCATAAAGGCTATCACCAATAAATTGAGCAGAAGCGTTCCCAAACTGTCATCGTCCAGCATCTGCTGCGTCAACAGTTCGGCAGCGTCTTCCTGCTGGCGCATCCAGTCTTCGATGCCGGCCAAAGCAGCGGGCAAATGCAAGGATGCGTTCCAAGTCACCACCAGATTCATGAAAGGCAACATCAGGAAAATGCTCAGCACGGCCGGCAACATTGCTTGCCAAGGGGCAGGGTTCAATTTTAGGAAACGGCGGGTGTCATAATGGAAGACCTTCAACATCAGGAACAGCGGCAGGACAAAGACCAGAAGCGCCTGCAAAGCCTGCATTAGCTGAATATTGTCCAGCCCGCAGAAAACACTCAGCACCATGATGACCAGAAAGCCCAGCATCATAGCCGCCAAAAGCAATGCCAACTTGCACAAAACCTGTATCATGGCGGCAAAAGTACAACAATAAAGAACAACAAAAGAGGCTGTTTTGAAAATTGTTTGTCCGTTTAAGAATAAAAATTTACCTTTGCCGTCCAAAAATCCCGTAGAAATGAACGTAGAAAAAGTCACTATTGATGCTGTCAACGCACAGATCAAAATCACTTTGGAAAAAGCTGATTATCAAGAAAGTGTAAACAAGACGCTGAAGAGCTACCGTCACAAGGCCCAGATTCCGGGTTTCCGTCCCGGCATGGCCCCCATGAGCCTCATCAAGAAAATGTACGAAAAAGGCGTTACCGCCGAAGAACTGAACAAAACCCTTTCCGAGTCTTTGTTCAACTATATTAAGGAGAACAACCTCGACATTCTTGGCGAGCCTCTTCCCAGCGAAAGTCAGGTATCTCAAGACCTCGACGGCGACGGTCCCTTCGAATTCGTGTTCGACATCGCCTTGGCCCCCGTGCTTGAATACACCTTGAACAAGAAAGACAGCGTTCCCTACTATAACATCACCGTCACCGACGAAATGGTTGACGTTCAAGTAAAAGCCTATGCTTCGCGCGGCGGCCGCTACGAAAAAGTGGACCAATTCGAAATGGGCGATTCCGTCAAGGGTTGCCTGAGCGAAATCAGCGACAAGGAAGATGCCGTCAAGGTTGAAGACGCGCTTATTCTCCCCTCCTTCTTCAAGAACGAAGACGAGAAGGCCAAATTCACCGGAGCCAAAGTGGGTGATGTCATCACTTACAACCCGCATAAGGCCAACGATGGCAATGAAGCCGAGCTTGCCTCGCTGATGCGTCTGCCCAAGGATGTTGCCAAGGACATCACCGGCGACTTCACTTTCGAAATCAAGGAAATCAGCCGCTTTGTAGAAGGCGAGCTCAATCAGGAACTTTTCGACCAGATTTACGGCGAAGGTGCTGTGAGCGATATTGAAGGATTCCGCGCCAAGGTTAAGGAAGATATCGCCAGCCAGTTCGTTCCCGAAAGCGATTACCGCTTTATGGTAGATGCCGAAGAAAAGCTGGTGGCCAAACTCAAGGATGTCGTTTTCCCCGAAGCCTTTCTCAAGCGTTGGCTGCTCGTTACCGACAACAAGAAGACTGCCGAACAGATTGATGCCGATATGCCCAAGATGATTGAAGAGCTCAAGTGGCATCTGATGAAGGAAGACATTGTCAAGAAAAACGACCTGAAGGTTTCCGACGACGACGTGATGGCTGTTGCCAAGGGCATCGTCAAGGCTCAGTTTGCCCAATACGGCATGGCCAATGTACCCGATGAACTTTTGTCGCAATATGCCGGCGAAATGCTCAAAAAGCCCGAACAAGCCCGCAATCTGCAAGACCAGGCCATGAGCCAAAAGGTTGCCGAGTTCCTGAAGAATACCATCAAGCTGAATGCCAAGGAAATCAGCACCGAGGACTTCCAGAAACTCTACGAAAAGAAAGCAAAATAGTTTTTCCTCACCATGAACAACGACTTTAGAAAATTCGCCGTGGGACACTTGGGTATGAACGGGTCTGCGCTCGATCAATATGCCAAGATTACGAGCAATTACATCAACCCCACCATTATAGAAGAGCGACCTTTGAACGTTGCCCAGATGGACGTGTTCTCGCGCCTGATGATGGACCGCATCATTTTCCTGGGCACGCAGATTGACGACTATACCGCCAACGTGGTACAAGCCCAGCTCCTTTATCTGGATTCCGCCGAACCGGGCAAGGATATCTCGCTCTATATCAACTCGCCCGGCGGCAGCGTTTATGCCGGTTTGGGCATTTACGACACCATGCAGTTCATTTCGAGCGATGTCGCCACCATCAGTACGGGTATGGCAGCGTCTATGGCCGCAGTGTTGCTGGTAGCCGGTGCCAAGGGCAAACGTTCCGCCTTGAAGCATTCACGCGTAATGATACACCAGCCCATGGGCGGTATGCAAGGCCAGGCTTCTGATATGGAAATCACCTTCCACGAAATCCAGAAATTGAAGAATGAGCTTTACCAGATTATCGCCGACCATTCGGGACAGAGTTTCAAGCGCGTGGAGAAGGATTCCGACCGCGATCATTGGATGACCGCCCAAGAAGCCAAAGAATACGGCATGATAGACGAAGTGATGCTCAGACAAGCCAAGTAATTATGCCCAAGAAAATAGAAGACAGATGCAGCTTTTGTGGCTGCGCCCGTTCAGAAGTGCCCCTGCTCATCTCGGGCATTTCTGGTAATATATGCTCCAATTGTGCCGAACGCGCCAAGGAGATGGCAGACGAATACTTGTCGAGCAAAAAAAAGAAAAGCGCTGCCGACAGCGGACTCAAGAAGGACGAACTGCCCACGCCTCAGCAGATTAAAGAATTCCTCGACTTGTATGTGATAGGCCAGGACGAAGCCAAAAAGTTTCTGTCGGTTTCGGTCTACAACCACTACAAGCGCCTTTTGCAAGACAAGAACGATGACGGTATCGAGATTGAAAAGTCGAACATCATCATGGTGGGACCCACCGGTACAGGCAAGACCCTGCTGGCGCGCACCATTGCCAAGATGCTGAAAGTGCCCTTCACTATTGTCGATGCCACGGTGCTTACCGAAGCCGGTTATGTGGGCGAAGACGTGGAAAGCCTGCTTACCCGCCTGCTGCAAGTGGCCGATTACGATGTGGCTGCCGCCGAAAGAGGCATTGTCTTCATCGATGAAATCGACAAGATAGCCCGCAAGAGCGACAATCCGTCCATTACTCGCGATGTCAGCGGCGAAGGCGTACAGCAAGGCCTGCTCAAGCTTCTGGAAGGTTCCATCGTGAATGTGCCGCCCCAAGGCGGACGCAAGCATCCCGAACAGAAAATGATTGCCGTCAACACCAACAATATTCTGTTTATCTGCGGCGGTGCCTTCGACGGTATCGAGAAGAAGATTGCCTCGCGTCTGAACACCACCACCGTGGGCTATAGCGCCAGCAAACAGAGCAGCCATATCGATAAGGACAATCTCTTGCAATACATCGCGCCGCAAGACCTGAAGGCTTATGGTCTGATACCCGAAATCATCGGCCGTATGCCCGTGCTCAGCTACCTTGAACCGCTCGACCGCCAAGCCCTGCGCGCCATCCTGACCGAGCCCAAAAACGCCATCATCAAGCAGTACGTCAAGCTGTTTGCCATGGACGATGTCAGCTTGAGTTTCGACGAGGAAGTCTACGATTATATCATCGACAAGGCCATCGAGTTCAAGCTGGGTGCAAGAGGCCTGCGCTCCATCACCGAGACCATCATGATGGACATCATGTACGACACTCCTTCGTCGGGCAACAAAGAGGTGCGCATCACGCTCGACTACGCCCGTTCGAAAATTGAAAACGCCCAGCAGGAGCGCTTGAAGAATATCTGACAAGGGTGCTGAAACATTGAAAAAATGAGGGGGATTTTTAAGGAATTCTCCTCTATTTTTATACAAAAACGCTTGTATTTCTATAGCATTTGTTTATAAATTTGCTATTTAATAGAAATAGCAGACAATTATGCCAACATCAGACAACTTGGTTGAAAAACTCAAAGAGTATTTCGGATTTGACACATTCAAAGGCAATCAGGAAGCCATTATACGTAATGTGCTGGAAGGCAAGGACACCTTCGTGCTGATGCCCACCGGAGGCGGCAAATCGCTATGCTACCAGTTGCCGGCATTGATGATGGAAGGAACCGCCATTATCATCTCTCCACTGATTGCCCTGATGAAGAATCAAGTGGATGCCATGCGTTCGTTCAGCGAGGAAGACGGCGTGGCACATTTCATCAACTCGTCCTTGAACAAAGCCTCCATCGACCAGGTGCGTCAGGACATCGTCAACGGAAAAACCAAGATGCTTTATGTGGCTCCCGAGTCGCTCACCAAGGTGGAGAACATCGAGTTTCTGCGCAATATCAAGATTTCGCTCTTCGCTGTTGACGAAGCCCATTGTATTTCGGAATGGGGCCACGATTTCCGTCCTGAATACCGCCGTATACGCCCGCTCATCAACGAGATAGGCCGCATGCCCATCATCGCCCTGACGGCCACGGCCACGCCCAAGGTACAGCACGATATACAGAAGAATCTGGGCATGACCGACGCCACGGTGTTCAAATCGTCCTTCAACCGCCCCAATCTGTACTACGAAGTGCGCAACAAGACCGCCGATGTCGAAAAGGATATCATCAAGTTCATCCGCGCGCACGAAGGCAAGTCGGGCATCATCTACTGTCTGAGCCGCAAGAAGGTGGAGAAATTGGCCGAAACGCTCTGCGTGAACGGCATCAAGGCTCTGCCCTATCACGCCGGTATGGACCCGGCCACCCGCTCGCAAAATCAGGATGACTTCCTGATGGAACGTGTGGATGTGATTGTTGCCACCATTGCTTTCGGTATGGGCATCGACAAGTCGGATGTACGTTATGTCATCCATTACGACATACCCAAGAGCCTCGAAGGCTATTATCAGGAAACCGGACGTGCCGGCCGAGATGACGGTGAGGGCATCTGTCTGGCTTTCTATACCAGCAAGGATCTGGAAAAACTGGAAAAATTCATGCAAGGCAAACCCGTAGCCGAACAGGAAATAGGCAAAGAGCTGCTGCTCGAAACCGCTGCCTATGCCGAATCGGCCGATTGCCGTCGTAAGTTGTTGCTGCATTATTTTGGCGAGAACTATCAGCAGGATAATTGCGGCAACTGTGATAATTGTTTAAATCCCAAGAAGAAAGTGGACGCTACAGAGTTATTGACTACTGTTATCGAGACCATTGCCGCCGTTAAGGAGAAGTTCAAAACCGACCATATCATTGACATTCTGGTTGGCAAAAACACCGCCGACGTGGAATCCTACCAGCACGATTGTCTGGACACCTTCGGTTCCTGCAAGGACGAAGGCGAGGAACTGCTGAACAATGTCATCCGCAAGGCCCTTATCGAAGGTTACCTTGACAAGGAAATAGAAAACTACGGTGTGCTGAAAATCACGCCTGCCGGCAGGGCATTCCTAAAGAAACCCAAGCCCTTCCAGATTATCCTGCCCCGCGATGAGGACAGCGAAGACGAAGAGGCCCAGATGGCCGGTGGCGGCACCAGCGCCGTCGATCCCGCCATGTTCTCCATGCTCAAGAATCTGCGTAAACAGATTGCTAAGCAGATGAACCTGCCGCCTTATGTCATTTTTCAGGATGCCTCGCTGGAAGCCATGGCCACCACCTACCCCATCACGCTCGAAGAGCTGCAGAACATTCCCGGCGTAGGCCAAGGCAAGGCCAAGCGTTACGGTAGCGAGTTCATCAGCCTTATCAAGCGGCATGTGGAAGAGAACGAGATTGAGCGGCCAGAAGACCTGCGCGTACGCACTGTTGCCAACAAGTCGAAGCTGAAGATTTCCATCATCCAGGCCATCGACCGCAAAGTAGCCCTCGATGATTTGGCCCAGTCGAAAGGTCTGTCGTTCGGCGAACTGCTCGACGAAATCGAAGCCATCGTCTATTCGGGTACCAAAATCAATATCACCTACTTCCTTGAGGAAGTGATAGACGAAGACAAGGTGGAAGACCTGCTCGACTATTTTAAGGAATCGGACAGCGACAGCGTGGACGATGCCATGGAAGCCTTGGGCGACTGCACCGAAGAGGAAGTGCGTCTGGTACGTATCAAGTTCTTGTCGGAATTCGGAAACTGATTATCAAGCAATATCTACTAAAATTTAATATTTTTACTATGTCCTTTATTGAAGACAAAATTGCCTATGATGGCCTCACCTTTGATGATGTTTTGTTGATACCTTCCTATTCGGAGGTTATTCCCCGCGACGTAAGTCTGACGACACGTTTCTCGAGGCATATCGAGTTGAATATTCCTATCGTTTCCGCCGCCATGGATACCGTTACCGAATCGAAACTGGCTATCGCCATTGCCCGCGAAGGCGGTATCGGTGTGATACACAAGAACATGAGCATCGAGGAACAGGCCAGACAGGTACAAATGGTCAAGCGCGCCGAAAACGGCATGATTTACGACCCCATCACCATATTGTCCGGTTCAACGGTAAGACAGGCACTCAACCTGATGTCCGAATACCGCATCGGTGGTATTCCCGTAGTGGACAAAGACCGGCTGCTCATCGGTATTGTCACCAACCGCGACCTGCGTTTCGAGAAAAACATGGACCGTCTGGTGGACGAAGTAATGACCAAACGCGACAAGCTCATCACCACCCAACAGTCTACCAACCTGGAAGCCGCCGCCGATATCCTGCAGCTGTACAAGATTGAAAAGTTGCCCGTAGTGGACAATGAAGGTCATCTGGTCGGTTTGGTTACCTACAAGGATATCACCAAAGCCAAGGACAAGCCTTTTGCCTGCAAGGACAGTCTGGGTCGTCTGCGCGTTGCCGCAGGCGTGGGTGTCACCCACGATACGCTAGACCGCATCAAGGCCTTGAAGGAGGCCGGCGTGGATGCCGTTGTTATCGACACCGCACACGGTCACTCGCGCAATGTTATCGAAACGCTCAAGAAGGTCAAGAGAACCTTCCCCGATTTGGAAGTGGTAGTGGGCAACATCGCCACCGGTGAAGCCGCCAAGGCTTTGGTTGAAGCCGGTGCCGACGGCGTTAAAGTTGGTATCGGTCCGGGTTCTATCTGCACTACCCGTATCATTGCCGGTATTGGCGTACCCCAATTGTCGGCCATTTACAATGTTTACAATGCGCTGAAAGATACCGATGTGCCTATCATCGCCGATGGCGGCATCCGCTACTCGGGCGATATCGTGAAGGCTCTGGCTGCCGGCGGTAGTTGCATCATGATGGGTTCGCTTTTGGCCGGTGTCGAGGAATCGCCCGGTGACACCATCATCTTCAACGGCCGTAAGTTCAAGACCTATCGTGGCATGGGTTCTATCGAAGCTATGGAAAAGGGTTCAAAAGACCGTTATTTCCAGGCAGACGAAAAGGATTCCAAAAAATTGGTGCCCGAAGGCATTGTGGCCCGCGTACCTTTCAAGGGCTCGCTCTACGAAGTGGTTTACCAAATGATTGGCGGTCTGCGTTCGGGTATGGGTTACTGCGGTGCCAAGAACATCGAAGCTTTGCACAATGCCAAGTTCACCCGCATCACCTCGGCCGGTGTTTCCGAAAACCATCCGCACGACGTTACCATTACGGCCGAAGCTCCCAACTACTCGCGCATGAGCTAATTGTTACATCAAGTCTGGCATCAAAAAAATGAAAAAATTCTTCCTGCTATCCGTCCTTTGCTCTCTCTTGGGCAGTGCCTTTGCACAAGACCCTGTGGCCATGACCATTGCCGGAGAGGACATCACACTGTCGGAGTTCAACTACATTTGGTCCAAGAATAGCCAACACCAGAGTATCGACAGCATCTCTTTCGACGATTACATCGATATGTTTGTCGCTTTCAAACTGAAAGTGGCAGCGGCCAAGGAAGCGGGACTGGACACCTTGGATTCTTTCAAACAGGAATTGGCCGGCTACCGCGCACAGCTCACCCCGCAGTATCTGAAAGACGAAGCTACGGAAAAAGCCCTGCAGCAGGAAGCCTACCAGCTGATGCAGACTTATGTGGAACTGAGCCATATCCTGCTGTCGGTGGCCAATCCCGCCCAAGAAAAGGAGGTGTACCGGCAGGCATTGGATATCCGTAAATCCATTATGGAAGACGGCAAAGACTTTGCCGCCATGGCCCAGGAGTATTCGCAGGACAACAGCCGGGAAAGGGGCGGTTACCTGGGTACCAACATCGCCGCACGCTACATTTACCCCTTTGCCCGGGCTGCCATGCAAATGGAGGAGGGCGAAGTGAGTATGCCTGTGCGCACGGAGTTCGGCTATCACCTTATCAAGATGCATAGCCGTCAGACTGCCATCGGACAATATCTTTCCGGACATATCTACAAAACGGCCTACGCCAATTCTTCCGAGCAGGACAAGGCCAAGGCCAAAGAAGTGATTTTCGATATGTACCGCGAGATGCAGGCTGGAAAGTCTTTCGAAGAAACGGCCAACAGTTATCGCAACGACGACCGCTATGTAGTCGGCAGAGACGGCAAATATCCTTGGTTGCGCGGCGGTTCACTGCCCATCGAATATGAGAATGCCATTGCCCTGCTTAAGGACGGCGAGTATTCAAGACCCTTCCAATCGTCTTATGGTTGGCATATCGTCAAACGTTACGAAGTGGGGCCTTTCCCGAGCATCGAAGATTTGTCATCGGAAATCAACGAGATGATCAAGCGTGACGAGCGCAGCGAAATGCCCGCTTTGGCCTTTAGCGAAAAGCTCAAAACCGACTACAACTTCCAGCTGGACGAGCAGAGCTTACAACTGACCCTGCTCAGCATTAAGGAGCGTCAGCTGGACGATGCCACCATGCGCCTGCTGGCCAAATTCAATCCGATTGCCACTTTCGACGGTCAGAAACTGCTGGCCACCGACTTTGCCCGTTTCGTTCAAGAACAAGATTTGAAGGACAGCAACTTGGAAGATGCTTGGAAACGCTTCGTCCACGAAAGCCTCATCGCTTACGAGGACAGCCGCCTCGAAAGCAAATATCCCGATTTTGGTCATCTGATGAAGGAATATCACGACGGCATACTGCTTTTCGAAGTGAGCAATCGCAATGTCTGGAACAAAGCCGCAACCGACAGTGCCGGACTGGAGAAATTCTATCGCCAGCACCGCAAGGAGCTGCGTTGGGAACAGCCTCGCTTTACAGGTGTGGTGGTTGGCTGTCACGACCAGTCCATCGTCAAGGAGGCCAAGAAACTGGCCAAGTCACTGCCGCTCGATTCCATCAAGCCGGTATTGATGCGCACCTACAACAACGACAGCATCTCCAATGTCCGTGTGGACGGCGGCATCTACTTCAAGGGCAAATGCAATCCTATGGTAGAGAAAGTGGTGTTCAATTCGGGCAAATGGGAGCCCAACGGCCATTATCTGTACTATTTCTATGTAGGCAAGATTCAGAAACAGCCCAAGTGTCTCGATGATGTCCGCGGACAGGCCAGCGCCAAATATCAGGATTATTTGGAGGCCGAATGGGTGGCCTCTCTGAAGGAAAAATATCCTGTCGTCATTTACCGCGAGGTATTGGACCAGTTGGACAAATAATAGCATGAAGTACTTCATCTGCGCCATATTAGTCAGTTTACCGCTGATGCTGCAAGAATGTCAAAGCAGGCGGCTCGACAACGACCGCATCGCCGTTGTCGCCACCAGCGAGCATACGCTCTATCTGGACGAGCTACAAGCCGCCTTGCCGGGATTTTTGAGCAAAGAAGACAGCGTGAAGGCCGCCCAGTCCTTTATCGACCGTTGGCTGAAGCAGCAACTGGTATACGAAGCTGCCGTCAAGAACTTGCAGGGCAGCAAGGAAATTCAGAAGATGGTGGAAGACTATCGTCAGTCGCTGATGATGTACGAATATCAGGAGCAGGTGTTGCTCGAAAAGTTGAAGACCGAAGTCAGCGAACAGGAAATAGCCCAGTACTACGAGAACAACAAGCAGCGTTTCATTTCCTCGCGCAATCTGGTTAAAGGGCTGTTTATCAAGGTTCCCAAACATTCGGCCAACGTGCAGAGCATCAAGAACCTTTACCGCAAAACCGATGACGAGGCCTGCGAACAGCTCGATTTGCTTTGCCTGCAATACGCCGACATCTACGAAAATTTTCGTAACGACTGGCGCAGTTTCGACGATGTGATGGACCTGATTCCCAGCAAACTTAACCAAAGCGATTTCCTCAAGAGCAAGCAGTTCCTCGAAGTGGAGGACGACAATTTCTGCTATCTGCTCAAGGTGGACGACTATTTGCTCGCCGGCAACCCGGAGCCTTTGGAAATGGTGGATTACCGCATCAAAAACATCATCATCAACAGTCAGAAGACGGAGTTTCTACGGCAATTTGAAGAAGAACTCAAAGCAGAGGCCGAGAAGAAAGACCAAATCAGATATTATTGACATGAAAAAAAGCATCCTTAACTTGTTTATTATCTTGCTCGCCAGCCTCAGCCTCGGCGCACAGAACAACATCATCGACGAGGTGGTCTGGGTTGTGGGAGACGAAGCCATCCTTAAATCGGAAGTGGAATCCTACCGTCTGCAGGCCTTGTATCAAGGGCAGAAATTCAGCGGCGACCCCTATTGCGTCATACCCGAACAGCTTGCCGTGCAGAAGCTTTTTCTGCATCAAGCCGAACTGGACAGTATCATTGTTACCGACAACGATGTTATCTCGATGGTTGACAGACAGATGAACTACATGATTGCCCAGCTGGGTTCCAAGGAAAAACTGGAAGAATACTTTGGCAAGCCCATGTCCAAGATTCGCGACGAACAGCGCGAGAATATGCGCGAGGAGCGCACCATCGAACAGATGAAGGCTTCCCTGCTCGAAAACGTCAGTGTTACGCCGGCCGAAGTGCGGGCCTATTTCAAGAACACGCCGCCCGACAGCATGACGGTTATTCCGGCTCAGGTGGAAATTGAGCTGATTACCATTGAACCTCAATACGACCCCGAAGAGATTGAAAGCATCAAAGCCCGTCTGCGCGAATTCACCGAGCGCGTCAACAACGGCGAACGCTTCTCTACCCTAGCCGTGCTCTACTCCGACTGCCCGTCTGCCAAGGATGGCGGCGAGCTGGGCTTCAAGGGCAAAGGTGAATATGTGCCGGAATTTGCCAATGTCGCCTTCAACCTTACCGACCCCAATAAGGTTTCGCGTATCGTGGAAACGCAGTTTGGCTTCCACATTATCCAGCTTATCGAAAGGCGCGGCGACCGCATCAACTGTCGGCACATCCTGCTGCGTCCCGAAATTTCGGCCACCGAAAGAAACAAAGCCCTCCTTCGGCTGGATAGCATCGCAGATGCCGTGCGCAACCAGAAAATAACGTTCAAACAAGCCGTACAATATTACTCGCAAGACAAGGACACGCGCAACAACGGTGGTCTGCTCATCAACTCGGCCACCAATACCTCTCATTTCCAGATGGAGCAGCTGCCTCAGGAAATAGGCAAACTGGTTTACGAAATGAATGTGGGTGAGATTTCCAAGCCCTTCAGCATGATAGACACGCGTGAAGGCCGCAACCGCGAAATCTGCGCTATCGTGCGTGTCAAGAGCAAGACCAAGGCTCATCCCGCCTCGGTAACGGAAGATTTCCTCCAGCTCAAGCAAATAGTATTGCAAGAAAAGAAAGACCAAATTATCGAAGACTGGATACGTCAGAAACAACAGGAAACCTACGTGCGCATCAACGAAAACTGGCGCAATTGTGAGTTTCAGTATCCCGGATGGATTAAACTCTGATTATGAGGCGCTTTCTCATCATCCTGACAACGCTGCTGTCGGTAATGACCTTGCCGGCACAAAACATGATTTACCTTGAACATGCCAATACGCTCTCTTTCGACGAAGATGTCAATGCCGAATATCAGGTGCTTATTGGCGATGTGCAGTTCCGTCACGACAGCGTTTGGATGTATTGCGACACGGCCCATTTCTTCAAAAAGAACAATTCGCTTTACGCCTTCGGGCATGTGCATATCGTGCAAGGCGACACGCTGACCCTCGACGGCAAAACACTTTGGTACGACGGCAACAAGAAGATTGCTATGTTGCGCCAGAACGTGGTGATGACCGACCAGGACGTAAGGCTTTATACCGACAACCTCGATTACGACCGCGTAGCCAACATCGGCTATTATTTCCACGGCGGGAAAATCGTGGATGCCACCAACGACCTGGCATCGAGCTACGGGCGCTACAACCCCAGCACCAAGATGTGCTTCTTCAAGGACGATGTGGTACTGACCCACCCCGATTTCGTCTTCTACAGCGATACGCTGAACTATCATACCGAAACGCGCGTGGCATCGATTGTTTCGCATACGCGTATCGTTAGCGACAGTTCCACGGTGCACGCCTTTAGGGGCTGGTACAACACGCTCAGCGGCGAGAGCGAACTTTACGACGGATCGTACCTGCTCAGCAGCCCCTACTATATGACAGGCGACACGGTGAGCTACGACCAGAGTCGCGGCCAAGGCTACGCACGCGGTCATGTGCAGCTGCGGGACTCTTCGCAATATATGCTGGTAACGGGCAACTACGGCTTCCATCATCAGGAAACGGAGACCTCGTACATCACCGGAGCGGCTTTGCTCAAGGAATTCTCTCAGCCCAACGACACGCTCTACCTGCATGCCGACACCTTGATGATGCGCAAAGACTCGGTATTCGACACCTTCATGGCCTATCATAAGGTTAGGCTTTACCGCAGCGACCTTCAGGCTGTCTGCGATTCGCTACACTACTCTTCGCGCGACTCGATACTCGACATCAGCGGTTTGCCCATCATCTGGTCGGAAAACCAGCAGGTCAGAGGCAACCACATGAAACTCTTCCTCAAAGACCAGCGTCCCGACTACCTTTTTGTGGAGCGCAACGCCTCAGTGGTTTCGCAGGAAACGGCCGACACCTCATTCTACAACCAATCATCCGGCGATGAGCTCAAGGCCTACTTCTCCAACAATAAGGTGAAGCGCGTCACCATTCAGGGCAATGCCCGTTCCATTTATGTACCCCATAACGAGAACAATGAAATTATCGGTATGGTGAGCGTCGAACAGGGTGATATAGAGATGTTTATGGACAAGGATGGCAAGATGGAGAAGATTCTTGTGGCTCCCCAGCCCAAGGGCAAATTTTTCCCCTTGCATCTGATAAGTCCCGCCGACAAACGCATTCCGCTCTTTTCCTGGGCTGTAGACCAGCGACCAAACGGGCCGCAGGATGTTTTCCGCCACAGCATCGACCAAGACCAACGTTTTGTCGAAGACAAGAATCAAGGCCAGGGCCTTAAGCGTGCCACCCGCCGTAACAAGAAGAAATAACCCTAATTCTGACATTATGAGCTTTTTATTCCCCATCCTCAAACAGCCGAAAGCCCGTCAGTTCAATCACCAGCCCATCTATTACGACAAGCTGAAAGACGAGCGTCAACAGCGTTACGAACGTATCCGAAAAGAAATGAATATGGAACAGGATCCCAACATGCAGGAAAGCACTTCGGGCCGCGATTTCGAAAAGAGCATCCGCGGCAGTTTCCGCAAGGCTGTGCCGGGCGGAAGCAAAATTGAAACAGTCACCAAGATAAGCCGCACGGTGTCGATAGTCTGCATCGTGCTGATTGTCGTTTTGGTCATTGTTTATTTTTTCATCAGATAAAACTGCCGTAGATGAGTGGAATTATCAGTGTCCTGCCCGACTATGTAGCCAACCAGATTGCCGCCGGCGAAGTGATACAACAGGCCTCGTCGGTGGTGAAAGAGCTGATGGAAAACGCCATCGATGCGGGGGCTACGCAAATCGATGTCATCATCAAGGATGCCGGCAAAACACTCATACAGGTCAACGACAACGGCAAGGGCATGTCCGCCGATGATGCCCTGCTCTGCTTCGAGCGCCATGCCACTTCCAAGCTGCGGCAGGCCGACGACCTTTTCCATTTGCAAACCAAGGGTTTCAGAGGCGAAGCGCTGGCATCGATAGCCGCCATTGCCCAAGTGGAGTTGCAGACCCGCCGGCCCGAAGACGAACTGGGTTGCAAGGTCTGCATAGCCGCTTCCAAAATCGAGAACAACGAAGCCATGGTGCTGCCCTCGCCGGGCACGCGCTTTATGGTGCGCAACCTTTTCTACAACGTCCCCGCCCGGCGCAAGTTTCTGGGAAGCAATGCCAAACAGTTTCTTGCCATCCGCAGCGAGTTCGTTCACATTGCTTTGGCCCACAGCGACCTTGGCCTAAGTTTGACGCACAATGGTGAAAGCATCTTCGACCTGCAGCCCGGCAACTTGCGCCAGCGCATCATCTCCCTGTTCGGAAACAGGCTCAACAAATGTCTCTATCCCATCGAAGTGGACACGGAATTCGTGCACATCGGCGGGTTCATCGGTGACCCTGCTACGGCCGGCAAGCGCAGCAGCGAGCAATTTCTTTTTGCCAACCGACGCTTTGTCCGGCACCCCTATTTCCGCAAGGCCATACTCGATGTTTACGAAACGCTCATACCCAGCGGCATGCAGCCGGCCTACTTCCTGTTTCTGGACGTACCCACCGACAGCATCGACGTCAACATCAGCCCCACCAAAACAGAGGTGAAGTTCGAGCATGAGCAGGTTATCTGGCCCATTCTCAATGCCGCCGTGCGCGAATGTTTGGGCAAGTTCAACGCCGTGCCGTCCATCGATTTCGATCAGGAAGACGCTCCCAGCATCGAGATACCAAGCACAGGCAATCAAGGATGGACCATGCCGCAAGTCAATTACGACAAAAGCTACAATCCCTTCAACAGTAAACCGCATACGTCCTCGGGCGACTACAGCAGTATACTGGACCTCTACGACAGTGCTTGCCACGACAATGCCCTCGACAACGACTTGAACGGCCTGCAGGATTTTGCCCAAGACCAACCTAGAGATGTTCTGGAGACGCTCTTCAACGACGAAGATTCCTGGGAGATGTTCCAAAAGCAAATGACGCAGGTATTCGGGCGCTACTTGTTGCTTCCTTTGGGAGATCAACTGCTTTTCATAGACCAACATCGCGCCAGTGTACGCATACTCTTCGAACGGTATTGCCGCCAGCTTTCCAATCACCAGTCGGTATCGCAAAGCCTGCTTTTTGCCGAAGAGATTGACATTCCGCCTTATCTGAGCGCCGAGATTGATGCCATGGCAGAAATGCTGGACGATTTGGGCTTCCGTATCGAGAAATCGGGTACCGCTTACCTGCTAACGGGTGTTCCGCAAGAATTGGCCGGCAAGGATGCACAAGCCGTGTTGCAAGAACTCTTGCAGGCACGACTGGAGGAAAATCCCAAGGCTTCACAAAGCATCAGTGATTGCCTGGCACTGGAGATGGCCCAATCGATGGCTTTGCCCTATGGCCAGAATCTCGACCACGAAGAGCAATGCGAACTTTGCCGACAGCTTTTTGCAGCTGCCATTCAGAACTTCACACCCGATGGCAAAAGCATCATCGTCAGCTTCAGCCTCGAAGAGCTGACAAAACGGTTCCAATCATCAAGACCCCAATAAGTGTATATGAAATATCCGAAAAACAAGATTGCACGTATGACCAAAGGCGGTATGAAGCAGCATATTATGGACTTCTTCCGCCGCAATCCCCACAGAAGTTACAACTACAAGCAAGTGGCCGCCGCGCTGAACATCAACCGGGCAGCCTCCAAGGAAATGGTGGAGGAGCTGCTCCGCCTGCTCTACGGACAGCACTTTCTGAGCAAGGAGCGCGAGGGCCGCTATACGCTGGCACAACAGCTGCGTAAAGAGCGCAAGTGCTTGGGCGATGACATTATGGGCGAATTCGAATTGCCAGAAAGCTATCCCGAAGATGCCGAGAAGGAAGCCCAAGGCTTCGATGAACATATCCAGCCTCAAGAATACAGTTACCGCGAGGATTTCCGCAAGGTCTGCACATTTACCGTCGATCCGCTCGAAGCCAAAGATTTCGACGATGCCATTTCCATCCGTCAGCTCAACAACGGCAACTGGGAGGTGGGCGTGCACATTGCCGATGTCACTTTCTATGTCAAGCCCAAGTCGCTTGTCGATACGGAAGCCGAGAAACGCGCCACCTCCGTTTATTTGGTAGACCGCGTCATTCCTATGTTGCCTGAAGTGCTCTGCAACCAAGTCTGCTCGCTGCGGCCCGATGAGGAAAAGCGCTGTTTCTCCTGTATTTTCGAGATGAACAGCAAGGCCGAAGTGGTGGCTTCACGCATCAAGCGGACGGTTATCAAATCGTGCCGCCGCCTCACTTACGAAGAGGCGCAGGAGGTTATCGAGGGCCGCAGCGACACGCTCAAAAACGAAATTCTAAGCCTGCACGCACTGGCCCAGATTTTGCGCAAGAAACGCATGGAGGCCGGAGCCATACAGTTCGAGAGTACCGAAGTGCGCTTCAAGTTGGACGAAGAAGGCAAGCCCATCGGTGTCTACTTTAGAGAATCGAACGAGTCGCACCAACTTATCGAAGAGTTTATGTTGCTGGCCAACCGCACTGTAGCGGAGTTTGTCAACCGTAAAGGCTCGACCCCCAAAGCTTTTGTCTATCGTGTGCACGACCAGCCAGATACTGAGAAGCTGGGCGAGTTGTCGAAATTCGTACAGCGTTTCGGCCATCACCTCGACACCAACGGCGACCAAAGGCAACTGAGCCAGAACATCAACCGCATGCTGGACGAAATACAGGGCAGTGCCGAATCGAACATTATCTCATCCCTGACCGTGCGCGCCATGGCCAAGGCCATCTACAGCACCGACAACATCGGGCATTACGGTCTGGCCTTCAGATACTACACGCATTTCACTTCGCCCATACGCCGTTATCCGGACATGATGGTGCATCGTCTACTGGAGCGTTATCTGAGCGATGGCAAGAGCTTCAATCGCGACAGTTTGGAAAGGGAATGTGAACACTGTTCGGCCATGGAACAGCTGGCTGCCCAAGCCGAGCGTGCCTCCATCAAGAGCAAGCAGGTGGAATTTATGGCCTCGCAACTGGGCAAAGTCTTTACGGGTACTATCTCGGGCGTGACCGACTACGGCCTGTTCGTGGAGTGCAACGACAACAAATGCGAAGGTCTGGTTCCCATTCGCGACCTCGATGATGACCATTACATTTTCGATGAAAGCAATTACTCACTGGTGGGACGTCGCACCAAAAAGGTGTACCGTTTGGGCGATACGGTAGAGGTTATCGTGGCCCGCACCGATATGGCCAAGCGTCATTTAGACTTCGTTCTGTCCAAACCAGAGGAGAAGAAATAGGCTTTTTGAGGCCAGATTTATTTCCGAAGAGGGAGTGTACAGGAAGTACATGACCGATGAGGAAATGGTCTTTGAAGCGAGGCTTTTTGAGGCCAGATTTATTTCCGAAGAGGGAGTGTACAGGAAGTACATGACCGATGAGGAAATAAATCTGGACCAAAAAGAGAAGGTGTCCCGGCTCACGCAGAAACACCTTCAAACATATATAGAGGAAATTAAAAAGAGTCTTTTAGTATCACTCACACTTTGCACACTAAGACTGAAGAATACTCAAGTTGTTACAAGAAAATACAAAAAAAATGAATATGATTGCTTTTGACAAAATTCAGTACAAGGTTGCCGATATGTCGTTGGTGGATTTCGGCAGAAAAGAGATAGAAATCGCTGAAAAGGAGATGCCGGGACTGATGGCTTTGCGCAAGAAATATGGAGAAAAGAAGCCATTGAAAGGCGCACGAATTATGGGCTCGCTGCATATGACGATACAGACGGCGGTGCTGATAGAGACACTCAAAGAGTTGGGCGCAGAGATTCGCTGGGCCAGCTGCAATATTTTTTCGACACAAGACCATGCTGCCGCCGCTATAGCAGACGCAGGCGTGAATGTTTTCGCATGGAAGGGAGAAAATCTGGAAGAATACTGGTGGTGCACACTGCAAGCCTTGAACTTTGGCGAAAGAAAAGGCCCTCAACTTATTGTAGACGATGGCGGAGACGCTACGCTGATGATACATTTAGGATATCAGGCTGAAGAAGATGCCAGTATACTGGATACGCCTTCGGGTGGTGAGGACGAAAAAGAATTGAAGAAACTGCTCAAGAAAGTTCTGGTTGAAAGACCGGGTTTCTGGCATGAGATGGTAAAAGATATCAGGGGCGTGTCGGAAGAGACCACCACAGGCGTGAACAGGCTTTATCAGATGATGTCCAATGGCGAGCTACTGTTCCCGGCCTTCAATGTGAACGACTCGGTTACCAAATCGAAGTTCGACAATCTGTACGGCTGCCGGGAATCGCTGGCAGACGGCATCAAAAGAGCCACGGATGTGATGATAGCCGGCAAAGTGGTGGTGGTTTGCGGCTACGGCAATGTAGGCAAGGGTTGCGCCCAGTCGATGAGAGGCTTCGGCGCCAGAGTCATCATCAACGAAGTGGATCCTATCTGCGCATTGCAGGCAGCCATGGAAGGATATGAAGTGAAGCCCATTGAGGATAGCTTGGAAGAAGGCGATATTTACGTTACCACCACGGGCAATATCGACATTGTACGCATAGAACACATGGCCAAGATGAAAGACTGCGCCATTGTATGCAACATTGGCCATTTCGACAACGAAATACAGGTTGACAAGCTCAAAGCCTATCCGGGCATACATCACCGCAACATCAAGCCACAGGTAGACCAGTACTTCTTCCCCGACGGACACAGCATTATACTGCTGGCAGACGGCCGTTTGGTGAATCTGGGCTGTGCCACGGGACACTCGTCGTTTGTTATGAGCAACTCTTTCACCAATCAGGTACTGGCCCAGATGGAGCTTTGGAGCAAACCTTATGCGGTTGATGTTTACCGCCTGCCCAAGCAGCTGGACGAAGAAGTGGCTCGTCTGCATTTGGAACACGTTGGGGCCAAGCTCTCACATCTGACACCCAAGCAGGCTGAATATCTAGGCGTGTCGGCAGACGGTCCCTACAAGGCTGAACATTACCGCTATTGATATTATCGACAAGAATCATGAACAAGCCGCTTTTATCGGTCGTTACCGTCACCTTCAATGCCGGAAAATGTCTGGAGAAGACCATTCGTTCGGTGCTGGAGCAAAGCTATCCGCAGGTGGAATACCTGATTATCGATGGCGGTAGCACGGACAATACCATGGAGATTGTGGCCCGCTATCGCGACCGGATTGCCTATGTAGTGAGCGAAAAAGACAACGGCATCTACGATGGCATGAACAAGGGTATCTTGGCTGCCAAAGGCGACTATGTCATCATGATGAATGCCGACGATGCCTTCAGCGATAGCCAAGTGCTGGCCGATGTGGCCCGTTTTATCGAGGAAAACCCCAAGAGCGATGTTGTTTTTGGCAAAGCGCGGGAAGAACGTGAATACGGTTTTTTCATCGTGGAGCCCGACTTGAAGTCCATTACCCGGAAGATGTCCATCAGCCATCAAGCCATTTTTGTCAGAACCAGCCTGTTGCGTGAACATCTTTTTGTGGTGGAACATCGCTATGCGGCCGATTTCGAGCAGATATCCGGCTTGTACCTGGAAGGGTGCCGATTTGCGTACATCGACCGTTGCATTGCCGACATCGTGCTGGACGGCGGCTTCACTTTCAAGAACCACATTGCTTCGGTGAACGAACTCTACGACATCCGTGCCTCGCGGGGCGAACATATCGAAAGGGAGCGGCGCAGCATGATTTTCCGCAAGAAGACCGTGCGTCTGCTCAAAACCTGCCTGCCTCAGCCCTTAAGCCGTGCTCTATTCCGTTTTCTGGCCAAGCATTATAAAACGCTCTAAGGCTTCTGACACGCGTTGGCAGGAGTTGCTGTCCACATAGCGATGATAGCGTTGCAGCACCTGCGGGTTCTTTATGTACAAGGGTTCCGGGTCTTGCAAGGCCTGCTTGATATCGGCCAAAAGTTGCGTTTCGTTCTCGCTGATGGGACCCGCCTCGGCCATATCCTCCTTGGTGATGTAAATAGGATTGTCGGTATGGGTATAGTCATCGTAATCGTGGAAGAGGATAGGACGGCCCAACATCATAAAGTCGTAGATACAGCTTGAATAATCGCTGATAAGGATATCGGAGATGAAGAGCAACTCCTGCGAATCCACTTTGGGATTGGCCGAATAGTCGCGGAAACAGGTGTCGTAGCTGAAACTTTGATAGTTGGAGGTCATGTTAATGTGCTGCTTCCAAACCAACACCACGCCCTGATCCTTAAAGAAGCGTATCGCCTCGGGATTGTCCTTGAAGATATAGGGCGAAAGAGCCCCTCTGCCATACGAGCGGTGCGTGGGCATATAGGTGACAATCACGTCCTTGTCGGAAAATCCGTATTTGCGGCGCAAGGCAGCGGCATCGAAAGAGAGAAAGTCGTCGGTGCGGGGCTGCCCGGTCACTTCCACACGGCTGTTGCGGGTGGAATGAAGGATAATCTGCTTGAAGAATTCCGAGCTGACAGGCATGAACACAGAATCTTCCAAGCGATAGTTGCCGACAAAAATCTCATAGACTTTGGAAGTGATGCTTTTCCAAAGCGACTTCTTGGGCGCGGGAATGTCGTAATAGCCCACCTTGAGCGGCATACCGTGCATCAAGTGCAGATGGTACTGGCCCTTCTTGCGGTAAGTGTAGATGATATCATTGAACCAAGTGGTGGTAACCACAACTTGGGCCGACAGGCAAGCCATTATTCCCTTCCATGAGCCGTTCATCAGCACGGGAATGCCCTTGGACGAAAGTTCGCGATAGACTTCCTTGGATCTGGTTATCCAGCAGGCCTTAATCTTAGGCTGGTTCTTGAGAACGTACTCGAACAGATAACGCGCATTCTGCGAATAACGACGGCCTTGGTCCGAGCCGAAAATCCATAATGAGGGCTTAATTCCCACCAAGGGGCGCAAAGGTGTCAGCAGCAAGCCTTTTAGGAAAGTCGGTATCTGTTTTTTGTCCATGTTGACTTATTTGACGGGGCGGTTTATCTTGAATAATTCTTCCAGCACATAGATATCGCGCGGATAGGTCAGTTTCATATTCTGTTCTTCACCGTCCACCACGTAGATAGGTTCATTGGGCAGATATTTGGCCACAGTGCCGCAGTCTTCGGTCGACACAAAGGCCGGGTCTTGCAGCGCGTGGCGGTAGGCTTCGGCGATGACCGACTGGCGGAAGCCTTGAGGCGACTGGCCACGGCGCAGATTCCGACGCTCAGGCACGGCGGTGATGATATGGCCACCGGCATCCACCTCGATAATGGTATCGGTAGCGGGGACTGCCACATTCACCACCCGATAATGTTTGAGTGCTTCCACCACATCATCGATGATACGCTGGCTTACCAAAGGACGCACGGCATCGTGCAGCAGCAGATTGCAATCGGGGCTGTCGGCATAAGCACTGACGGCTGCCAAAGTGGATTCATAGCGTTCTTTACCGCCGGGCAGCACCTTGCGGACCTTGGTCCATGCATTGGCAGCCGTCAGGCGATGTATCTCGTCGATGTATTCCACATTCGACACCACGGCAATTTCGTGAATGTTGGCATTGCGTTCGAAAGCATCGATGGTGTGTTCGATAATGGTTTTGCCCGCCATGCAATAGAACTGCTTGGGACGTTCCTTGCCCAGGCGCGAACCCACCCCACCGGCCAAAATGACGGCTATATTCTTGTTGTCCATAGTCTAGTTAGAAGCTGTTTTGAAAGGAGGCGTCAGCAGCCAGTGCAGTGCCCTGAGACAAAAGTACCTATAATTTCCGGTAGTGTAAATCTTTTTATACTGTCCGAAACGCAAGCGGAAAGCCTTGCAGCGGTCTGAAGGACGACGGCATAGGTCGGCATAGTGTTTCCATTGGGCCAGAAAGGCATCCAACTCGGTACTGCGTTCGGGCAGTCTTTGCATCAATCCCTCATACAAAGCCATACGGTCGGGCGCGTAGCAAAAATGATGACGCATTTTCAGTTCGCGCCAAAGGGAAGCCTTGTGGTGCTTGGTGACATTGTTGCCATGCTGACGGTAAAGGGTTATAATCTCGTCGGTGTCGTTGATACCGCCCATACAGCAAGCCAGCGCCGCCGTCCATACATCGTGGAAAGCCACAGCTTCGGGGATGGGCAGCAAGGCTTGTTTCAGGCGTTTTGTCAAGAGCATGCTGGCACCTTGATATAAAGACGAACGGTAAAAAATGGGATAGAGTTTGTCTATCTCACTTTGCGCCACCGGACGGTAACAGAACTCTTCCCTTAGACTAAAGCCTAGCGAACGGCCCTGCGCATCTACCAACAAGGCGTTGCCCACGGCCAGGTCTTTGCCCTGAATAAGCTGGAGCAAGTATGCAAGATGATGTTCGCACCAAATATCGTCCTGATCGCAGTAGGCGATGTAGTCACCTTGGGCATCGGCCAAGGCCAGGGCGAAGTTCCGCTTGAAGCCCAGATTGGCAGCATTGCGCGAAGGAATGATGCATGGATATTGAGAAGCGTAGGTCTGCAGCAAAGCCCAAGTTCCGTCGCTGCTGGCATCATCGCGAACGATAATTTCAAAAGCCGGCTGCGTCTGACGCAAAACGGAATCGAGCTGTTCGCGCAAGAACTCCTCGCCGTTATAGCAACACATCACTACCGAAATCTTTGCCTGCATTATCAGAAGCCGTTTTGTCAATCATCGATTGCAAATGTACGATATTTTCGCCACTTTTGCACGGTAAACGCATATTCTATGGCATTGAAGAAAATAGTCATTGTCGGGCCCGCGCACCCTTACCGCGGCGGCATTGCCACCTTCAGCGAACGTCTGGCCAAACAGTTCCAGGCCGAGGGCAAGGAAGTGGTGATGTTTACCTACAGTCTGCAATATCCGGACTTTCTGTTTCCAGGCAAAACCCAATTCAGTGACGACCCGGCACCCGAAGGGCTGGAGATACACCGCAGCATCAATTCGGTGAATCCCCTCAGCTGGGTCAAGACCGGACGCGCCATCCGCCAACTGCATCCCGATATGGTTATCTTCGCCTATTGGATGTCGTTCATGGCTCCCTGTATGGGCTGTATTGCCGGCTTCCTGCCCAAGAATTGCCGCCGCGTGGGGCTAATCCACAATATGATTCCCCACGAACCCAATATACTGGACAAACTGCTGCCCGGCTATTTCACCGGTCGCATGGACAGTTTCTTGGCCTTGTCGCAATCGGTAGCCGACGACATTGTCCATTTCGAAAAGAAGGGGAAGCCGCGCTACTGCCGTCCACACCCCATCTACGACCACTACGGCAGTCTGTTGCCACGCGAGGAGGCCTTGCAATTGCTGGGGCTCGATGCACAATACCGCTATATACTCTTCTTCGGCTTTATCCGCGCTTACAAAGGGCTGGACCTGCTTATCCAGGCCATGGCCGATGAGCGCATTCGCCAACTGCCGGTAAAGTTGGTTGTGGCCGGCGAGTTCTACGAAGACGAAAAGAACTACACCGATTTGGTGTCGTCACTCAGTCTTGATGATAAGATAGTCTTCTTCAAGCACTTTATCTCCAACGGGGAAGTAAACCGCTACTTCAGTGTATGCGACCTCGTTGCCCTACCCTATCGCAGCGCCACCCAAAGCGGCGTGACGCAAGTGGCCTTCCATTTCGAAAAGCCCATGCTGGTAACCAATGTAGGCGGTTTGGGCGAAATCGTGCCGCAGGGAAAAATCGGTTATGCCGTAGCACCGGAAGCCCCTGCCATCGCCGATGCCATGAACGACTTTTTCGTCCATGGACGCAGCGAGGAATTCTGCTGCAACATCCCGCAGGAAAAGAAGAAGTACGCCTGGTCTAACCTAACGCAGGCGCTTGAAGAGGATTACCGCAGCGCGCAACAGCCCCAAGGCTAGGAGCACATAGATAAGCACCGCAGCAACACTGGAAACGACACCCGTCTTGTAGACACTGTCGGGGCGGAAAAGGAAGCGGATATCGTGATTGCCTGCCGGAATGCGTAAAGCACGCAGGGCATAGTCTGCACGGAAATGATCCACGGCCTGTCCGTCGATGTAGGCCTTCCAGCCATAAGGATAGTAAATTTCGGAGAAGACTGCCAGCACCTCTTGTTTGGAGAAACTCTGGTAGTTCAATTCGTCAGGCGCATAGGAGCTTAGGCGTATTTGAGCCGTTGGGTCGGCACCGACCTGGAAATCATTCACATAGTCGGCGAAATCTTGTCCCACCACTGCGATATGGGTCAAATCGACCTCATTGAGTGCAGCACATTCCCGGTCGGGCGTAGCGGCCAACAGCACCGTATCCACTATCCAGGCATTGCCCATAGCCTGCTGATTCAGCTGGGCCACAGCACCTTGCGCCGTTGGAACCACTACATATTTGGCATTCAGCATATTGATAACCGGCATATGCCTTTGGCTGAGATGCTGGTCTATCAAATCTTGATAACGGCGTAGCTTGGCAGCATGATAACCGCCCAGCGATTTCAAACGATACGAGGTACGGGAATCGTTAAAAGTATTGGCAGCCAGATTGAACACCCTAAAATGAGGATCCTTGTCTTTCAGAATCTCGGCCTCGTAGGGTTGCATCTGGAAATAAGCCTTGTCTTCGCGCTTGCTGACGAAGTTGCCTTGATTGAAAAAACGCTGGTTCACGGGCCACATGTCAACCAGAACAAGCACACCCGTCAACAGACCCACATAAAGGCCCTTTATCTTGAAACGCAGGTAGCACCACAGCAAACCGGCAGCCAAAACGATGAACAGGAAGGAGCGCCAAGCATCGGCCGTGAACAGGACTGCGCGTTGCTCCACGATAGCCGCCGACAACCACTTGGGCAGCTGCGAGAACATCTGGGCATCGTTGGGGGCGGCAAAATTGTACAAAGACTTGCCAAAAAGAGCGAAGAACAAGCAAAGGCCTGCCGTAATACCGGCCGCGATGTATAGAGCCTTTTCGGCACGACTGGTTTCTATCTCCTTGTTTATTATCGTCTTGATTCCCATAAAAGCCAGCAAAGGCATGGCAATCTCGGCCACTATCAGAATGGACGATACGGTGCGGAAGCGATTATAGAAGGGAAACCAATTGAAGAAAAACTCCGTAAAAGGCATAAAATTCTTACCCCACGACAGCAGTAGTGAAAAGATGGTGGCAAGCAGCAAAGCCCATTTGTAGGGGCCCTTCACCACTATCAAGCCCAAGACGAAGAGGAAGCAGACGATGGCTCCCACATACACCGGGCCCGAAGTGAAGGGTTGTGTTCCCCAATACATGGGCAAAGACTGACAGAATTCGCTGGCAGTGCGCTTGTTGATACCTTTGCTTACCAAAGTTTTGTACAGTTTGGAATCCTCACCCAGCTGATAGCCGTTGGCACCGCCCTTGAAATCGGGAATCAAAAGGGTGAAGCTCTCGTCCAAGCCGTAACTCCAAGCAGTTGCATACTCGATGTCCAAGCCCTTGTCCGATTTTGCATCAGCAGATTGTGCAGCGTTATCGAAAGAGGCAGTCAAATCGGAATGCTTGCCGCGCATGGTCTCGGTCAGATACTCGTTGTTGGCACGTAAAGAACTGTATTGCGGGGCCGTTCCGAGGGCCACCGAAGCCAGAAACAATAATGTAGCGACACCGAAATCCTTGAGGCGCTTTTCCTTGATGTGTGTATACAGTTCGGCAAAGAAGAGCAAGCCCATGAGCATAACAATGTAGTAGGACATCTGCGGATGCTTGAGCAAGCCCATGTACACGGCCAATACCGTCACGACGATGCCCCAGAGATATTTGCGGCGGTACATCAAGACGAAACCCGCCAGCACGGCCGACATCCAGGCAATGCCGATAGCCTTGGTATTGTGTCCGGCTGCAATGATAATGAAGAAATACGACGAGAAGGTAAGAGCAATGGAACCCACCGTACTCCAGAGTACATTCATCTTGAAAGCGCGCATCAAGACAAAGAAGCACACAAAATACGACAGGATGATAATCAGCGTTTCGTTGTGCAGGCCAAAGCGCAAGAGGTTGATAAGGGGGCGCATAATCTCCACGGCCTGATACTGACCGCCACCAATCTGGTAGTTGGGCATGCCCGAGAACATGGAGCCCGTCCAGAATGAATGCTTGCCCGTCTGTTCGGTATAAGTCTTGCATTCTTCGTAGGCACCGCGCCAGGTCAAATTGTCGCCGGCCTGCAGCACCTTGCCGTCCAATACGGGAGAGCAGTATGCCAATGTAAGTATCACGAAAACCAAGGCTGCCAAAAGATAGGGCCAGCCCTTTTTCCAGATGGATTTCAAGGGAGCAGTATTCATGTTGTTAAAGCTGTTTTTCCAGATATGCCATGATGCGCGCCGTGCAACCGCTGCCAGTCTCGACATAGTCTTTGGCGGCACGGCCGGCCTTTTCGAGTGCAAGCGGGTCTTCGCACCATTCGTCTATGGCCAGGTGCAGCGAGGCCTCGTCGGTGATGGTCTTGGCGGCGTGGGAAGCCAACAAGGCACGAGCCTCATCGAACTTCTGGTAGCGCGGGCCGAAAACAACCGGAATGCCGTAGACGGCCGCCTCGAGCGTATTGTGGATACCGGCACCGAAGCCGCCGCCGATGTAGGCCATATCGCCGTAGCGGTACAGCGACGAAAGCAAGCCGTAACAGTCGACAATAATGCAGTCGGCGGCGGCCAGCTTCTCGACAGTAAGCTGTGAATACCGCAGCGAAGGCCGCTGGAGCAAAGACTCGATGTACAGCACGCGCGATTCGTTCACCTGATGTGGTGCGATAATGAGTTTCAAATCGGGATGCGCGTTGAAATAAGGAATCAGCAGTTTCTCGTCCTGGGGCCAAGTACTGCCGGCCACCAGCACATGAGGCGCCGTGAACGATTCGAAAGCGAACAGCTGCTTGGAACGAGAAGCCACCTGCATTACCCTGTCGCAACGCGTGTCGCCGCAAACCTGCACTTTGTCGCCCAGACCGATGCGTGCCAAAAGCTCGGCCGACTCGTCGTTCTGCACGAAAAACTGGTCGAAAGTCTTGAGCATCTTTCGGAAGAAACAGGTGAGCAAGCCCCGAAAATATGGCTGCGAGGGACGAAAGATGGCCGAAACCAGATAGGTCGGCACCTTATGACGGCGCAGGTAAGCCAAGTAGTTGGGCCAAAGGTCGTATTTGACAAAGATGGCCGCCCGCGGATGCAAGAGCTTCATAAAACGACGCACATTGCCGGGCGTATCGAAAGGCAGATAGCAGACCACATCGGCTTTGTCGTAGTCTTTGCGCACTTCGTATCCCGAAGGCGAATAGAAACTCAGCACCAGTTTGTAGCCGGGATAACGGCGACGCAGTTCTTCCAGCACAGGGCTACCCTGCTCGAACTCACCCAAGGACGACACGTGCATCCAAAGGCAGGCATCGCCGGGAGCAATCTTCTCTTGCAGCAAGCGGAAACTCTGAGCTTGTCCGACAACCATCTTGGCGGCTTTTTTGTGGAAAAGCGCCACCAGGCGGAACAGCCAGACGTATATTTGGAAGACTACTGTGTACATCAGCCTAAGATTTCCACGCAACGGCGCAGACGGTCGAGAGTTTCCTGTTTGCCTATCAGACGACAGATATCAAAAATATGCGGACCCTTGCCTTCGCCCACCAAAGCCAGACGGAAGGCGTTCATGGGGATGCCCATGCCGTAGCTGTTGGCTTCGCACCAGGCAGACACCTTGGCTTCGAGGGCTACCATATCACTGAAATCGTCGTCCACCAAAATAGCGTCCAGTTCTTTCATCTGCTTGGCGGAAACGTCTTTCCAACGCTTGGCCACGGTCTTTTCATCATAGGTAACGGGAGCCTTGAAAAAGTAGGAGGCGTTGGCCCAAAACTCGTGCAAGAAGTTCATGCGGCCCTTGACGAGGGCCAGCACCTCAACCACGTAGTCTTCGCTGCTCTCAACGCCTTGTGCCTTCAAATCGGGCATCAGCATGGCGGCCAGCTCGCGGTTGTCTTTTTGCAGCATATACTGATGGTTGAACCATTTGCCTTTTTCGTAGTCGAACTTGGCACCAGCCTTGCTGCAACGCTGTATATTGAAAGCTTTTATCAGTTCGTCCATCGTGAACATTTCTTGTTCGGTGCCGGGATTCCAGCCCAAGAGCGCCAAAAAGTTGATGACGGCTTCGGGGAAATAGCCGGCCTCGCGATAGCCCTTGCTGATATCGCCTGTCTGCGGATCTTTCCAATCCAAGGGGAAAACGGGGAAATTCAACCTATCGCCGTCGCGTTTGGAGAGCTTGCCCTTGCCATCGGGTTTGAGCAGCAGCGGCAGATGGGCGAAGCGGGGCATGGTGTCTTCCCAGCCAAAAGCGCGGTAAAGCAAGATATGCAGCGGTGTCGAAGGCAGCCACTCCTCGCCTCGGATAACGTGGCTAACCTGCATCAAATGGTCGTCCACCACATTGGCCAAGTGGTAGGTGGGCAGATTGTCGGCACTCTTGTACAGCACCTTGTCGTCGAGCACATCCGATTTGTAATGCACCTCGCCGCGTATCATGTCCTGAATATCAATTTGCTGGTCGGGGTCAATTTTGAAACGCACCGTATACAACTCGCCGCGTGCCAGCCGGTCCTGCACTTCTTCAGCACTGAGGCTGAGCGAATTCTTCATCTGCATACGGGTATGGGCATCATACTGGAAATTGGCGTTTTCGGCATGCTTGGCTTCCAGCTCGGCCGGCGTATCGAAAGCATAGTAGGCCTTGCCCTTGGCCAAGAGCTCGTCTACGTAAGTCTTGTAGATTTCACGACGCTCCGACTGGCGATAGGGGCCGTATTCACCGCCGAAACCCACGCCTTCGTCGAACTTGATGCCCAGCCATGTGAGCGCTTCCACAATGTAGGCCTCGGCTCCCGGCACAAAGCGTTTGCTGTCGGTATCTTCGATACGAAGTATCATATCGCCGCCCAAATTCTTGGCGAACAAATAGTTATATAAAGCTGTACGTACACCGCCTATATGAAGGGCTCCCGTAGGACTTGGGGCAAAACGCACCCTGACTTTTCTTGCTTGGGACATAAAAAATTACTTGGCTTGAGAAGATGTTTTGAGTGTGCAAAAATATAATTTTATTCTTACTTTTAGCGAGTTTTTACAAACAGTTTTGAGATGATCAAGAAGGCCTTCAAATTGCTGCTTTTCGTTGTCGCAGCCGCACTTATCGTCCTTGTCTATCCCCGCGAAGGACGCTTCCGTTATCTGTTCAAGGAAAATCAGCCTTGGCGCTATGGTCTGTTGACAGCCCCCTATGATTTCTCCATCAACAAGCCTCAAGCCTTGTACGAAGCCGAAGTTGACAGTGCCCTGCGTCATTACCACCCCTACCTGCAATTGGACGCTTCGGTGTCGCAACAAATTCTCAGCAAACTGAACAACGATTACAAGACCGTGTTGCGCATCACCGTTCCCGAGCGTTATTACCATTATCTGAAAGATCAGCTCGGCTTGGTTTACAATGCCGGTATCGTTTCGGCCGAAGAGCTGGGCAAGCTGGAAAAGGAAGGCCATAACATCGTTGCGGTGCGTTCGGGTGCCATAAGCGAAACGCGTAGTGTCACTTCGTTGTTCACCGTGAAAAGGGCCTACGAGGCCTTGCTCCGCAACCTGCCCGCCGACATCGACCGACAGGTATTGGAAGAGGATTGTCACATTCAAGAATATCTGAAAGAAAACTGTAGCCGCGACGAAAAACTTTGTCTTCAGGCCCAAGAAGCACTAAGGGAAAGTGTGTCCATATCCAAAGGCAGGGTGCAGCGCGGTGAGCGCATTGTCGACAAGGGCGAAATCGTCACGGCCGACACTTACTGCAAGCTCGACTCTTTTCGTCAAGAGGCCGAAAACCGCAGTAGCAAGATAGGCGAAAACTGGTTGTTGTTGGGCCAGATTTTATGGGTATTTTTTGTCCTGTCGATGCTGGGTATCTATCTGTACAAGTTCAGACCCAAGATTTTCGCCCGCAGCAACGACATCATGTTCATCCTAATTCTGGTAGTGGGGCTGACCCTGCTCAGCGCCTTTATTATCCGCAACGACCAGGTGCTCAACATCTATATGGTGCCTTTCGCCCTCATCACGATTTTGATTACCACCTTCTTCGATTCGCGCACGGCCTTTTACGCCTATATGATTACCATCCTTATCTGTGCGCCCATTTCGCCTCTCCCCTTCGAATTTCTGATGTTGCAGTTGTCGGTGGGTGTCATCAGCATACTGACGCTCAACCATCTGACCCAACGTTCGCAGCTGGTACTGAACATCTTGTGGATACTGCTTATCTACTGTTTTTCCTACACCTGCATCTCGCTTATGCAAGAAGGCCAGCCGACCCAGTTCCAATGGGAAATGTACGCTTCCTTCGGCATCAACTCCGTACTGCTGCTTATTTCCTACCTGCTCATCTACCTCTTCGAATGGCTGTTCGGCTATACCTCGGATGTTACGCTGGTTGAGCTGGCCAATGTCAATTCCAAGCTGCTGCGCGAGTTTTCCGAAACCTGCCCCGGCACCTTCCAGCATTCTATGCAGGTATCCAACATCGCCTCGGCTGCGGCCCAGGCCATCAATGCGAATTCGCAGCTGGTGCGTACGGGCGCGCTCTACCACGACATAGGCAAGATGTCCAATCCTTCGTATTATACAGAAAATCAGACCGATGGCCCCAACCCCCTGCTCAACATGCCTTACGAAGAGGCAGCCAAGATGATTACCTGTCATGTGCCCAATGGTTTGAAAATCGCTTCGCAATACCATCTGCCCAAGGTTGTCAAGGACTTCATCTCGACGCACCATGGTGCCTCATCGGCCAAGTATTTCTACACGCTGTATAAAAACGAGCATCCGGACCAGGAAGTGCCCGAAGGCTTTTTCTATCCAGGTCCGGATCCGTTCTCTAAGGAAACTGCCATCCTAATGATGGCCGACACCGTCGAAGCCGCTTCGCGCAGCATGAAGAGCTACAGCGAAGACAGCATTTCGGCTTTGGTGGAAAATCTTGTCGGTGCCCAATTCAACGAAGGACGCTACAAAAACGTACCCATCACTTTCCAGGAATTGGAGCGGATTAAAGAGGTGTTCAAGGAAAAGCTGCAAAGCATCTATCACGCACGCATCGCCTATCCCACCGAAAACAAGCAGGCTTGATTATTTCTTGCCCACATACTTGGCTACCACTTCTTTCATGTGGTCGCCGCGCAGGTCACGTTCGATAATGGTACCGTCCGGGCCAAAGAGAATGATGTGGGGAATGCCGCCGATACCGTAAAGGTCGGTAGGAATGCTCTGTGCGTTGATAATCTGGTTCCAGACGATGCCCAGTTCCTTGGCTGCCTTCAAGGTTGCTTCGGGCTGATCCCATACGGCCACGCCCAGGACATCGAACTTGGGGCCGTGATATTTCTTGTAGAGTTCTGCCACAATGGGAATCTCACGACGGCATGGTCCGCACCAGCTGGCCCAGAAATCCACCAGCACATATTTGCCTTTGCCCACATATTGCGAAAGTTTGGCATCGCTGCCATCGAGGTTGCCACCGGGGATAGTAAAGTCGGTGAACATCTTACCGGCCTCGGTAGCCTTGACTGCTTCGTTGCGGGCGATAAAGTCTTGAATGGGAGCAAACTTCAGAGAGGCTTCGCTGGCATTGGCAAGCAAGCTGTCGAAAAGCTCGCCCGAAGGCTGAACGGCCCAAAGGGTAAACCACAAAGCATACGTACCGTAGAGATTATCGGCATTGGCCTTGACAACGGGCAGTGCATAATCGACTATCATTCGCGTCCAAGCCTCTTCGGTATCTTCCGGTGCTTCGAGAGACTCGAGGGCTTCGACAAAGGCACAGATAGAATCGTTCAGAGCGGTGCCTCTGGCTGCCATCAACTGATGATCGATACTGATATTACCGGGCTGCAGGATAAAGCGCACGGCAGGACGTCCGAAACGGATAACGCAGAGCTTCTCGCCATCGGCTTTGCCCGAGAAAGTATAACTGCCGCCTTGAATGGTGGTGGAATCGAGATGTTCGCCACTGGCCATATCGCTGAGATACAGCGTTTCGCCATCGCGGGAGTTGTCGGGCAGTTGTCCGCTTACCTGATACTTGAAGCTGCCATTGGCCTGGCAGGAACTCATAACCGTCAAGAGAGCGGCCATAAGAAAAAATACGGTTCTTTTCATAGTGGATATAGTTGAATGATTAAGAAGCATTGACAACATTTTGCGGGCAGCCTGCTAGAAAAGCCTTGACGTTCTCGCTGGCAATGGCGATGAGCCGCTGGCGGGCCTCCTTGCTGGCCCAAGCGATATGCGGGGTGATATAACAGTTTTTGGCTGTGAGCAAGGGGTTGTCTGCCTTGGGCGGTTCGGTGCTGAGCACGTCGAGGGCGGCCGCCGCCAGGCGGCCGCTGTTCAGGGCCGCAGCCAGTGCCTGTTCGTCCACCAAAGGTCCGCGACCGGTATTGACGAGGATGGCCGAAGCTTTCATCAGGGCCAGGGTCTCGGCGTTGACCAGTGCCTTGGTGGCAGGTGTCAAGGGGCAGTGCAAACTCAAAACATCGCTTTGCGCGAACACTTCCTCTTTGCTCAGCGGTAGTACAGGATACAGGCTCTCGGCCGATTGGGAGCTCAAGGCTATCACCTTCATACCGAAAGCCTGAGCGATGGAGGCCACGGCCTTGCCTATACTGCCCATGCCCACGATGCCCATTGTCTTACCGGCGAGTTCCTGCAAGGGAGCCGCCGTAAACATAAAATCAGGCGAATTCACCCAAGCGCCTTGATGCACCAACTGATTGTGCAACTGCACCTGATGCGTGATGTTCAGCACATGGGCGAACACCGTTTGAGTTACCGAAGCGGTGCTGTAAGCCGGAATGTTGGTCACCACGATGCCGCGTGCAGCCGCTGCCCCGCAGTCTACAATATTGTAGCCTGTTGCCAGCACACCGATGTACTTGAGCGAAGGCAGTTGCGCCATATCGGCGGCGGTTATCGGAGTCTTGTTGGTCAGCACAATAGGGGCAGCGGCTGCGCGCTCCACCACCAAAGCGGCAGGCGTGCGGTCGTACACCCTCAAACGGCCCAAACTTTCCAATGCCTGCCACGACAAATCGCCGGGGTTGGCCGTATAGGCATCCAGTATGCAGATGTCTACCATATTATTGAGTTACTGCTTTTGAATAAGCGTCATAAATTCTTCGCGCGTCTTGGCCTCGCTGAAAGCTCCCGAAAAATCGGAGGTCACCGTGATGGAATTCTGTTTCTGCACACCGCGCATCTGCATACACAGATGTTGGGCTTCGATAACCACCATCACGCCCAGCGGGTTGAGCGTTTCGCGGATACATTCCTTGATTTGCGTGGTCATACGTTCCTGAATCTGCAGGCGACGGGCATAGATTTCAACCACACGGGCCAACTTGCTCAAGCCGGTAATGTGCTTGTTGGGAATATAGGCCACATGCGCCTTGCCGTAAAAAGGCAACATATGATGCTCGCAAAGCGAATAGAAATCGATATCCTTGACAATGACCATCTGACGATATTCCTCGTGGAACATGGCAGAACGGAGCTCTTCGTAAGGATCCTGGTCATAGCCTTGCGTCAGGAATTGCATAGCCTTGGCCACGCGTGCGGGCGTTTTGAGCAGACCTTCACGCTGGGGGTCTTCGCCCAGAAGCTCAAGAATGGCGCGGTAATGCTCGGCCAACTTGAGCTGTTTTTCCACCATTTCTTGTCGGTCTTCCATTACAATGGCAGGTTTATGGTTTCACGGACGATGGAAAATTCGCGTCCGTAGACGAAAGTCTTTCTAAACTTGACCAGCTGGCTGTAGGCATCTTCGTAGGTTTGGTAATCGCCCACGCGCACACGCCAAAAGGGAGCTTGATACATCACATACGACGACAGTTCCGGCATTACCTGTTTGACGGCGGTCTCTCGACGGAAAGCCTCGGTTTTGGCCGTCTTCTGGTTATTGCTCGAAAACACCTGTATGCGGTAGCCCGTCATCTGCAAACAAGGACGATTCTGCACTACAACAATGTTCTGCGGCAGGTTCACGCCCGGTTGTCCTATCATGGCCAAAATTGCGGTATCCTGGCTGATACGCACGCTGGGCATTCCTTGATGCTCATAAGTAAGACTCTCCAGAAAAGACAGTTGCATGGTATCTTCCGGCAAGCTCAATTGCTGAGCCCTTAAAGGCAAGAACACGAACATAGCCATCAGCAACAGGCAATCAATTTTCTTCATCCTTTATTATGATAAAAAACAGACTCTGCTGAACAAAGCCGGTAGAGTCTGTTTATAAAAAATATTACAAAGATTAAAGCGTAGCCAGCACAGCGTTGGTCTTGCGTACGGCTTCGGCACTCTTCTCGAACAAGGCCTTTTCTTCCTCGTTCAACTTGAAGTCGACAACCTCTTCCCAACCGTTGCGGCCCAAACGTACGGGAACACCGATACAGATGTCCTTTTGTCCGTATTCGCCTTCGAGGTAAACGCAGCAGGGAACGATGCGCTTTTGGTCGTGCAGGATAGATTCAACCACAAAAGCAACGGCAGCACCGGGAGCGTACCAGGCAGAAGTACCCAACATCTTGGTAAGAGTAGCACCGCCCACCATAGTATCGGCAACCACCTTGTCCAAAGCTTCCTCGCTGAGGAACTGGCTTACGGGAACACCCTTGTAGGTGGCATAGCGCTTGAGAGGAATCATGGTGGTATCGCCGTGACCGCCGATAACGGTAGCATCGATATCGTTCATATTGGCATCGCCCAAAGCCATGGCCAGATAAGTCTTGAAACGAGAACTGTCGAGAGCGCCGCCCATACCGAGCACACGGTGACGGTCCAAACCGGTAGAAGTAACGGTAAGGTAGGTCATGGTATCGAGCGGGTTGCTGACAACCACCAAAATAGCCTTGGGAGAATGTTCCAGCACATTGGCAACCACGCCCTTGACGATACCGGCATTCACACCGATAAGTTCTTCGCGGGTCATACCGGGCTTACGGGGCACACCAGAAGTAATCACTACAACATCCGAATTTGCCGTAGCGCTGTAATCGTTGGTAACACCTTTCAACTTGGTATCCATCGTCAACAGGCAAGAAGCCTGCTTCATATCCAAAGCTTTGCCTTCAGGAAGACCTTCCTTGATATCCAGCAAAACAACTTCGTCGGCTATTTCTCTACAAGCCAACACGTTGGCAGCGGTTGCACCCACATTGCCTACGCCAATAACGGTAACTTTTGACATAATTGTTTAATTTAAATCCTTCGTCATTTCAGGACTGCAAAGATAGCATTTGTTCCGCAATTACATAAATATTTATGGATTTTTATACGTACGTCCGCCATCACTACTTGGCGGCTTGCTCCTTTACTAAATCTTCGTACATCATGGAAGCCCAGATAAAGGGGCCAACGGCCTTGTTGTCGTTCTCGATGATAACAGTTTCGTTAACGTAATAATCGAACTTGCCGCTACGTCCAGGCGTACCGGGTTTGCCACCGCCCAAACCGGCTCCAGCGCAGCAATCGGTGATGGAAATAGTGCCATCGGCATTCTCCTTGACAAAACGGTCGACGAACCTGCGGTACCATTCCATGGCCTTGAAAGTGTAGGCCTGGTCGAAGACACCCAGTTTGATACCTTTCAGAAAACCATAGACAAACATGACGGAACCTGTCGATTCCAGATAGTTGCCCTTACGCCTTGGGCAATCGAGCACCTGATACCACATCTTGGTTTTGTGGTCTTGGTATTTGGGCAAGGTAACCAGATAGATATCCTGTAGAATCTTCACCACTTGGTCGCGGTCGGAGCCTTCGGGCAGATATTCCAGCACATCCACCATGCCCATCACATACCAGCCCAGGCCACGTCCCCAGCAATGCGCCGACTGACCGGTTTGCGGATCGGCCCACGACATGGTCCGGCTTTCGTCCCAGCCGTGACGGTAGGTCTTGGTCTTGGCATCGTAGGTGTGTTGGCCCACCACAATAAACTGGCGGGCGATGTCTTGGTAATAGGCAGCCCTGTCTTTTTCGGGAATATAACGGCTGACGTATTCGGCATAGAAGGGAGCGCCCATGTACAGACCATCCAACCACATCTGATGCGGATACACCTTCTTGTGCCAGAAACCGCTGTCCTGCGTACGGGGATGGGTCTCAATCTGCGAGAACACCGTATCCATGGCAATCTTGTAGCGTTGGTCGCCGTAGCGCTCGTACATACCGACGAGCATTCTGGCCGGGCAGATATGGTCGATGTTGTAGTTGCTCACCTTATAACCGGTAATGACTCCGGCTTCGTTTATCATCGTATCGACATACTGGCGGGTGAAGTTCCAGTAGCGCTCATCGCCGGTGTATTGCGACAAATCCATAAAGGCGCGCATTTCGATGCTCGAAGTATAGTTCCACTTCAAACGCCCATTGGCACCGTCAAGATAAGTGCCGTCGGGAAGGCGGCTCAGTTCGCTGTCGGCCATCCACACCGAGAGTGGTTTGTCGGGATTGTTCCACAGCTGACGGCTTTCCTGCTTGTGGCCGCAAGAGACCAGCGCGAGCACCGGCAGCAGGCACAGGATTGTTTTCAATTTCATAGATGCAAGTTTTTCAATGATTGCCGCGAAGATACAACAAAATGTCGTTCCACGGAGTGCAAGTGAAAATTAATAGTTACTTTTGCCACGCAAAAATCAAGCAATGAGAACATTCTGCATCGAGAGCGGTTTCTTTTCCACCGACGGGGGCGCCATGTTCGGCATTATGTCGCGCAAGGTTTGGTCGGGCAAGTACCCTGTCGACAGCGACAACCGATGTCCCTTGGCCATGCGCTGTTTCTTTGTCGACTTCGGCGCACGCAAAGTTCTCTTCGACACCGGAGTAGGCAGCACAGCTCCCGAGGGCATGGACTACTACCGCTTCCACCACTTGAAGGATGTCCGTCAGGGCCTAGCCGAGAACGGCTATCGTCCCGAAGAAGTTACCGATGTAATACTCAGCCACTTGCACTTCGACCATTGCGGCGGTTGCAGCTATATCGATGCCGGCGGACAGCGACAGCTTGCCTTTCCCAACGCCCGTCACTACACCACGCTGGCCCAATGGCAAAATGCCATGCAGCCTGGCCCTTGGGAAAGCGATTCCTATCTAAAAGACAACCTGCTGGCCATCGAAAAGGCCGGTCTTATGCAAAAGCTGGAACTGGGCAACGATGGGCTGGAGCTCTTTCCGGGGCTGAAGCTGTATCAGGCCGAAGGCCATACTTTCGGACAACTGGTGGCCTTTGTCCAAACCGACTGTGGCAATTTCTGCATCTCGGGCGATGTCGTTCCCATGTGCCTGCACATTGTCCAAGGCTGCGTGGCCGCCATCGACAACCAAGCCTGTCTGTCGGTAACCGAAAAGACGCGCATCCTGCAAAAAGCTGCTGACAGCCAAAGCAAAATGGTCTTTTATCACGATGCCTGCACCGCCTATGCCGACCTGCGACAAACGGGCAAACACATCAGCGCAGGCATCAAGTATCCTTCAACCGGCCAAGCGCTCTAAACCTTTTCCTCTTATGGATTCTGTCAACGATAACGCCAAAGCGATGGACCTGGCCTGCCTAGCCGGGCAGATTTTGATGGAAAACGGTGCCGAACTGCAGCGCGTGGACGAAACCATGAACCGCATCGTCGACCATTACGGCATCACCGACAAGCAATTCTACATACTCTCCAACGGCATCTTCTCGACCAGCGGCGGCAACTACGCACAAATCAAGCCCATACCCGTCCTTGGTTCCCAATTCGACAAGGTGGAGGCCGTGAGCCAGCTCTCCCGCGACATCGTCAGCGGCAAATACAGTATAGACGAGGCTATGCAGCGTCTCCGAGAAATACGGCACATGAAGCGACTGGCCAAATGGAAGATGATTCTGGCAGCGGGCGTCGGTGCGGGCGCCTTCAGCGTGCTTTTCGGAGGCAACGCCAAAGATGCCGTCGTAGCGTTGGTGGCCGGCCTGATGCTTTACACTTTTGTTTCTTATGTGGGAGGTTCCCACCTTTCCAAGATATTCAACAATATCATCGCCAGCTTCATCGCGGCCGGCACCTGTGTGCTGGGCTTGCATTTCGGCCTGGGAGAACATCTGGGCCAGATGATTATCGGTGCCGTGATGCCGCTTATTCCGGGAGTGTCGTTCGTGAACGGCATTCGCGACCTTACCAACGGCGACTATCTGTCGGGCTTTATCCGCATGATGGATGCCGTCATTATTTTCGTCTGCATCGCCTTGGGTGTCAGTATCGCCTTGGTGCTCTGTAACAATTGGTTGGAGGGTGTTGTTCTATGATTACCTGGAACGAAATGTTGATACAGGTGCTGGCCGGTTTTGTGGGCACTTACGCTTTTTCGGCCATCTTCAGCGTCTCGTCCCGGCATTTCTTCGCCGCCGGCCTAACGGGTGCCATCGGCTGGGCGGCCTACCTGTTCTTTTTGAAAGTGCTGGGATTTTCCGTGGTTGGTTCTACGTTTTTCAGCACCCTGTTCATCGCCACTTCGGCCCGCTGTTTTGCCGTACTGAGACAATGTCCTTCGATGATATTCCTCATTCCGGGGCTCTTTCCCATCGTTCCCGGAGCCGGCATCTATTGGTCTACCTATTATCTGATTGTCAATCAATTGGATTTGGCACTCAGTTATGGGCTGCTGGCACTTAAATCGTCGGTGGCCATCGTTTTGGGCATCGCCCTTATCCACGATCTGCCCCAAGAACTGTTCAAACTGCTTAAATTCTTCCGCCGCCAACGCTCATGAGTGAATTCAATACCTACCGTTTTCCTTTGTCGGAGGTGCTGCCAACGCCCGCCCAAGCCTGCGATTATCTGCATCTGAGTGCCGATTTGGACGACCCGGCCTATAGTTTTGTCTGCCAACAGTTGCAGGAACTCGGTAATGGCCAGGCTTTTCAGAGCATCGGAGGCTACTGCGTGCAAGCCATCGACCATATCGATGTAGCGCAAGGTCTGGTACGCATCGGTGAGGGCTGGCTGCAATGCGGCCGTCAAGTGGCCGGATATCTGCAAGGCAGCGACTACGCAGCTCTATTCCTTTGCACGGCCGGAGCTGTCTTCAGCGAGCGCACGCGTGCCTTTACCCAAAACGGCGACCAGTTGGAAGCCTACCTTTGCGATGCCCTAGGTTCGCTCAGCGTAGAGAATGCCATGGACCGCATCCAGCGTCTGCTCGAAGAAAAATGTCAGGCGCGCGGCTGGAACATCACCAACCGCTACAGCCCGGGCTACTGCAATTGGCCCTTATCCGACCAAAAGCCACTGTTCTCGCTTATTGGCAACAATCCCTGTGGCATCAGCCTGAACGATTCCTGTCTGATGTATCCCATCAAATCGGTGAGCGGCATCATGGGGCTGGGCAGCGGCAGCAAAAAACGTCCTTACGGCTGCGCCATCTGTCAGAACAAGACCTGCATCTACCGTCACTTGGTACAAAAAACAACTCATTAAATATAGACAACTATGCGCCACATTCGCAAAGCCAATCTTGATGATTGTCCGCTTATCCGGACCATGGCTTGCATTTGTTTTCCAGCCACTTACGAAAAAATACTGGAAGAAGACCAAATCGATTATATGATGGACTGGATGTACAGTCTGCCCAGCCTGCGCGAGCAAATGCAGGACGGGCATCATTATTACATCGCTTACGAAGACGATGAACCGGTGGGCTATGCTTCTTACAACCGCGAAAACGACAGTCTTTTCCATCTGCAGAAAATTTATGTCATGCCCGAGGCCCAAGGTAGCGGTTTGGGAACTTATCTTTGGAAGCACATTGTCAGGGAAATCAAGGAGGAGCATCCCCAGCCCTGCCGCATGGAGCTGAACGTGAACCGTCACAACAAAGCCATCCATTTCTACGAAAAGATGGGTATGCACAAAGACCGCCAAGGCGATTTCCCTATCGGCGAGGATTACTACATGAACGACTACATTATGGCCATAGATATCTGATATGACGAAACAAGAAATTGCTGACATAAAGGCGCTTATGCGCCGCGAAGTGGTGCTGGCCATGGGCTGCACCGAACCGGTTGCCGTGGCCTTGGCTGTCGCCAAGGCCCGCGAGACGCTCGGTTTCCTTCCCGACCAAGTAAAAGTGCTGCTAAGCCGCAATATCTTCAAAAACGCCATGGGCGTGGGCATCCCCGGCACGGGCATGATAGGCTTGCCTATCGCCATAGCCATGGGCCTTGTCGCCGGCAAGAGTGAACGTCAGCTGGAAGTGCTCGACTTGAAAGAAGAAGAGGTGCAGGCCTCGAAACAATGGCTCGACGAGCACACGGGCGACATCACCATTGCGCTCAAGGACACACCCGAGAAGCTTTACGTGGAATGTCTCTGCCAAGGACAAGGGCATCAGGCCGTCGCCACCATTGCCCAGCAGCATACGCACTTTGTGCATATCGAAAAGGACGGTCAGGTGTTGCTCGACCGGCCGCTGACACCCAACCACGAGCAGGCCAAGGACGGTTCGCCCAAACTCAGTGCCCGCAAGGTCTATCAGTTTGCCACCGAAACGCCCGTCGAAGAGCTTGAATTCATCCTGGACACCATTCCCTACAACGTTGCCGCCTCCGACGAAGGAATGAAAGGCCATGGCCTTTCCACCGGCAAAATACTGCTCCGCAACGCCGGCTGCGACATCGTCCACAATATCGTTGCCAAGACCGTGGCCGCCGCCGATGCCCGTATGGACGGCTGCACCAAACCCGTCTACAGCAATTCGGGCAGTGGCAACCAAGGCATCACCTGCACGCTGGCCGTCTACGAATACGCCCTGCGCAAAGGCATCGACAAGGAAAGGATGACGCGCGCCCTTATCATGAGCCACCTCTACTCCATCTACATCAAACAGGGCATCGGCCGGCTGTCGGCGCTCTGCGGCATCGTGAACGCCTCTATCGGTGTGGCTGCCAGCATCTGCTACCTGCAGAACGGCAGCTTCGAGCAAATCTGCTACACCATCAAAAATATGATCAATACGCTGGCGGGTATGGCCTGCGACGGTGCCAAGCCCAGTTGCGCCCTTAAGATTACCACCGGGCTTTACTCGGCCTTTGTCAGCTCCGAACTGGCACTCAACGACAAGGTGGTGGAAAACACCGACGGTCTGGCCGAGAACGACATCGACCGCAGCATCGCCAACATCGGCCGTTTAGGCTTCGAAGGCATGAACGAAACCGACGAGGTGATACTCGACATCATGACCCACAAACAATCCTGAACCCCCATACGCATAAAGATTTTCTTCGCGACTCTCCGCAACAGATGTTGTCTGCTGGCACTGCTACTGGCCGGCGACACTTACTTCAACAACAACCTGATGACCACCCACGACTCGCACCGCGTCTCGCATGGACGGCCACGGGAGCGACAGTCGAGCTGGTTTCGTCCGTCGACCAAAGCGTCAGTCTCTCGCTACGCGGCAAGGAGCTGCGTCAAGTTGCACTCAAGGCAGGCGAAACGCTGCGACTGAGCTTCTGAAAACTACTTGGAGAAATCGTCAACGGCCTTAAAGAAGGCATCGATGTTGGCAAAGGGAACTTCGGGCGGCAAGTCACAACCCGAAGAGATGACGAAATTGCTGTAAGGCTTCATCTTTTCGAGCAATTCCATGGTAGCGGCATATACCTTTTCGGGGCTTGCTTGCTTGAAGATGGACACCGGATCGAGATTGCCCATCACCATTATGTTGGAAGGCACCTCGCGCATCACCTGTTCCATATCTATCATATTGCCGAAGTGCAAGGCCCTGGCACCGCTCTGTACCATGGCGTCGGTGCAGTGTCCGGTGTTGCCGCAGTTGTGCAGTATCAGCGTAAAGTTGTCGTCTTGAACGGCTTGCACGATGCGCTGAATGTATTGGGTGGAGAAAGTGAGGGCATCTTCGTTCGAGAGCAGACCGGCAGCGGGTTCGGCCATCACTACGCCAGCCACACCCGTTTTCTTGATAGCCTGACAGTAATTGAGCAGGAAAGCCGTGCATTTTTCGAGCAGCCGGTGCATGGCATCGGGTTCGATGTAGATACCCATCATGATTTCGTTCATATCGTACAGACGGCCGGCCAGCGAGAAGGGACCGATGCAGCCGGCAAAAACGGGACGCGAGCTGATGGTTCTGGCACTGAGCATATCGGCCATCAAGTATTGCGGCACGCGCCCGGCCGAAAGGGAAGGAACTTTGAGTGCATCTATCGCGGCAGCGTCAGAGAGCAGCCTCCCGCAAATAGTGGGAATCTCGTTGTCGGTCATTCGGATGGGAGCGCCGAAGGCCTCAGCCTCGACGGTAAGGTCCATGATAAGTGTCGATGCGGCCGAAGGGTATTTGTCTACCAAAGCCTTCACCGCCTGATAGTGCACCTGACCGTTGCAGACGGCATCTTTCACTGTTTTGCCGATAATTTCGATACCGGGATGGGTCATTATGGGAACTGCGGCCACCTTAGGGCTCTGCAGGGTCTGTTCAATCCATTTGAGCATAATCTTTATCGTTTGGAATCTGCGTAGAAATAATTGCTGCAAGTATAAGAAAAAAACACTAACTTAGCCGCCACTAACTTCTTTTTTACGACTTTTAACGATGATGACCCACAGAGAAAGATTCTTCGCTACCATCCGTGGCGAAAAGGTCGACCGTCCTGCCAGCTGGCTTGGTTTGCCCGTGCCGGGAGCCTTGCCCAGGCTATTCGAATATTTCAAGGTTGACAATGTCGATGCCCTCAAAAGGCTGATTGACGACGATGTATATCCCATACCCGTACCTTACGACAATCCGCCCACCAACGACATAGGCTGTTCGCTGGCCTTCGCCAAGAGCGGCGTTGGCGGTGCCCAGGACGAGCGCACCCTAACGGCCCCGGGTTTCTTCGAAGACATGACCGACCCAGCCTTGGTAGAGACCTTCCCTTGGCCCGACCCCGAAGAGCATATCGACTTCAACAAGGCACGCCGCCTGGCCCAAAGCGCTCCAGAAGACATGGCACGTATGGGCATTATGTGGGCCGCCCATTTTCAGGATGCCTGCTCGGCCTTCGGCATGGAGAACGCCCTGATGACCATGTTCACGGCACCGGAAATGTTCAAGGCCGTCATCGACCGTATCACCAAGTTCTATCTGGATTGCGGCGAGATTTTCTACGAAGCCACCAAGGGTTATCTGGATGCCGTACTTATCGGCAACGACTTTGGTAGCCAGACCGGTTTGATGGTAGGCCCGGACGAATTGCGCGAATTTGTCTTTCCAGGCACCAAAAAGCTGGTAGACCAGGCCAAAAGTTACGGTCTGACGGTGGTTCACCATTCCTGCGGCTCCATCTATCCCATCATCGACGACCTGTTCTCTTTGGGTATCGATGTTATCCATCCTATTCAAGCCAAGGCCAAGGATATGCAAGCCGAAAAGCTGGCGACCGACTTCGCCGGCAAAGGCTGTTTCTTCGGCGGCATTGATGCGCAACACCTGCTGGTGAACGGCACACCCGAGGAAGTGGCTGCCGATGTGCGTCGCGTGCGCAAGGTCTTCCCCACCGGGCTCATTTTCTCGCCCAGTCACGAAGCGATTCTGCCCGACATCAACCCCGCCAATATCGAAGCGCTGTTCAAAACTATCCACGAATAATCTCAAATTCAAGCACAATGAAACGATACGGACAAGTCATCGCGGTAAAACCCGAAAAACTGGAAGAATACAAACGTCTTCATGCCCATGCCTGGCCAGGCGTTCTAAAGATGATAAGCGACTGTAACATACGCAATTACAGCATTTACTATAAGGACGGTCTGTTGTTCAGTTACTATGAATATGTAGGCAACGACTACGAAGCTGATATGGCCAAGATGGCCGCAGACGAAGAGACCCAGCGCTGGTGGGATGTATGCAAGCCTTGCCAGCAGCCGCTCGAAACCCGCGCTCCGGGTGAATGGTGGGCCGATATGGAAGAAGTGTTCCACTATTAAAACTCCCGCTTATGTCGATGTTCAAGAACAGCAAGGGCGTGAACTATTTCGTCCCCTTCCTTCTGATTGCAACGCTTTATCTGCTTTGGGGCCTGGCCCATGGCATGCTCGATGTGCTCAACAAGCATTTTCAGGAAGCTTTTTCTATGACCAAAGCTCAATCGGGCTTTGTACAGTTTTCGGTCTATATCGGCTATTTCATTATGTCCTTGCCGGCCGGTATGATTATGCGCCGCATAGGCTACAAGCGCGGCTTGATGACGGGTCTGCTACTGTTTGCGCTGGGCGCTCTGGCCTTCGTTCCCGCCAGCTACATCCACTCACCCTATCCTTTCTTCGTAGCCTTGTTCATTCTGGCCTGCGGCCTTTGCATCATCGAGAACGGAGCGCACCCCTGCGCCACCGGCATGGGTCCGGAAGAGTACGCCGGACAACGTATCAACTATGCAGCCGCCTTCAATGGTGTTGGTTGGATTGTCGGCCCGCTACTAGGTACGGCACTTATTCTGAACGGTACGGGCAGCAGCTTCGATTTGGCCAAACCCTATATCATCGTGGCCGGGCTGGTCATCTTGGTTGCTATTGTGATGATATTCATCAAGTTGCCCGAGGCCGAGATGGAAGCCGACCAAAAGGAGAGTGCCATCGAGGCCGGCACCGAAACGGGTTCTGTATGGGACCACAAGCTTTTTGTCTTCGCTTTGATAGCGCAGTTCTTGTATGTAGGCGCGCAGACAGGCGTGGGCAGCTTCTTTATCAACTACGCCATCGAGGCCGACCCGAGTATGAGTGCCAAGACCGCCGGTTATCTGCTGGCCTTCGGTTGCATGGGAATGTTCTTTATCGGCCGTATGCTGAGCGGCTTTATTATGAAATGGATAAAACCGGCGCGTCTGCTGGAGATTTTCGGTCTGCTGGGCACGGCTTGCATGGTGCTGGTACTGCTCAAGCTGGGCCGCGTTTCCTTTGCCGGACTTTTCCTGAGCTATTTCTTCATGGCTCCCATGTTCCCAACCATCTTCGCCTTGGGTGTCAAGGGGATGGGTTCGCGCACCAAACAAGCTTCGTCGCTGCTGGTTATGTGCATTGTGGGCGGCGCTGTCTTCCCCATCTGCATGGGTGCACTTGGTCAGGACAATATGGCGCTGGGCTTTATTCTGCCGATGGTTTCCTTCATTTTCATCGCCCTTTTCGGTGCTATGCACGGCTTGGCTGACAAGAGGAATATTCTGTCGAAATAGCTTGTTTTTCGTCTGTCTGGACATTAATTTTGCGGACCTTTAGCATCAGCTGCTAAAGCATCAGGATTCTCATCAACAACCTATGATACTATTCTTTAAAACTAAGGAAAACAATGTCTTGGCTGTCGACTCCAAGCAGTCGTTCAATGCCCGGGATATTGAAAAACTCACTTGGCTTTTCAGCGGTGCCCAAGCACTGACGGAAACTTCGTTGGACGGCATTTTCATCGGCCCGCGCCGCGAAATGATTACGCCATGGAGCACCAACGCAGTAGAAATCACCCACAACTTGGGCTTGGAAGGCATAGGCCGCATCGAGGAATATTTCCCCGCCGCCTCTATCGAAGCCAGTCACGACCCCATGCTGCAGCGTGTTTACCAAGGTTTGAACCAGGATATCTTCACCATCAACAAGGAACCCGACCCCATCGTCTACATAGAGGATATTGCCGCTTACAACCAGCAGGAGGGTCTGGCCTTGAGCCAGCAGGAAATCGACTATCTGGACAGCGTGTCCAAGAAACTCGGTCGTCCGCTTACCGACAGCGAAGTGTTCGGTTTCTCGCAGGTTAACTCGGAACATTGCCGCCACAAAATTTTCAACGGCGTGTACATCATCGACGGAGAAGAGAAGCCCAGCTCGCTTTTCAAGCTTATCAAAAAGACTTCCGAAGCCAATCCCAACCGTTTGGTATCGGCCTACAAAGACAATGTCGCCTTTAACGAAGGTCCCGTTATCGAGCAGTTTGCTCCGGCCAGCAACGACAAGGCCGACTATTTTGAAATAAAAGACATCGAATCGGTTATTTCTCTGAAAGCCGAAACGCATAATTTTCCCACCACGGTAGAGCCTTTCAACGGGGCCGCTACAGGTACCGGCGGCGAAATCCGCGACCGCCTGGGCGGTGGCAAGGCTTCGTTGCCCATCGCCGGCACGGCTGTCTATATGACCTCCTATCCTCGCAACAAGGAAGACCACGCCTGTGAATACGGCATGAAGGAGCGTCCCTGGCTCTATCAGACACCCGAACAGATTCTTATCAAGGCCTCCAACGGTGCCAGCGACTTCGGCAACAAGTTCGGTCAGCCGCTTATCTGCGGTTCGCTGCTCACTTTCGAACACGAAGAGAACGACAAGAAGTTCGCCTACGACAAAGTGATTATGCTTGCCGGCGGTGTGGGTTTCGGCAAACGCAAGGATGCCATCAAGGGAGAGCCCAAGCCCGGACAGAAAATTGTCGTTATGGGCGGTGACAACTACCGCATCGGTATGGGCGGCGGTGCTGTTTCGTCGGTGGAGACGGGCCAATATTCCAATGCCATTGAGCTGAATGCTGTGCAACGCGCCAATCCGGAAATGCAGAAACGCGTGTCGAACGTTATCCGCGCCATGGCCGAAGCCGACAACAACCCCATCGTTTCTATCCACGACCATGGCGCAGGCGGTCATTTGAACTGTCTGTCGGAGCTGGTGGAAGCCACCGGTGGCAAAATTGACATGGATGCACTGCCCGTGGGCGACCCCACGCTTTCGGCCAAGGAAATCATCGGTAACGAAAGCCAGGAACGTATGGGTCTGGTGGTGGACGAAAAAGACATCGATCTCTTGCGCAGCATAGCCGAGCGCGAACGCGCCCCCTTCTACGTGGTGGGCGAAACCACCGGCGACATGCAGTTCGTTTTCGAAAACAAGCAGGGCGAACACCCCATCAACATCGCCTTGGAAGATATGTTCGGCAAACCGCCGCGCACCGTCATCACCGACCACAGCGTAGCCGAAAGCTATGCCCCAGCCCAATACGACCAAGAACAGCTGGACGCTTATCTGAAAGATGTGCTGAGTCTGGAAGCCGTAGCCTGCAAAGACTGGCTCACCAACAAGGTAGACCGTTCGGTTACCGGCAAGGTGGCCCGTCAGCAATGTGCCGGCGACATTCAGCTGCCCGTCTGCGACTTGGGTGTCGTTGCCCTCGACTATCGCGGCAAGGCCGGCATCGCCACTTCCATCGGACACGCACCCCAAGCCGCCTTGGCCAATCCGGCCGCCGGTTCGGTGCTGTCTATCGCAGAGGCGCTTACCAATATCGTGTGGGCACCGCTCAGCGAGCAGCTCAAGAGCGTTTCGCTCTCCGCCAACTGGATGTGGCCTTGCAAGAACGAAGGCGAAGATGCCCGTCTGTACAAAGCCGTACAGGCCGCCAGCGACTTTGCCATCGCACTGGGTATCAACATCCCCACCGGCAAGGATTCTCTTTCGATGACCCAAAAGTATGGTCAGGACAAGGTTTTCTCGCCCGGCACTGTCATCATCTCGGCCGGTGCGGAAGTATCAGACGTTAAGAAAGTCATCACGCCCGTATTGAGCCAGCACCGCAACTATCCGCTCTACTATATCGACTTTGCCGGCGACGACTTGAAACTGGGCGGTTCCGCCTTGGCTCAGTCGCTGGGCAAGATAGGTCAGGATGTGCCTTGTATCAAGGATGCCGATTATTTCAAGCGTGCCTTCAACACCGTACAGACCATGGTGGAAAAGGAAATGCTGGCTGCCGGACACGATATCTCGGCCGGTGGTTTGGTTACCGCCTTGCTGGAAATGTGTTTCCCCAACACCCACGGAGGTCTGAATATCTGTTTGGACGAAATGGCCGCTGCCATGGGTGCCGAAGACGATTTGACCAAACTTTTGTTTGCCGAGAACCCCGCCGTGCTCATTCAAGCCAAGAATGCCGCCGAAGTGGAGGCCCTGATGAGCGAGGCTGGATTGCGCTACTTCCGTCTGGGCAATGTTTCGGGCGAACGCAAGCTCAGCATCGTGGCTCAGGAAGAACTTATCAAGTTCGACATTGACACGCTGCGCGACATTTGGATGCGTCCCTCTTACCTGCTCGAACGCAGACAGGCCGCCGGCAACTGCCCCGAAGAACGCTTCAACAACTACAAGCAGCAGCCTCTGCTCACAGATTTCCAGCCCCAGTTCAGCGGCAAACTTGCGCAATACGGCATCAGCGCCGACCGTCGCAGCAAGAGCGGCATCAAAGCCGCCATCATCCGCGAAAAGGGTGTCAACGGCGACCGCGAAATGGCCTACAGCCTCTATCTGGCCGGCTTCGACGTGAAGGATGTGCATATGACCGATTTGATGTCGGGCCGCGAAACCCTCGAAGATGTCAATATGATTGTGTTCGTGGGCGGATTCTCCAATTCCGACGTGCTTGGTTCTGCCAAAGGTTGGGCCGGCGGCTTCCTCTTCAACGAGACGGCCAAGAAGACCCTCGATGCTTTCTATAGCCGCAAAGACACCTTGAGCCTTGGTATCTGCAACGGTTGCCAGTGTATGGTGGCGCTGGGTCTGCTCTATCCCGAACACGAACAGCAGCCCGAGATGTGGCACAACGATTCGCATAAGTTTGAATCTGAATTTGTCAGCGTACAGATTCCCGAGAACCACTCGGTGATGTTCGGCTCTATGGCCGGCAGCAAGCTAGGCGTTTGGGTGGCCCACGGCGAAGGCAAGTTCCATTTGCCCTACAGCGAAGATCGCTACCACATTGTGGCCAAGTACAACTATCACGCTTACCCGGCCAACCCCAACGGTTCCGATTACGATTGCGCCGCTATTTGCTCGGCCGACGGACGTCATCTGGCCATGATGCCCCACTTGGAAAGAGCCATCTTCCCCTGGCAGTGGGCACAGTATCCCGAAGACCGCCTGCATAGCGATGAAGTTACGCCTTGGATAGAGGCTTTCGTCAATGCCCGCAAATGGATTGAAAAACAGTAAGATATTGCAAAATCTCTCTTATCTTTGAAGCCTGGAGTCCACCGATTCCGGGCTTCTATTTTCCATGAAAAGATAGTTTTAAAAATTATTAAAAACCGGCTTGGGGTGTTATGTTTGAACGCAACAGCCGTTATTCTTACGTAGATCGGCCAAAAGATGACTGCCACAGAGTTCAACAGAGAGCTTATTCCTCTCCAGCAATCGGTATTCCGCTACGCCCTCGCCATTTTAGGCAACGAAATGGATGCCGAGGACGCAACGCAAGATTCCTTTGCCAAGCTTTGGACCATGCGCGACAATCTGGATGGTCTGGACAACTTGGAGGCCTATGTGCTAAGAATGGTCAGAAACCTTTGTATCGACAGAATGCGCGCCGAACGCCTGCACGAAGACAAACTGGAGGAGGCCTTTGCCGACAAGGACGAACTGGGGTCGGGTCAGCGCGAAGATGTCAAGGATATGGACGCGCTGGTAAAGAAACTGATAAGGCAGTTGCCGGAAAAATCGCGCACCGTTATCCATCTGCGCGATGTCGAAGGCTACGAAATGGACGAAATAGCCGCTATTGTGGGCGAAGATGTCCCCACGCTAAGAGTGCGGCTGTCGCGAGCAAGAAAGAGTATTAGAGAACAAATGATAAAGATGATGAATTATGGCTTATAACGAACTTGACATTAGAAGCATGCTCGAGCGCTATCTCGAAGGCGAGAGCAGCTTGGAAGAAGAAAGTAGACTGAAGGCCTATTTTTCACAGGAAACAGACATTCCTGCCGATTTGGCCTATGCCAAGGCAATGTTCTGCACTTTCTCGCAACTGCACGAAGGTGCCAACCGCCAGGCAGTGCCGCTTCGTATGGAAACGGCCCGCAGACAGCGCGGCTTTATTGGCAAAGTGGCCGCCATTGCAGCTTCTCTGGTTATCGGTATCGCCGTTGGCGGCAACGTAGCGCTGATGCACTACAAGCACGAAAGTATGATGGCCACCGGACAGCCCATCGCACCGGCACCGCAGGAACAGAAAATATACGGCTACATCAACGGACGGCCCATCACCGATGTGCACGAGGCCTGCTCTCGCGGTGCCGAAACGCTCAGAAGCATGGACAACCATTTCAAGGAACCGGCCAGACAATACTTGAGCAATTTCAAGGCGCAGAATGCCAGTATGAGAACGAAATAAACCGCTTGTTATGAAAAAAATATACTCTCTTTTAATCTTAATGCTCCCGCTGGGGATGATGGCCCAAGACAACTCGGTCTTCATGAAATTTTTCCAGCAATGCTCGGGCAAAGATGGCTATACCACCATCAACCTGTCGTCCGAACTGTTGAGCGTCATGACGCTGATGGCCGACGAGCAAGACGAGCGCGATCTGATATCGAGCATCAATGCCATCCGCATCGTCGTCTGCCACCATCCCGGCGATGAAGAATTCGAAAAGGGCATCAAGAAGCTGCTGCGCGACCCCGATTACTACCAATTGGTTTCCTCCATCAACGAGAACGGCAAAAACGTCATCAACCTCTATCAGGTGTGCCGCGACAACAAGATTGTGGAATTCATGATGGTGGCCACCGGGCCGGAACCCGAAGGCAACTGCGTACTGAATATTACAGGTAACATTCAACTCGACAAGCTATCGGCATTATCGGAATTGGTGCTTCCTCCCTTGGACACGCTGTCGATACAAACGCCTCAGCCATAAACGCATACTCTCTTCATAAACTACATAAAAACGTTCTTAAAAAGTTAGTGCCGAGCCGCCACAGAAGTGATTTTGGGGCGGTTTTTCTTTGTCTTGTAACAAAGGTCCCTTTAACGTACCTTTGCAACTTGTTTGACATTTACTCACGTTAAGGAACGTTTTTACATGAAGAGAATCTTTACCATGCTATTAATGCTTTGCCTCTGCACGCTCTCGGCTCTGGGGCAAAAGAGAGTGACGGTAAGCGGTTACATTTCCGATGCCAAAAGCGGCGAGATGCTTATCGGGGCGGCCGTTATCTGCGAAGTCGTCTCGGAAAGAGGCAGCGTCACCGGTGCCGTTACCAACAATTACGGTTTCTACAACCTGGCCTTGCCGGCCGGTAGCCATACCCTACGCTGGTCTTATGTGGGATACACGGCCCAGACCCAAGTGCTCGACCTCAGGCGCGACACAGTACTCAACATTACCCTGGAACCGGGCCAAGAACTCAAGGAAGCTGTGGTGACCGCCCGCAAGGAGGCCGGACTGAATTCCACCACCACCGGTGCGCTGGAAGTATCGTCCACCCAATTGTCTACCCTGCCGGTACTCTTCGGCGAGACCGATGTTCTCAAGGCCCTGCAATATCTACCGGGCGTTCAGGGTGGCATGGCGGGTACTTCGGGTATCTATGTGCGGGGCGGCGGTGCCGACGAGAACCTGATACTGCTCGATGACATTCCTCTTTACAGCGTCAACCATATGTTCGGCATCTTCTCGGTATTCACGCCCGAAGCCATCAAGAAGGTGACCATGTTCAAAGGTTCCTTCCCGGCACGCTACGGTGGCCGGCTCTCGTCGGTGATTGATGTGCGCACCAATGATGGCAACAGCAAGGAACTGCACGGCCTGCTGAGCATAGGTGCGTTCACCGACAGACTTCACTTGGAAGGGCCTATCGTGCGCGACAAGACCTCTTTCTCGCTGAGCGGGCGCGTACTGCACAGTTTCCTGTTCACACCGCTGCTCACAGCCAAAGGGATTCCTGCCAACTACTATTTCGGCGACTTCAACGGCAAAGTCACCCACCGTTTCGACTCGGGCGACCGCTTGATAGCCTCGGTTTACCACGGTCGCGACCGTTTTCTGGTAAACAACAGCACCACAGACAATTACCAGAACTACGACGGCCAGCCCATCGCCGTATCGTCTATGGGCAAGCTGAACCTCGACTGGGGCAACTCCGTAGCGGCACTGCGCTGGAACCATAGCTTCGGCAACAGTCTGTTTGCCAACACCACACTGGCCTTCAACCACTACGAGATGAACACCGACGTGAGCATGCGCTACACTACCAAGGACGTTGAAGACAAACAACTCGAAAAGACCAATTTCCGCTACGATTCTTCCATCAACGACATCAACCTTAAGGTCGACTTCGACTACAACCCCAACACCGACCATCTGATAAAGTTCGGAGCCGAGTACATCCACCACGACTTCTTGCCCGAGAGCTCCAGCATCGGCCTGTATACCGAGCACAACGATACGGTGGTAACGAATGCCTCCTTTAAGGCCTCAGCCAACGAAAGGCTGATTGGACACGAAGCATCTCTCTACATCGAAGACGACTTCCTGCTGGGAACTTGCCTTTTCCTCAATCCCGGCCTGCATGCCAGCATGTTCTATACGCAGGGCAAGCCATATTTCTCGCTGCAACCGCGTTTCTCGAGCCGCCTCGATCTGGGCGACGGCCTCAGCATCAAAGCATCCTACTCGCGTATGTCCCAATATGTACACTTGTTGGCTTCGAGCGATATTTCACTGCCCACCGACCTGTGGGTGCCCATCACCGAGAACATCAAGCCGGAAACCGCCGACCAAGTATCGCTGGGTGCCTATTGGGATATCGGCAACGGCTGGGAACTCTCGCTGGAAGGCTACTACAAGCTGATGAACAATGTGTTGGAATACCGCGACGGTGTTACCTTGGTGCTGACTTCATCGGGCTGGCAAGACAAAGTTGCTATGGGCAAAGGCCGCGCCTACGGCGCGGAGCTGTTCGTGGAGAAAACCACCGGGGCCACCACCGGCTGGCTCAGCTACACACTGGCCAAGAGCGAGCGCCGCTATCCCGACGGCAGTATCAGCGGAGGTCAATGGTATCCCTTCAAATACGACCGCCGTCACAACCTGAGTATCGTACTCAACCACAAGTTCTCACAGAAGGTGGATGTGTCGGCTGCTTGGAAATATCTCTCGGGCGGTGTTACCACCCTCAGTACCAGAACATTCAGCACGCAGGACATCAACGGGGAACATTACGAAAGCGAATACACCTCCTCGCGCGGCAACTATCGGCTGCCGGCATCGCACACGCTTAATCTGGGCATCAACTTTCACAAGCAGAAAAAACGCGGCGAGCGCATCTGGAACTTGAGCGTCTACAACGCCTACAACTACAAGAATCCCGATTATATCTACAAAGAAAGCTACAGCACTTACGACAAGGACACCGACACCACGCAAAGCGGCATCAGGGTATCGAAAATTACGGTACTGCCCATTTTGCCTTCCGTTAGTTATACACGCACATTCTAAGAGACCATGACAAAGAAGATTATCCTATTGATGACGATTTTGGCTTTGTTCAGCGCTTGCCAGAGCCTAATTGAAGACATACGCATAGACAAGAACAAGCCCATGCCGGTGCTGACCGCTCAAATTCTGCAAGACCACGACACCCACCGTATCAGCGTCTACAACAGTTCTGGTGCCGACTGCAGCGAGAGTCTGACTGCGCAAGTGCGCTGCCGGGTGAACGACGGGCCCGAATTTGAGGTTCCCTGGACCGATTACAGCGGTTTTCTGTTCAACTACCGCTTTATTCCCGGCGACAAACTGACAGTCACCGCCCGTCTGGGCAACCAGACCGCCTCGGCCAGCGCCATTGTCCCCGCCTGTCAGGGCAGCATCGTCAAAGTTGACACCATGAGCCTAAACATTCTCGTTGAGGATGACGACATTATCGCTTACGTCGACCCCGACGGAAATCAGGTTCATTCCTACACTTACACCGAACAGCACTACGATATTCAAGTGCAGGACTTTCCCGATGAGCAGGAAACTCACTACTTTCTGTTCCAGATGGAGGATGTTGTCTACACCATCGACAGTAGCGGCCGCGCGACCGACTCGCTGTTCTCTTCGCACCATTTCGTCAATAGCGGCGATGCGCTGCTGCACCCGGGCGGCAACTCGCTTTTTGGAGAGATTGGGCTGTCCGAGAATGTTTTCAGCCTGTTCACCAACGTTTCTTTTGCAGGTAGCACCCACACTTTCCGGCTGGAAGACGAAAATTACGATGATGCCCTATTGGCCGTTCTCCGTAGCGGTAGCCTGGAGGTGGGCGATTCGGCCCGGCTGGAATGCCGCATCAAACTCTACACCATGACGCAGGACGAATACACCTACCTGAACTGCATTTCGAGCGAACAAGGAGGCTTCTACATTAGCGGGCTGAGCGAACCCATTGTGTATCCCAGCAACGTCAAAGGAGGCCTGGGCTTTGTTTCCATCGTCACGCCGGCGATATACACGCTCCGCTATCCCACCGTCGCCTACAGCGAAGACATGCGCGTCATCTACTACGATTCAGAATAACTTTCCCAAGTCGGCAATCGATTTATTACTCGTCCCAATCGTATTGCTGATAATCGTAGGAGTCGTTGCTGGCACCATTGAATGAACTGCCGGCAAGGATACAATTCTGTATGGTCATTTCCACTTCCTCGATGTCCGGAGTGGTGTATTTGTTCTTTATATTCATCTTCAAAACAAGTATCTGTAAATAATTATCTTGTGGCACCATATCCCTTGTATGTCTCTTTGAGGGTATAAACTCCCGTGGCGGGATCGATTGCCGTGAACGGATTCTCCGTGAGAGGAGTCATATTCTGGCGGACGAATTGCATCTGGAAATCCGAAGCGATGTCCGCATCCGAATCTACGCCGCTCACATAAACCCTGCCGGTATAGAACGCTTCGCCTCCGAGAAGTGCGGATGTTCCGTACCAAGCTGTGGCCGCACCGCTTTCCAGCAGATTCTGGGTATTCTCAGAGGTGTAGTCGCGATAAAAACCTGCGAGATAGGCGGTAGGGCTGGACTCTGTCGGTGTCTGCTCCGAAGTGAGAACGGAACCGGTGTAAACGAGGTTCGCACCGAACGCGGCTGATTGGGTGAGCTTGCCGAGCATCAGGAACGCTTTCGGGAGAGAATCTCCATAAGTGCCGGAATAGAGATGGTAGAATGTGTTGCGGGAAAGATTGAGCTTACCGAGGTACAAGCCTTTCCCGACATCGGACTTGACGATGTGCCATTCTCTCGGAGTACTGCTCCAGAACAGGTTGTCTTGAATCTTGTATTGTGCGAGAGATGTTGACTCATCAGTCTTGTTTCCCGTCAGTATAAGGCCGGCATTGTCAGCGGAAAGGGAAGGATCGATGATGAAATCATTGCCCGAGAGCGTCAGATTTTCGATGCTGTAACTTCCCGACATATCCACAAGAGCATGCTTCAAAGTGACTTTGCATCCGTCCATCACCAGCGTGTCTACCTGGCCGCTGTTCACGGACAGGAGCGGTGTGCCGGAAGTCGTCTCGAACTCAATGTTCTTGAATGCGATACAGTCGTGTTCATAGGTGGAAAGTTTCTGGGTGAATGTGAGTTTTGCCCTTTTCCCGCTGAAGCTGTCGCTGATGAAAAATATTTTCTTTCCCTGAGGAAGGACGCTAACCGTAGCCTCGCCCTTGATAAAAAATACGCCACCATCAGTGCTGGCAGGAATCATCTCTCCTTTTTTTATCAGAGTGCCGTCCCCATAAGTGGACTTGTTATATTTCACCCCGTCAATTTCAATATCTTCTCCGTTCTGCCAGAGAGCATAAAGACTGGCCCGGTCGTCAAGTGCACCCAAATCTATGATGCTGCCGGCCGTGGTCTTGAACTCTTTTTCGCTCCGGCACGCGAAGAGAACCTTGCCATCCTTGTCGAAAGCCTTGACAGTGAATCCCTTGGTAAGGTCGAGACCTGAGCCCAGCGCAATGTAGCAAGGCTCCCCGGAAGACTTGACATACGATCTGGCGGTTTTCTGTCCGCCATAGAAAGAGGCTTCCCCCTTGCGGAAATTGATGTTGAAAGTGCCAATCACATCTTCTTCGTTGTTGCCGGTAAACTCGACATAGTCCACGTCATTGCTGTTTACGGAATAGCGGATAAGCGTCAGGATGTTCTTGAATGTCAGAGTCCTGTCGCTGGTGTTGCATTTCGCCCAGGCGAGATGCGGAACTCTTCCTGCGACAATTGTGCTGAACGCGTCTTCGCGGGTCTGAATGTTGATGTCCGCCACTTTGGTTTCGTCGTCTGTGTCAGCATTTTCCGTAACAATATAGTCAGAATGAAGGCTGACTGTATTCAGATTGTCGTAGGCGAGAAAGTTCAGGACCTTGTAATTTTCGTCCGAATTGGCCGGCATGCTGAAAGTTGCCGTACCGTCGCCGTTCATATTCTCCTCCTTGAGTGTCACGGTATTGGAATACGCTCCGCTTAATTGATAGCCTTGATACTGCACCCACTTTACATATTTGCTGTACAGATATATGTAGTCGCCGGGCGTGAAGACCACCTTTGCCTTGGAATTACCCTCATAGATGTTTATGGCAACCTTGGTCTGAGGGTCCGAAGAGGTCTTGTCCTCGTCCGAGGCAAAGCCTGCGGTAAAAGTGATGGTGGAATTCTGTTCCTGAAGTTCCTCATCCGAAGCGAAATTTTCCTTAGTACAGGAAACGGTGGCTGCAAATAGCAGAATGGCTGTCAGGACTCTCGAGAGCCCCCTAGAACTATTCAACTGACTCATAATCGTTTACCTTATCTTACGCACATAATCTAGTATACAAAAAACAGGCCGCAAAAGTACATAAAATCTTTCGATTTTCACCCGTTGGCATAAAAAACAAGGTCACAAACTCATTATGCTAAGTTGGGAGAACCATCAAGAACGATGGCGCGGCCATTCTGGTGGTGTCTAAATTATTGGCAAGTTTTTTCAGGGATGCGGCACTGTTCCGGAAGACTGGAGCTTTCGCTGCAGTAGGCTCATCTAGATAAAAAAGCTGGCAGCCGTGGTGCGGTTGCCAGCTTGGTATTGTTGTGGTTCGGGCTATTACTCCGTTGCAGTTGCAGAGAACTTTGAGTAATTGATATAGATGCCCTTGCACTTGTCGATGGAAGTAGTGATGGTCTTGCCAGTTGCGGTATAGCTTGACATAGCGGTCGTCTCACCGGTCTTGTAGAGCTCGAACTTAACGTTGCCGTTTGTGACCCTAATATTCCAATAGTAGAAAGCAATGCCGTCATCTTCTTTGACTCCGAGCATGTAACCGAGATTGTTCGAAGTTATTCCTGTGATTTTGGGATGAGCGCCCGAATTGGTACTGACGCAAATAGAACCTGCTGCAGTTACGCAATCATTTGATGCCCCGTCACTGATGGTAATTTTCAGAAAATACTGAGATGCGTTGTTCTTCATATCATCGGTGACACCCTTTATGAGGACTTTGAACCTTGTAATAAATTCGAAACTGCTGATAGCAGCGGACAGCGTATTGGCTTCCGCGTCATAAGTATAGTTTATGCCTTGGGAATATGCCTCGAGCTTGGAGGCGAATACGCTATTATCCCCATTCTCTTTGCGGTTGACAGTTTCATAATACCAACTGCCATTCCACCAGTCGGTGGCGTAACTAGACAGGTCATTGTATCCCTCATACAGTACCGTCATCTTGCCGCCGCTTGCCTTGAGAGAGCGGGCAGTGCCGTCTTCTTTGGCACTGAGCTTCAGCTCACCGGCAGTCCACTTCGAACCGTCGTAGGTGATGATAAGGTCCGGCTCAGAGGTATTTATTCCGGGTTCCCATTCGTCGAACCAGATGTTGAGCTTGTCGCCTGCAACCCAGCCGGTCTTCATCGCCTTGGTGTCGGCATCGGAGTCGAGAGAAGGGATATTGAGGTCGAGCTTGAGGGTCTGAGCCTGCTTTTCAGTATCAGGAGCAGCGGTAACTTCCGACTTGTCGCAGGATACGACTGTCAGAGCTGCGGCTACCGCCATTATTGCTATCATTGTCTTTTTCATAATCGTCTGATTTATTTGGTTAATACTCCTCTTCTTCTTCAGTGCCGAAAGGATTTGCGACATTAAGATTTGAAGCATCAGGCTGGCTGCTGCAAACGACCCCCTCAAGAGGCATCACGATTGTCTCCGTCTCGGGAGACTGGTAGAATTTTTTAACTGTCATAATTCTTTGTGTAATTTAATATACCTGTTAACACGGCGCAAATGTATAGGGGGGGAGCAATCTTCCAAATTTTTTCGGCACTTTTTCAATAGTATTACCAAAAACAACAACAGCTGCCCCAGAGCCCGAGGTCCCAGAGCATGTCGAGGGGCCGAGGCCGTCTCTCCTTGTTTCACTCCTTGAGACCAGCAGCCGGAGAGAGCGCCTGATATCTCCTGGTGCAGAATGCCTGAATCAGATAGACGATTCCGAAAGCCATACCGATGACATACGGCGAAGTGGGCGAGCCGAGAAGACCAGCCAAGGGGCTGATTATCAGAGGCGAAGTAAACTGCCCCAGGTACAGGGCGGCCGAAATGAGCGGCATAACCGTAGTTGCGGCGTTCTTGCCGCCCTTGATGGAGGCAATCGTATTTAGGTATGGCATTCCTATTCCGTTGGCAAGTCCCACCAGCACCGAGCCAGCAAGTAGGAGCGGCGTGGACACACCAAGAGAATAGCATCCGTATCCGAGGATGAAGGTGAGCGGCGCCAAGTATTTCATGTAGTGGCTCATATGCCCCATCATCCAGCCGAAAGCCAGTCCGATGATGGCTGCCACCACATCGAGGCCCACCATGATGAGGGTTATGTCGTTGCCGGTTAGGGCTGCATTTGCACGGGCTGTGATGGCGAAGTTCGTCGGGAAGATAAAGAACAGGAGCATTTGCAGGTACATGCCCACCACCGATGGCGCGAAGCGCAACAGCGATGCCACCGGCCGGCCGGGTTTCTTGCGGGCCTTGGTAATGCCCGTCTCGCTTTCGTAGTAGTCGGGAGAATTTTTCAGGGTCTCCTCTCCGCTGACAAGCCGCTCATTCGGCAGGAACAGGGCTACAAGAGCGACGGCGAAGATGCCCAAAAGATAGACCAGGAATGAATAGTTCCAGCTGATATTGGATAGCAGGCCGCTCAGCAGCGTGGCGATTACCCCGCCCATTTGGTTCATGAATGCCGAAAGGCCCATCAGCTTAGCCTGCTGCTCGGGAGGGAAGTAATACGCCAACAATCCCGTCGAGAGCGGCATTATCATCCCCACGCTCACGCCAAGCAGTGCCCTCATCACCAGCACAAGCCCCAGACTTCGGGCGAAGAACGCACCGGCACCGAACACCAGATACATAACGAGACCCAGCATGGCTAGGGTGCGGGTCTTGAAGAGTTTGCAGAGCGGCGCGAAGAAAAAGTTGGTAATGATGATAAAGAGTGCTGGCATGCTGATTATCAGCTGTACCAGCATACCGTTGTGCCCAACGAAGTGTTCGTGGATAACTCCCAATGCAGGCGCGATGGCAGCACCTGCCATAACCGTCAGGAGCGAAATGGACAGAATGGTGAAGGTCAGTTTGCTTGAATGATTCATAATGGTGTTTTTAATTGTTCGGTGGAGTTTCCAGCTCTTCCAAGCTGCGAAATCTTCAGTCACCTACAATTCCATAACGAATCTTCAGCTGCCTTGATTTTGCGGCGCAAAATTACAAATTTTTCTCAATCAGGCGTACCCACACTTTTGCAGGAGTCTCAAAGAATTTGCATATTCAGGCAAAGAGTTGTCTTTTCACTACGTCAACTATAGCAGTTGATTTTTGCAAATCTTCTTATTCATAATTACTTACCAACAACTTTTGCGATATTCATCACCATGGCTTGTTTCATGGGCGTAGCGGCCGCTTTCCTGACGGTCGAGTTCGGTAGAGACGACCGAAGTAGTCTCTTATTCATACACCGGGCGGACAGGGAGCTGATAGCCGGTATTTGAAAGGGTGCGCAAGGAAAGACCATCGAGGTACGTCACCTTATCGCTGGACACCGTCGAACTCCAATAGTAGCAGGAGCGGCCGACATACCTATCTCGGCCAACATCCTTCATCCCGGCTGCAGGCAGGAAAATGGCATTCAGGTTGCTTCCGGCCACCACATAGCCTGTCACGCCATTGCGCTCCGTACGGGTCCATACACAGTTTTCGAGAAGCTCGGTAAATTCTTCCGCCGTCGGAAGCCTGCACTCGGCCGAAGAGAAGCCGTCATAAGTCAGATAGTCGCCAAAATCCTCCGGAGATGCGGCTCCCGCATTGCAGGACGCCCATTTGACCGAAAGGCCCAGATCGACTGCGCCTGACGGGAAATTATAGCTACAGGTATAACTCTTCATCTCTCCGTGGCTCACAACCGCGTCGTTCACCTTCACGCAGAGAACATACCAGTACTGCGCACCGCTTTCAAACGGAACCTGCACGGAGACTTCCGGGGTCCCGTATGTCCAGGCCGCCTCGTACTGTTCCCCATACTCCAAGACCATTTTCAGAAGCTCGGCGTCGGAAATACTTCCCGATATAGAATAATTGGAACTTGACAGACAATAGAACACCACCTTGGGCGAAATGCCACTCGCAGACGGGTCGGAGGTCATACTTACCGTACCTTTCAGATTCACCTTGCCGGAAGCCAATTCAGAGGCGCCTGTGGTCACAGACATATCAGGCATAGCCACAAAGGACCGCAGTTTTCCGGAATACTGCCAGCTGCCCACCTTTGCATAAGCGGCCCAGTAATATGTCGTGCCCGGCGTAAGATTGCCTGCAGTTGCCTTGAACCTGTCTCCGTCGAATGAGGCGTCTATCCTGGTCGCTGAAGAGGCAAAATAATTGTCCGTCGTTCCGTAAAGGAAATATGTCTCCACCGCCTGGCCCTGCGATGATTCCGGGATGTCGAGAGAGCCGCTGAAGGTGACGCTCCTGCTATCGGAAGACAGCGCAGGATCATCGATGCTGATGCCGCCGGTGGTAAAGCTCTTGACTTCGCCCCAATATTCCTCGCCTCCCACTATGGCATAGGCCACATACCAGTATGTCGCACAGCTCCCGAATCCGTAGCTGCCGTAAAAAGAGCCATCGTCTTCGATATCATAACTGGCGACTCTATAACTGTCGCCGGACGACTTCAGTTCCTCCACCGTCTTGTAAACGTCACTGTAATAGAACCACGCGTCAATGTTCAGGTCAGCCATAGATTTCGGAAGCTTGAGTTTCCCGTTCAGTTTCGCATGCGTAAAGCTTATTTCGCTTGCATCCAGCGTGGCGATGGAAACCGACAGGGATGATCCTCTGTACTGCCCTCCGGTCTCTCCGCCCACAATAAGCTCCGCCCAGTCGCTCCAGGCGGCTTTGTAGGCAGACAGGCCTTCGTCCGGCACCTGGATCTTTTCCAGATATTTGCAGTTTTCGAATACCCTCGAGCCGATGTATGGCGGGTCTATGCTCTTCATATGCACCTCCTCCAGATAGGTACAGCCATAGAATGCCTCCTTTCCTATGCCGGCCACGGTGTAAGGAATGGTGATTTTCTCGAGTTTGTTACATCTTCCGAAGGCATTTCTTCCAATATCCTGCAGGCCGTCCGGAAGAGAAACCGATGTGAGAGCGCCGCAGTTGTTGAATGCCATTTCCCCGATGGAGGTCACTCCCGCAGGGATGTCGATGGAAGTGATGGTGCAGTCGTAGAACGCCTCGTCGCCTATAGTCTTGAGCGATGGCGGCAGCATGATGCTTTTGAGTGACTTCTGGCTATTTGCAGAGGCGAAGTATTCGCATACGCTGCCCTCCTCGAAGAGGATTTCGCTGACTTTCCCGCCAAGCGGCCCGTCCATCCTCTTTACGCCCTTGCCGACGGTCACTGCGGAAATCTCGTCATGATCGAAAGATCTGTCAAAAGTAATATCCTCCGCGTCTATCCTGACATTGGAAAGTGCAGAATTATAAGCAAAGGCATCATAGTCAACCTGTCTGACGCTCCGAGGAAGTGTCAAGCCCGTCAGTGCGCAACCGCTGAATGCGCTCTGGCCTATGGTCTCCACCTCGCCGAGCGAGAGCGACTTAAGCTTCTTGCAGTTCTGGAACATTCCGATCGGCACGGTCTTGAAGCCGGCAGGGAAGGTGATGCTCTCCACATCCATCCCGGCAAATACGCCATTTCCGTATTCGGCGTCGGGGTCGAGAATTATCCACTTGGACGGACAGCCCTCAAAGCACTTCTCGCAGTATTTCTTGATTTTGGCAGGGCCGTTGATGATATTGAGTTTGGCGCAGCCGGAGAACATTCCCTTGGAATATTCGGTGATGGTCGAAGGCAGCGTAACCTCTTCCAGTCGCTCGCAGCCCTCGAAAAGATACTCGGTGCTGATATACTTCACCGTTTCCGGTATGCTTATCTTCCTGAACGGAGTGCCGAAGAAGGCGTTCTCCCCTATTTCGCGCAGGTTGCTCGGCAGCACAATGGTTTCAAGCGAAGTGCAGCCCCAGAGATGCCCCATCACATAACGGGTGGTGCTTAGTCCCGTGCTTGTATGGGTTACGCCACACTTAAGTTCCTTGAGGCGGCCGCCATCAGGGAAAATGAGGGTCCTGAGAGAAGAGCAGTTCAGGAAAGCCCCCGCCTGGAAGTCGGTAAGGCTCTCAGGCAGCGTGACGCTTTCGAGCGAGATGCAGTCCTTGAATGCGCCGTAATAGCCCTGGTTGCTTAGACCTATCACAGGATTCACATAGAGCCTTCCGCAGATTTTGCTGACGGACGAGCCAGTCCCCCAGTCTATCTCCTTGAGATTGATGCACTTGTTAAAGCAGGCCTCTTCTATGGTCTCCACTTCGAGCGGCATCACAACTTTCATAAGGCTAGGCACGCAGCAGAAGAAATTCCTGTTCTTCCCGATGACCGAAGATTCGGTCTTCATCTCCGACAGGTCGAGCGTCTCGACTACTCAGTCGCATTCGAAGTGTGCCGGATCGCTGCCGACATATACGCCCTGCCCTACCCAGGTGCCGCCTTCGAGCACAGCCAAGTCAGTGTCATTGAGCGTGCCGACTATCTTAAGATTCAGCACCTTGTGCAAATCCGCCTCGGACATCTGCTGCGTGAGCGTGCCCGGAGTCGTGACGGTGACGGTCACCTGCTCGGCGTTAGCGCCCTGAACGATGGTAAACGAGAGTGTCTGTTTCTCGCTCACCAGCTTTAGAACCGCCGTTCGCGGAGAAATGCTTTCGTTCTTTGCGGCTTCCAAGACAAGGGTTTCAGTCCGCACCGCCTTCGTCTTAACAATTGTCAGCCAATTTCCCTCCTGCTCGATGGAAGGCGTGTAGTTCAAGTTCGTGCTTACCGGTATCTCCAGCGTACCGCCCTCGAAGGAAACTCTGTAGTCGGCCTTGTCGCCGGAAAGCACATCGTTTTGGGCCTGCTTGATGACAACCGTTTCGCTAAGCTCGCTCTCCGTGTCTTTGAAAGTGATGCTAGCCGTTCTGTCCGAACCGGTAAGGTTCTCGGCCACCTTGTAGGTATAAGTGTGCGTAACCATCGACTCAGTAGTGCTGCCGGCGACGGCCTCTATCCACCCGGCATCGGGACCGATGATGTCGAAATACACATTGGCTGTTACTTGCAGCGAGATATTGCCACCCGCCGCTCCGATGTTTATTTCCTTGTCGCTGAGCACCAGCGTGCGCCCGCCCTTCTGATAGACGGTAAGCGTTTCGCTGAGCTGGCCAAGCGTGAAGGTGATATGTCCCGTTCGGGTGGTAGTTTGCGGATTGGCATCGGCAGCAAACGAGGTGGTAGAGGTGACAAAGGCCTTGGTAGCGACGGAGCGGATCCAGTCGACATCCATCGTCACACTCACATCGGCGTTGTGGTTGTACGCCACATCGAAAGTTCCACCCTCTTTTTCGAGCTCAACACTTGTCCGGACAAGCGTGAGCGCATCTTTTTGCTTCTGCGTAAGCGTGACTTTCTCTTTGTAGGAACTTTCAGCGTCCTTGATATAAATCACGGCATGACGCGCGTCCACACTATCGTTGGGGTCGACCTCGAAATGCAGCACATCGTCTTCCAAATAAGCCTTGGTATCAACCTTGCGGACCCAAGTTTCTTCCACGATAACCTCGATAGCCTTGTTATGTTGAAGTGCCACTTCGAAAGAGCCGCCCTTGTCGGAAATGACGAAATCGTTCTGCCCCAGAATAATCCAGCTGTCTTCGCGGTCGATGACACCGTTGCCGTTCACATCGAGATAATCCTCAAAAGGCGGGATGGTGAAATCGCTCTTGCCCAAATCGGCGTAACGCTTCTTCAGATTCTCGCGTACCTTGTCGGCGTTAACCTTCATGCAACCTTCGGTAATCTTGTCCCGCAGATTGGTCGTTATAAGTTTCCCCGAAGAAGCGATGTCCGAAGCTATCTTGCTGAGGAGTTCCGATAGTTCACCCACCGTTCTTCCCGCCTGCAGTGAGGCCGAAACGGCAAGCAATATAGCATCGGCAACCGCAGCCCCGGTAATGTCCATCTTGTCGAAATTGGCCAGGGAGGAAGCGTTGAGAGGCAGGTTCAGTATGCCAAAAATCTCATTCTCCGCTTGGATTCTAGCCTCGGCGATGCTCTTGCCGGTTTTGACGAGTGCACGCACCCGGTCAGACTCCAGTGTGGTGAGCAAGTTGACGTTGGTCTTTCCTTCTTCTGCAAGATCCGAGATGGAGCGTAGCGTAATGGTAGAAGATGATACTTTGCCGTCAATCTCGTTGAAGTAATAGCCCATGGCGATAATCTCCACATAACGGCTTTCTATCTGGCTGGCGATTTCGAAACTACCGGCATCGTCCGTGGTCTTGGTCTGGTACTGGCTGCCCGTAGGGTTGAGCAGCGAGTCCAGTGCTTGTATGGTAATAGACGTTCCTTGCGTAAAGGGGCCTTTCTGCACGCTGCCGGACACAGACCAGGTTTTGCCGGAAGGCGTTGGGGTAGGTTCCGGCTTGACGTTTGTAGGAAAATCTTCCGGCTGACAAGCGGCAAAAAACAAAGCAAGGGCTGCTAGTAGCGTAAAGGCTCGGGTTGCGTTCATAGTGGCAAATGTTAATGATTTTTACAAAATTAAAATTTGGCGCATAACCTCACAACTTCAGCGCAACAATTATACTTTTCCGATGAAATTATGTACTCATTGAGAGATTTTTTACAGATTGACACAAGCTTCTCTCGGACGCAATTCGCTATCTTTGCTCCGCTTTTACGAATTTTATGTTCTGCTTTTTGCGAGTTTCACTATGACACAAACGATATCTGAATATCTCTGCGATTTCAGCTTTGGGATGCTTTTCTCGGCACAGATAATCTGTACGGGCTTCATGTATTTCAAGGGAAGGACGCACAGCCTTCAGAAGGCCGTATTTGTCTTTATGGCGTATCTGCTTGCCATCAGCGCCTTTGAACTCGTGTATTTCCTTTTCATCCAACACAGGGATGGTTTTCCCCTTCTGACCTCACCCCTTACCGACATACTGGAAATGACCGTCATACCGGCGGCGCTGCTGCTTGTTCGCCGTATGGTAGAGCCAGAAAGAAAAATTGCCGGGCTGCTGGCAGCAAATGCGCTGGTTTACGGTGCGGGCTTCGTCAGCTACTGGACGCTGAACGACGAGCGCATCTATCGGTTTATGATGATTTTCAGCATACTCTACTCCATTGGCATCATCGTGTACGGCTCCATCGCCACGCGGCGCTATAACCAGTTGCTGAAAAACAATTTCTCGGACGATGGTTTGTCGCTCTACTGGCTCAAATACATTCTCTATTGTTATGCAGCCATCATCAGCATTTGGGTTTGGGCCTCGCTCAGCGGCGTTCCCTACGCGGTGGCGCTGTATAATGTAGGCATGATGGTGCTTTTCGGCCTTATCTGTTATTTTTCTTATCGTCAGGACGATATGCTGGATGCGCTCAAGAAGCTGAGTTCCGAAGACAAAAGCAAGGCGCTATCCTCAAAAGACCAGGGTTTTGCGGCTGATCTGGAACGGCTTTTCCGTGACAAGGAGATTTACCTCGACCCGAAGCTTACCATAGGCGATTTGGCCAAAGCATTGGGCACCAACAGGACGTATGCCTCTCATTTTCTCAACTACGAGATGCACACCAATTTTTATGAGTATGTGAACGGATGGCGCGTGGAAAAATCGAAAGAACTGCTTGCCTCCACGACTTTGCCTCTTGAGAGTGTGGCCGAAAAATCGGGATTCAACTCCATCAGCAGTTTCCGTCGCTACTTCACCGACACTTGCGGCATCACGCCCTCATCCTATCGCAAGCTTCATAGAGAGCCGAAATAGAGGCAGAGTATGCCGATAAGGACTCCGAGCAGCAAGAGGGCTTTTTCCTTGATATTCTTTTCTTTAAGGAAGATGGCACCGGCCAGGAAGGGTACAATCACGCCCGAACGGCGAATGGGCGACACTACCGAAATAAGCGAATCGGGAATGCTCAGGGCATAGAAGTACAGAAAGTCGGAAGCACAGAGAAAGAGCGAGAGCAACACGATGCTCCAACGCCATTTGAAACCGCCCAGACAGGCAATGCCATCGCCGGAAGGCGTGTGCTTGCGCTCGTTGTGCATATACACCAGCATGATGGGAATCATCAGGAAAATCTGGTAGGCTGTGTACCAGAACTGCACGGCCATACGGTCGAAGCGGCGCATCATGTATTTGTCGTAGAGGCCACTGATTGCACCGGTGAGAATGGCGGCAATCAGGCACCAAATCCATTTGTTGTGTACGAAGGAGATGCCTTCCTTCTCACCCACCCGCGAATAGAACACCAGACAGGTAAGCGCGATAATGGCACCCGCCCATTGCCAGACGTTCATCCTTTCGCCGAACACGATGAAGGCACCCAGAAGAACAAACATGGGCTGCGTTGCCTTGATGGGCGCGGCTATGGTGATGGGCAGACCTTTGATGGCGTAATAGGCCAGCGTCCAGGAAAGCAGCACGATACACGATTTGAGCAGCACATACAGATGCTCGGTGCCATGCAACTGACCCACATACAGGAGCGAACCCGCCATCATTTCGGGGCAGAGTCGCGATAAAACAAAGGCCGGCAGAAACACCAGCGTACAACAGATACAAGTCAGGAAAAGCACCGTCAGCACGGAATTGTTACGCACCGACATTTTCTTGAACACCTCATAACCGCCCAAAAACAGGGCAGAAGCCACCGTACACAGCAACCACATAATTTTTCTTCTTTACACTCTGATATCATCGGGATAGTCTACGGCCACCAGGAACAGGCCTTGGGGCGGCGCGGAAGTCCCGGCAGCACAACGGTCTTTTTTTTCGATGACGGCGCGAAAATCTTCAAGACTCATCTTATGACGGCCCACTTCGAGCATGGTACCCACAATGGCGCGTACCATATTGCGCAGAAAACGGTCGGCCTTGATGCTGAATATCAATTCGTCGCCGGTCTGTTGCCACTGTGCTTCCATAATGCGGCAATTGTTGGTCTTGACATCGGTATGCACTTTGCTGAAGCTGCTGAAATCACTGTACTCGAACAGCAGGGCGGCGGCCCGGTTCATGGCCTCCACATCGGGAAGGGAATACAGACGGGCACTGTACTGTCGTTTATAGGGATTCTTTTTCAGACAGAAATGATACTGATACCGACGCGACAAGGCATCGAAACGCGCATGAGCATCGGGGCGCACTTGGTAAAGCTCGCGCACCGCAATGTCGTCGGGAAAAAGGGAATTCATCTTGGCCATCATGGATGTGATGTCGGCAATGGGCCGTTCCACATCGAAATGGGCTACCATCTGCGAAGCATGCACCCCAGCATCGGTCCGTCCCGCTCCCGTCAGGGCAAAGCCCGGGCCGAAGACCAAGGCAAGGCGCTCTGTCATAAGCTGCTGCACCGTCATGTTGTTGGGTTGTATTTGCCAACCGTGATAGGCACCGCCGTCGTAGGAGAAATCGAGAAAATAGCGAGGCATGCTGTAAGATTGTCTGAATTCGGCTGCAAAGTTAAGGATTTTAATTGTACTTTTGCGTTTTGGTAAGCACCCTTGTCAGGCATAGTATCTAAGCCCTTATGATAGAACGTCTTTTCATCATTGACGAAGTGGATCCCGTCTTGTTCTGTGGGGTCAACAACAGTCATATCCAGCTGCTCAAAACCTTGTTCCCCAAGCTCAGAATCATCGCCCGGGGCAATATGATCAAGTTCTTGGGCGAGGAAGACGAGATGAGACGTTTCGAGGAGGCCATCAAGGCCATGCAGGTGTATGCCAACGAGTTCAACCAGCTGAGCGAAAGCAATATCACCGATATCGTACAAGGCAAGAAGCCTGTCGAAGTTAAGCAGGACAACCTGGTACTTTTCGGGCTGTCGGGCAAGCCTATTCTGGCCAAGACGGTAAACCAGCAGCGTCTGGTCAAGGCCTACAACGACAACGACCTGTTGTTTGCCACCGGTCCGGCCGGCACGGGCAAGACCTATACGGCCATCGCGCTGGCGGTGCGTGCGTTCAAGAACAAGGAGGTCAAGAAGATTATCTTGAGCCGTCCCGCTGTCGAGGCTGGAGAAAAGCTCGGTTTCCTGCCCGGCGATATGAAGGACAAGATCGACCCTTACTTGCAACCGCTCTACGATGCGCTGGAAGATATGATTCCAGGCGCCAAGCTGCGTGAATATATGGACAACCGCCAGATACAGATTGCACCGCTGGCCTTTATGCGCGGCCGCACCTTGAGCGATGCTGTGGTTATTCTGGACGAAGCCCAAAACACCACCACCGCGCAGCTGAAGATGTTCCTAACGCGCATGGGCATGAACACCAAAATGATTATCACGGGCGACCTCACGCAGATAGACCTTCCTTCCACCACCCGCTCGGGCCTGGTGCAGGCCATGAACATTCTGCGCGACATCAAGGGTATCAGCCAAATTTCTTTCGACAAGCGCGACATCGTGCGTCACAAGCTGGTGCAGCGCATCGTTGAGGCTTACGATGCCGCCAAAGGACAAGAAGAATAACAAATCAAACATATCATCATTATGAAAGCAGTCACCAAAACCGAATTCTCATTCGAAGGACAAAAGTCAGTGTATCACGGCAAAGTGCGCGATGTCTACAACATCAACGACGATTTGATGGTTATGGTCGCTACCGACCGCATCTCGGCTTTCGATGTCATCCTGCCTAAAGGCATTCCTTTCAAGGGCCAGGTGTTGAACCAGATTGCAGCTTTGTTCCTGGACGCTACCAGCGACATTGTTCCCAACTGGA